>NZ_JALIGC010000001.1:0-246 GCF_024764775.1 Scandinavium manionii | reverse complement strand
TTTGCTCTTTAAAAATCTGGATCAAGCTGAAAATTGAAACGACACACTGTTTCCTTTCTCCGTAATAAGAAAGGAAAATACGGTGTGTTCGAGTCTCTCAAATTATCGCAAATCGATGGTGAATCGAAAGAAACATCTTCGGGTTGTGAGGTTAAGCGACTAAGCGTACACGGTGGATGCCCTGGCAGTCAGAGGCGATGAAGGGCGTGCTAATCTGCGATAAGCGTCGGCGAGGTGATATGAACC
>NZ_JALIGC010000038.1:0-572469 GCF_024764775.1 Scandinavium manionii | reverse complement strand
ACTCAGAAGTGAAACGCCGTAGCGCCGATGGTAGTGTGGGGTCTCCCCATGCGAGAGTAGGGAACTGCCAGGCATCAAACAAGTAAGAAACCCCGACCGAAAGGCCGGGGTTTTTTGCGTTTATACGCAGCCTGTCCACAGCGTTATCCACAAGCCTTTCTGAAACAAAAACCATCATTTAAAGCCTATTCTTCCCAAAAAAGGTCGATCCCACGGGCCGTAGCAGCCATGAAACTTTCTCACCTTTCACATGCGCACTCGACATTTCGTTTATTCCTGGTTATCTTCAGCTATCTGGATGTCTAAACGTGTATGCGTATGCTGTGAGGTAATAAGGTTATGCCGATTCGGGTGCTGGACGAGCTACCGGCCGTCAATTTCTTGCGTGATGAGAACGTCTTTGTGATGACGGCATCGCGTGCCACCAACCAGGAAATTCGCCCGCTGAAGGTGCTGATCCTTAATCTGATGCCGAAAAAGATCGAGACGGAAAACCAATTTCTTCGTCTACTGTCGAACTCACCGTTACAGGTTGATGTCCAGCTACTGCGCATAGATGCACGTGAATCCCGTAATACACCGGTCGAGCACCTCAATAATTTCTACTGCAATTTCGAAGACATCTGTGACGACAATTACGATGGTCTGATTGTCACCGGCGCTCCACTAGGTCTGGTTGAATTCAACGATGTCGCCTACTGGCCGCAGATCCAACAAGTACTCGAATGGGCAAAAGATCACGTGACCTCAACGTTGTTCGTCTGTTGGGCCGTTCAGGCCGCACTGAATATTTTGTATGGTATCCCGAAGCAAACCCGCTCTGATAAGCTCTCTGGCGTATATGAACACCACATCCTGCAACCTCATGCCTTGCTGACTCGCGGTTTTGATGATTCCTTCCTGGCCCCGCATTCTCGCTACGCTGATTTCCCGGCGGCGCTGATCCGTGATTACACAGACCTCGAAATACTGGCTGAAACGGAAGATGGAGACGCTTATCTGTTTGCCAGCAAAGACAAGCGGATTGCTTTCGTAACCGGACATCCGGAATACGATGCACATACCCTTGCTGGTGAGTTTTTCCGTGATGAGGAAGCCGGACTTTCCCCGGAAGTGCCCTATAACTACTTCCCACAAAATGATCCACAAAACAAACCGCGGGCAACCTGGCGCAGCCATGGGAATTTACTGTTTATCAACTGGCTGAATTATTACGTCTACCAAATCACGCCATACGATCTGCGACACATGAATCCTACGCTGGAATAATCCTCCACACGGACGATCGTAAAGCGATTCAGCACACCAGAACAGGCACCTACGGGTGCCTTTTTTATTTCCGAAAACATAACCAAATGGTGATGAAACTTTAAATTTAAAGTTATCAACATGTTAAGTTCCATTCAATTCAAAAATGGAAATAGTTTTTGATTTTGGATGATTATTGCGTAGGCTTAATTGAACTGAACGAAAACCAGACAACGATCATTGTTCGTTTTTGGGATGTGACTTTGGATCAACGACGAGGAGCCGCGCAATGACACAACAGGCAACAACCGCAGAAGAACTGGCCTTCAGCCAGCCCTTTGGCGAACAGGAACAGCAGATCCTGACCCCAGAGGCGATCGAATTTCTCAATGAACTGGTCACCCGGTTCACGCCAAAACGTAACAAGCTGCTGGCCGCACGTATTCAGCAGCAGCAAAATATCGATAACGGCCAACTGCCAGATTTCATTTCGGAAACGCATTCCATTAGGAATTCAGAATGGAAAATTCGCGGTATACCTCAGGATCTGCTAGACCGCCGGGTGGAGATCACCGGCCCCGTTGAGCGCAAAATGGTCATCAATGCGCTGAACGCCAACGTAAAAGTGTTTATGGCGGATTTTGAAGATTCGCTGGCCCCGAACTGGGACAAAGTCATCGACGGGCAAATCAACCTGCGCGATGCGGTTGACGGCGTTATCAGCCACACCAATGAAGCCGGGAAAATTTATCAGCTGGGGCCGGATCCTGCGGTGCTGGTATGCCGGGTTCGCGGACTTCATTTGCCAGAAAAGCATGTGACCTGGCGTGGAGAGTCCATTCCTGGAAGCTTGTTTGATTTCGCACTCTACTTCTTCCACAACCATAAAAACCTGCTCACCAAAGGCAGCGGTCCTTATTTTTATCTGCCGAAAACCCAGGCCTGGCAGGAAGCGGCCTGGTGGAGTGAAGTGTTCAGCTTTACTGAAGATCGTTTCGACCTCCCGCGCGGCAGCATCAAAGCCACGTTGCTGATTGAAACGCTCCCGGCGGTATTCCAGATGGACGAAATCCTGCATGCGCTGCGTGACCATATCGTCGGTCTGAACTGCGGGCGCTGGGATTACATTTTCAGCTATATCAAAACGTTGAAGAATCACCCAGACCGTGTGCTGCCTGACAGACAGATGGTCACGATGGACAAACCTTTCCTCAGTGCTTATTCGCGTTTGCTGATCAAAACCTGCCATAAGCGCGGAGCGTTTGCGATGGGCGGCATGGCGGCGTTTATCCCAAGCAAAGACGCCGGGCGCAATACACAGGTGCTCAATAAGGTGAAGGCGGATAAAGCGCTGGAGGCCAACAACGGCCATGACGGCACATGGATTGCGCATCCTGGCCTCGCAGATACCGCGATGGCGGTATTTAACGATGTGCTGGGCGACAGCCCAAACCAGCTGTCCGTGACCCGTGATGACGACGCACCGATTACTGCCGAACAGCTTCTGGCGCCATGCGATGGTGAACGTACGGAAGAGGGCATGCGCGCCAACATTCGTGTGGCTGTGCAGTACATCGAAGCGTGGATCTCCGGCAACGGCTGCGTGCCGATTTACGGCCTGATGGAAGATGCCGCGACGGCAGAAATCTCCCGCACCTCTATCTGGCAGTGGATCCATCACCAGAAGACGCTCAGCAACGGCACGCCAGTGACCAAAGCGCTGTTCCGCCAGATGCTGGCTGAAGAGCTGCGGGTTGTGCAGGATGAACTCGGTGAACACCGCTTCAGCAGCGGTCGCTTTGACGAAGCGGCGCGCCTGATGGAGCAAATCACCACCTCCGAAGAACTCGTCGATTTCTTAACACTTCCCGGCTACCGCCTGCTGGCCTAACCCATCCAATAATTAAAATGGAGCATCTGCCAATGAAAACCCGTACCCAACAAATCGAAGAGATCAAACAGGAATGGACCAACCCACGCTGGGAAGGCATTCGCCGCCCGTACAGTGCGGAAGAGGTGGTGAAATTACGCGGATCGGTGAACCCGGAATGCACACTGGCGCAGCACGGCGCGGCGAAAATGTGGCGTTTGCTGCACGGAGACGCGAAAAAGGGTTACGTGAACAGCCTCGGTGCGCTGACGGGCGGACAGGCGCTGCAACAGGCGAAGGCGGGGATTGAAGCGGTGTATTTATCCGGCTGGCAGGTTGCGGCAGATGCCAACCTGGCCTCGAGCATGTACCCGGATCAGTCGCTGTATCCGGCTAATTCTGTACCGTCGGTGGTGGATCGGATCAACAACACGTTTCGCCGTGCGGATCAGATCCAATGGGCGTCGGGCATTGAGCCAAACGATCCTCGTTATATCGACTACTTCCTGCCGATCGTCGCCGATGCGGAAGCCGGATTTGGCGGTGTGCTCAATGCTTTCGAACTGATGAAGTCGATGATTGAAGCAGGCGCGGCGGCTGTTCATTTTGAAGATCAGCTGGCCTCGGTGAAAAAATGCGGACACATGGGGGGCAAAGTACTGGTGCCAACCCAGGAAGCGATTCAAAAACTGGTTGCCGCACGTCTTGCTGCCGACGTGCTGGGCGTGCCGACGCTGTTGATTGCCCGTACCGATGCTGACGCCGCAGATTTGATAACCTCTGACTGTGACCCGTACGACAGTGAATTTATCACTGGCGAGCGTACCAGCGAAGGATTTTACCGCACCCGCGCGGGCATTGAACAGGCGATCAGCCGTGGGCTGGCGTATGCGCCGTATGCCGATTTGGTATGGTGTGAAACTTCCACACCGGACCTCGATTTGGCTCGCCGCTTCGCTGAGGCTATCCACGCGAAATATCCAGGCAAACTGCTGGCCTACAACTGCTCGCCGTCATTTAACTGGAAGAAAAATCTGGACGATAAAACCATCGCCAGCTTCCAGCAGCAGCTATCGGAAATGGGCTACAAATACCAGTTCATCACCCTCGCGGGCATTCACAGCATGTGGTTCAGCATGTTCGACCTGGCCCACGCCTACGCGCAGGGCGAAGGGATGCGCCATTATGTCGAAAAAGTGCAACAACCTGAGTTTGAATCGGGCAAACAGGGCTATACCTTCGTCTCCCATCAGCAGGAAGTGGGCACGGGCTATTTCGACAAGGTCACGACCATCATTCAGGGTGGTGCGTCTTCCGTCACTGCGCTGACAGGATCGACCGAAGAATCGCAGTTCTGATTTCGTCCTCTCTTCCTGCGGGGAGAGAGGAACCCACAACGGAGATGCAGATGACGCGTGGTCTCGAACTGTTAATCGCTCAAACTATTCTGCAAGGATTCGACGCGCAGTATGGCCGCTTTCTGGAAGTCACTTCCGGGGCGCAAGAGCGTTTCGAGCAGGCAGACTGGCACGCGGTACAACAGGCTATGAAGCAGCGTATTCATCTGTACGACCATCATGTGGGTCTGGTAGTGGAACAACTGCGTTGCATCACGGAAGGCAAAAGTCCGGATGCGGCTTTTTTGCTGCGGGTGAAAGAGCATTACACCGCGCTGCTGCCTGATTACCCTCGCTTTGAAATTGCCGAAAGCTTTTTTAACTCTGTGTATTGTCGGTTATTTGACCACCGCTCGCTGACTCCCGAGCGGCTTTTTATTTTCAGTTCTCAGCCGGAGCGCCGCTTTCGCGCCATTCCTCGACCACTGGCGAAAGATTTTTACCCGGAGAATGGCTGGGAGACGCTGTTCAATCACATGCTGACCGATCTGCCGCTGCGCCTGCCGTGGCAGGATAAAGCCCGTGATGTGGGTTATATCGTGGCGCACCTGATGGCGTCTTTCGAACCGGAGGTGCTACGTGAATCGCATTTGCAGGTCGCCAACGAGTTGTTTTATCGCAATAAAGCCGCCTGGCTGGTGGCAAAGTTACAGACGCCGCAGGGTGTGGTGCCACTGCTGTTGCCCATTCATCGCAGCGATGAAGGCGAGCTATTCGTTGATACCTGTCTGACAAGCAGCGCCGAGGCCAGCATTGTCTTCGGCTTCGCTCGCTCCTATTTCATGGTTTATGCCCCGCTCCCGGCAGCATTAGTCGAATGGCTGCGGGAAATACTGCCGGGTAAAACCACCGCCGAACTGTACATGGCGATTGGCTGCCAGAAGCATGGAAAAACGGAAAGCTATCGCGAATATCTGACCTATATTCGCCAGACCGATGAACAGTTCATCGAAGCGCCGGGCATTCGCGGGATGGTGATGCTGGTGTTCACGCTGCCCGGGTTCGACCGGGTATTTAAGGTCATCAAAGACAGGTTTGCGCCACAAAAAGAGATGAATGCGGCGCATGTGCGGGCCTGTTATCAGTTAGTCAAAGAACACGATCGCGTTGGACGCATGGCCGACACGCAGGAATTTGAAAACTTCGTGCTGGAAAAACGGCAAATATCACCCGCGCTGCTCGCCCTACTGTGGCAGGAAGTCCCGCAGAAAATCACCGATCTCGGGGACCGCATTGCCATCAGTCATCTCTACATTGAACGGCGGATGGTACCACTCAATATTTGGCTGGAACGGGTCAACGGCCAGCAGTTACGTGATGCGGTCGAAGAATATGGGAATGCTATTCGTCAGCTGGCTGCGGCCAATATTTTCCCCGGCGATATGCTGTTCAAGAATTTTGGCGTCACCCGCCACGGACGGGTCGTTTTTTATGATTACGATGAAATTTGCTACATGACGGAAGTGAATTTCCGCGACATCCCGCCGCCGCGTTATCCGGAAGATGAACTCGCCAGCGAGCCGTGGTACAGCGTTTCTCCGGGCGATGTTTTTCCCGAAGAGTTTCGCCACTGGCTGTGCGCCGATGCGCGTATCGGACCGCTGTTTGAAGAAATGCACGCTGACCTGCTACGAGCAGACTACTGGCGCGGCCTGCAAACGCGGATTCGGGACGGACACGTGGAAGATGTTTTTGCTTACCGTAAACGCCAGCGTTTTAGCGTGTGCCACCAAACGCCAGCGTCACTTCTTTCGCCGCCTTAATCACCAGCGCCCCAAGCTCGGTCACGCGATCGTCGGTCACACGGGAAATTGGCCCTGAAATGGAGATGGCAGCAAATGGTTCGCGATGCTCATCGTAAATACACGCCGCCACACAACGCAGGCCCAGTGCGTGCTCTTCATCATCAAATGAGTAACCGCGCTTGCGAATCTGCGCCAAATCTTCTTTCAGATGCACCGGCGATACCAGGGTTGCGTGCGTGTAGGCGTGGAGCCCTTTGCGGTGCAGCAGCCCGCTAACCTGCTCATCGGTCAACTGAGATAAAAATGCCTTCCCGGCGCCTGATGCGTGCATCGGTAGCTTGCCGCCAATCGGTGCGGACATGCGCATCAGCTGCGTACACTGCACCTGATCGATGATGATCGCCTGATGGTCGCTCTGGTCGAGCACCGCCAGGTTCACCGTTTCTCCGGAGTCATCCATCAGCTTGCGCAGGATAGGGTGCACAATCGCCAGCAGGTTACGGCTTTGCAGGAAACTACTGCCGACGATGAAGGCGTGCGCGCCCACCGTCCAGTGGCCCAGATCGCCGGTCTGACGAACAAAACCCAACTGCTGCATGGTGGTCAACAGGCGGTGAGTGGTGGAGTTCGGCAGGCCAGCCTGCTGCGCCAGCTCGGTCAACGCTACGCTGCCATGGGATTCTGCAATCGACTCCAGCAGCTTCAGGCCGCGTGTCAGCGACTGTACCTGACCGGTGGGCTGTGGGGCCGCTGCGGCAGGGGCGGGTTTTCTGCCACGTTTTGCGGGAACAGTTGCAACCATGACGAGCTCCTTATTCTGTATCGTGGAAATCATTTTCGTTTTATTTGATTATAATGCAACCGTTATCAGAACTGATCGGAGCAGTGGTAGTGAACATCTCTCATGTTCCGCGTGGTTCTCTTTTCCACAGTGGTTGAATATGCCACTATGGCTTGTTGATAAGAGCGTTGTCGGGAGTCCGCGTGAGCACCATCGAAAAGCAGCTGAAGCAGCAATTAAAAGATCGTATCCTGGTTCTGGACGGGGGCATGGGCACCATGATCCAGAGCTATCGCCTGAACGAAGAAGATTACCGTGGCGAACGCTTCGCTGAATGGTCGAGTGACCTGAAGGGCAACAACGACCTGCTGGTGCTGACCCAACCGGATATCATTGCCGCCATCCATAACGCCTATTTCGAGGCCGGGGCGGATATCGTTGAGACCAACACCTTTAACTCAACGACCATCGCCATGGCGGATTACCAGATGGAATCGCTGTCTGCGGAGATAAACTTCGCGGCGGCAAAGCTGGCCCGCGCTTGTGCCGATGAATGGACAGCCCGCACGCCGCACAAACCGCGTTATGTCGCCGGGGTTCTTGGCCCGACTAACCGCACGGCATCTATTTCTCCCGATGTAAATGATCCGGCATTTCGTAACGTCACCTTCGATCAGCTGGTGGTCGCCTACCGCGAATCCACCAAAGCGCTGGTGGAAGGGGGCTCAGACCTGATTCTTATCGAAACCGTTTTTGACACCCTCAATGCCAAAGCCGCGATTTACGCGGTGAAAGAGGAAATGGAGGCGTTAGGCGTTGATCTGCCGATCATGATTTCCGGCACCATCACCGATGCTTCCGGCCGTACGCTTTCCGGGCAAACTACGGAAGCGTTCTATAACTCGCTGCGTCATGCGGATGCGCTGTCGTTTGGCCTGAACTGTGCGCTGGGGCCAGATGAACTGCGCCAGTACGTGCAGGAGCTGTCGCGCATTGCTGAGTGCTACGTCACGGCGCACCCGAATGCCGGTTTACCGAATGCCTTCGGGGAATATGACCTTGATGCCGACACCATGGCGGCGCAAATTCGTGAATGGGCCGAATCTGGCTTCCTGAATATTGTCGGCGGTTGCTGCGGGACCACGCCGGAACATATTGCGGCGATGAGCCGCGCGGTGGAAGGCCTTGCGCCGCGCCAGCTGCCGGACCTGCCGGTCGCCTGCCGTCTGGCGGGCCTTGAGCCGTTGAATATCGGCGCTGAGAGCCTGTTTGTGAACGTGGGTGAACGTACCAACGTCACGGGCTCAGCCAAATTTAAGCGCCTGATTAAAGAAGAGAAATACGCCGAAGCGCTGGACGTTGCTCTTCAGCAGGTGGAAAGCGGCGCGCAGATAATCGACATCAACATGGATGAAGGGATGCTCGACGCCGAAGCGGCGATGGTGCGTTTCCTGAACCTGATTGCCGGTGAGCCAGACATCGCCCGCGTGCCAATCATGATCGACTCCTCGAAGTGGGAAGTTATCGAAAAAGGGCTGAAGTGTATTCAGGGCAAAGGCATCGTTAACTCCATTTCGATGAAAGAGGGTGTCGAAGCCTTCGTCGCTCACGCCAAAAAAGTCCGTCGCTACGGCGCTGCGGTGGTGGTAATGGCGTTTGATGAAATTGGTCAGGCCGACACCCGTGCGCGCAAAATCGAAATCTGCACCCGTGCCTATAAAATTCTGACCGAAGACGTGGGCTTCCCACCGGAAGACATCATCTTCGACCCCAATATTTTCGCCGTTGCGACCGGCATCGAAGAGCACAACAACTACGCGCAGGACTTCATCGGCGCGTGCGAAGACATCAAACGCGAGCTGCCTCACGCGCTGATTTCCGGCGGCGTTTCTAACGTCTCTTTCTCGTTCCGCGGCAACGACCCGGTGCGCGAAGCCATCCACGCCGTGTTCCTCTACTACGCGATCCGCAACGGAATGGACATGGGGATCGTCAACGCCGGACAACTGGCGATTTATGACGATTTGCCCGCTGAACTGCGCGACGCGGTGGAAGACGTGGTGCTCAACCGTCGCGATGACAGCACCGAACGTCTGCTTGATCTCGCTGAAAAATACCGCGGCAGTAAAACCGATGAAGCGGCCAATACTCAGCAAGCCGAATGGCGCAGCTGGGAAGTGAAAAAACGCCTCGAGTATTCACTGGTCAAAGGCATCACAGAATTTATCGAAATCGATACCGAAGAAGCACGCCAGCAGGCCTCGCGACCAATCGAAGTTATCGAAGGGCCGCTGATGGACGGTATGAACGTGGTCGGCGACCTGTTCGGCGAAGGCAAAATGTTTCTGCCGCAGGTGGTGAAATCCGCCCGCGTCATGAAGCAAGCGGTGGCGTATCTTGAACCGTACATTGAAGCCAGCAAAGAGAAAGGGCAGACCAACGGCAAAATGGTGATCGCCACTGTGAAGGGCGATGTGCACGACATCGGCAAGAATATCGTGGGCGTGGTGCTGCAATGTAATAACTACGAGATTATCGATCTTGGCGTGATGGTGCCGACCGACAAAATCCTCAAAACTGCGCGCGAAGTGAATGCCGACCTGATTGGCCTCTCCGGATTGATCACCCCGTCGCTAGACGAAATGGTCAACGTGGCGAAAGAGATGGAGCGCCAGGGCTTCACTATTCCGCTGTTGATTGGCGGCGCAACGACCTCGAAAGCGCACACGGCGGTAAAAATCGAGCAGAACTACAGCGGCCCGACGGTGTATGTGCAGAACGCCTCGCGCACCGTGGGTGTGGTTTCTGCACTGCTTTCGGCGACGCAGCGTGATGCGTTTGTTGCCCGCACGCGTCAAGAATATGACACAGTGCGTATCCAGCACGCGCGTAAAAAACCGCGCACGCCGCCAGTGTCATTGCAAGTCGCCCGCGATAACGATTTGGCCTTCGACTGGGCAAGCTACACGCCGCCAGTCGCGCATCGTCTCGGCGTGCAGGCCGTCAGTGCCAGCATCGAAACGCTGCGTAACTACATCGACTGGACGCCGTTCTTCATGACCTGGTCGCTGGCGGGAAAATATCCGCGCATTCTTGAAGATGAGGTGGTGGGTGAAGAGGCCAAACGTCTGTTTGCCGATGCCAATGAAATGCTCGATAACCTCAGTGCAAACAAATCGCTGAACCCGCGCGGTGTCGTGGGCTTGTTCCCGGCGAACCGTATCGGCGACGACATCGAAATTTATCGCGATGAAACCCGCACGCACGTGCTGGCGGTCAGTCGCCATCTGCGCCAACAGACTGAAAAGGTGGGCTTTGCTAACTACTGTCTGTCGGACTTCGTTGCACCGAAAATTTCCGGAAAGGCGGATTATATCGGCGCCTTTGCGGTCACCGGTGGGCTGGAAGAAGACGCGCTGGCGGA
The DNA here is from genome assembly GCF_024764775.1 of Scandinavium manionii. Taxonomy (NCBI): domain Bacteria; kingdom Pseudomonadati; phylum Pseudomonadota; class Gammaproteobacteria; order Enterobacterales; family Enterobacteriaceae; genus Scandinavium; species Scandinavium manionii. The sequence goes on along the minus strand of NZ_JALIGC010000038.1, from coordinate 562,004 downwards.
TGCGTTCGACGCACAGCACGACGACTACAACAAGATTATGATCAAAGCGATAGCCGATCGTCTGGCGGAAGCGTTTGCGGAATACCTGCATGAACGTGTGCGCAAAGTGCACTGGGGCTACGCCGCCAATGAAAACCTCAGCAACGAGGAACTCATTCGCGAAAATTACCAGGGTATTCGCCCGGCTCCGGGTTACCCGGCCTGTCCGGAACACACCGAAAAAGCCACCATTTGGCAGCTGCTGGACGCCGAAACCCACACCGGCATGAAACTCACAGAGTCCTACGCCATGTGGCCAGGCGCCTCGGTTTCGGGCTGGTACTTCAGCCATCCGGACAGCAAGTACTACGCGGTGGCGCAAATCCAGCGCGATCAGGTAGAAGACTACGCCTTGCGTAAGGGAATGAGCGTCGCAGAAGCCGAGCGCTGGCTGGCGCCGAACCTGGGGTATGACGCTGATTAATTAATTTTTTCTTACAACAAACGAGGCGCCCTTACGGCGCCTTGTCTCTTTATTGTACGTAAACCCTTATACTGAAAGGGGGTCAGGATGCATATCCCGTAGAATAAGGAGAAAAATAACCCATGCTAATTTTATTACATCTGCTATCCGCAGTGGCGCTCCTGGTCTGGGGGACACATATCGTTCGAACCGGCGTGATGCGCGTTTTCGGCGCCCGCCTGCGTACCGTACTCAGCCGCAGCGTTGAAAAGAAACCACTCGCCTTCTGCGCGGGCATTGGTGTCACCGCGCTGGTGCAGAGCAGCAATGCCACCACCATGCTGGTCACCTCGTTTGTCGCGCAAGATTTAGTGGCGCTGACGCCTGCGCTGGTTATCGTGCTCGGTGCCGATGTGGGTACCGCGCTGATGGCCCGCGTGCTGACCTTCGATCTTTCCTGGCTGTCGCCGCTGCTGATTTTCGTCGGCGTTATCTTCTTCCTCGGGCGTAAACAAACGCGTGCCGGGCAGTTGGGGCGCGTGGGGATTGGCCTCGGGCTGATCCTTCTGGCCCTGGAACTGATTGTTCAGGCTGTTCACCCGATAACCCAGGCCAATGGCGTACAGGTGATTTTCGCCTCGCTGACTGGCGATATCATGCTCGATGCGCTGATCGGCGCGCTGTTTGCGGTCATCACCTACTCAAGTCTCGCCGCGGTGCTGTTGACCGCAACGTTAACGGCCACTGGTGTGATTTCGTTCCCGGTGGCGCTGTGTCTGGTGATTGGTGCGAATCTCGGTTCTGGCCTGTTGGCGATGCTGAACAACAGCACCGCCAATGCCGCCGCACGTCGCGTGGCGCTCGGCAGCCTGCTGTTTAAGCTGGTGGGCAGCCTGATTGTATTGCCGTTTATCCACATGCTGGCAGACGTAATGGCCCGCCTGCCGGTAGCGAAATCTGAACTGGTTATCTACTTCCACGTGTTCTACAACCTGATCCGCTGTCTGGCGATGGTGCCGTTCGCCGAGCCGATGGCTCGCTTCTGCAAGCGTATTATCGTGGAAGTGCCGGAGCTGGATGCACGTCTGAAACCGAAACATCTCGACCCAACGGCGCTGGATACGCCGACGCTGGCGTTGGCCAACGCCGCTCGTGAAACGCTGCGCATCGGTGATGCGATGGAAAACATGATGGCGGGCCTGCACAAGATTATTCACGGTGAGCCGCGCGAAGAGAAAGAGCTGCGCAAAATCGCTGACGACGTCAACGTGCTCTACACCGCCATCAAGCTGTATCTGGCGCGGATGCCGAAGGACGAGCTGGCAGAAGAGGAGTCCCGACGCTGGGCGGAAATCATTGAGATGTCGCTGAACCTCGAACAGGCTTCCGACATTATCGAGCGCATGGGCAGTGAGATTGCCGATAAATCACTGGCTGCGCGCCGGGCGTTTTCCGTCGAAGGGCTGAAAGAACTGGATGTTCTTTTCGAGCAGTTGCTCAGCAACCTGCAGCTGGCGATGTCAGTGTTCTTCTCCGGTGACGTCGACAGCGCCCGCCGTTTGCGCCGTAACAAGCACCGCTTCCGCATCCTGAATCGTCGCTACTCACATGCTCACGTCGACAGGCTGCATCAGCAAAACGTGCAGAGTATCGAAACCAGCTCGCTGCACCTGGGGCTGCTCGGCGACATGAAGCGCCTCAACTCCCTGTTCTGTGCGGTAGCGTACAGTGTGATGGAACAGCCGGACGAAGACGACGACCGCGACGATTATTGATTGTTGGTCCGTCTCATCAGCACCCCTGTATCTTGAAGAGCGACGGGGATAGCTGTTTTCTAAGGCTATCGGCCTTTGCTATAGTTCGCGCATACAGGAGAAACTATGCTGCCGACTCAATCAATCCGATTAAATAAATACATCAGCGAAAGTGGCATCTGCTCACGTCGTGACGCCGACCGCTATATCGAACAGGGCAACGTGCTCATCAACGGCAAGCGCGCCACCATTGGCGATCAGGTGGTGGCGGGCGACGTCGTGAAAGTTAACGGCCAGCTCATCGAGCCGCGTCAGGAAGACGATTTGGTATTAATCGTATTGAACAAACCGGTCGGGATCGTCAGCACCACCGAGAACGGCGAAAAGGACAACATCGTCGATTTCGTCAACCACAGCAGCCGCGTGTTCCCGATTGGCCGCCTGGACAAAGACTCGCAGGGCCTGATTTTCCTCACCAACCATGGCGACCTGGTGAATAAAATTCTGCGTGCCGGCAACGACCATGAAAAAGAGTATCTGGTCACGGTTAACAAACCGGTGACTGATGAATTTATCGCGGGAATGGGCAAGGGCGTGCCGATCCTCGGCACGGTAACGAAAAAGTGCAAAGTGAAAAGAGAAGCGCCGTTCACTTTCCGCATCACCCTGGTTCAGGGCCTGAACCGTCAGATTCGTCGCATGTGTGAACATTTCGGATTCGAAGTCACCAAGCTTGAGCGTACGCGAATCATGAACGTTAGCCTGAAAGGACTGCCGTTAGGCGAATGGCGAGACCTGACTGATGATGAACTGATCGAACTGTTTAAGCTGATTGAAAACTCATCTTCGGAAGCCAAACCGGCAAAAGCCAAAGCCAAGCCGAAAACCGCCGCAACCCCGGTGAAGAAACCGGCCAGCAGCGGCGCAAAAAACATGGCGAAAACCCCGGCAGAACTGGCAAACCGTAAGCGCTTTGCCTCACCAGGGCGCAAGAAGAAAGGGCGGTAAATCGCTCTGAGTTCAAAAGAGAAATGCCGGGAGATCCCCGGCATTTTTGTTCTTTCGTAGGCTTTATGGTGCTTAGCGTTTTCCTCGCGGCCCTGTGCTGGCAGTCCACGTGAATGTCGCTGTTTTATCGACTTTATAAGCCTGGTTTTTCTTCAACTGGCGGGCTTTCCTGGCTTCTGCTTCCCGCTCGGCCATCAGTTTGTCGATGTACTCTTTTTTGACGCTGTTGTTTTCCGCGTTGGTCAGCGGGCGGCCGTGGGCGATACGGGCGCGGTCGAGGAGGGTTTTCAGCTCGCGTTGTTCTTTCTCGGTCATGTCCTGCTGGGTCAGACGTGAAATTGCCATAGTGAAGCCTCCTGAGGAATAAGCCCAGAGTGTACCGCACAACCGGGCGATACGCTCTGGACTTCTTCTTGCATGACGTGGTGAGCCGCCACGCACTTCATCGATTAACTCTCTTTCGCCACCGCCACTTTCTGTTTCTCTACAGGTTTGCCTGACCAGTATCCCGCCAGCAGCGAGCCGGAAAGGTTATGCCAGACCGAGAACAGCGCGCCGGGTAGCGCGGCGAGTGGGCCGAAGTAGATTTTGCCCAGCGCCGCCGCCAGGCCGGAGTTCTGCATCCCGACTTCAATGGCCAGCGTGCGGCAGGTTGATTCGTCGAAGCCGAACAGGCGCCCGCCCCAGTAGCCGCCGAGCAGGCCCAGTGTGTTGTGCAGGATAACTGCGATAATCACCACAAAACCGACCGAAGCGATATGCGAAGCGGAGCCCGCCACCACGGCACTGATGATCGCCAGAATGCACAGCATGGAAAACGCAGGCAGGTACGGCTCTACTGCTTTCACCACGCGCGGGAGCAGGTGATGCACCACCAGGCCAAGCGCAATCGGGATCACTACAATTTGCAGAATGCTCAGCAGCATGCCCATTACGTCGACCTGAATGTGTGTGTCGACGTACAGGCGAGTCAGCAGCGGCGTGGCAATCACACCGACCAGCGTGGAGACGGACGAAATGGTCACGGACAGCGCCACGTCACCCTTCGCCAGGAAAATCATGACGTTTGACGCCGTGCCGCTGGCGACGCTGCCAACCAGCACCATCCCGGCAGACAGTTCCGGCGGCATATGGAACAGCAGCGCCAGCAGCCACGCGGCGAGTGGCATCACCAGATAGTGCAGGAAAATCCCGGCGGCAACCGGGGCCGGGCGTGACAGCACACGTTTGAAATCGTCAATTTTGAGATGCACGCCCATACCGAACATGATCAGCATTAGCAGCGTGGTCACCCACGGACCAATTGCCGTGAAAGTGGTCGGTGTTTTGTACGCCAGTACGGAGAGCAGCACGGCCCAGAGCGGGAACAGCCGCGTAAGTATCGAGAGCATGATGTATTCCTTGCAGATGTTATGTTGTCTTTTATAGGTATAAAAAAGCCGGGTTCGAGCCCGGCTATAGGTATTGTTTATCCTGCTAAGGATAATTATTCAAACAGATTATGATGAAGTTTTTGCACGACCTGCTCGGCTTCGGCACCGGGCACCAGGAAGCACAGGTTGTGGCTGGATGCGCCGTAGCAAATCATGCGGATGTTAAACGGTTCGAGTACGCCAAACACCTCTTTGCCCACGCCGCAGGCTTTCGACAGATCGTTCCCAATCAGCGCAACCAGCGCGAGGTTCTCTTCCACTTCCACGCGGCACAGGGCCGACAGCTCAATCAGCAGCGACTGCGTCAGCAGGGTATCGCTGGTGGCGGTCGAACCGGTGGTATCGAGGGTCAGTGCGATGCTGACTTCTGAAGTGGTGATCAGGTCAACTGAAATATTATGGCGCGCCAGGATGCCAAAAACTTCCGCAAGGAAACCGCGTGAATGCAGCATATTGAGACTGTGCAGTGTCAGCAGCGTTTGCTTGCGGCGCAGGGCCAGCGCGCGGAACAGGGGTGGGTTCTCGGTTTTGTTGCACACCAGCGTGCCACCGGCTTTCGGATCTTTGCTTGAGCCGACAAACACCGGAATGTCGCTGCGAACTGCAGGCAGCAGCGTGGCCGGGTGCAGCACTTTCGCGCCGAAGGTCGCCAGTTCTGCGGCTTCCTCAAACGCAATTTCATCGATGCGATGCGCGGCAGGCACCACGCGCGGGTCGGTGGTGTAGATGCCCGGAACGTCGGTCCAGATATCAACGCGAGACGCATGCAGCGCTTCACCCAGCAGTGCCGCGGTGTAATCACTGCCGCCACGGCCAAGCGTCGTGGTGCGGCCTTTGGCTTCGCTGCCGATAAAGCCCTGAGTGACCACCAGGCCCTCTTCCAGGCGCGGGGCGAGCTGTTGACTGGTCAGTTCAGCCAGCGCGGCGATGTCCGGCTCGGCGCGGCCAAAGCGGTCGCTGGTGCGCATGACTTTGCGGACGTCAAACCACTGGGCCTGGATATTACGTTCGCGGAGGATTTCGACGAACAGCAGCGTCGACATCAGTTCGCCATGGCTCACCAGCTCGTCGGTCAGTGCCGTTGACGTCGCCAGCGAAGCGGCTTCCGCCAGGGTGGTGATGTTTTCCAGCAGGCGTTCGACTTCTTCGCGGATAACGTTAGGGTTGTGCAGGCGTTCGAGGATATCGAACTGAATTCGGCGCAGCGCATCGAGTTTAACGAAGCGTTCGGTGGATTCGAGACCTTCCGCCAGGGCAACCAGCAGATTTGTCACCCCAGCTGAGGCGGACAGAACGACCAGGCGTGCGCCGGAATCGGAAAGCACCACGTCGGCGCTGCGGTTCATGGCTTCGTAATCGGCAACGCTGGTACCGCCAAATTTGGCTACAACGAGCGGAGAGTCTGCATGTGTCATAAAGATAAAAACCTCGTGTCAGGGAATTAAAAGTTCAGCCTTGGCACAAGGAAAGAGCGGAAGGGTAGACGTAGAAAGCTACAGTTCACCCAGAAGCGCTCCACCTTGTGAAGCGCCCGACTGCGGGTCGCTTCCGGTGACAGCCCAGAGGATTCAGCCTCTGTAGCCGATAGTGAACACTGCCAGATGTTCCGCTATCTCGGCATCGCTCCCCATAAGGTATTTTCGCAGGACTGGCTCCTCGAACACCTCGCCTGGGCGATGCTCCTCTTCTGGCCTGCGCACGAATGCGCAGGTAGGGTTTTATAAATAAAGGGTTCCGGGGGGTGTTGTCAATGTTACGATGATGTCGATTTTTCATTTTCAACAATCGCCACTAATGTACACGGTAGTGGCGGAGTCAGGTGACTGTTCATTGTCATCAAAACGCCATCCTCTTTTTGGGCAAACAGCGGCGTTGCGCCAGGGTTCGCTTTCAGATAATCCTCCCAACCAAAATTTTCATTCAGGCGGGTGACTTTCACTGCCGCACCTTTGGCGAGCAGGCTGCTGAGCCGCGCCCAGGTCACATCTTTGTCGAACAGGCGCTCATGCCGCGTCTCTTTTTCGCTACGGCCTTTGGTTTCCTGACCGGTACGAATCGAGAACACCCGGTTTTCGCCGAAGATGTGTTTGAAGTGCAGTACCGCGAGCGCATTTTGATGGCGGTTCGGTGAAAGGGCGATGACCTGACGCGTATCGCTCAGGTTGAGGTAGTTCTCCGCATGTTCCGACCAGGCATTACCGTACCAGGCCGGCAAACCGGCCATTCGCGCCAGACGATAATATTCCCAACTGTTATCGCTGAGCTGCACCGGAATATCGAGTTTTTTCAGCGCCTGCGCCAGCGTGCGGGCCACGGTATTCGCGCCGACAATCAAAATGCCCCGCGGTTTACGCTGTTGCACGCCGAGCAGTCGCGCCAGCCAGCCGCTGGTGAGGCTTTGCAGCACCACCGTGCCGATGATAATGGCGAACACCACTGTGACCAGCTGATCGGCGCCGTCGTAACCGTCTTTCTGTAGCGTCAGGGCGAACAGTGAACTGACCGCGGCGGCGACAATCCCGCGAGGCGCAATCCAGCACAGCAGCAGTTTTTCGCGCCAGCTCAGGGATGAGCCGTACGTTGAGACCAGAATACACAGCGGTCGCGCGACAAACTGCACCACCAATAACAGGCCTAACAGTGGCCAGCCCATCGCCCACAGCGCCTGGATGTCGAGCCGCGCCGCCAGAATGATAAACAATGCAGACAGCAGAATGGCCGATAGCTCCTCCTTAAACTCGACGATATCCGTCGTTTCGACTTCCTTCATGTTGGCGAGCCAGACACCGAGCACCGTCACCGCCAGCAGCCCGGACTCGTCCGCCAGGGCATTCGCCAGCCCGAACGTCAGCAGCACAATCGCCAACACCGCAAAGTTTTGCAGATAGCCTGGCAGCCAGCCACGTTTCAGCGCATTGCCGAGCAGGAAGCCAAATATCGCCCCGCAGGCCAGGCCCACGGCCAGCGTCTGCGCCAGCGTCATCAGCAGATGGAATCCGCCAGAGGAGGTTTCGTGTGCGGTGATAAATTCAAACACCAGTAGGGTAAAAATCGCACCGACCGGATCGATGACGATACCTTCCCAACGCAGCACCTGGTTGATGCCCGCCGTCGGGCGCACCACACGCATTAGCGGAGCGATAACCGTCGGCCCGGTGACCACCGTTACCGCGCCAATCAGCGCCGATATTTGTGGCGTAAGCCCAAGGATGCCCCAGCAGGCCAGTGAAATGGCCGCAAAGGTAATCAGCATCCCGACGGTGACCAGGTTGCGCACCACACCCCCGAGACCACGGATTTCGTCAAAGCGCAGCGTCAGCGCCCCTTCAAACAAAATGATGGCCACCGCCAGCGACACCAGCGGGAACAGCAGCGGGCCAAACAGCAGGTCAGGTTGTAAAATATGCAGGACCGGGCCAAGCCCGACGCCAATTAGCAGCAGCGGCAAAATGGCGGGAATGCGTAAACCCCATGCCAGCCATTGGGCCAGCAGGGAAGCGATGGCGATGATCACCAGGAGAAACGGGACCGGCAGTTCCATATTTTTCTTTTTTCCTTCGTCACGTGGAGCAAATCATTGTGCGAAATGACGCATGTGTAGATTATAAGCAGCAGTGATGAGTTCAGGATAACGAAGGCTGAACTGAAACGTCTCAATCACACAAAAATCATCACAAAAAGCGTCGCAGGCGCTACAATCGACCGAAGTCACATTTTTCAAATCAGAAGAGTATTGCTATGAAAAACATCAATCCAACGCAGACCTCTGCCTGGCAGGCATTACAGAAACATTATGATGAAATGAAGGACGTGTCGATTGCCGACCTGTTCGCGAAAGATGGCGACCGTTTCGCCAAGTTTTCTGCAACGTTCGACGATCAGATGCTGGTAGACTTCTCTAAAAACCGCATTACTGAAGAGACGCTGAACAAGCTGCAAGCGTTAGCGAAAGAGACTGACCTGGCGGGTGCCATTAAGTCTATGTTCTCCGGTGAGAAAATTAACCGCACCGAAGACCGCTCGGTACTGCATGTTGCCCTGCGCAACCGCAGCAACACGCCGATTATCGTTGACGGCAAAGATGTGATGCCGGAAGTGAATGCGGTGCTGGAAAAGATGAAGCATTTCTCAGAAGCCATCATCTCTGGCAGCTGGAAAGGCTACACCGGCAAAGCGATTACCGACGTGGTGAACATCGGTATCGGCGGCTCCGACCTGGGTCCATTCATGGTGACCGAGGCGCTGCGTCCGTACAAAAACCACCTCAATATGCACTTTGTGTCTAACGTCGATGGCACGCACATTGCTGAAGTACTGAAAGACGTGAACCCGGAAACCACGCTGTTCCTGGTCGCTTCTAAAACCTTCACCACTCAGGAAACCATGACCAATGCCCACAGCGCGCGCGACTGGTTCCTGAAAACTGCTGGTGACGAAAAGCACGTGGCGAAACACTTCGCGGCGCTCTCCACCAACGGTAAAGCCGTCGGTGAATTTGGTATCGATACTGCGAATATGTTCGAGTTCTGGGACTGGGTTGGCGGTCGTTACTCCCTGTGGTCTGCGATTGGTCTGTCGATCATTCTGTCCGTTGGCTACGACAACTTTGTTGAACTGCTTTCCGGCGCGCACGCAATGGACCAGCACTTCTCTACCACACCAGCAGAGAAAAACCTGCCGGTACTGCTGGCGCTGATCGGCATCTGGTACAACAACTTCTTCGGCGCTGAAACCGAAGCCATTCTGCCGTACGACCAGTACATGCACCGTTTCCCGGCGTACTTCCAGCAGGGCAACATGGAATCCAATGGCAAATACGTTGACCGTAACGGCAACGCGGTGGATTACCAGACTGGTCCAATCATCTGGGGTGAGCCAGGCACTAACGGTCAGCACGCGTTCTACCAGTTGATTCACCAGGGCACCAAAATGGTTCCTTGTGACTTTATCGCGCCGGCGATTACTCACAACCCGCTGTCTGACCACCATCCGAAGCTGCTGTCTAACTTCTTCGCGCAGACTGAAGCGCTGGCTTTCGGTAAATCTCGCGACGTGGTTGAGCAGGAATACGCTGACCAGGGTAAAGATCCGAAAACGCTGGAACACGTGGTGCCGTTCAAAGTGTTCGAAGGCAACCGTCCAACCAACTCCATCCTGCTGCGCGAAATCACGCCGTTCAGCCTGGGTGCGCTGATTGCGTTGTATGAGCACAAAATCTTTACTCAGGGCGCGATCCTCAACATCTTCACGTTCGACCAGTGGGGCGTTGAATTGGGCAAACAGCTGGCAAACCGTATCCTGCCAGAACTGACCGATGATAAAGACGTCAGTAGCCACGACAGCTCGACTAACGGCCTGATTAACCGTTATAAATCCTGGAAATAAACCCGAAATAAACGACAAAAAGCCTTCTCTTCGAGAAGGCTTTTTTTATGTTTGCACCCTCTCCCCGTGAGTGTGTACAGTCCGGGGTGAGGGCATCAGACCGCAGCGGACTTCCCCCTCACTCTACATTGCCCGGCGGCACTGGGTTTGCACGGTCCTACAAAACCGTAGGCACGATAAGCGAAGCGCCACCGGGCAATGACTCAGGCTATCCGGCAGCTTTGAATCCCTAACAACTTCGCAATTGCCTCGATTTTCTCTCCCACGTGACCCATGCCTATGGCGCAATGGTGTGCCGGACCGCCTTCGCACCAACGACGGGTAAACTCCCGGGCCGACAGCGAAAAACGATAATGGCTGTTGGTGTTACCGATATCCAGGGCCTCGCCAGGCACCGCTTCTCCTTCGGCGAACTGGAGCGTGACGCGACCATCCCGATGCTCAACCACCGATAAAAACGTCACCGGACCCGGCGTGACGGTCATCTGAATCGACACCCCTTTGCCCGGTTTTCCGTGGTATACCGGCAGCGGCACCAGCCTGACTTTTCCTTCCGACATCAGCGGATGCGCCGGGCCGTCGTGACCCCACTGCACGGTGTCGTTGTCGAAATCCATGCCGTAAGGCTCGGAGAACGAACCGCCCACTTTCAACAGACTGAGGATTTTCATCGCGAGCACATTCTTGATTTCACACTCTCCGGCCACCGGAATGTCGCGCTCGGTCAGCAGTGTATTGCCGAGAATGACCGAGGTGATGATGTTTTCCTGTGGCGAACCGGATGCGCCCTCGTAGTAATAGGCCATCGCGCCCAGCTGATGGCGGGCAACCAGCTTATCCAGCGCCACCGAGGTGGTTATCGCTCGCTGCAGTTCAAACTCCTCACATGCCGGGTCAACGTTCAGCACGTCGTACACCTGTTTGCGTTTTTGCTCATGCTCCTCAGAGGTTATCGACGGCAGCGAATCCGCCAGCTCGCAAATCTCCAGCACCCGGAAGCGCACGCCGAACTTCGCCGACAGATTGGTCATATCCGAGTAGACGTCGTACATGCCGTTGTAATAGTGGCCGAGTACGCCAACGTTGGTGGTTTTCAGGGCATGAACCGTTTGGGCGGCCGCCAGCCAGTTGTCGATTTCCCGCCACGCCTGGGGATCATCGAGATAACCCGGCACCAGGGTGTAACCGATGTTTGCCCGCTGGAATACGTTCGCCAGTTCCGGGGCGCTACAGGCCTGACAGTGCGCCAGCCATTGGCCGGTGCGTACACCGCGATCCGGATGCTGATTAATCGTGGCGCAGGGGACTTTTTTCTCTGGCTGTAGCGCCAGAATAATGACCGGGACGTTCAGCAGCTGCACCAACGGCAGGACGGTGGAACTCAGCGCATAAGTGGTGATGTACAGCACCAGCGCATCGACGTTTTTTGCGGCGAACGTCGCCGCAGCGGCATCCATGGTAGGCGGGTTATCAATCAGACCGGCGTTCACTACTGCCACGTCGCGGCGTTGTAATTGCTCGTCAACCCGGCCCAGATAGCCGTCGAGCTGTTCGCGCAAGCCGTGAAACTGCGGCCAGTAAGTATCAAGCCCAATGCCAAACAGACCAACGGTGAATGTTTTCATGATGGAGCCTCAGACAAGAGTGACAGGATGCCGTCACTTTACGCATCGGCAGGCGGGAAAACCTGCGGCTGATGGACATGCCTGAACCAGAGTTGGCAATTGAATCGAGGAACGGAGAATGTGGATCGCAGAATATTGATCCTGCGCGAAATGCATTTCCGCGAGGCAGAAATCGCAGTATTCATTTCCCATTAAAATTACAAGGAATAAAGAGGCAGGAGCCGCAAGGCTATTCCCTTCGCCTGTTCAGGTTAATCCTAAAAACGATTGTGACCAGCAATGCATAATCTGTTTTTTAGGATTTTCTTGAGGGGTGTATTTTAAATTGTGATTGAATTTAAAGGGTTTTATTATTTTATTTGATTGTTAAACAACAATTTTCTCTCATTATCCTAAAACCCGCCTGCTTATTTCCTGAGCCCTAATTCGACAGCTTTAGTTGTGTATACTCGATATCGCCTGAATTTCTCAGGTGAAACTCCATTCATTCAACCAATGAAGGGAAATAGTAATGAAAAAAGTTATGTATGGCATTTTTGCCATTTCTGCGTTTGCGGCGACTTCTGTCTATGCAGCTCCGGTGGAAACCGGTGATGCAGCAGGATCAGCAGCGACGTCTGTGTCTGCGGGCAGTTCCGCCGCAACCAGCGCCAGCGCCGTAAGTTCGGCCGTGGGGGTCGCACTGGCGGCGACCGGTGGTGGTGATGGCTCCAATACCGGAACCACGACCACAACAACCACAAGTACCCGCTAAGTTTCACGGGTCATTAACCCTAACCACACTTCGGTGTGGTTATTTTGCCCCTTCGGAGAAGAGTCGTGAAGCGACCTATTATTTTCACTCTTTGCCTGCTGCTTCAGGCCTGTTCAGCCAGCACGGAAGGACTCGGCAAGTCGTTGTGGCATAGCCTTTTCGGCACGCAAGGCGTGCAGCTTACCGCCGACGATATCCAGAACATGCCGTATGCCAGCCAGTACATGCAGCTCAATAACGGCCCGCAGCTGTTTGTGGTCCTCGCGTTTTCAGAAAACGGTCAGCAGAAGTGGGTGACGCAAGATCAGGCCACGGTGGTGACGCAGCATGGTCGCATCGTGAAAACGCTGCTCGGCGGCGACAACCTGCTCAGCGTGAATAACCTCGCCGACGATCCACTGGCAAAACCTAACCAGATTATCGATGGCGCAAGCTGGACCCGCACTCTGGGCTGGACGGAACACAAACAGGTGCGCTACGCCACCGCCCGCTCTGAATTCCACTGGCAGGGCACCGACACCCTGACGCTGGCGGGAGAATCCACCGTCGTGCGCGTGCTGGTGGAAGACGCCAGCACCGACCAGGCGAGCTGGCAGAACCGCTTTTGGGTAGATAGTGACGGACAAATTCGTCAGTCAGAACAGTATCTCGGTGCGAATTTCTTCCCGGTGAAAACCACCCTGATCAAGGCGGCGAAGCAATGAAAAAACTCACCCTTGCCGCAGTAATGACGCTGTTTGTTGCCCCGCTCGCGCTGGCCGCAGGCACCGTCGACGTGTATATCAACGGCGCAAAAGAAGCCAAAACCCTGACCGAGGCCGCCCATCTGGCGGATTTAGTGGCGCAGCCGAGGCTGGAAAACAGCTGGTGGCCAGGGGCGGTTATCGCTGAAAAACAGGCCACTGCCGTGGCCTTGCAGCAAAAACAGACGCTGATGTCGCAGCTTGGCGCGCTGGCGGCGGACGAAAACGGTGACGATGCCGCGGCCATTAACGCCCTGCGCCAGCAACTGCAAACGCTGGACGTCACCGGCAGACAGTTTGTCAGCCTCGACCCCGATCGCGTGCGGCTTGGGCGTCGCACGAACCCGCCGTTGGAAGGGCACTACAGCCTGTGGGTTGGCCAGCAGCCGACCACCGTCAGCGTGTTTGGGCTGATTAGCCGTCCGGGTAAAACCGCGTTTGTCCCTGGCAAAGACGTGGCAGCGTATCTCGATGAGATGAGCCTGCTGAATGGCGCGGACCGCAGCTATGCCTGGGTGATTTATCCCGATGGACGCAAAGAAAAAGCACCAGTGGCGTACTGGAATAAGCGTCACATTGAGCCGATGCCCGGCAGCATCATTTTTGTCGGTTTCGCCGACTCACTTTGGACGAAGAAGTATGACGATCTGAACGCCGCGCTTCTTCGTGCCCTTGCACAGCGGATCCCGGAATAATGAAAAAAAGATTTCTCTACAGCCTGCTGGCGCTGGGCGTGAGCGCGGCTTGCCATGCGGAAACGTACCCGGCGCCGATTGGCCCGTCGCAGTCAGATTTTGGCGGCGTCGGCCTGCTGCAAACGCCAACAGCGCGCATGGCGCGGGAAGGGGAACTGAGTCTCAACTATCGCGATAATGACCAGTACCGCTATTACTCTGCCTCGGTGCAGCTTTTCCCGTGGCTGGAAACGACCCTGCGTTATACGGACGTGCGAACCCGAGAGTACAGCAGCGTGGAAGCCTTCTCCGGTGACCAGACCTACAAAGATAAAGCCTTCGATCTTAAGCTGCGCCTGTGGGAAGAGAGCTACTGGATGCCGCAGGTGTCCGTCGGGGCGCGAGATATTGGCGGGACCGGCCTGTTTGATGCGGAATATCTGGTTGCCAGCAAAGCCTGGGGCCCATTTGATTTCAGCCTCGGTCTCGGCTGGGGCTACCTCGGCACCAGCGGTAACGTCAAAAACCCGTTCTGTAGCTACAGCGACAAATATTGCTATCGCGATAACAGCTACAAACAGGCGGGATCGATGGACAGCAGCCAGATGTTCCATGGCCCGGCCTCGCTGTTTGGCGGCGTGGAATACCAGACGCCGTGGCAGCCGCTGCGCCTGAAGTTGGAGTACGAGGGCAACAACTACAGCGAAGACTTCGCCGGAAAACTCGAACAAAAAAGCAAGTTTAACGTCGGCGCCATTTATCGCGTGACCGATTGGGCCGACGTTAACCTCAGCTACGAGCGCGGCAATACCTTCATGTTCGGCGTGACCCTGCGCACCAACTTCAACGATCTGCGTCCGTCGTACAACGACAACAGCCGACCGAAATACCGGCCACAGCCGCAGGATGCGATCCTGCAACACTCCGTGGTGGCGAATCAGCTGACGCTGCTCAAGTACAACGCCGGTTTTGCTGACCCGAAAATTCAGGTGAAAGGCGACACGCTGTACGTCACTGGCGAGCAGGTGAAATACCGTGATTCTCGTGAAGGGATTGAGCGTGCAAACCGCATCATCATGAACGATCTGCCGGACGGCATCAGCACCATTCGCGTGACTGAAAACCGTCTGAATATGCCGCAGGTGACCACGGAAACCAACGTCGCCAGCCTTAAGCGTCATCTGGAAGGCGAGCCGCTGGGTCAGCAGACCGAACTGGTGCAGAAACGTGAAGCGCCAGTGGTGCCGGACAAAACCGAGCAGGGCTGGTACATCGACAAATCGCGTTTTGATTTCCATGTCGATCCGGTGCTCAGCCAGTCTATTGGTGGGCCGGAAAGCTTCTACATGTACCAGCTGGGGGTGATGGCCACCGCCGACTGGTGGGTGACCGACCATCTGCTGACCACCGGCAGCGTGTTTGGCAACCTCGCCAACAACTACGACAAGTTCAACTACACCAATCCGCCAAACGACTCGACGCTGCCGCGCGTGCGTACTCACGTGCGTGAATACGTGGAAAACGACGTTTACGTGAATAACCTGCAGGCCAACTATTTGCAGTATCTGGGCAATGATTTTTATGGCCAGGTGTACGGTGGCTATCTGGAAACCATGTACGGCGGCGTGGGTGGCGAAGTGTTGTGGCGTCCGGTCGACAGCAACTGGGCGTTTGGCCTGGATGCCAACTACGTCAAACAGCGTGACTGGACCAGCTCGCTGGACATGATGAAGTTCACCGATTACAGCGCCAAAGTAGGGAATTTGACCGCCTACTGGACGCCGTCGTTCGCGCAGGACGTACTGGTGAAAGCCAGCGTTGGGCAGTATCTGGCGGGCGATAAAGGCGGCACGCTGGAAGTGTCGAAGCACTTCGACAGCGGCGTGGTGGTGGGCGCGTATGCGACGATCACTAACGTGTCGGCGGATGAGTACGGCGAGGGTGATTTCACCAAAGGGGTGTACGTATCGGTGCCGCTGGACTTGTTCTCGTCCGGCCCAACCCGCAGCCGCGCATCGATTGGCTGGACACCGCTGACGCGCGACGGCGGCCAGCAGCTCGGTCGTAAATTCCAGCTGTATGACATGACCAGCGATCGTAGTCAGAACTTCCGCTAAGTTTTCCCCTCACTCTGACCCTCTCTCCTATGGGGAGAGGGGCAACTTATGTGCGAAATATACACAAAAAATGTAGATCCCCGTCACATTTTTGCGTTATACAAGGGGTTCGCCACAACGAACGAAGGAGAAGCTGTATGACATCGCTGACTCGTCCACGCGTTGAATTTATCTCCACCGTTTTGCAGACTGTATTGAATCTGGGTTTGCTCAGCCTGGGCCTGATCCTGGTGGTTTTCCTCGGCAAAGAAACGCTCCATCTGGCCGATGTCCTGTTCGCCCCGGAACAAACCAGCAAGTACGAGTTGGTGGAAGGGCTGGTGGTTTACTTTCTCTATTTTGAATTTATCGCGCTGATAGTGAAATACTTTCAGTCCGGCTTTCATTTCCCGCTGCGCTACTTCGTCTACATCGGGATCACCGCCATTGTGCGGCTGATCATCGTGGATCATAAATCCCCACTCGATGTGCTTATTTATTCCGCCGCTATTTTGCTGCTGGTGATTACGCTGTGGTTATGTAACTCGAAACGTTTAAAGCGAGAATAAACAACCTGGCGACCATGTGTCGCCATTTTTTTATTAAGGGTTGTCATTACGCAAACATCTTATTATTAAATAAAATGCGAACGAAATATTAATCCGTTGGCGTTGTTAGTGCATCCTCTATTAATGTATTTATCTTTTAAAGATACTGGCCATATAATAATTTATGTGATCTTCTGCACAATGATTAACCGTTTAATCATTTAGCATCAATGGCGATTAATGAATAACATCACTGCCCACTGTCTCCTGTAGATAGTGAACTCTTTTTTTTTACAACTGGATTGTTTATGAAAAAGGAATATGTTCATTTTTTCCAGATGCTCTCACGTGCGTTTATCACGCCGATTGCACTGCTCTCCTTCGCTTCGCTGCTCTTGGGGGTTGCGTCCCTCTTCCTTTGGCATGAACGGCTAAGAGAATTGTTGCCGTTTATGAACTCATCAGTGATTCAGTATATTGCGAATTTACTGAATACTGTCGGCTCAGTAATAATGGACAATTTACCGCTATTATTCGCCGTATCGCTGGCATTTACCTTGGCGAAAAGTGAGCGAGAGTACGCGGCACTCGGCGCCATTTGCGGGTATCTGGGGCTATTGATGGGCATGCATGCGCTGATCGCCATCAACCCGCAAATCAGGGAAATGTTTCCAGAAAAAATATTTACTACCACGTTGGGTATTGAAACCGTAAATACCGGGGTGGTCGGCGGAATTATCACCGGGCTGCTTTCTGCGTTGATCCATAATAAAGTGTATCAAATCCGCTTTCCGGTTGCGCTGGCCTTTTTCGGCGGCGTGCGCTTCGTGCCGTTGGCGAACGTGATGTTTTTTGTCGCCTTTGGGCAATGTTTTCCTTTTTTATGGATTTTCCTCTCCAATATCATCAATAACGCCGCGCTGGGCGTTTCTCACGCGGGAATTTTCGCCCCATTTATTTATGGTTTTGGTGAGCGTCTGCTGCTGCCTACCGGTCTGCATCAGATCTGGAATACCGTTATTCGTGACACCATGGTGTCCGGTGTGGCGATATTTCCTGATGGTCATACGGTAGAAGGGGCGAGAGCGATTTTTGCGGAGTACCTGAAGATCAACGTACTGCCCGTCAATATGATGCTGCCGGATATCGTTAAGTTTTTACGCGGCGGGCAGATCCCGATCACCATGTTTACGCTGCCGATGATGGCCCTGGCAATGTACCACACCGCCAGACCAGAGCAGCGAGCCAAAATTAAACCCTTGCTGCTGACAGGTGCTTTCACCTCGATAATCGCGGGCGTTACGGAGCCGCTGGAATTTACCTTCCTGTTCGTCTCACCAGTCTGGTACCTGATTTATTCGCTGTTTAATGGCCTGAGCTGGATGCTCTGCTACATGTTCCACAGCCAGCTCGGCGGCACGGAGGCCAATATCATCGGCCTGGTGTTGTATGGCTTTCTGCGTCCGGAATCCCGTTTCTGGATAAACCTGCTGGTTGGCGTAGTGATGGCGCTGTGCGGCTATGGGCTGTTCCGCTTCTGGATCGTGCGTTTCGATCTCAAAACGCCTGGCAGGGGCAGCGACTATGAGCAAACGATCGACATTCTGGGGATCCTGCCGACTGACGATCAGCGCGCGAACGATCCTTTGCAACTTAAGGCCGCAGCAATCATTAAGGGGTTGGGCGGTAAAGAGAATATTCGCAATGTGGATTGCTGTTACAGCCGACTGAGAGTCTGCGTCAACGATGTCGCGCAGGTCGATGAAGCAATCATCAAAGCGACGGGATCGCTCGGCTATATCCCCATCGATGAGAACAATATCCAGATTGTCTACGGCACGACGGTAGACACTATCCGTAACGCAGTTAAAAAACAGCTTCAGTGAGGGAATACCATGCATTTTATGATTGTGAAGGACTATCAGGCAATGTCGCAGCAGGCGTTTAACGTTATCGCTCAGAGCATCCAAAATAGCGCGCGTCCGGTGATTTCGCTGACCACCGGCGCGTCGCCAATGGGGCTGTTTAAGCTTATGGTGTCGGCAGTGAATGACGGCTCGCTCGATATCTCAAAAACCGTGTTTTTGAATGTGGATGAGTATGTGGGCGATCAAAACGCGGTGTATACGGTACACACCTTTATGTTTACCCACTTTTATAACCAGATAACCCAGCGGCCTGCCTATTTTGATATGTTCAACGCCGGCAACCGCAACAAAGAGTATGAACTGTTACGCTACAAACAGGTGCTGTCTACCTATCCTCGTGATGTGCAACTGCTTGGGCTGGGGACTAACGGTCATATTGGCGCCTGCGAGCCGGGAACTCTATTTACCGCTTCGGCCTTCTGCGCCCGCCATGAAGAGTCAACCATTCAAAGTACCATGATGCTTTATGGTGTCAGCCGCCGTGAAGCGCCGACTGAAATGTTTACCCTTGGTTTTGAAGAAATCAGTGCGGCTAAAATTCCTCTGCTGATTGCCAGTGGTCAGAGCAAGGCAGAAGCGGTTCGCCGCCTGCTTGAGGAACCTGTCGATGAAGGCTGTCCGGCGTCGTTTCTGCGGATGCATCAGAATTTTACCTTCATCATTGATGAAGAAGCGGCATCGCTACTGAGCGAGGAGACACGGGCATGTGCAATACGTTGATTGCCACCTGGCGAATGGCGCTGGAGGGGATGACCGAAGTGGCGTCGGAAACGAATCTGCATCAGTCGGTGATTCGGGCGGTGATGAATGTCGAAAATAACCCGCTGTACCACTCCGTTGGCTATGGAGGATTGCCCAATATCGACGGTGAGGTGGAGCTGGATGCGGCATTTATGGATGGTGACACGCTGGATTATGGCGCCGTCGGAGCCGTCAGATACCTGAAAAACCCGATTCTCGCCGCCTGGGCGTTGAGTCGATATCAGCGCAGCAACGTGCTGGCAGGAGAAGGGGCGCTGACATTTGCCATTCAGAACGGACTGGCGTTACGTGATAATCGTCATCCGCTTGCGCATAACAAATGGCTGCTGGCGCGTCAGCAAAAGAGAGATAAAGAGCGGCAGGAGGCGTATGACGGGCACGATACCGTCTGCGTGCTCGGCGCCAGCCCCGGCGGATCGGTCTGTGCAGGAGTCTCCACATCCGGGTTGTTTCTGAAAAGAGCGGGGCGGTTGGGTGACTCGCCACTGATTGGCTCCGGCTGTTACGCGGACAGCGCTTCAGGAGCGGCGGCGGCCACTGGCGTAGGTGAAGACATTATGAAAGGCTGTCTTTCCTGGGAAATCGTGCGCCAGATGGCGACCCTCTCCCCACAGCTGGCATGTGAAAACGTGGTCCGGCAGCACACGGCAACGCTAAGACAGCGCAAAGGAGAGTGCGGCAGTATTTCCGTCATTGCGCTAAATCAGGCGGGGCAGTGGGGAGCCGCCACCAACAAAGAGACATTTTCGTTCGTGGTGAACGAGCCGGACAAAGGGCCGCAGGTCTGGCTGGCGCATTGTCGGGATCAGCAACATTCGCTTGAGATCGCGTCCGAATGCTGGCTGGTGGACTATCTTGCTGGGGTATCCGCCGGTACTGGCAACTAAGCGGAATCTCTGAGCAGAAGTTGCGGAGTCGGGGCAAGGTTATCTGCGTTGCCTGCACACTCATCAACCTGCAGGCTAAGCTGATGGGCACTGTTCCAGCCAAGCTGCCACATCGAAAAATCTAAACAGGTGATGGTGGGCGATAACAGTCCGCCATCATCCATTTTTTCCAGACAGATAACCGAGATATCCCGGCGAATATAGTTATCCTTGCCAATGTTCCGCCCGGCATTTTTGATGGCGGTGATAACACTTTTGGTAGTGTCAGTATCGTAGCAAAGAAGCGCGGTGACCCAGGGATGCGTCGTCAGCAGCTCACGCACGCAGTTCTCCAGTTCCAGCGGTCTGGAGGAGCCCGCAATAATCAGCTCTCTTGATTCCTCAATATTATGGTTTTTCAGAACCGAAAAATAACCCGCCAGTTTCTCAATACGATCCCAACGGTTCTCATCTCCGCCAATAAAGCCGATATGACGATGACCGTTGTTGACGAAATGCTGAGTAGCCAGCGCGGCGCCTTCAAAGGTGTGAATACTGAATTGATGATTTTTATTGGGTTGTGGCGCAGCGGTCAGCACGATGCAGGGAATATGACGTTGCAAAAGGCGCTGTTCAACAGCATCAACGCTGGCAGAACCGTCCATGATCAACACGCCGTCGACATTATAATTTAATGCCACGTTGAGCCGGGTGGAGATATCGCTCTGGTTTTCATAAAACAGAATAAATGCCACTTTGCCCTCCTGATCCAGCCGGGCATTAACGCCCTGGAGCATTTCAATGTTGTCAGGATGAGCAATGCCGTGGACCAGAACCGCAATGAGTCCGGTTTTCCCGCTTCTCAGCGTTGCCGCATTATTATTGCGGACATAGCCTAACTGGTCGATGGCTTCGTTAATGCGTCGGGTAGTCCAGGAGGAAATGCGTCCTTTTCCGGAAAGCACCATGGAGACGGCGGCGGTAGAGACATCGGCGAATTTCGCGACATCAGAAATAGTGGGTTTCTTCCTTGCCATGGTGCACCTATATCCTTGCATATCGTGATGTTATTGACGCTTTTTGGAGTATACGCCTCTCTTAAAGAATAAAAAAATGGCGCTCCAGGGAGCGCCAAATCAACAGTCACAAGTACAAATTGAGGATAACAGTGGCATTACAGTGGCAATAACAATGAAACTTAACCTTTCACCCCGCCTGCGGTCAGGCCGTTAACCAGCCAGCGCTGAGCCAGCAGGAACACCAGCGTGATCGGGATGGCGGACAGCACAGCCGCTGCGGCAAAGTCGCCCCACAGGTAATTTTGCGGGTTGAGATATTGCTGCATCCCAACGGCCAGGGTGTAACTGTTCACGTCGCGCAACAGCAACGAGGCGACCGGCACTTCGGTGATGGCGGCGATGAACGACAGAATAAAGACTACCGCCAGAATCGGCACCGACAGCGGCAGTAGCACCAGGCGGAACGCCTGCCATGGCGTGGCGCCGTCCAGTGCGGCGGCTTCTTCCAGCGAACCGTCGATGGTTTCGAAGTAACCTTTAATCGTCCAGACGTGCAGCGCGATGCCACCCATGTAAGCGAAGATAACGCCGCCGTGGGTATTCAGGCCGATAAACGGAATGTACTGGCCGAGGCGGTCGAACAGAGCATACAGCGCGACCAGTGACAGCACCGCCGGGAACATCTGGAAAATCAGCATACTTTTCAACAGTGTCGCTTTGCCCGGGAACTTCATGCGGGCGAAGGCGTAAGCGCAGGTAGTCGAGAGCGCCACGATACCCACCGCGGTGATACCGGCGATTTTGATCGAGTTCCACAGCCACAGCAGCACCGGGAACGGCGGTGGGGTGACGCGGCCATCGGCGTGCTCGACACTAAAGCCCAGCGCCAGTTTCCAGTGCTCCCAGGATATCTGGTCCGGGATCAGGCTGCCGGTCGCAAAGTTACCTTCACGCAGCGAAATGGCGATAACCATCAGCAGCGGGAACATGATTGCGGCGATGAAAATCAGTAGCAGAAGATGCGTGGTGAACAGTCGCACTTTCTGAGATTTCGGTTGAACCATAGCCATAAAATGAATCTCTCCTTAACACCGCTCCAGGCTATTTTACTTGCCATTTTGAACCTGGGCTGTGCTCAAAATCCTCACGTACTACGTGTACGCTCCGGTTTTTCCGCGCAGTCCAGGTTCAAACTGGCTGCGCCAATAACGCCTGGTCTTTTAGGCTTAATCGAATTTCATGCGCGTGGCTTTGAGATTGATAATCGCCAGCGCGCCTACCAACAGGAAGATCAGCGTGGCAATCGCCGCCGCCAGACCGAAATCCTGACCGCCGCCGCCTTCGAAGGCGATACGATAGGTGTAGCTCACCAACAGGTCGGTATAGCCCGCCGGAGTGGTGGTGCCGAGTCTGTCCGGGCCACCGTTGGTCAACAGCTGAATCAGCACGAAGTTATTAAAGTTAAAGGCGAAGCTGGCGATCATCAGCGGCGTCAGCGGCTTGATCAGCAGCGGCAGCGTAATCTTAAAGAAGTTCTGGAACGGGCCTGCGCCGTCCATTGCCGAGGCTTCGTACAGATCGTCCGGAATCGCCTTCAGCAGCCCCATGCACAGGATCATCATGTACGGATAACCGAGCCAGGTGTTGACGATGATAATCATCGAGCGCGCGGTGGTTGGGTCGCTGAACCACGCTGGTTTGATGCCAAACAGTGCGCTCAGCATCATGTTGATTTCACCAAAGCTCTGGTTGAACAGACCTTTGAAGATAAGGATCGAGATAAACGACGGCACGGCGTATGGCAGAATCAGCAGCACGCGGTAAATGGCTTTCCCTTTCAGCGATTCCCACTGCACCACGCAGGCCAGTACCATGCCCACGGCCACAGTCAGCAGTACGGTCAACACCGAGAAAATCACGGTCCAGACGAAAATGGCGAAGAAGGGTTTCTGAATGCCTTCGTCGGTGAAGACGCGGGTGAAGTTATCCCAGCCGATGCTGACGGTATATCCCGGGCTCAGCTTTTCATCACCCCAGTTACCGTCGGCGTTAACCGCCTGATAAAAACCCACCTGGTTATTGGGGTGATATTTCACGCCGCTCTGGTTGTTGGTCAGCTCGCCTTTTTCACCCTCGGTATACAGTGGGCGGGTGCCAGAGAACTGGCGCAGGGAACTCATAATCACTTTGCTGTCATCCGGCAGAATCGCGGTCAGCTGATTCAGCGCCTGACGATTTTGAGTGATGACGCGCAGGTTGCCACGTTCGCCTTCCGGCAAAGCATCGGCTTCTTTCAGGGTAATTTTTTGCTCGCCGCCAAATTTGAAGGCGTCGGAGACGTAATTTTTACCGCTGTCACCGTCGGTCAGCGCCAGCTTCCACGCATCGCCCGCCGGGTATAACCCGAAGTTATAGGTTTTGCCCGCCTGATAAGAACGGTCCATCAACACCTGCTGCGCGCGTTCCTGGGTCAGCTGGTTGGTGCTGCTGTAGTTGGTGAAGGCGATAGCGATGGTGCAGATCAGCGGGAACAGGACGAACAGCCCCATACCGGCCATGCCAGGATAAACATAGCGCCACGCGTAGGCTTTACGATTGGCGAAAATATACAGGCCAGCTGAGCTTAAAATCAGCGTCATGATGGCGAACAGGTACTCCCCCTGGGCGTACATTAAAACAACAAGGTAGCCGACCAGCAGGCCCAGCAGTCCGACAACGGACCACTTCAGCGTTTCGCTTTGCCACCAGTGACTCTTTTTAACGGCATCCATGGGGTCTATTCCTCTACAACGTTACTTTTCCCCTCTCCCCATCGGAGAGAGGGGTCGTGCGGTATTACTTGGTAATACGTCCCTGAGCATCTTTCAGCGCAGCGTCTACGGTCTGGCGACCGCTGGCGGCGTTGATGACTGCGGTGCGGGTGGCGTACCAGAAGGCGGCCATCTGCGGGATGTTAGGCATGATTTCGCCTTTCTGGGCATTGGCCATGGTAGCGGCGATGCGCGGATCTTTTTCCAGCTGTTCCTGGTAAGATTTCAGCGCAACGGCACCCAGCGGTTTATCCTTGTTTACTTCCGCCAGACCGTCGTTGGTCAGAAGGTAGTTTTCGAGGAACTCTTTCGCCAGTTCTTTATTCGGGCTGGCGGCATTGATGCCCGCGCTCAGCACGCCCACGAACGGTTTAGACGCTTTGCCTTTAAAGGTCGGCAGCATGGTGACGCCGTAGTTGATTTTGCTCTTGTCGATGTTCGACCACGCCCACGGACCGTTGATGGTCATCGCGGTTTC
This sequence comes from Scandinavium manionii, assembly GCF_024764775.1. Classification (NCBI taxonomy): domain Bacteria; kingdom Pseudomonadati; phylum Pseudomonadota; class Gammaproteobacteria; order Enterobacterales; family Enterobacteriaceae; genus Scandinavium; species Scandinavium manionii. The sequence continues at coordinate 537,679 of NZ_JALIGC010000038.1, read as the reverse complement.
GCCTTTGTTGAAGGCCGCTTCTGCGATGGAGTAATCGGTGTCGGCATTCATGTGTTTGTTCTTGATAAGGTCAACCAGGAAGGTCAAACCTGCTTTCGCGCCTGGGCTATCAACGCCCACGTCTTTAACGTCATATTTGCCGTTTTCAAACTTGAACGCGTAACCGCCGTCGGCGGCAATCAGTGGCCAGGTGAAGTACGGCTCTTGCAGGTTGAACATCAGCGCGGATTTACCCTTCGCTTTCAGTTCTTTATCCAGCGCCGGGATCTCTTCCCAGGTCTTCGGCGGATTAGGCACCAGGTCTTTGTTATAGATAAGCGACAGCGCTTCCACTGCGATTGGGTAAGCAATCAGCTTGCCGTTGTAACGCACGGCATCCCAGGTGAACGGGTACAGTTTGTCCTGGAAGGCTTTATCAGGGGTCACTTCAGCCAGCAGACCAGACTGCGCGTAGCCACCAAAACGGTCATGCGCCCAGAAGATGATGTCCGGGCCATCGCCAGTAGCGGCAACCTGCGGGTATTTCTCTTCCAGTTTATCCGGGTGTTCAATGGTGACTTTGATGCCGGTGTCTTTCTCGAATTTTTTACCGACTTCAGCAAGGCCGTTATAGCCTTTATCGCCGTTGATCCAGATAACCAGCTTACCTTCTTCGATTTTGGCGAAGGCAGAGGCGGAAAACATCATCGTGGTCAATGCAGACAGCGCGAGGATGCGTGCGCCAGTTTTGATTTTCATATATCCCGTCCTATTTGGTGATGTACTCGTGGATACGCCTGGTGGCTTTTACAACGCTGAGTTTCCTTTCTTAGCAACCTCTTTCCATCCTCCCCGACCCTACGCCCCACCCCTCGTTTATGTGATCTCTGTTACATAGTTTTAAGTTATGGGTTCTGGCGCACACAATATGACACTGAATTTTGACGTGCCCATCACGCTTTTAGCCAGGCCACGCCACGAGCGGGCTCAGACCGGCTCTTCTCATCCTCCCGTCTCCTCCCCCATGAAAAACCCAGAGGGTGGAGGATTCACGAAAGTTATTGGTCGCGCATAGTCAGCCGCAGATGAATATTTCTTTTAGTGACGAGTTGTAACGAAGGGAGAAGGGGATGGCGAGCGTACAGCTGCGAAACGTAACGAAAGCCTGGGGTGACGTGGTGGTGTCGAAAGACATCAATCTCGACATCCATGAGGGGGAGTTTGTGGTGTTTGTCGGGCCATCGGGCTGCGGCAAATCTACGCTGCTGCGAATGATCGCCGGTCTGGAAACCATCACCAGCGGGGAATTGCTGATTGGTGAAAAACGCATGAACGAGACGCCGCCTGCGGAACGCGGCATCGGCATGGTGTTCCAGTCCTACGCGTTGTACCCCCATCTCTCTGTTGCAGAAAATATGTCTTTCGGCCTCAAGTTAGCCGGGGCAAAGAAAGACGTCATTACCCAGCGCGTGACTCAGGTGGCCGAAGTGCTGCAGCTGGCTCACCTTCTGGAACGTAAACCGAAAGCACTTTCAGGCGGTCAGCGTCAGCGTGTGGCCATTGGCCGTACGCTGGTGGCCGAACCGCGCGTTTTCCTGCTCGATGAGCCGCTGTCGAACCTCGACGCCGCCCTGCGCGTGCAGATGCGTATTGAGATTTCCCGTCTGCACAAGCGTCTGGGCCGCACGATGATTTACGTCACCCACGATCAGGTCGAAGCGATGACCCTCGCTGACAAAATCGTGGTGCTGGATGCCGGTCGCGTAGCGCAGATTGGCAAGCCGCTGGAACTCTATCACTACCCGGCCGATCGCTTTGTCGCGGGCTTTATTGGTTCGCCGAAGATGAACTTCCTGCCGGTGAAAGTCACTGCCACCGCCATTGAGCAGGTGCAGGTTGAACTGCCGAACCATCAGCAAATCTGGCTGCCGGTTGAAAGTACCGGCGTGCAGGTCGGCGCCAATATGTCGTTAGGTATTCGTCCTGAGCATCTTCTACCGAGTGACATCGCCGATGTCACCCTCGAAGGGGACGTGCAGGTCGTCGAGCAACTGGGTCACGAAACGCAAATTCATATCCAGATCCCCGCCATCCGTCAGAACCTGGTGTACCGCCAGAATGACGTGGTGTTGGTAGAAGAGGGAGCCAAATTCGCTATCGGTCTGCCGCCAGAGCGTTGCCATCTGTTCCGTGAGGATGGCACTGCATGTCGTCGGCTGCACAAAGAACCGGGCGTTTAAATCCCATAACAAAAGAAAAGCAATGGTCTCAGGAGATAGAACGATGATTACTCTGCGCAAACTTCCCGTGGCAATCGCCGTGACAGCAGGCATTTTGTCTGCGCACGCGGGCGCCGTAGATTTTAAAGGTTATGCCCGTTCGGGTATCGGCTGGACCGGTAGCGGCGGTGCACAACAGTGTTTCCAGGCAACTGGTGCACAAAGTAAATATCGTCTCGGTAACGAATGTGAAACGTACGCCGAGCTGAAATTTGGTCAGGAAGTGTGGAAAGAGGGCGATAAGAGCTTCTACTTCGACACTAACGTAGCGTACTCCGTTGCGCAGCAGAACGACTGGGAAGCGACTGACCCGGCGTTCCGTGAAGCCAACGTGCAGGGTAAAAACCTGATCGACGCACTGCCAGGTTCCACCATCTGGGCCGGTAAGCGTTTCTATCAACGTCATGACGTTCACATGATCGACTTCTACTACTGGGATATCTCCGGTCCGGGCGCTGGTCTGGAAAACGTAGACGTTGGCATCGGTAAACTCTCCTTCGCGGCAACGCGTTCAACGGAAGCTGGCGGTTCTTCTGCGTTCTCCAGCAACAACCTGCGTGATTACACCTCTTCAACTGCCAACGACGTGTTTGACATTCGTTTGGGCCAGATGGAAATCAACCCAGGCGGTACCCTGGAGCTGGGTGTTGACTACGGTCACACCAACGTTAATGACGATTACTACCTGCAGCCACAGGCGTCTAAAGATGGCTGGATGTTCACCGCTGAACACACCCAGAGCATGCTGAAAGGCTTTAACAAGTTCGTGCTTCAGTACGCCACTGACTCTATGACCTCCCAAGGTAAAGGCCAGTCTCAGGGTGCCGGTGTCGGTATTGGTAACAGCGAAGACGGTTCACTGTATGCTTACGGCATCAACAACGATGGCCACCTGCTGCGTGTTCTCGACCACGGTGCAATCTCCCTCGGCGACAACTGGGACCTGATGTATGTGGGTATGTACCAGGACATCAGCTGGGATAACAACAACGGGACCAAATGGTACACCGTCGGTGTGCGTCCAATGTACAAATGGACGCCTATCATGAGTACCTTGCTGGAAGTGGGCTACGACAACGTCAAATCGCAGAACACCGGCGACACCAACAACCAGTACAAAATCACCCTCGCGCAACAATGGCAGGCAGGCGACAGCATCTGGTCCCGTCCGGCTCTGCGTGTGTTCGCAACCTACGCCAAGTGGGATGAGAAATGGGGCTATGACACTGCTGGTAACCCGAACAGCAACAGCAACAACTACAACTCTAACTTCGGTATGCAGACCGGTGGCCTTGGCCGCGGCGACAGCGACGAGTGGAGCTTCGGTGCCCAGATGGAAATCTGGTGGTAATGTGCAGTTAAGTTAACCCACTGTTATGCCACACAAAGAGGGGCATAAGCCCCTCTGATTTAGACTCAGCGCGCTATTGCCTGGCTACCGCTGAGCCCTGTTTTTGAGGTCATTAAAATGAAAATGAAAAAAAGTCTCATCGCGCTGTGCCTCTCAGCTGGCCTGATGGCAAGCGTACCGGCCGTCAGTTTCGCTGACGTGAATTTCGTGCCGCAGAATACCGCTGCTGCCCCGGCTATCCCGGCTTCTGCCTTGCAGCAGTTGGTCTGGACGCCTGTTGATCAATCCAAAACCCAAAGTACCGATCTTGCCGGAGGCGGTCAGCCGCTGAATGTGCCTGGCATTACCGGCCCGGTGGCGGCGTATAGCGTCCCGGCTAACATTGGTGAACTGAATATCACCCTCACCAGCGAAGTGAACAAACAAACCCACGTTTATGCGCCGAACGTACTGATCCTCGATCAGAACATGACGCCATCCGCGTTCTTCCCAAGCAGTTATTTCACCTACCAGGAACCGGGCGTCATGAGCGCCGACCGCCTGGAAGGTGTGATGCGCCTGACGCCTGCGTTAGGTCAGCAGAAAATTTACGTGCTGGTGTTCACCACGCCGCAGGATTTACAACAGACCACGACGCTGGTTGATCCGGCGAAAGCGTATGCCAAAGGTATTGGTAACGCGGTGCCGGATATTCCGGACCCGATTGCGCGCCACGCCTCTGAAGGCACCATCAAGCTGAAAGTGAAAACGTCCTCCGCTTCAAGCGTGCTGGTCGGCCCACTGTTTGGCTCGTCCGGCCCAGGCCCTGTCACCGTGGGTAACACGGCGGCACCGGTATACGCAGCTCCTGCTGCGGCACCGGCAACGGCGGCGGCTGTTGCAGCGCCGGTTGCGGCTTCAGCGGCCTCTACGGCACCTGCCGCGAAAAGCGAGCCGGTTCTGAATGACACCGAAAGCTATTTCAATACCGCGATTAAACAGGCAGTTAACGAGGGCAACATCGACAAAGCCCTGAAACTGTTAAATGAAGCCGAGCGCCTCGGTTCGACTTCTGCCCGTTCCACCTTTATCAGTAGTGTAAAAGGCAAGGGGTGACCGTCTCCCCACATTGCTGATCTTTGGCCCAGGCCATTCGGTGCGTCCTTTTGGGCGCACCGTTTTTTCTGGCGCAACAGCGGTCGTTGCATGGCTGTTGCGCGGCTGATCGTATATTGACGTTTCTTCCTCCCGCGAACCCTTTTCTACGATACAATGCCGATAAGTTATGTATCGGAGAGCCTGGTATGTCACACCCTGCGCTGGCGCAGCTGCGTGCGCTACGCTATTACACCACCCTTCCGGAACTCGATGCGGCACAGCTTGACTGGTTGCTGCTGGAAGATTCCATGACCAAACGCTTCGAACAGCAGGGCAAGCGCGTCACTGTGACGCTTATCCGCGAAGGTTTTGTCGGTCAGGATGAGATTATTGCAGAGCAGGCATTGCTGCCTGTTGAAGCGCGCTACTGGCTGCGTGAAATTTTGCTGTGTGCCGACGATGAGCCCTGGCTTGCCGGGCGCACGGTTGTGCCTGAATCCACCCTGAGCGGGCCCGAGCTTCAGCTGCAACAGCTGGGCAAAACGCCGCTGGGGCGTTATCTGTTTACGTCATCCACTTTAACCCGTGATTTTATTGAAATTGGTAAAGATGCAGAGCTGTGGGGGCGTCGTTCCCGCCTCCGGCTGAGCGGAAAACCGCTGTTGTTAACCGAGCTGTTTCTGCCTGCGTCGCCGCTGTACTGAGAGGAAGTGAATTATGGATAAGAGTCTGACGCAGAATAAGCTGCAGGCTTATAGCCGTCTGATGAGAATTGATAAGCCAATCGGCTCGCTGCTGCTGCTTTGGCCGACGTTATGGGCGCTGTGGGTGGCGATGCCTGGCGTGCCGCCGTTGTGGATCCTCGCGGTATTTGTGGCGGGCGTCTGGCTGATGCGCGCCGCCGGCTGCGTGGTCAATGATTACGCAGACCGCAAAATCGACGGCCATGTTAAACGCACGGCACATCGACCTTTACCCAGCGGTGACGTGAGCGAAAAAGCGGCGCGTACGCTGTTTATCGTGCTGGTGGTGCTGTCGTTCCTGCTGGTACTGACGCTCAATAAGATGACCATTCTGCTGTCGGTGGCAGGTCTGGCGCTGGCGTGGGTGTATCCATTTATGAAGCGTTACACCCATCTGCCGCAAGTGGTGCTGGGCGCGGCGTTTGGCTGGTCGATTCCGATGGCCTATGCCGCCGTGAGTGAATCGCTGCCCCTGAGTTGCTGGCTGATGTTCCTCGCCAATATTTGCTGGGCCGTGGCGTACGACACCCAGTACGCAATGGTCGACAGAGATGACGACCTGAAGATTGGCGTGAAATCGACGGCCATTCTGTTCGGTAAACAGGACAAATTGATCATCGGCATTTTGCAGGTGGCCGTACTGGCGCTGATGGCCGCCGTGGGCTGGATGAGCGGTTTAAACTGGGCGTTCTACTGGTCGATTTTTGTCGCCGGTGCGCTGTTCGTTTACCAGCAGAAACTGATTAAAGACCGTGACCGTGATGCCTGTTTTAAGGCGTTTCTGAACAATAACTACGTGGGGCTGGTACTGTTTATCGGTCTGGCGATGAGTTACATGGTTTAATTTTTCCCCGGCGGCGCATTGCTTGCCGGGCAGGACCACCTGGCAACAAAAACAAAAAAGGCGGAGCCGTTCACATGGCTCCGCCTTTTTTTATGTGCTGACATTAAGCGTCCTGACTGGCGCTCTCGATAGTCAGACGGACGTCCGGTGTCAGCAGTTCGGCCAGCAGCTGATAGATTTTCATCGTCTCAGCCGGTTCGGCATCGCCACTGTCGCTGATGTAGCCTTCGTCGCGCAGGGTCAGCACCAGAGTACTGAACACCGCTTTGTCGAAGAACTCCGGCGCATTGATGCCGTGCAGCACCGACAGACGCTGAGCCACGGTACGGCTCTCTTTTTCAAGCGTGCTACGGTTGATGGACGGATTCGCGCTCAGCAGCCAGAAGGTTATCGCGTAACGTTGCAGCGTTTCACGTGCTCCGGCGGCCAACAGCTGCAGGGTGCGGGAGTGCGACGGATTAATGCGAACATCGTCGTTCTCAATAGTCACCAGTTCCTGACGCTGCATTTCTGCCAGCAGCTCGTCAATCACGCCCGCCAGCTCTTCCTTTTCCCAGCGCAGGAACAGTTCGGATTTCAGCATCGGATACAGCATCTCCACATGACGGACCATCTCGGTGCGGGAGATAGTGCGATGCTGCGTAACGATGGCCGCCAGCAGGGACGGGATCATCAGCATGTGGGTGATGTTGTTGCGATAGTAAGTCATCAGCACTGCCTGCTCGCGCGGCAGAATGATGATATCGCCGATGGTGTCTTTCTCGACTTCGAACTTGTTCATCTGCAACGCGTGGTCAATCAGCGCGCTGGCAGTGACCGACGGCACCGTGGCATCTGCTGCGTACGGCACATTGCGCATCAGCTGCAGATAGCAATCCAACTGTTCGGTCAGCTGCTCGCGAGTCAGAGAACGTTGGCGCGACGCCAGCAGCGCAGTCACACACAGGTTCATGGCGTTAGCCGCGCCCGCGTTGTTAATACGCACCATCAGATCATCGGCGATGTTATTCACCGTTGGCGTCAGCCATGCCGGGCGAATGGATTCAATCGGATCGATTGATTCACGCCATTCCGGCACGTGCTGGTTCAGGTAGGTCATCAGCGGCAACGGTTCGCCAAAGTTGACGTAACCCTGGCCGAGATTGCGCAGCTTGCTTAACCCGCGCAGCATCTGCGGCAGGCTCTCTTTCTCTTTAGTCGCACCACGCAGTTCTTTCGCGTAAGTTCCCACTTCCATCACATGCTCATAGCCGATGTAGATCGGTACGAGGGTGATAGGTCGGGTGCCGCCGCGCAGCATTGCCTGAATGGTCATCGACAGGGTGCCGGTTTTCGGGTCCAGCAGACGACCGGTACGGGAACGCCCGCCTTCCACGAAGTATTCTACGGAGTAACCACGGCTGAACAGCTCGCCGAGGTATTCACGGAACACAGTGGAATAGAGCTTGTTGCCCTTGAAGGTACGACGGATAAAGAACGCGCCCAGACGACGGAAAATCGGGCCGGCTGGCCAGAAGTTCAGGTTGATGCCCGCGGCGATATGCGGCGGCACCAGCCCCTGGTGATAGAGCACGTAGGACAGCAGCATGTAGTCCATGTGACTGCGGTGGCAGGGCACATACACAATTTCATGGCCATCGTGAGCCAGCTGGCGCACGCGCTCGGCGTTATTCACGTTGATCCCCTGGTACAAACGGTTCCAGGTGAAGCCCAGCACGCGGTCAGTGAGGCGAATCATTTCGTAAGAGAAGTTGGCGGCAATCTCTTCCATCAGGGCGACGGCGTTTTGCTGCGCTTTCTCATGGGAAATTTTCTTGCTGCGCGCTTCGTCTTCTACCGCGCGGGCAATCGCTTTGGACGCCAGCAGCTTGTTAAACAAGTCCTGACGTGCAGGTAGGCGTGGGCCTACGGCCGCCAGACGCTGACGGGCAAAGTGCGTTCGTGCCACACGGGCCAGCTTCTGTGCGATAATTTTGTCGGTGCCGTGCTCGGTGGCCATGCGGCGCAGCGAAACGGACGGTGAGAAACGCACGAAGCTGTCGCGACCGAGCCAGGTCACGGCAAAGAATTTCTGGAAGCCATTCATCATGCGCAGCGGCGGGTTGACTTCGCCTTTTTCGCGGCCCGGAGAGCGTCCAAACATCACGGACACCGGCACCATCTGCACATCAAGTTCTGGATTGCTGCGATGCAAATCCAGATAATTGTGGAACAGCTTGATAGACTCTTCTTTCGGCGTGTAATACGTAAACGCACGCGGCCCGCCGTGAATGAACACGTAACGCGGCAGCTCGGTGCCGTCGATTTCGAGCGGCTCAAGCGGGTCCGGAAGACCGTGCGCCAGACATTGGGCGCGTAAAGTCAGCAGATCTGCCTTCGAGTTATACGGCAGAACGTACATAATAGGGCGTGAGGTATCGAGTCCAAGTTCCTCAGCAGGATTTGCCGGGATAGACTTACTTTTTACCAGCACGCTTAATGGTAAATTCAGTAATTTGTAGTAAATTCGTGGCCAGCCAGACATAAACGATGTAAAGCCTCTGGTTAATCATGCAAATGCGCCGCAAGGATAACAGAAAGTGCACAGAATATCTGTTCTACCGCGTCAGGCGCGCAGTGACATTGATGCTAAATAATGTAAAAGGTTCTTTTGATGGCAAATGATACCACCGGGTTAACCCGAATCTTCAAAGCAGCAGGCTACTCCTGGAAAGGTTTTCGTGCCGCATGGCAAAACGAAGCCGCGTTCCGCCAGGAAGGCGTTGCCGCCGTTATCGCCATCATTCTCGCCTGTTGGTTAGATGTGGATGCCATCACCCGAGTGTTACTGATTGGCTCAGTGCTTCTGGTGATGATAGTGGAAATTATCAACAGTGCGATTGAAGCGGTGGTTGACCGCATTGGGACGGAACGCCACGAACTGTCAGGTCGTGCAAAAGATATGGGTTCCGCCGCGGTGTTTCTGGCAATTGGTGTCGCCTTACTCACCTGGGTAACGCTGTTGTGGTCGCATTATCGATAACACCCGCAGAATTACGCAAACGTCTGGTTTTTTGTGCGTTTTGCGGTTCCAAATTCGCCATTAACTGTATATACTCACAGCATAACTGTATATGCACCCAGGGGGCGGAATGAAAGCGTTAACGACCAGGCAGCAAGAGGTGTTCGATCTTATCCGGGATCACATCAGCCAGACGGGCATGCCGCCAACGCGTGCGGAAATCGCGCAGCGCTTGGGGTTCCGTTCCCCGAACGCGGCTGAAGAGCACTTGAAAGCGCTGGCACGTAAAGGCGTTCTTGAGATTGTTTCCGGTGCCTCTCGTGGCATTCGTCTTCTGGTAGAAGAAGAAACCGGTATCCCGCTGATCGGGCGTGTTGCGGCGGGTGAACCCCTGCTGGCACAGCAGCATATCGAAGGCCACTACCAGGTTGACCCGGCGATGTTCAAGCCGAGCGCCGATTTCCTGCTGCGCGTCAGCGGAATGTCGATGCGTGATATCGGTATTCTCGACGGGGATTTGCTCGCGGTTCATAAAACGCAGGATGTGCGTAATGGTCAGGTCGTTGTCGCCCGTATCGACGATGAAGTGACGGTTAAGCGCCTGAAAAAGCAGGGCAGCACCGTTGAACTGTTGCCTGAAAATAGCGAGTTTTCTCCGATTGTGGTCGATCTGCGTCAGCAGAGCTTCTCCATCGAAGGGCTGGCGGTTGGCGTTATTCGCAACGGCGAGTGGCTGTAATTAGCTTTAGACACCCTCAATAATTCACGTTGCGTTCAGGCATACATCGCCAGAACATCAGCACGTAAGTTTTGACGGGAAGAGTGGCGCTATTCTGGCGTCACTTCGTTTTACCCATTCACAATCACAGGTTTTCTCATGTCGCTCTTCACCACTGCAGACAAGGCATTGTGGCGTCTCGCGCTGCCGATGATTTTCTCAAATATCACCGTGCCGCTGTTGGGTCTGGTGGATACGGCGGTCATCGGTCATCTTGATAGTCCTGTTTATCTCGGCGGCGTGGCGATCGGTTCCATGGCGACCAGTTTCCTGTTCATGCTGTTGTTGTTCCTGCGCATGAGCACCACCGGCCTCACCGCACAGGCCTACGGCGCTCAAGACCCTGTACGTCTGGCTCGCGCGCTGGTACAGCCTCTGCTGCTGGCGCTGGGGGCGGGCCTGGTGATTGTTGTGTTCCGCACCCCTCTGATTGACCTGGCGCTGCACATTGTCGGCGGCAGCGATGCCGTACTGGAACAGGCGCGGCGTTTCCTCGAAATCCGTTGGTTAAGTGCCCCTGCGTCCCTGGCAAACCTGGTTCTGCTCGGCTGGCTGCTCGGCGTGCAATACGCGCGCGCGCCGGTGATTTTGCTGGTGGTCGGCAACGTCTTAAACATCGTGCTCGATTTATGGCTGGTGATGGGCCTGCACATGAACGTGCAGGGCGCAGCGTTGGCGACAGCGTGTTCCGAATACGCGACCTTTTTCATTGGCTTGCTGATGGTACGGCGCGTGCTGCACCTGCGCGGTATATCGCTGGATATGCTCAAAGAGGCCTGGCGAGGCAATATCCGCCGCCTGCTGGCGTTGAACCGCGACATCATGCTGCGCTCGCTACTCCTGCAACTCTGTTTTGGTGCACTCACAGTATTTGGCGCACGGCTGGGCAGCGATATCGTCGCCGTGAACGCGGTACTGATGACAATGCTCACCTTCACCGCCTACGCCCTGGATGGTTTCGCCTATGCGGTGGAAGCACATTCCGGCCAGGCTTACGGCGCGCGGGATGACAGCCAGCTATTGGACGTCTGGAAAGCGGCCTGTCGTCAGTCCGGAATTGTTGCTCTGGCCTTTGCGCTGATTTATTGCTTGGCGGGGGAACACATTGTCGCGATGCTGACGTCGATAACCCAACTGCGCGAGCTGGCCGATCGCTACGTCATCTGGCAGGTGGTTTTACCGGTGATCGGCGTGTGGTGTTATCTGCTCGACGGGATGTTTATCGGCGCAACGCGCGGGGCGGAAATGCGTAACAGCATGGCGGTGGCGGCCGCCGGTTTTGCTCTCACGCTGCTGACGGTGCCGGTGTTAGGTAACCACGGATTGTGGTTGGCGCTGGCGGTGTTCCTGGCGCTGCGCGGGCTGTCTCTGGCGTGGATTTGGCGGCGTCACTGGCAGCAAGGAACGTGGTTTTCGTAACGGCTTAATTTCACCTGGTGGTTAAAGATTCTGAATAATCCCCGGATGGCGAAATGCTTACCTATACTCTTTATCACGTCCAGCAGAAAACGGTGTAACGGACGATGTATTTTCACTCTGCACCACCGAACTGATGAGGAATAGATCATGAATAAAGACGAAGTCGGCGGCAACTGGAAACAGCTGAAAGGTAAAGTGAAAGAGAAATGGGGTAAGCTCACCGATGATGATTTTACGGTTATCGAAGGTAAGCGTGACCAGCTGGTCGGGAAAATCCAGGAACGTTACGGTTATGCGAAAGATCAGGCCGAGAACGAAGTGAAAGACTGGGAAACCCGCAACGATTACCGCTGGTAATCAAACGCACTAGCCGTGCGTACCAGGAAGTACAACCCTCGGGGCGGCTTAAGGCCGCCCACTCTTTTTCTGGGGCTTACTTCTGACCAGGTTTTCGTTTGATTTGAATCGTATGGTCATGACCGCAGCAGTCCTGCGTGCGGCAAGCTTCCACTTCGACACATCCTGAGCACAGCCCATGCGCCTCAATCACATTATGACGCAGCGCAAACCCCATGCGGGCTGCCAGCGTATGCATAATGTCTTCCACCCCGTCAGCCGCTTCTTCCTTCACCACGCCACAGCGATCGCAAATAAACATCGCCGACGTATGCGACGGTTTATCAAACAGATGGCACAGCACGTAGCTATTGGTCGATTCCACCTTATGCACAAACCCTTGCTCGAGTAAAAACTCCAGCGCGCGATAAACGGTGGGCGGTTTCGCCTGCGGCTCACTGACTTTCAGCAGGTCCAGCAGGTCGTACGCGCTGATGGCGCCCTGTTGCAACGTCATCAGGCGTAACACTTCGAGGCGTTGCGGTGTCAGACGAACGCCACGTTGTGCGCAAAGCCTTTCGGCCTGCACGAGCATGTCTTGTGGAGTAGTCTGGTCCATAGGCGCCTCGAATCGGGTGTAAAGTAAACGCCTACTTTATCATGTTATGGCCGAAACGCCGATAACCTGCAGGGTATGCTATACCTGACGCATCACTACCTGAGGGAACACCATGAAAAGACCAGACTGTATTCGACACTGGCGCGAGCTGGAAGAGCCTGATAACGCCGGTTATCCCGATAGCAAAGAGCTGTTTTCCGTTGGCGCGCCGTTGGCCCGCAAGTTGGGCCTGATGCGTCTCGGCATTCACCATGAGCGTCTTTCACCTGGCAGACGCACCTCCTATCCCCACGCCGAAAGCGATGAAGAAGAGTTTATCTACGTGATTGAAGGCCGCCCTCAGGCGTGGATCAACGGCTACCTCTGGCAGCTGGAACCGGGCGACAGCGTGGGATTCCCGTCAGGCACTGGTGTCTGCCACACCTTCATCAATAATACTGAGGAAGAGGTGGAGTTACTGGTCGTCGGTGAAGTGAATAAAAAACACAACCGGATATATTATCCGCTAAATCCCGAGTACGCCGCGACCCGCCAGGACCGATGGGTGGACCATCCACCACAGTTTTTTGGTCCACACGACGGGAAACCTTCACGGAAATAACAATCTCTTCTATAAATAGTGAGGGGCGACGCATATTCCAACGTTATCACAGCGCCCCTTAACTCAAATCACCCTAATTGACTGCTTTTTACATCGTTATTCACAGCAATAGATCGACCCTTTTCGGCGGATAACTGAAAGGGGATTAACGTTCATCTGCAAATAACGAGCATATCGTGAAAAAAAATATCAAATATTCTGTGGTGTCTGCGGCTGTCTCCCTGTTTATGGCAAATCAGGCGGGAGCGGCCAATACGTGGTCAGAGGCAAGAAATGATGCAATGGGGGGAACCGGCGTGGCGTCGGCGAACTATGGGAGTGCGGTGCTGATTAACCCCGCGCTGCTGGCGAAGTCACAACCGGATGATGATGTCTCTGTCGTTATTCCCTCTGTGGGAGCGCAGATTACCGACAAAGACAATCTTCGTGATCAAATAGATGATATCAGCAATGAGATCGACCACTACAAAAGCGTACTCGATAACCTGACGCCGCAAGGGATCCTGATGGATCCGGGCGGTACATTAAATCAGTTCCAGAGTGCGGCGGGGGATCTGGCCGGGCAACTGGACGATCTGCGTGGCAAAACGGCGCGGGCAAATGCTGGCGCGGGGATCGCGGTGAGCGTGCCGACCTCGGCGGTCTCGCTTGCGTTCGTTACCAAAGCCTACGCCCATGCTCGGGCCAGTTCGAACATCGATCAGAGCGATATCGACTACCTGCGCAACATTCAGAACTCTGACGCGTTTGCCGCCACCCAGGCAGCCAATGCGGTGCTGAACGGTAGTGATCAGATAACCAATAATCTGAACTCCACTGCGTCGGGGAAAGCGGCGATTGTGTCCGATTACGGCATCGCTATTGCGCGTAAGTTCGATATCGGCGGCGTGCCGGTGTCGCTCGGTGTGACACCGAAACTGCAACAAACCTGGCTCTACAATTACACCACGTCTATCGACAATTATCACAGCGATGACTGGAAGGACAGTAAGTATCGTAATGACGATACCGGCTTTAACGTCGATGCGGGTCTCGCGGCGGACTTTGGCGAAAACTGGACTGTTGGCCTGAGTGGGCAGAACCTGATGTCTCGCGATATCGACACCAAAGACGTGCGCATCAAGAACAACGCGACCGGCGTGACCACCAACTACAAAGACACGTATCAAATCCGACCGTTGGTGACTGCGGGCGTGGCGTGGCATACCGATTTACTGACGCTGACCGCCGACGGCGACCTGACGGAAACCAAAGGCTTCAAAACTGAAGACGATTCGCAATACGTTGGCGTCGGGGCGGAAGTGACGCCATTGAGCTGGCTGGCGGTGCGTGCGGGTTACCGTGCTGACGTCAAAGGCAACGACAGCAACATCTTCACCGCCGGTGTGGGCTTCGCCCCACTGAACACGGTGCATGTCGACCTGATGGGTCTGTATGGCGAAGATGAAACCTGGGGGGCGGGGGTGCAGCTGGGCCTGACATTCTGACAATCGCGGAGGCCATGCGCCTCCGCTTTTTCTTTGTGCTATAGTAGCGCCCCATTTTCCACCGGATGCTCAATACTTCGCCATGCTGCCAGAAACACAATCCTCCGCTTATCCTGCGCACCGTTTCTCCATCGCACCGATGCTCGACTGGACGGACAGGCATTGTCGTTACTTCCTGCGCCTGTTGTCCCGCCACACGCTGCTGTACACCGAAATGGTGACCACCGGGGCGATTATTCACGGCAAAGGCGATTACCTGGCGTACAGCGAGGATGAACATCCGCTGGCTCTGCAGCTGGGCGGTAGCGATCCGGCTGCACTGGCGCATTGCGCGAAGCTTGCAGAAGAACGCGGCTACGACGAAATTAACCTCAACGTCGGCTGTCCGTCTGACCGCGTACAGAACGGCATGTTTGGCGCCTGCCTGATGGGCAATGCCCAGCTGGTTGCCGACAGCGTTAAAGCGATGCGTGACGTGGTGTCGATTCCGGTGACGGTCAAAACCCGCATCGGCATTGACGACCAGGACAGCTACGAATTTCTCTGCGACTTTATCAACACTGTGTCCGGTAACGGCGAATGCGAGATGTTCATCATCCACGCGCGTAAAGCCTGGCTTTCCGGCCTCAGCCCGAAAGAAAACCGTGAAATTCCCCCGTTGGATTATCCTCGCGTTTATCAGCTCAAGCGCGACTTTCCGCACCTGACGATGTCGATTAACGGCGGCATCAAATCGCTGGCCGAAGCTAACGCGCATTTGCAGCATATGGACGGCGTCATGGTAGGCCGCGAGGCGTATCAGAATCCGGGTATTCTGGCGTCGGTCGACCGTGCGATTTTTGGCGTTGAAGGCGTCGATCCGGATCCGGTTGATGTGGTTCGTGCCATGTATCCTTACATCGAACGTGAGTTGAGCAACGGCACTTATCTTGGTCACGTGACACGTCACATGCTCGGCCTGTTCCAGGGCATTCCGGGTGCACGCCAGTGGCGTCGCTACCTCAGTGAAAACGCACATAAAGCGGGTGCCAATATCGACGTGCTCGAACAGGCACTCCAGCTGGTGGCGAATAAGCGTTAAGAAATACGCTAAAAGTTAGTCTGATTGACCACGCCTCGCAGAGTTCTGCGGGGCGTTTTCGTTTTAAATCAATGAAATATGTTTTGGCATGATTTTTGTAATGGTAAAGGCAGTAGGTTATTTTTTAAGGGGAAAAGCCATGCTGGAACTGTTATTTATCATCGGATTCTTTGTGATGTTGCTGGTTACCGGAGTCTCCGTACTGGGTATTCTGGCAGCGATAGTGGTCGCGACCGCGCTGATGTTCGTCGGTGGTCTGTTTGCCCTGATGATCAAATTGTTGCCGTGGCTGCTGCTTGCCGTCGCCGTGGTGTGGATTATCCGGGCGGTCAAAACGCCGAAAGTCCCGGCGTATCGCCGCGACGATCGCTGGCGCTATTAAGGGTTTGCGGTGTGCGTCACAACCTGAGAAAGGCAGAGTAGGCAGTACGTCATAAATCTGTCATTCTTAGCGCGATAACGAATTCATCGCGCTGTACCCTACATACAGTGAACGATAAAAAAAGGGCTTCCCAAGGGAAGCCCTAATAATTTCTCCTCCGTCATACTTCAAGCTGCAGACGCGTTGCCTGCATTCTCTCACCCCAGTCACTTACTTATGTAAGCTCCCGGGGATTCGCTCATTTGCCGCCTTTCTGCAGCCTGAATTATTTAGGAGGGCAATGAGAATTACGGTAGCAGCAAACTCGACCCTTGTGTTGCCCGGCTTTCCAGCGTTTCATGCGCTTTTTGCGCATCGTGCAACGCAAATTTCTGGCTATCGGCCACGTCTACTTTAATCACGCCACTGGCGATCAGCGAAAACAGCTCATTGCTGGCTTCCTCTAACTCTTCGCGGGTGGTGATGTAACCCTGAAGGGAAGGACGGGTGGCGAACAGCGAGCCTTTCTGATTCAGAATACCCAGATTTACGCCGGTGACTGCGCCGGAGGAATTACCAAAGCTGACCATCAGCCCACGTCGCTGCAGGCAATCGAGCGATGCTTCCCAGGTGTCTTTTCCCACCGAGTCATACACCACGCGCAGCTTTTTACCGTTCGTTATCTCTTTAACGCGCTCCACCAGGTTTTCTTCCCGATAGTTAATCACCTGCCAGGCGCCAGCCTGTAACGCGCGCTGCGCCTTTTGTGCCGAGCCCACGGTACCAATTAGCTGAGCCCCCAAGGCTTTCGCCCACTGGCAGGCGATCAGCCCCACGCCCCCGGCCGCCGCGTGGAACAGGAACGGTTCGTTCGGCTTTATTTCATAGGTTTTACGCAGCAGGTAGAACACCGTCAGCCCTTTGAGGAAAGAGGCGGCGGCTTGCTCATAGGAAATTGCGGCGGGCAGAATGGCGGCTTTATCGGCAGGCACGTTGTGGACCGAGCTGTAAGCGCCGAGCGATGACTGTGCGTAGACCACGCGGTCACCCACTTTAATGTGCCTCACGCCGCTGCCGATTTTGCTAACCACACCTGCGCCTTCCGTTCCCAGACCGCTTGGCAAAGAGGGCGGCGGATACAGCCCGCTGCGGATATAGGTATCGATATAGTTAATGCCGATGGCCTTATTTTCCACCTGGATCTCGTTCTCTTTTGGATCCACTGGGGTAAATTCCACGGCGTTGAGTACGTCAGGCCCACCGTGCTGATGAAATTCTATTCGCGTTGCCATGCATCCTCCGTACATATCGTTTAGTAGGGGCATCAGACATCAGATATGATAATCTTACGACCCACTCTTTAACCCGGTAACTCCATTCACTATGGCAGGAAATAAACCCTTCAACAAACAACAGACTGAGCCACGTGACCGCGATCCAATGGTCTCCGGGCTGAAAGTACCCCCGCACTCGATTGAAGCGGAACAGTCGGTGTTGGGCGGTTTAATGCTGGATAACCAACGCTGGGATGACGTCGCCGAACGCGTCGTAGCAGAGGATTTTTACACTCGCCCGCACCGCCATATTTTTACCGAAATGGCGCGTTTGCAGGAAAAAGGCAGCCCGATTGACCTGATTACGCTCGCGGAGTCGCTTGAGCGGGAAGGGCAACTGGATACCTGCGGCGGGTTCGCCTATCTGGCTGAACTGTCGAAAAATACGCCAAGTGCGGCGAACATCAGCGCTTATGCGGATATCGTGCGCGAACGTGCGGTTGTGCGTGACATGATCTCGGTGGCGAATGAAATCGCCGAAGCCGGTTTTGATCCCCAGGGCCGCACCAGTGAAGACCTGCTGGATTTGGCCGAAAGCCGGGTATTCAAAATCGCCGAAAGCCGCGCCAATAAAGACGAAGGCCCGAAAAATATCGCCGACGTGCTCGACGCCACCGTGGCGCGTATCGAGCAGCTTTTCCAGCAGCCACACGATGGCGTGACGGGCGTGAACACCGGTTATGACGATCTGAATAAAAAGACCGCCGGTTTGCAGCCATCGGATTTGATTATCGTCGCGGCGCGTCCGTCGATGGGTAAAACGACATTTGCGATGAACCTCGTCGAAAACGCGGCGATGTTGCAGGATAAGCCGGTACTTATCTTCAGTCTCGAAATGCCCTCCGAACAGATTATGATGCGTTGCCTGGCGTCGCTGTCACGCGTCGACCAGACTCGTATTCGTACCGGTCAGCTTGATGATGAAGACTGGGCGCGGATTTCAGGCACTATGGGCATTCTGCTCGAAAAACGTAATATCTACATCGATGATTCCTCCGGCCTGACGCCGACGGAAGTACGCTCCCGCGCGCGCCGTATCGCTCGCGAACATGGCGGCATTGGCCTGATCATGATCGACTACCTGCAGCTGATGCGCGTTCCGTCGTTGTCGGACAACCGTACCCTGGAAATTGCCGAAATTTCACGCTCCCTCAAGGCGTTAGCAAAAGAGCTTCATGTGCCGGTGGTGGCACTGTCTCAGCTTAACCGTTCCCTGGAGCAGCGTGCCGATAAGCGTCCGGTCAACTCCGACCTGCGTGAATCCGGCTCCATCGAGCAGGATGCCGACTTAATCATGTTCATCTACCGTGATGAGGTTTATCACGAGAACAGCGACCTGAAAGGCATCGCCGAAATCATTCTGGGTAAACAGCGTAACGGCCCGATCGGTACCGTTCGCCTGACGTTTAACGGACAATGGTCGCGTTTTGATAACTACGCCGGGCCACAATATGATGATGAGTGATATCTAAGGAATTCACATGCAAGCGGCAACTGTTGTGATTAACCGCCGCGCTCTGCGACACAATCTGCAACGCCTGCGCGAACTGGCGCCTGCCAGTAAGCTCGTTGCGGTCGTGAAAGCGAACGCTTACGGACACGGTCTTCTGGAGACCGCGCGAACGCTCCCCGACGCCGATGCCTTTGGCGTCGCCCGCCTGGAAGAGGCCCTGCACCTGCGCGAGGGCGGCATTACCCAGCCAGTTCTGCTGCTGGAAGGTTTTTTCAATGCCAGCGATCTGCCGCTGATTTCTGCTCAGGGTTTCCACACAGCGGTGCACAATCCCGAACAGCTGGAAGCGCTGGAGCAGGCTGATTTGCCTGAGCCGGTCACCGTCTGGATGAAGCTGGATACCGGTATGCACCGCCTGGGCGTGCGCCCGGAAGAAGCGAATTCGTTTTATCAGCGTCTGAGCCAGTGCAAAAATGTGCGCCAGCCGGTGAATGTGGTCAGCCACTTTGCCCGTGCGGACGAGCCAGAATGCGGTGCGACCGAAAAACAGCTCGATATTTTTCTGACCTTCACCGAAGGCAAGCCGGGGCAGCGGTCAATTGCCGCGTCCGGTGGGATTCTGCTGTGGCCACAGTCGCATTTTGACTGGGTGCGTCCGGGGATCATCCTGTACGGCGTATCGCCACTCGAGAACAAACCCTGGGCCGACGAATTCGGCTTCAAACCGGTGATGTCGCTGACGTCTAACCTGATTGCCGTGCGCGAGCACAAAGCGGGTGAACCGGTGGGCTACGGCGGTACCTGGTCGAGCGAGCGCGATACCCGGCTCGGGGTGGTTGCCATGGGTTACGGTGACGGTTATCCGCGCGCCGCGCCATCCGGAACGCCGGTGCTGGTGAACGGTCGGGAAGTTAAGATTGTCGGTCGCGTGGCGATGGACATGATTTGCATCGATTTGGGCCCTGAATCCACCGATAAAGCCGGTGATCCGGTCATTTTGTGGGGCGAAGGGCTGCCGGTTGAGCGCATTGCTGAAATAACAAAAGTGAGTGCTTACGAACTTATCACGCGCCTGACTTCACGGGTTGCGATGAAATACCTCGACTGAAATGCCTGATTTCACCCTCTTCGCTGTGGGGAGGGTGAACGCCTCTGTTTGCTTTCCCTTAACATCCCCTCGATCTTCCCACGTATCCGGTTTATTGTGTTTATCCCTGCCCTGTATGACATCTGGAGAATCATCGCGTGTTTCAGAACGTTGACGCCTACGCTGGCGATCCCATCCTTTCGCTGATGGAAAAATTCAAAGAAGATCCCCGTAGTGACAAAGTGAATCTCAGCATCGGCCTTTATTACAACGAAGATGGGATTATCCCGCAATTACAAGCGGTTGCCGAAGCCGAAGTGCAGCTGAATGCGCAGCCGCACGGTGCGTCGGTGTACTTGCCGATGGAAGGGTTAAACGCTTACCGTAACGGGATTGCGCCGCTGCTGTTTGGGGCTGACCATCCGGTTCTGCAACAAAAACGCGTGGCGACCATCCAGACGCTGGGCGGTTCAGGTGCGCTGAAAGTCGGTGCCGATTTCCTGAAATACTACTTCCCGGCTTCAAAGGTGTGGGTCAGTGACCCGACCTGGGAAAACCACATCGCCATATTTGAAGGGGCTGGCTTCGAAGTAAGTACTTACCCTTGGTTTGATAATCAGACCAACGGCGTGCGTTTCGAGGCGCTGCTCGAAAAACTGAATTCGCTGCCTGAAAAAGACATCGTGCTGCTGCATCCGTGCTGCCACAACCCAACCGGAGCTGACCTCACCAACGCCCAGTGGGATGCAGTAACGGAAGTGCTGAAAGCACGAAACCTGATCCCGTTCCTCGACATCGCCTATCAGGGCTTTGGCGCTGGCATGGAAGAAGATGCGTACGCTATCCGCACTATTGCGAGTGCGGGCTTGCCGGTGCTGGTCAGCAACTCATTTTCCAAGATTTTCTCGCTGTACGGCGAGCGCGTTGGTGGCCTGTCCGTAGTCTGTGAAGACAGCGAAACCGCAGGGCGCGTGCTGGGCCAGCTGAAAGCGACCGTACGCCGTAACTACTCCAGCCCACCGAATTTCGGTGCGCAGGTGGTGTCGGCCGTGCTGAACAGCGCTGAGCTGAAAGCTTCGTGGCTGGCCGAA
Organism: Scandinavium manionii; assembly: GCF_024764775.1. Taxonomy (NCBI): domain Bacteria; kingdom Pseudomonadati; phylum Pseudomonadota; class Gammaproteobacteria; order Enterobacterales; family Enterobacteriaceae; genus Scandinavium; species Scandinavium manionii. The sequence goes on along the minus strand of NZ_JALIGC010000038.1, from coordinate 516,758 downwards.
GTTGAAGCCATGCGTACCCGTATCCTGGAGATGCGTCAGGCGCTGGTCAACGTGCTGAAGCAGGAGATGCCGGACGGTAATTTTGACTACCTGCTGCAACAACGCGGCATGTTCAGCTATACAGGGCTGAGCGCCGCTCAGGTTGAGCGTTTGCGCGAAGAGTTTGGCGTATACCTGATCGCCAGCGGCCGTATGTGCGTGGCGGGCCTTAATTCCCGTAACGTGCAGCGCGTGGCGCAGGCATTTTCCGCAGTAATGTAAGTACCCACTTACTTTTGGCTCTCTCGTTGCGGGAGAGCCAAATCTCACCCTGTTGGGCGAGTTTTTTCGTGAGTGTGATCATCACCTTTTTCTATGACATTCCTCCCAGATATTCCTTTCCTTCATTACCTTTCGCAGTTATGGTCAGAATGCTTTTTTGTCTTTCCATTCGCTTTTTAACGATAACAGTCGGATTTTTAGGGATAAATATGCGCAAGGTTTCATTAGCGCTCAGCGCTATCTGCTTGTTGTTTACGATAAACAGCACTGTTGTTGACGCTCATGCGTCGTCGCCATCTCCGCTCTATATTGGTACAAATGTCGCGAAACTCGCCGAACAGGCGCCGATTCACTGGGTTTCCGTGGCGCAGATTGAAAACAGTCTGCTGGGCCGGGCTCCCATGTCCGTCGGATTTGATATTGATGATACCGTGCTGTTCTCAAGCCCGGGCTTCTGGCGTGGTAAAAAGACCTTTTCCCCTGACAGTGAAGACTACCTGAAGAACCCGGAATTCTGGGAAAAGATGAACAACGGCTGGGATGATTTCAGCATCCCGAAAGAAGTGGCGCATGCGTTGATTGCCATGCACGTCAAACGCGGCGACAGTATCTATTTCGTCACTGGCCGCAGCCAGACCAAAACAGAAACCGTCAGCAAAACGCTGCAGGATGATTTCCTGATCCCGGCTGCGAACATGAACCCGGTTATTTTTGCCGGGGACAAAGCTGGGCAAAACACCAAGGTTCAGTGGCTGAAAGACAAGAAAATCAAAGTCTTCTACGGTGATTCCGACAATGACATTACCGCCGCCCATGACATTGGTGCGCGTGGTATCCGCGTATTACGCGCGTCAAACTCCACCTACAAACCGTTGCCAAATGCCGGGGCGTACGGGGAAGAAGTTATCGTCAACTCCGAGTACTGACAGCAAATAACGGCAACCCCAGAGGTTGCCGTTTTTTTAATCAGAACCGTTTCCCCTTTCCGCCGACTTGTTGCACACTAAGAAAAGACTCATTCCGCGTTCCTTCAGGGGGAATCAAGATGACCATTTCGGAGTTGCTGCAATATTGCATGAACAAGCCAGGCGCAGAACAGAGCGTTCACAGCGACTGGAAGGCCACGCAGATTAAAGTGTCTGATGTGTTATTCGCGATGGTGAAAGAGGTAGAAGGCCGTCCGGCGACGTCGCTCAAAACCAGTCCGGAGCTGGCAGATTTATTGCGTCAGCAGCACAGCGATGTGCGTCCCAGCCAGTATCTGAATAAAGCGCACTGGAGTACGGTGTATCTCGATGGTTCACTGCCGGATTCGCAGATTTATTATCTGGTTGATGCGTCTTATCAACAAGCAATGGGCATGCTGCCTGACCAGGTCAGGCAGCATCTTTCAGAGTGATTACAGCAACGGCTTAAGGAAGCGTGCGGTATGCGAGGCTTCGCACTCTGCGACCGTTTCCGGCGTACCGGAGACGAGAATTTCCCCGCCGCCACTGCCGCCTTCCGGGCCGAGATCGACAATCCAGTCCGCCGTTTTAATCACGTCCAGATTATGCTCGATAACCACGATGGTATTGCCCTGATCGCGCAGTTTATGCAGCACGTCCAGCAGCTGCTGGATGTCGGCAAAATGCAGGCCAGTGGTCGGTTCATCGAGGATATACAGCGTCTGGCCGGTGCCGCGTTTGGACAGCTCACGCGCTAACTTCACGCGCTGAGCTTCACCGCCGGAGAGCGTCGTCGCCGACTGGCCGAGACGAATGTAGGTCAGGCCCACGTCCATCAGCGTTTGCAGTTTACGCGCCAGCGCCGGAACGGCATCAAAGAACTCACGTGCTTCTTCGATGGTCATATCCAGCACTTCGTGGATGGTCTTGCCCTTGTACTTAATCTCCAGCGTTTCGCGGTTATAGCGCTTGCCTTTACACTGGTCGCACGGCACGTAGATATCCGGCAGGAAGTGCATTTCCACCTTGATAACGCCATCGCCCTGGCACGCTTCGCAGCGGCCGCCACGTACGTTAAAGCTGAAACGTCCTGGTGTATACCCACGCGCACGCGATTCCGGCACGCCCGCGAACAGTTCACGCACTGGTGTAAAGATGCCGGTGTAGGTCGCCGGGTTAGAGCGCGGTGTACGGCCAATCGGGCTCTGGTCAATATCGATAACTTTATCGAAATGCTCGAGGCCCGTGACATCGCGATACGGCGCAGGCTCCGCAATAGTCGCGCCATTGAGCTGGCGCTGTGCAATCGGGAATAGCGTGTCGTTAATCAACGTTGATTTACCGGAACCGGATACGCCCGTCACGCAGGTGAACAGGCCAACCGGCAACGTCAGCGTGACGTCTTTGAGGTTGTTGCCGCGTGCGCCGGTAAGCTTCAGTACTTTTGACGGGTCGGCCGGAACGCGCTCGTTCGGCACTGCAATTTTGCGTTTACCGCTCATGTACTGGCCGGTCAACGATTCGGGTACCGCCATAATGTCTTCCAGCGTACCTTCCGCCACCACTTCGCCGCCGTGAACGCCAGCGCCAGGGCCGATATCAATCACGTGGTCAGCCGCGCGAATGGCGTCTTCATCGTGCTCCACCACAATCACCGTATTACCGAGATTGCGCAGATGGATCAGTGTGCCAAGCAGGCGTTCGTTGTCGCGCTGATGCAGGCCGATTGACGGTTCATCAAGCACGTACATCACGCCCACCAGACCAGCACCAATTTGGCTGGCCAGACGAATACGTTGGGCTTCACCGCCGGAGAGCGTTTCCGCCGAGCGGGACAGGGAAAGATAGTTCAGGCCAACGTTGACCAGGAACTTCAGGCGATCGCCAATCTCTTTCAGTATTTTTTCCGCAATCCTGGCGCGTTGCCCGGACAGCTTCATGTTCTGGAAGAAGTCCATCGCATGGCCGATGCTCATGTCTGAAATGGTTGGCAGCGGGGTGTTTTCGACAAACACATGGCGCGCTTCACGGTTCAGGCGGGTGCCGTCACAGCTGGTGCAAGGACGGTTGCTGATGAATTTCGCCAGCTCCTCGCGCACCGCGTTAGATTCGGTCTCTTTGTAGCGACGCTCCATATTATGCAGCACGCCTTCGAACGGATGGCGGCGCACGGACGTATCACCACGGTCGTTCATATATTTGAATTCAATCGACTCTTTACCTGAACCGTACAGCACCACTTTGTGCACATTGGCGTTCAGGCTACCCCACGGGGCTTCGATATCGAATTCATAATGCTCCGCCAGCGAGCGCAGCATCTGGAAATAGTAGAAGTTACGGCGATCCCAGCCGCGGATTGCGCCCCCGGCAAGGGAAAGCTCCGGGTTCTGGATGATGCGATCCGGGTCGAAATACTGCTGCACGCCGAGGCCGTCACAGGTCGGACAGGCTCCGGCCGGGTTGTTGAACGAGAATAGACGCGGTTCGAGTTCACGCATGCTGTAGCCGCAAATCGGACAGGCAAAGTTGGCGGAGAACAGCAGTTCATCGGCTTTCGGGTCATCCATATCGGCGACGATCGCGGTGCCGCCGGAGAGATCCAGCGCGGTTTCAAACGATTCGGCCAGGCGTTGGGCCAGATCTTCACGCACCTTGAAGCGGTCAATCACGACTTCAATGGTGTGCTTCTTCTGCAGCTCAAGCTTCGGCGGATCGGACAGGTCGCAGACTTCACCGTCAATACGGGCGCGGATATAACCCTGACTCGCCAGGTTTTCCAGCGTTTTGGTGTGCTCACCTTTACGCTCTTTAATCACCGGCGCCAGCAGCATCAAGCGCTTGCCTTCAGGCTGTGACAGCACGTTATCGACCATCTGGCTGACGGTCTGCGCCGCCAGCGGCACATCGTGATCCGGGCAGCGCGGCTCGCCCACGCGGGCAAACAGCAGACGCAGATAATCGTGGATTTCAGTGATGGTCCCGACGGTTGAACGCGGGTTGTGAGACGTTGACTTCTGCTCGATGGAAATTGCGGGCGACAGCCCTTCGATGTGGTCAACGTCAGGCTTTTCCATCAATGACAGGAACTGACGCGCATAGGCGGAGAGTGATTCAACGTAGCGCCGCTGGCCTTCGGCATACAGCGTATCAAACGCCAGCGAAGATTTACCTGACCCAGAAAGCCCGGTCACGACAATCAGTTTGTCGCGAGGGATGACGAGGTTGATGTTTTTGAGATTATGGGTGCGGGCGCCCCGAACTTCGATCTTATCCATTCACCTTTCCCGGTAGAGACTCGGAATGCCTGGTTTGTTAGAAGGACAAACGGCGGAAACGGCTAATTATGACACAGATTGACCTGAATGAATATACAGTACTGGAATCGTGCTTCAGCGCTTCGCTGCAACAACAATAGTCCACAACGGAATCCTGGAATACGGCTCGCAAACTATCAAAACGACACTTTGTAATGCTACAATCCCCCGTTTACACTATTAAGAAATATCTTCAGGAGACACGATCATGGCCAGCAGAGGCGTAAACAAGGTGATTCTCGTCGGTAATCTGGGTCAGGACCCGGAAGTACGCTACATGCCGAGTGGTGGTGCAGTTGCCAACATTACGCTGGCTACTTCTGAATCCTGGCGTGATAAAGCGACCGGCGAAATGAAAGAGCAGACTGAATGGCACCGCGTAGTGCTGTTCGGCAAACTGGCAGAAGTAGCCGGTGAGTATCTGCGTAAAGGTTCTCAGGTCTACATCGAAGGTCAGCTGCGTACCCGCAAATGGACCGATCAGAGCGGTGCTGAAAAATACACCACTGAAGTGGTTGTTAACGTGGGCGGCACCATGCAGATGCTTGGCGGTCGTCAGGGCGGCGGCGCACCAGCAGGTGGTGGTCAGCAGCAGGGTGGAAGCTGGGGTCAACCACAGCAGCCACAGGGCGGCGGCAATCAGTTCAGTGGCGGTGCGCAGTCTCGTCCGCAGCAGCAGCCAGCCGCTGCACCGGCACCGTCTAACGAACCGCCGATGGATTTCGACGACGATATCCCGTTCTGATAACGAGGCATATTGTCTGACAGAAACGTCACGCATTAAAAAAGCGCTTCCCGCAAAGGAGGCGCTTTTTTTATTCTGCGAACTCAGGCGGAGTCGCTGAAATCAGGTCACGACCATCGGCCATTCTGATGGGGTCGGGGTCTGGCTCATGACTTCCATCATCACGTCTTTGATATTGTTCCAGACCAGCGTCAGGTCGACCAGCGTAATCCCCAGTAAACCCGTGGCGAACCAACAGGAGGCCGCAACGCCAAAGAGGCTGCAAATAACCGCCAGCCCGGCATAATCGGATTTACGAAACTGAATTTTTAACGTGCTCGCCAGAAACATCAGCACAGCGCTCGTGAGTGGCCAGCGAAGGAGAACAACGCCGGTGGTGACAGACATCATGAAACGTACCCTCTGAAAACGGAGCCAGGGATAGCGCGGCGTTGCTCATCAGGGGCATCACACTCTGGCTATCGTCAGGCATCGACCAATGTAATGAAACACTGTTTTGTGTTTCATGAGATTGTGTGAACTATATCACATTCGCTGTTTTATTCGCCACTGGTATGGTGAAATTTTACATACATAAAAATCGCGGTGTAAGGATGATGCATTGATATGGAGAATATATTCTTCGCGGTCTTTGGCGGGGATTTCAGATATTTCAGTAAGATAGAAAACGGGCACGATAGTTTAGTACTTATACAATATTTACATTATAAATTACATGACATATGCTTTCTGGACAAATAAATTTACTTGCGATCAATTAATCAGCTATTGATTTTATTGGCTATTTTGATATTTGTAATTTTTTTAAGACAACACAGTGTGTTTTGTTACTTAGAACGTACACCTTTATGATTAACCTGTGCTTAATCATGTAAATCAGTATCTGATTCATTCATTGCGGGTTTTTGTCCTCAACGAACCTGTGATTGAAAAAATGAAAAAAGAGCGATTACATACAGCAATTAACGATGCAGAGCTTTGCCTGCATCGTCTGGCCAAACTGATGCCCGGTTTGTCCGCACATCGCACGTTGACCGATGTCTTGCAGCTCATTCATGAGGTGTTTGACGCGCGTCTTTCCTGGATAATGCTGGAAAGCGAGGACGTGCAGCATATAGAAGTGCTGGGCGACTCGCTGTATGCCGAGGAAAGCGCCCGACACTTACTGGCGGCGTTGCGCCTGCAGCAGGCCCCCTGGCGAGTGAAGTGTTGGCATCGTAACGTGGGTCGGTTGCTTTACCCTGATGCGCATCCGCTGGCGCAGGAATTACAGTGCGGCGTGCTATGCCGAATATTCCCCGTACAGGAAGATGCTCGCGCTTTTATTTTCATCGCGTTCGACCAGCCTCTATTAGCACCAGGGGTATTACGCAGCGTAGCGCTGATAATCGCAGAAAAACTGCATGACGCGATGACCGAATTAATAACCCGCGAGCGCACCGCCGTTGAATTGAAAAATATCGTTAATCAATATCGAATTCTTTTCGATCGGGCGCCGGTATTAATGAATTCCTTTGATAAACATAATCGCTGCATATTATGGAACGGAGAATGCGAACGGGTATTCGGCTGGACGCTGGAGGAAATAAATTGTCAGCCGGACCCGCTGGCGCTGTTTTATCCCGATCCTGAAGTGCGTCGCGGGGTGCGTGAGTCGGTGAACTACTCTCCTATGCTTGAGATGCATGAATGGTATCCGCACCGACGCGACGGGGAGGTGCTGGCCACGCTGTGGTCAAATATCATGTTACCCGACGGTGAAATAATGAATATCGGGGTGGACATCACCGAGCGCAAACGTGCGGAGAATCTGCTGGCTTTTCAGGCCACTACCGACGCGCTGACCTGCTGTTATAACCGGTTGGCAATCCTCGGCCATTTACAGCAAAGCCTCGATAATTGTCATTCAGAACAAAACGATACGCACTTTGTGATGGTTATGATTGATCTCGACCACTTCAAACAAATTAACGACCGCTGGGGGCATGTGGCGGGTGATGATGCGCTGGTCTACTTCTGCCAGCGCATCCGCGAACAGTGCGAGGGTCAGACAAGGCTGGGGCGGTTAGGCGGGGAAGAGTTTCTGCTCCTGCTACCGTTTGCTGAAACCGGCGAAGCGGTTGCGTTTACCGACCGGCTGCGTGCGCAACTGCGCTCTATGCCTTTTGCGGTTGGTGATGCCTCAGTGGTGATGTCCTTTAGCGCAGGTGTGATGGGGGTCCGTGAAAATAATACCGAACGTGCGGTGCTATTAACGCTAGTCGATAACGCACTTTATGATGCCAAACGCACCGGGCGCGGCAAAACGGTGGTGACTTCATTAACATCTTAATCTTACAACAGGCGGCAGTTTTTATGTCGCCTGCTATTGTTATTAGATTTTACTTACTTTCATTGTGTTGGCCTTTTAAACAACAATATCACCGGTCGCTTAATAAATGGTGGACTTAATAAAAACGTTGGCACAACTTTTAGTTTGCCTTACGGACAAATATTATCGTCATAACCCAATATTCGATTTTTGAGGTCAAAAGACGGTTGCTAACGTTGAATGATTCATGCAACGTTATCACCTGTCAGAAAGCGTCCAGCCTGAGTATCAGGCACATTAAATGCAGGGATATCAGGCTGAATATGAATCAGAGTGCGCGAAGCAACGTGCAGAGGGGCTTGGAGGTGATCATCGTCGTGCTCTTGCCGATGATGCTTGCGCTTTGGTTTTCGCAGTTCAGAGCCGAGTCTCAAACCCACAGCCAGCTTACTACATTCGCCCATATCGCCCTGAATAAAACAGAACAGGTTATTCGCCAGGCCGATCTTGCCAGAGATGCCGCCGAACATTACACCGGCACGCTTTGCTCGCCAGAACATCAGAAGCAGATGTTAAATATTGTTCGCGGGCGGCTGTACGTTGAAGATTTAATTTACGCTCAGGGCGATCAGTTTGTCTGCTCCACGTCGGTGCATCCGGGTAAAGCCTGGTTGATGCCAGAGCCTAATTACCGCCGCAAGCCTGATATTTCTATTTATTATTATCGCGATACCCCGTTTTATCCCGGCTATAGCATGACGTATATGCAGCGTGGGAATTATGTCGCGGTGATTAACCCGCTATCCTATGGTGAAATCGTGTCGGACGATGGCAGCCTCGCGTTTGGCGCTTACGACACTAAAACCAATACCTTCTTTTCGGTTAGCGAAAATGCCAGTCTGAATACATTAAAACCACTTATCCGTGACAGCGCATCTGCGTTTCAACACGATGGGCGTTTTTATACTATCGCGCTTTCTGAACGTCGGCCGATTGCAATTATTATTTCGTCATCGGATGTGCGTTATGTCCAAAACTTCCGCCATCAGGCGATGCTGACCCTGCCGCTCGGATTCATTTGCAGCATGCTTATCCTGATAGTCTGGGCCCGCAGCCGTCAGCGATTTAATTCGCCGAAGCGCTTATTGCAACGGGCATTGAATAAGCAGCAGCTGCGTCTGCACTATCAGCCGATTATTGATATCAAAAATAATCAATGCGTTGGAGCCGAAGCGCTGCTGCGCTGGCCGGGATTTGACGGCCCGGTGATGAGCCCGACTGAATTTATTCCGTTGGCGGAAAAAGAGGGTTTAATTGAGCAGGTGACGGATTACGTCGTGGAATCGGTGTTTACCGATTTAGGTGATTTTCTACAGCGACACCCGCAGCTGTATGTCTCCATTAACCTGTCGGCGTCTGATTTCCACTCTTCACGTCTGATTGGGATGATTTCTGACAAAGCCCAACAATATCGGGTTCGGGCCCAGCAAATCAAAATTGAGGTGACGGAACGTGGGTTTATTGACGTACCCAAAACGACACCGGTTATACAGGCGTTTCGTCAGGCGGGCTATGAAGTGGCTATCGATGATTTCGGCACTGGCTACTCCAACCTGCACAACCTCTATTCGCTGAACGTCGATATCCTGAAAATCGATAAATCGTTCGTCGACACGCTCACCACCAACAGCACCAGCCATTTGATTGCAGAACACATCATTGAAATGGCGCAAAGCCTGCGGCTGAAGATCATCGCGGAAGGCGTCGAAACCGCCGAGCAGGTCAGCTGGCTTCTTAAGCGTGGGGTACAGTTCTGTCAGGGCTGGCATTTTGCGAAAGCCATGCCGCCGCACGAGTTTGTTGAATGGCAGCAGGGCTCAACGCAGTGGGCGAGCCATCAGGTAGCTCACGCCGAGATTTGATGGCGATAGTCGCTCGGCGTGCGGTCGAACTCCCGGCGAAAGACGCGCGAAAAGGTCTGCTGCGACACGTAACCCAAATCCATCGCAATATCAAAAATCGGACGCTGCGTAGTGCGCAGTGCTTCTGCCGCCATTAGCAACCGCCGCTGGCGAATGTATTCACCCAACGTCTGGTGCATCACCGCGCGGAACATCCGCTGCAAATACCATTTTGAATAACCCGATTTTCTGGCGACCACGTCAATGTTAAGTGGTTGATCAATATGTTCATCAATCCATTCAATCAGCGTTTCTATGATGTCGTGATGGGACATAAATAGCCTCTCTTTCACAATTTCGGTTCGTCGATTTGTCTGCGGGCGAGTATAATTCCTCAAGTTAACTTGAGGTAAAGTGCTTTATGGAAAAGAAATCTCCCCGCATTAAAACGCTGCTGACGCCGGGCGAAGTGGCAAGGCGTAGTGGCGTCGCCGTATCGGCGCTGCATTTCTATGAAAGCAAAGGATTAATAGAGAGTACCCGCAACGATGGCAACCAGCGTCGATATCGTCGTGATGTGCTGCGCTATGTGGCGATTATCAAGATTGCCCAGCGAATAGGCATTCCGCTCGCGACCATCAGCGACGCGCTAGGTGTGCTGCCGGAAGGGCACAACCTGAGCCCAAAGGCGTGGAAACAGCTTTCATCACAGTGGCGTGAAGAGCTGGACAGTCGCATCCACACGCTGGTGGCATTGCGCGATCAGCTTGATGGCTGTATCGGTTGCGGTTGCCTGTCGCATCGTGACTGCCCGCTGCGTAACCCGGGCGATATGCTCGGCGAGAAAGGGCCTGGTGCTCACTTCCCCGACGATAACGACTCAAAAAACTAAAGCGCCACAATTGGGCGCTTTAGTTGTTTTCCGGTCTTTGTCTTTCTCTCTATCCCGTTGGTTCACAGGAGGGTTTCCCCCGACATCAGCACGCCTCAGTCGATCAAAAGTGGTTGGAGGTTCCGGTTTGTACTGACACTTTAATTGTACGTCGCAACCCGACTTTTGCCACCGCCATTGGCGGTTATTTCGCCGAAATTTTTCCCGTCTTTCGCCACAGTTCCTATAGTTATTTTGAACAACTCACAGGAGACCGCCATGCTGACGGTGCATCATCTTAATCTGTCGCGCTCCCAGCGCGTGCTTTGGGCCTTAGAAGAACTGGAATTGCCCTACCAGATCGTGCGCTACCAGCGCGAGCCGACGATGCTGGCGCCTGAGGCGTTGAAAAAAGTGCATCCACTGGGTAAATCTCCGGTGCTGGAGGATGACGGACTGATCCTCGCCGAGTCGGGCGCAATTCTGGAATATTTACAGGAGACGCACGATCCCGGACAAACGCTAAAACCCCTGAATCCGCAGGACCGCATTCAGTACCGTTTCTGGCTGCATTACGCCGAAGGCTCGCTGATGCCGTTCCTGTTAATGAAATTGGTGTTTGCTAACCTCGGTAAACCGCCGGTGCCAGTGGGTCTGCGAACCGTGGGAAAACTGCTGGGGCAGGGTGTACAAAAGGGATATCTCAATAAACAGCTGGCGACTCATGCGGCGTTTATTGAAGCGCACCTGGCGCAAAACATGTGGTTTGCCGGAGAGCAGCTCAGTATGGCGGATATTCAGATGAGCTATCCGGCGATGGCATTACTGGCGCGTGGAGAACAGGGCGCACTGCCGAATCTGACAGCGTGGACAAAACGCGTTGAAAACCGTCCCGCCTGGCAGAGAGCAATTCAACAGGGCGGCCCACTCGATTTTCCCGGCAGCTGATTCATCATCACAAAAACCGATGACCCGGCGAAATGAAAACAAACGTTCGCAAAAATGTTAGCAGATTGCGCATGGACGATATCGTTTGCGCACACGTTGTCTATTTCTTCGCCGTCATAAGGGAAATTTAGCGAAATGGCATAAACATCAGTTGAAAAGGGCAGTATAAAAGCCAGATAATCGTTTGCCTTTTTTGACCGATGTCTTTCGGGCCGCATTTTTGTTGGCTGCTTTTGCTCACCCCAGTCACATAGTTATCTATGCTCCTGGGAATTCGCGCAATTGCCGCCGCAATGCAACCCGAAATCCATGTGGCAAAAATCTGTTCCGCCGTGAAGGTCAGGAGCAGGTCACATTGCATACCGTTTTTGTTTGCGTGAAGCTAATCGTTTGCTTTTTTTGCGACCCCCCTTAGTCGCGATATCGCACAGGGAAAAGTACATGGCATCTTAATGATGTTGTGTATAACGCTTAGCTGGCAGTGGATTGTCCATCACGCGGACGGACGAATGATAAAAATTCTCAGGGGATGTTTTCTATGTCTACGCCTTCAGCGCGTACCGGCGGTTTGGACGCCTGGTTCAAAATTTCAGCTCGTGGCAGCACCGTACGTCAGGAGATCCTTGCTGGTTTAACCACCTTCCTGGCAATGGTGTACTCCGTTATCGTCGTACCGGGCATGCTCGGTAAAGCGGGCTTCCCACCGGCGGCCGTCTTCGTAGCGACCTGTCTGGTGGCGGGTGTCGGTTCTCTGGTCATGGGCCTGTGGGCAAACTTGCCGCTGGCGATTGGCTGCGCCATCTCGCTGACCGCGTTTACCGCCTTTAGCCTGGTGCTGGGCCAGCACATCAGCATTCCTGTGGCGCTGGGTGCGGTGTTCCTGATGGGTGTACTGTTCACCATCATCTCTGCCACCGGTATCCGTAGCTGGATCCTGCGCAATCTGCCGCAGGGCGTTGCGCACGGCACCGGTATCGGTATCGGTCTGTTCCTGCTGCTGATCGCGGCGAACGGCGTGGGTCTGGTTATTAAAAACCCGCTGGACGGCCTGCCCGTCACGCTCGGTCACTTCGCCAGCTTCCCGGTTATCATGACGCTGATTGGTCTGGCGGCAATTATCGGTCTGGAAAAATTAAAGGTGCCGGGGGGGATTCTGCTGACCATCATCGGGGTCTCCATCGTTGGCCTGATTTTCGATCCGAGCGTGCATTTCTCCGGCATTTTCGCCATGCCTTCCCTGAGCGATGAACACGGCAGCTCGCTGATTGGCAGTCTCGACATCATGGGCGCGCTGAATCCGGTGGTCCTGCCAAGCGTTCTGGCGCTGGTGATGACCGCGGTATTTGATGCCACCGGGACTATCCGTGCTGTTGCCGGTCAGGCAAACCTGCTGGATAAAGACGGACAAATCATTAATGGCGGCAAAGCGCTGACCACTGACTCCCTGAGCAGCGTGTTCTCAAGCCTTGTGGGCGCAGCCCCTGCGGCGGTGTACATCGAGTCCGCTGCCGGTACGGCCGCGGGCGGTAAAACAGGCCTGACGGCAATCACTGTTGGTGTGCTGTTCCTGCTGATCCTGTTCCTGTCCCCGCTTTCTTATCTGGTTCCGGCCTACGCGACTGCGCCAGCGCTGATGTACGTGGGCTTGCTGATGCTGAGTAACGTCGCGAAAATCGACTTCGGTGATTTCGTCGATGCGATGGCGGGACTGATCACCGCAGTACTCATCGTCCTGACCTGTAACATCGTGACCGGTATCATGATCGGTTTCGCCACCCTGGTGATTGGCCGTATCGTTTCTAGCGAATGGCGTAAGCTGAACCTCGGCACCGTGATTATTGCCATCGCACTGGTTGCCTTCTACGCGGGCGGCTGGGCTATCTGAGTCCTGCTCAATGCGCAAAAAGGGCGACCATGGGTCGCCCTTTTTGTTTTTAGGGCACATCCTGTTGTTCTTTGCGATAAGCTGAAGGGCGTATTATCAGAAGTTGCACCAGATTTAAGACATCGCAAACAGGGAAAGCATGGAAATTTTCTTCACGATACTGATCATGACCCTTGTGGTCTCCCTTTCCGGAGTCGTTACCCGCGTACTCCCCTTCCAGGTCCCACTGCCATTGATGCAAATAGGCATCGGCGCACTGCTGGCATGGCCGACGTTTGGACTGCATGTTGAATTCGACCCGGAACTGTTCCTCGTTCTGTTTATCCCGCCACTGCTGTTTTCTGACGGCTGGAAGACCCCCACACGCGAATTTATAGAACACGGGCGAGAGATCTTTGGTCTTGCTCTGGCTTTAGTGCTGGTGACGGTTATCGGCATTGGCTTCCTGATTTACTGGGTGGTGCCCGGTATTCCGCTGATCCCGGCGTTCGCACTGGCGGCAGTGTTGTCACCGACTGATGCGGTCGCCTTGTCTGGCATCGTCGGCGAAGGGCGTATTCCGAAAAAAATCATGGGCATTTTGCAGGGCGAAGCGCTGATGAACGATGCGTCTGGCCTGGTGTCGTTAAAATTTGCCGTCGCCGTGGTGATGGGCACAATGGTGTTCACTGTCGGCGGTGCAGCGTTTGAGTTCGTCAAAGTCGCTACCGGCGGCATCCTGGCCGGGTTTGTTGTCAGTTGGTCATACGGGCGTTCACTGCGCTTCCTCAGCCGTTGGGGTGGGGATGAACCGGCTACGCAGATTGTGCTGCTGTTCCTGCTGCCGTTCGCCTCTTACCTGATTGCTGAACACATTGGTGTCTCGGGCATTCTGGCCGCAGTGGCTGCCGGGATGACCATCACCCGTTCCGGCGTGATGCGTACTGCGCCGCTGGCGATGCGCCTGCGTGCCAACAGTACCTGGGCAATGCTGGAGTTCGTGTTTAATGGCATGGTATTCCTGCTGTTAGGCCTGCAATTGCCGGGCATTCTCGAAACGTCGCTGGTGGCGGCAGAAGCTGATCCGAACGTCGAAACCTGGATGCTGTTTGCCGATATCATACTGATTTACGCGGCGCTGATGCTGGTACGCTTTGGCTGGCTGTGGACCATGCAGCGTTTCAGCCAGCGCTGGCTGAAGAAGAAACCGATGGAGTTTGGTAGCTGGAGCATACGCGAGCTGCTGATCGCCTCTTTTGCCGGTGTGCGCGGGGCGATTACGCTGGCGGGTGTGCTGTCTATTCCGCTGCTGCTGCCGGACGGCAGCGTTTTCCCGGCGCGCTATGAGCTGGTGTTCCTTTCGGCGGGGGTGATTTTGTTTTCCCTGTTTGTCGGCGTGGTGATGCTGCCGGTGCTGTTGCAGCACATCGAGGTGGCGGATCATTCACAGCAGCATAAAGAGGAGCGGCTGGCGCGTGCCGCAACGGCGGACGTGGCGATTGTCGCGATTCAGAAAATGGAAGAACGTCTGGCGCAGGACACCAAAGAGAACATCGACAACCAACTGCTCACCGAGGTGAGTTCGCGGGTCATTGGTAACCTGCGTCGCCGCGCGGATGGCCGTAACGATGTGGAAACCTCAATGCTGGAAGAGAGCCTCGAACGCCGCTTTCGTCTTGCGGCCCTGCGCTCCGAGCGCGGTGAGCTTTACCATCTGCGCGCCACTCGACAAATCAGTAATGAAACGCTGCAAAAGCTCCTGCACGATCTCGATTTGCTGGAAGCGCTGCTGATAGAAGACCAGTAATCTCGCCCAAAAAAAGCCGCCTGAATGGCGGCTTAAAGGGGGGAGTATTGCCGCCCGTTATTGCAGGTCGACGTTTTTACTGCCAAAGAACCAGGTCAGGACAAAACCTGCCAGATATGAAATCAAAATGCCCGCCACGTATACCGCCATCCCGGCGAAAATACCTTGCGCAGACGTCATCAACGGAATCGACACCAGGCCAGACGGGCCGAAGACGGTGTTCAGACCCACCGGCAGCCCCAGCCACGAAATGAGGCCGATGAAGAAGCCGCCCACCGCGCCGCCGAGACAGGCCGTCACGAACGGTTTCAGGCGCGGCAGCGTCACGCCGTAAATCAACGGTTCGCCAATCCCCAACAGGCCAGGGAAGATGGCGCCTTTAATTTGGGTGCGTAACAGCGAGCCATGTTTGGCGCGGAAGTACAGCGCCAGTGAGGCACCAACCTGTCCGGCACCGGCCATCGCCAGAATCGGGAACAGGGAGTTGAAGCCCTGAGCGTCCATCAGCGCGAAATACACCGGCACAAAGCCCTGATGAATGCCGAACACAACGGCTATCAGGAACAGACCGGCCAACAGTGCCGTGCCAAACGGGTTGCCGTTCAGGTGCAGGAACAACCACGACATGCCTTTAAACAACTCGCCGCCAATCGGCATAATCACCGTGAAAGTGATGGCCCCGGTAATGAGCAGCGTAATGGCTGACGTCAGGATCATATCCAGTGAATCATGAATAAAGCGTCGCACCTGGCGCTCAATCCACGCCCCGAGAATACAGGCCAGCAGCACGCCAATAATGTTGCCGCGTGGGTCGATGACCAGCCCGAAAAAGTCCGACATGCCCGCGTAATAGCCGACTTTACCTTCCGGCACGTAGCGCAGAATAAACAGCGAGGCGATGATCGCGCCGTTCACACCCGAGCCGCCAAAGGCTTTTTGGGTGTTGAAGCCGATAAGAATGCTGAGGAAAGTGAACAGGCCGATGCTGAACACCTTCATATAGGCGATCATGTCCACGAGCCAGGTTGCCGGTGACGCGCTGTCGGTAATGAAAATTTGCTGCAACAGCGTCGCGATACCGAGCAACAGGCCCGCCGCGATAAAGCCCGGGATCAGCGGTGTAAAGATGGTGGCAAACTTGGTTAAAAAGTTATGCACCGCGCTGTTCTGCTTGCCTTTCATCTTCGCTTTATTCTGGCTGGCCTGAGATTTCAGGTCGGCGTCTGACGCTGGTACAGCCGCTTCAGCACCTTCTGATTTCAGCAGATCATTCATCATTTCACTGGCAGTTTGCGCTTTACCCGGCCCGAGAATAATTTGCAGCTGGTCGTCGCCGTTAATCACGCCGAGGACGCCGGGCACCGCTTTGAGCTGTGCGATATCGACGTCATCCCGGTCGACCAGCGTCAGGCGCAGGCGCGTCATGCAGTTGCCACACACGCTAATGTTCGCCGGTCCTCCCGCCAGTCGCAAAAGTTGTTCGATCATCGAGCCGGTTATCTTCGCCATAATTAGTTGCTCCCGATGCCCTGGATGGCGCTGCGAATGAAGCCGTTGTTGTTGTTTAGCATCGCGCTGGCATCGGCGGCGCTGACCCCCGCCAGAACCATCACAATGGCGGTTTTACAATGTCGATCGCAGGCGTTCAGCGCAGCTTCTGCCATCGCCGGGTCGCATTCGGTGGCCTGTACCACGATGTTCACCTGACGCTGCAGCAGCTTGGCATTGGTGGCTTCCACATCGACCATCAGGTTGCCAAACACTTTGCCGGAACGGATCATCGCCCCGGTGGTCAGCATATTGAGTACCAGTTTCTGGGCGGTGCCAGCTTTCATACGTGAAGAGCCGGTGACCACTTCCGGGCCGACCATCGGTTCGATGGCGATGTCGGCCAGTTTGCCAATTTCGCTGCCGCGGTTGCAGGCGATAGCCCCGACGGTCGCCCCGACGCTACGGGCGTAGTTCAGGGCGCCAATCACATACGGCGTGCGCCCACTGGCCGCAATGCCGATGACCACGTCACGTTCGTTCAGGGCCAAATCACGCAGGTCCTGCTCGCCCATTTGCGGGCTATCTTCGGCGTTTTCGACCGCCTGCAAAATGGCGGTTTTACCGCCCGCAATCAGACCAACGACCATTTCGCGCGGCGTGCCGTAGGTTGGCGGGCATTCGCTGGCATCCAGAATACCGAGGCGGCCCGAGGTGCCCGCGCCGCAGTAAATCAGGCGTCCGCCGCAGGCAAAGGCTTGAGTAATCGCATCGACGGCCTTCGCGATGGCAGGCAGTTGTTCTTCAACCGCCAGCGCGACCTTTTGGTCTTCCGCATTAATGACTTTCAGCATCTCCAGCGTCGACAGGGTGTCAATGTTCTCGCTCGCCGGGTTGCGGCTCTCTGTAGTCAGTGCGGATAAATTAATTTTCATAACGACCTCGATGAATTGCGTTCTCTATAGTTTGGAATAATATATTCCATACATTGATGTAAGAAGTAATATTTTATCCCAGTATCTAATCTGTGATCGGGCGCAGCCTGCACCGTCGAAGGAGCGCTATGGAAAGGGAGAAACAGGCGAGCGGAGTGGGACTAGCCTTCCGGCAGCCAAAATCCTTCGCAGCACTGGAGCCAGGCCTGGGCGCTGTGCGAGAGGTAAGTGCCTTCGCGCCAGATCATACCCAATTGCCAGTGCAGCTTGCTGTCGAGCGGGATCCAGCGCAGGGTGTTTTTGTCGAGCCGCTGGCAAATCGGTTCCGGTAAGATTGCCACGCCAACGCCCGCCTGCACCATCGCCGCCAGAAAATCCCACTGGCCGCTGCGAACTGCAATGCGCGGTTTCACATCATGCTCGGCAAACAACGTCATCAATTGGCGGCTGAGCGCAAAATCTTCGTTATAAATCAACAGTGGATGCGCGGCTAACTGTTCCGGACTAATGGACTCAACGTGTAGCCATTCGCCAGATTTCGGCACCAGCACGCACAGCGGATGGCTGAACAGCGGCAGCGTCGACAGGCCACTTTCTTCATCCACGGGCAGGGCGGTCATCGCCACATCGAGCTCGCCGTTCATCACTGCCTGTTGTACCGTCAGGCCGCCGAATTCAGCAATTTTGAGTTCCACGCCGGGGTAGCGCTGGCGGAACAAACTGATAGGGCCGGCCATTAACATGCCAACCATAGGAGGAATGCCGAGGCGCAGTATCCCTTTTTGCAGGTGATTGATATCGCTCAGTTCTGCTTCAAGCTGGCGGAATTCGGCCAGGATCGCCAGACCCCGCTCGAACACAACGCGTCCGGTATCGGTCAGCAGTAGCTTGCGTCCGTCGCGGATGAGCAGAGTGCAGTTAAGGTCATCTTCCAGATTTTTCAACATCTTACTGATGGTGGGCTGTGTGACGAACAGCTTCTCTGCCGCACGGGTAAAGCTCTGTTGCCGGACCACTTCGACGAAATAGCGCAGTGTTCTTATGTCCATGATTATTCCTCGAAATATACCTTCAATGATTTTAATTCATTTCAGTCGCAGTCGACGGCTCTCTATACTGAACGCCTTCATTTTTTTCAGGAATTCCTTTCATGGCTGTGGCCTTAGGGCGCGTAACGCCTGCTGTCCTGCACCATCTTCAGGTCCCGGTGCAGGTCGTGTTGTACGCCGGGTTGTTTGTGCTGGCGGAACATCTGGTGGCGTGGGGCCATCTTCCGCTGCCTGCGAATCTGGTCGGTATGGTGTTAATGCTGGCGCTGATTGTGTGCCGCATCTTACCGCTCAACTGGGTACGCGCCGGTTCGCGCTGGCTGCTGGCGGAGATGCTGCTGTTCTTCGTGCCAGCGGTGGTGGCGGTGGTTAATTATGCCCAGTTGTTGAGGGTAGATGGCTGGCGCATTTTTCTGGTGATTGCGCTGAGTACGATGATGGTGCTGGGCGCGACTGCCTGGGTGGTCGATAAAGTGTATCGCTACGAGCTAAGCAGGATGAATCGTGAATAGTCTTGCGCTGAGCCTGCTATGTCTGGCGGTTACCCTCGGACTCTATTACGCCAACAAACGCCTGTATCGCCGCTTTCGCAAACTGCCGCTGATGCCGCTGGTGTTCACCCCGCTGTTGCTGGTGTTGATCCTGGTATTCGGCCACATCTCTTATCAGAATTACATGGGCGAAGCGCACTGGCTGCTGTGGCTGCTCGGCCCGGCGACCATCGCCTTTGCGGTGCCGGTGTATGACAATCTGGCGGTGATCAAACGCCACTGGATGTCCCTCAGCGCGGGCGTAGTGACCGCGAACGTAGTGGCGGTGTGCAGCTCGGTCTGGCTGGCACGTCTGTTTACGTTGCCGGATGAAATTCAGCGCAGCCTGGCGGTGCGTTCAATTACCACGCCGTTTGCGCTTGCCGCGGCGAAACCGCTCGGCGGACAGCCGGAGCTGGTGGCACTGTTCGTGGTGATTACCGGTGTGTTTGGCATGGCGGTTGGCGATATGCTGTTTTTGCGTCTCGCCATTCGGGAAGGCACGGCGAAAGGCGCAGGCTTTGGTGCCGCATCACACGGAGCAGGCACCGCGCGTTCCTACGAACTTGGCCCGCAGGAAGGGGTGATTGCCAGTCTGGTGATGATGCTCTCTGGCGTCACGATGGTCCTGTGCGCGCCGCTAGTTGCATGGGCGATGTTCTGAGAAATCCCCGGCCGGAAGGCCGGGGATAACGTGCTTAGTGTGCCCGGCCCTGGTCGATGCCAATCCCGGTTTGAGAACGAATAAACTGCGCGCGGAACTTCTCGCGTTCGCGCATTCCGGCTTCGGAGTTGTCCGTGGCGGAGAACACCCAAATCCCGATAAACGCCACCGCGATGGAGAACAGCGCCGGGTATTCATACGGGAAGATGGCTTTTTCGTGGCCGAGGATCTGCACCCAAATTGTCGGGCCGAGAATCATCAGCACAATCGCCGTCAGCAGACCCAACCAGCCGCCAACCATAGCCCCACGCGTGGTCAGTTTCGACCAGTACATCGAGAGCAGGATTATCGGGAAGTTGCAGCTCGCGGCAATCGAGAACGCCAGGCCGACCATGAAGGCGATGTTCTGCTTCTCGAACAAAATCCCCAGCAGAATCGCCACCACGCCCAAAATCAGCACGGTGATTTTCGACACCCGCAGTTCATCACGTTCGGACGCGCCTTTGCGGAACACGTTGGCATAAAGGTCATGCGACACCGCAGAAGCACCTGCCAGCGTCAGACCCGCAACGACCGCCAGTATGGTGGCAAAAGCCACGGCTGAAATGAAACCGAGGAACAGGTTGCCGCCTACCGCATCGGCCAGATGCACCGCCGCCATATTGTTACCGCCAATCAGCTGACCCGCCGCGTCTTTAAACGCCGGGTTCGCCCCGACCAGCATGATCGCGCCAAAGCCGATGATGAAGGTCAGAATGTAGAAGTAACCCATAAATCCAGTGGCGTAGAGCACACTTTTACGCGCTTCACGTGCATCGCTGACCGTGAAGAAACGCATCAGAATGTGCGGCAGACCGGCGGTGCCGAACATGAGACCCAGCCCTAACGACAGTGCAGAAATTGGGTCTTTCACCAGTCCGCCTGGACTCATGATCGCTGCGCCTTTCGGGTGGACAGCCATCGCCTGGGTAAACAGGTTATTGAAGCTGAAGCCCACGTGCTTCATGACCATAAATGCCATAAAGCTGGCGCCAAACAGCAGCAGCACCGCTTTGATGATTTGCACCCAGGTGGTCGCCAGCATGCCGCCGAACAGGACGTACATCACCATCAGCACGCCGACCAGCACCACGGCGACGTGGTAGTTCAGGCCGAACAGCAGTTCGATGAGCTTCCCGGCGCCGACCATCTGTGCAATCAGATACAGCGCCACGACGACCAGCGATCCGCAGGCAGACAGAATACGAATCGGCCCTTGTTTCAGGCGATAGGAGGCCACGTCGGCGAAGGTGAAGCGCCCGAGGTTGCGCAGGCGTTCTGCTATCAGGAACAGGATAATCGGCCAGCCGACGAGGAAGCCGAGAGAGTAAATCAGCCCGTCGTAGCCGGAGGTATACACCAGCGCGGAAATACCAAGGAATGACGCCGCAGACATAAAGTCTCCGGCAATCGCTAGGCCGTTCTGGAAACCGGTGATATTGCCGCCTGCGGTGTAGTAATCGTTGCGCGAGCGGACCCGTTTAGAGGCCCACCAGGTGATGTACAGCGTCAGCAGCACAAAAATCAGGAACATGATGATCGCCTGCCAGTTGGTCGGCTGGCGCTGCACTTCACCGCTAATGGAATCGGCAGCGTTCGCCGCCAGCGGCAGCAAGGTGGCCAGTGCCGTCAGTCGTTTTTTCATGGCGCTTTCACCTCACGCAGAACGGCCTTCGTCAGCCGGTCAAATTCACCGTTTGCCCGCCAGACGTACACGGCGGTAAGCACGAAAGAAATGATGATTACGCCAATTCCGATGGGAATACCACGCGTGACGCTGGTGCCCGCATGCAGCGGCGTACCGAGCCAGCCGGGCGCGAAAGCAATTAACAGAATAAAACCGACGTAGACCACCAGCATGATGATCGACAGGAGGGTGGCAAACCGTTGCCGTTTTTCGACGAGCTCCCTGAAATGCGCACTGTTTTCTATCTGCTGACAAATATCTTGATTCATCACCGCGTCTCCAGAGGTTCCCCGTCGTCTTTCAGAAGCACGAAATTCAAACGGGAAGGTTAGGTATTGTTATTATGAGCAGGCCCGGTTAGCGGAGCGCTACCGGGCAAGAATGTTATGAAGGCATTGAGATGGACTGCTTCTCTTCGAGCAGTTTTTCCACCACGCCCGGATCGGCAAGCGTTGAGGTATCACCCAAGTTGCTGGTATCCCCAGCGGCAATTTTGCGCAGAATGCGGCGCATGATTTTGCCGGAGCGGGTTTTCGGCAGCGAGTCGGTCCAGTGCAGCACGTCTGGCGTCGCCAGCGGGCCAATCTCTTTGCGCACCCAGTTACGCACTTCGCTATACAGTTCCGCGCTCGGCTCTTCGCCGTGGTTCAGGGTGACGTAGGCATAAATCGCCTGGCCCTTAATGCTGTGCGGAATACCGACCACCGCCGCTTCGGCGATTTTCGGATGTGAGACCAGCGCTGACTCAATCTCTGCGGTGCCCAGACGGTGGCCAGACACGTTCAGCACGTCATCGACGCGGCCCGTTATCCAGAAGTAACCGTCTTCGTCACGGCGGGCGCCGTCTCCGCTGAAGTACATGTTTTTGAAGGTCGAGAAGTAGGTCTGTTCGAATCTGTCGTGATCGCCAAACAGCGTGCGCGCCTGGCCCGGCCAGGAATCGGTGATCACCAGGTTGCCTTCGGTCGCCCCTTCCAGCACGTTGCCTTCGTTATCGACCAGCGCGGGCTGCACACCGAAGAACGGACGGGTCGCTGAACCGGCTTTCAGCTCGGTCGCACCCGGCAGCGGGGTGATCATGAAGCCGCCGGTTTCGGTCTGCCACCAGGTGTCCATCACCGGACATTTTTCGTTGCCGATTTTCTTCCAGTACCACTCCCAGGCTTCCGGGTTGATAGGCTCGCCGACGGAACCGAGAATGCGCAGGGAAGAGCGGTCGGTGCCCTGAATCGCCTTATCGCCTTCGGCCATCAGGGCGCGAATAGCGGTCGGGGCGGTGTAGAGAATGTTCACTTTGTGTTTGTCGACCACTTCGCTCATACGCGCAGGTGTCGGCCAGTTTGGCACGCCTTCAAACATCAGCGTGGTCGCGCCGCAGGCCAGCGGGCCGTATAGCAGATAGCTGTGACCAGTGACCCAGCCGACGTCGGCGGTACACCAGTAGATATCGCCCTGATGGTAATCAAAGACGTATTTAAAGGTGGACGCCGCATACACCAGATAGCCGCCAGTAGTGTGTAGCACGCCTTTTGGTTTACCTGTAGACCCGGAGGTGTAGAGGATAAACAGCGGGTCTTCCGCGCCGACTTCAACCGGCTGATGCTGGTCGCTGGCTTTTTCAACCAGCTCGCTCCACCACAGGTCGCGGCCTTCCTGCCAGGCGATAGACCCGCCGGTACGTTTCAGGACTACCACGTGTTCGACGGTGTTGACGTTCGGGTTTTTCAACGCGTCATCGACATTTTTCTTCAGCGGAATGGAACGGCCCGCGCGTATGCCCTCATCGGCGGTGATCACCAGGCGGGAGCTGGAATCGATAATGCGTCCGGCAACCGCTTCCGGTGAGAAGCCGCCGAAAATCACCGAATGCACGGCACCAATGCGCGCACAGGCGAGCATCGCCACCGCCGCTTCCGGCACCATCGGCATGTAAATCGCCACCACATCGCCTTTTTTGATGCCGAGTGCAGTCAGCACGTTGGCGAAGCGGCACACGTCGGCGTGCAGTTCTTTATAGGAAATATGTTTGCTCTGGGTGGCGTCGTCGCCTTCCCAGATGATGGCGGTCTGATCGCCGCGCGTGGCCAGATGGCGGTCGAGGCAGTTGGCCGCCAGGTTCAGGGTGCCGTCTTCGTACCATTTGATTGAGACGTTACCGGGGGCGAAAGAGGTGTTTTTAACGTTCTGATAGGGCTTCATCCAGTCGAGGATTTTTCCCTGCTCGCCCCAAAAGGTGTCAGGGGAGCTCACTGACTGTTGATACTTCTCTGCATACTGCTCCGGGTTGATCAGGCAATTTTCCGCAATGTTTGCGGGAATAGCGTGTTTGTGGACTTGGCTCATGGCTTTTGCTCTCCTTTTTTGTTAACTATATGTCAACGAAAGGTTAATTATAGGGCGCAGAGCAGTTTTTTTACTTTTTTGCACGACAGATCACGGATTAATTTGGTAATGAATTAATTGATATCGAAATCGCGGCAAATAATTAATTGCATGTCTTATTTTGACGGGAGCTGAATATATATTTCGTCTCTTTTTTGTCGTCAATAAATCCATCAGGACGGCAGCGGAGCAAGAATATGTATCATGAGGCATGGCATATACGTAAATCGCGAAGGTATCTTAATATTAAACCGGGGCACGCATCAAAAAGGGAGCCTTCTATTTCTCTCTGCCGTTTGACGATAACCGGCAAGCTGAATTTTCTGACAGAAAAAGTAAATTACGCAGTTTTTTATGCTTAATTTATTATCCTGCGATATGAATTAAAAATTTAACTCCGCGGCTTTGCCTCTAGCATAGCATTTTCATGAAAATGTTACATAGAGGTTAAGTGTGAGTGGTGTTTTAGTTGCAGATCTCGATGGGGAAGCGCAGCAGCCTCTCCATGAAGAGGACCTGGCCGCAAGGATCGATGCTTTACCCGCTTCTGCCGGGTTATGGCGCTTTATCATCCTGCTGGCGTTAGGGGGATTTTTCGAGCTCTATGATCTTTTTCAAACAGGGTATATCAGCGCCGGGCTGGTGGCTGACGGAATTTTCCATAGCGGTTCACAAGGCATCTTCGGGATAGCGGACCAGGCGGCATTTGCTTCTGCAACGTTCCTGGGGTTATTTATCGGTGCCAGTGTGTTAAGCCCCTTTGCCGATAAGATTGGACGCCGGGCAACGTTTATGTACGCGTTGCTGTGGTATGGCGTGTTTTCGCTCGGTATGGCGTTTCAGCACCAGGCCGAATGGGTCATCTTCCTGCGCTTTATGGTCGGGGTCGGCCTGGGCATTGAACTGGTCACGATCGATACCTATTTGACGGAATGGGCGCCTGCTCATCTACGCACCCGGGCTTTTGCCTTTTCCTTCTTTATCCAGTTTCTGTCTGTTCCGGCGGTAGCATTAATGTCGTGGTGGCTGGTGCCGCAGACCTTTTTCGGGCTTAGCGGCTGGCGGTATGTGGTGATTATCGGCGCTGTCGCATCGTTGATTATCTGGCTGGTACGTAAAGGGTTGCCAGAGTCTCCGCGTTGGTTATTGCAGCAAAAACGCTATCAGGAAGCGCGCCAGGTTGTTCAGGAGATGGAACAACGCTGCGGTATGGGTGAGATGCCTGATTTCCCGGTACGCGACATCGCGCCGACTGACCTTCCGCCAGCGAAAGGAACCTTTAAGGATATCTGGTCTCCACGTTATCGCGGCCGCACGCTGATGCTGACGGTGATGAACTTCTTTCAGGCGATCGGATTTTTTGGCTTTGGTAACTGGCTGCCGGCGCTGCTGTCGGGTAAAGGTGCCTCGTTTACCCATAGCTTGCTGTATGCGTTCTTTATTACCCTGGCTTACCCGCTGGGGTCCCTGATTTGCAGTCGCTACGCCGATAAGATGGAAAACAAGTGGCAAATCGTTCTCTCCTGCCTGACCACCGTTATCTTCGGTTCGCTGTTTGCCATTCAGAATAACCCCGTGTGGCTGATTTTATGTGGCTTCTTCATTACCTGGTCGAATGCATGGCTGACCTACAGCTACCACTCTTATCAGTCTGAAGTGTTCCCGACCTACATCCGTGCTCGCGCGGTGGGTTTCTGCTACTCATTCAGCCGGCTGTCGACGGTATTCAGCAGTATTATTATCGGGCTTATCCTGCAATATAGCGGTTCGCTGGGGGTTATCGCGTTTATCGTGGTGAGCATGTTAATTGTGATGTTCACGATTGGAGTCTTTGGTCCCGCTACACGTGGCATCGATTTGGAGGATATCTGATCGATGGCGGTAACGTCCCAAAGAAAAACAGCCTGATTCGGTATTGAAAATGCAATGGCAGGGCTCGCGAAAGAGGCTGCCATTGCCACTTCTGCTCGCCAGCCATTGCTCTTAGGGGCATCTCTCTCAACGTTTCATGCTCCTGCATTCTGAATCGCCGCCAGAGGCTGTTTTTGGCGTATAAAAATTCACCAAACAAATCTTTGAAAATAAATAATAACCATGATGAATTTATATATTTTTCGACTAAAAAAAGTTTTCTATAACAAAAGGTTATTTAAGGTAACTAGCCTTAACGCCTACCGGTCACACTTTTATCAGCCTAACGTCCTGTTCTTAAAGGCTTGCGCAGTATGCCGTGCAGGTGGTACTGATATGCCGCGTTATAATTCGTCTTAAATTAAACAACACAAATCATCTCCCGTTTCAGTGGGAAACATGCGTTACAAAATGTCTCCCTGCGTTGAGGAAGTCTGTAGTTATGAAAAAAGCGAAAGTCAGCCTGGCCTGGCAAATACTGCTGGCGTTAGTGCTGGGTATTCTTCTGGGTAGTTATCTTCATTATCAAAGTGATAGCCGTGAATGGCTGATTACCAACCTATTATCACCTGCCGGTGATATCTTCATCCATCTGATCAAAATGATTGTGGTACCGATTGTGATTTCGACGCTGGTTGTCGGGATTGCAGGCGTAGGCGATGCCAAGTCGCTGGGCCGTATCGGTGCGAAAACCATTATCTATTTCGAAATCATCACTACTATCGCCATCGTGCTGGGTATTACGCTGGCGAACGTCTTCCAGCCGGGGTCAGGCATTGATATGTCGACCCTCGCAACGGTGGATATTTCGAAATACCAGAGTACTGCGACCGATGTACAAAGCCACGCGCATGGCCTGATGGGCACGATCCTGTCGTTGGTGCCGACCAATATTTTCGCCTCGATGGCGAAAGGCGACATGCTGCCGATTATCTTCTTCTCGGTGCTGTTTGGTCTGGGGCTGTCATCGCTGCCATCTGCGCATCGCGAACCGCTGGTCACGGTGTTCCGTTCGGTTTCCGAAACGATGTTCAAAGTGACGCACATGGTGATGCGCTATGCGCCAGTCGGCGTGTTCGCGCTGATTTCCGTCACCGTCGCCAACTTTGGTTTCGCCTCCCTGTGGCCGCTCGCCAAGCTGGTCATTCTGGTATATGTCGCCATTGTATTCTTCGCGCTGGTGGTTCTGGGTACGGTCGCGAAAATGTGTGGGTTGAGCATCTGGATCCTGATTCGTATCCTGAAAGACGAGCTGATTCTGGCGTACTCCACGGCGAGTTCCGAAAGTGTGCTGCCGCGAATTATCGAGAAGATGGAAGCCTATGGTGCGCCAGCGTCGATCACCAGTTTCGTGGTGCCGACCGGCTACTCCTTTAACCTTGATGGTTCGACGCTGTACCAAAGTATCGCGGCGATTTTCATCGCTCAGCTGTACGGCATTGACCTGTCCATCGGCCAGGAAATCATTCTGGTGCTGACCTTAATGGTGACCTCGAAAGGGATCGCGGGCGTGCCCGGGGTATCGTTCGTGGTGCTGCTGGCAACGCTCGGAAGCGTGGGTATTCCGCTGGAAGGGCTGGCGTTTATCGCAGGCGTAGACCGTATCCTCGACATGGCGCGTACCGCGCTGAACGTGGTGGGTAACGCGCTGGCGGTGCTGGTGATTTCAAAGTGGGAACACAAATTTGACCGCAAAAAAGCGCAGGCTTATGAGCGTGAAATGCTGGGAATATTTGATAAGACCGCCAGCCGTTAAACCCCTGTTTGCCCGATGGCGCTTACGCTTATCGGGCCTACAAAACGCAAAATCACACAGGCCCGGCAAGCATCGCGCTGCCGGGCGGTATTATTCGCCGCTCAATGCATCAAGCTCTTCGCATCCCGAATCATTTCCTTCCAGACAGCTGACGTTAAACCAGTTCAGCGCCTTCTGTTTATTCGGCTTGATGAAGCCTTTTTCCCCTTCGCGGAATATCATGGCCGCCCAGTATTCGGCATAGCCGGAACGCGAGAGCGTCGAGCTGCGTTTAAACCAGAAGGTCGCTTTGACGTCATCTTCCGGTACTTCGCCGCCGTTGGCGTAAATCAGCCCCAGCAGCATTTGTGCGTCGACCGCGGTGTCGCTATCGATATCTTCCGCCACTTTTTGCAGCAGGGATATTGCGCGCGGGTAATCGGTTTTACCCGCCTGAGTGTTCAGCAGCATGTGGGCGAGGGTGATTTCCCCGTTAGTGCTGCCCGCCAGCGTCGCCTGTTCGGCCAGCTTACGCGCGTTGGGCAGGCTTGTTTTCATCATCATTTGCGCCAGCAATGCAACGGCGTCCGGCTCACCAGCCTGCGCCGCTTTTTCAGCCCAATAGCGAGCATGCGGTTCATCACCGGAACTGTAATACGTATCAGCCAGATAATACTGGGCGCGTTTGTCGCCCGCTTCGGCCTGCTCTTTGTACCGGGTGCCGATTTCGTCGGCGTGCGCCAGTAAAGGGAGCAACAATAACCAGCCACAGCGCTTAATCATTCTTTTTCTTCCGCATGCAAGGAGCCGCAGTATAAAGGGCGCCGCAAGAGAATTAAATGGGGCAAGAAGTGTAAAAAAAGGGATGAAAATCTTCACCCCCACAATGACGCGTTCATAACGCGCATCAGCCCTGAGCACTCTCACGTAACCGGGACTTCAGCTTATTATATTCGTCAATAACGTACTGTTCAGCGCTGTGCTGGTCGGCAATGCTTTCCACCCGAACGGCGCAGTATTTATACTCCGGCGTTTTGGTTATCGGGCTTAGGTTCTCCGTCACCAGCTCATTACAGGCGCCGATCCACCACTGATAGGTCATGTAAACCGCCCCGACATTCGGGCGATCGCTGACCTGCGCGCGGGTAATGATTTTACCTTTGCGCGAATACACCCACACCAGCGCTTCGTTCTCAATTCCGAGCCTTGCCGCGTCAGCGGTATTGATTTGCGCGTAGCCCGGTTCATCGGCAAGCGCCGCCAGCGCGGCACAGTTACCGGTCATCGAACGACAGGAGTAGTGGCCGACTTCACGCACGGTGGAGAGCACCAGCGGATACTCTTCGGTGAGTTTATCGATAGGCGCGACCCAATCGCAGGTGAAGAACTGCGCCAGACCGTTCGGCGTATCGAACTTCTCCGCGAACAGGTACGACGTACCCTGATCGGCGTCTGACTCATCGCTGCACGGCCACATCACATAGCCCAGCTCACCCATTTTTTCGTAAGTGGCCCCGGTAAAGCTCGGACACAGATGACGCAACTCATCCCAGATTTCCTGAGTGTTGTTGTAGTGCATCGGATAGCCCATCCGGGTGGCGATTTCGCTGATGATTTGCCAGTCGGTTTTCAGGTCCCACTGCGGTTCAACCGCTTTGAAGAAGCGCTGGAAGCCACGGTCTGCGGCGGTATAAACGCCTTCGTGTTCGCCCCAGGAGGTGGACGGCAAAATGACGTCGGCCGCCGAGGCGGTTTTGGTCATAAAGATGTCCTGCACGATAACCAGCTCGAGGTCTTCAAACCCTTTGCGCACCGCAGAAAGCTCGGCGTCAGTTTGCAGCGGATCTTCGCCCATAATATAGGCCGCGCGCACTTCGCCATGCGCCGCACGATGCGGCAGCTCGCTGATGCGATAGCCGGTGTGCGCAGGCAGACTTTCCACGCCCCAGGCTTTGGCGAATTTCTCGCGGTTGGCCGGATTGTTGATGTACTGATAACCCGGATAGGTATCCGGCAACGCGCCCATATCACAGGCACCCTGCACGTTGTTCTGCCCACGCACCGGGTTGACGCCGACGCTCGGACGGCCCAGGTTGCCGGTCAGCATTGCCAGGCTTGTCAGCGAACGCACCGTTTCCACACCTTGATAGAACTGGGTCACGCCCATGCCCCACAGAATGGCGGCGGATTTTGCGCCGGCGTACATCCGCGCGCACTGGCGAATTTCCTGCGCGCTGACGCCGGTGATTTCTTCAACCGATTCCGGCGTATAGCCTTCAACGATTTTGCGATAATCTTCAAAACCCTCAGTACGGCTGGCGACAAACGCCGTGTCGTAGAGATTTTCTTCGATGATCACGTGGCCAATGGCGTTGAGCAGCGCGATGTTCGAGCCGTTTTTCAACGCAATATGCATATCGGCAATGCGCGCGGTTTCAATTTTGCGCGGATCGCAGACGATAATCTTCGCCCCATTGCGTTTGGCGTTAATCACGTGATTCGCAACAATTGGGTGTGAATCTGCCGGGTTGTACCCGAAGATAAACACTAAATCCGTGTCATCAATCTCTGTGATGGCATTGCTCATGGCGCCATTACCGACCGATTGGTGCAGACCTGCAACCGAAGGGCCGTGTCAGACGCGAGCGCAGCAGTCGACGTTATTGGTGCCAATAACGGCGCGCGCAAATTTTTGCATCACATAGTTGGTTTCATTGCCTGTTCCGCGCGACGAACCGGTGGTCTGGATAGCATCCGGGCCGTATTTGGCTTTGATGGCGCTCAGGCGGTCGGCGACATAATTCAGCGCCTCGTCCCAGGATACGGATTCCAGTTTGCCGCCACGCTGGCGACGGATCATCGGGATTTTCAGGCGTGGGGTGAGGATTTGGGTATCGTTGATAAAATCCCAACCGTAGAACCCTTTCAGGCACAGCGTGCCCTGGTTGGTTTTCCCCTGCGCCGCTTCCGCCCGGATTATTTTGCCGTTATCTACCACCAGGTTTATCTTGCAGCCCGATGCGCAGTAAGGGCAAACCGTGACGACTTTTTTCATCGGTTTCGCTCCAGTTTAACAGTCGCATAAATGCGTTCAGCGCTCCTTAATGCAGGTTTTATGCCACTCTTTATTGTATGGGTATTGGCGGGTTTTAGCGTGGGCGCAGCTGACGAAAAAGGGCGGCTCGTCAGTTTTGACGTGTCGAAAGCCGTTGGGATGTGACAGCGGTTATAAATTCGTCACCCGGCGCTCGAATTGGCTGGAGCGCGCCCCAGAATCATCCAGACTTACTCCATGGCGTTCAGAGCAGGGGCTGATGATGAAACCGGTCATACTGGTGATTGACGACGACACGGCAATCTGCGAACTCCTTCGGGATGTGCTCGCCGAGCATGTGTTTGACGTGGTGGTGTGCCATTTGGGTCAGCAGGGCGTAGCGACGGTGGCGCAGCGGCCAGATATCGCGCTGGTGCTGCTCGACATGATGCTGCCAGATATCAACGGCCTGCAGGTGCTGATGCAGGTGCAGAAAATCCGCCCGGCGCTACCGGTGGTGATGCTCACCGGAATGGGCAGCGAGTCTGACGTGGTGGTCGGGCTGGAAATGGGCGCCGATGACTATATCGGCAAACCGTTTAACCCGCGAATTGTTGTGGCGCGCCTGAAAGCGGTATTACGCCGCAGCGGCGCGCTGGCGGTGGATGTGCGCAGCGGGCAGAGCGGTGGGATCAGCTTTAACGGCTGGCGGCTCGACACCGAGCGTTGCGAGTTGTTCGACCCCACGCAAAACGCGGTGGCGCTGACCCAAGGTGAATATGGATTGCTGTTGGCGCTGGCGCAAAACGCCCGGCGCGTGCTCAGCCGGGAACAGCTGCTGGAGCTGACCCACAGCGAAAGCACCGAGGTGTTTGACCGGACGATAGACGTGCTGATCATGCGCCTGCGCCGCAAAATTGAAATCAATCCGCACCAGCCGACGCTGATCAAAACCCTGCGCGGGCTGGGCTATGTTTTTGCCGCTGATGTAACAGAGGCTTGCGCAGGCCCGTGCAAGCACAGCGCCGCCGGGCAATACTGACCCGTTACACGCTGTTTTCACTGATAAACAGCTGTAACTCATCGAGGCTTTTCGCTCCGTCAATCGCATTGGCGCACAGCAGGCTGGCGCGTGCGCAGGCGTGGGCCAGCAGCACGCTTTGGCGCAGCGTCCAGCCTTCGTGACAGCCGTACAGGAACCCGGCACAAAAGGCATCACCCGCGCCAACGCTGCCGATAATCTCGTTCTGCGCCAACGGCCAGGACGGCACCCATTCGCCCGGCTCGCCAGGCGCTTCGCACCACGCGCCTTCAGGGCAGTGGATAACCACCCGCTGTTTCACGCCCGCCGCTAGCAGCAGCGCCGCAGCCTGGGCGATGTTGTCGATGATGGGCTCACCGTTTTCGATGCGGATCGGCAGCTCGCTAAACTCCCCGGCTTCCAGTTCGTTAATCACTAAGTAATCGAGATAGGCCAGCGCCGGACGCACCAACGGCTGATAGCGTGGGTCGCCTTTGCGTGACACCAAATCCAGCGATGTTTCGTAGCCTTTCTCGCGCATCTGCGCCAGCAGTCGCGCGGCCCGCGTGCCGTACTCTTTGTCCGCCAGATCCAGACTATCGAGCAGCAACAAATAGCCGAGATGGAAGATCTTCATCGATCCTTCCAGCCGATCAAAGGCCGGAAGATCCAACAGCCGGTTCGCGCCGGGAGAATGGAAAAAGGTGCGTTGCCCGTCGGGATCGGTCATCACCTGAGACATCGAGGTCGGCGCAAACGAAGTGCGCTGCACGTGCTGACGATTGACGTGATACTGATCGAGCATCGCCATGATGTAATCGCCGTCCGCGTCTTCACCAATCAGCCCCACCGCCTGCAACGGCATATGGTTGCGCATTTTCGCCAGTGTCAGCAGCACGTTCAGCGGTGCGCCGCCGGTTGAACGTTCGCTGTGAGTGATCTCCGCCAGCCAGCCGCGCTCCGGCCACTGCACAATGCGATGCACGTGATCGACCAGCATATTTCCGGCAGCGATAATGCCCTGGCGTTCCATTACACTTTCCCCGCGCTGGAGAAAATCCGCATCTGCTCGGCAACGGTGTCGGTAATGGCGGTTTCGATACCCAGCAGCAGTTCGGCAAACTCATCATAAATCGGCTGACGCTGCGCCATGCGCTGCTCAACTGCGCCCAGCGCCGCCTGCGACATGCCGGTGTAGAAATTGATTTTGTGAATACCAAGCTCAATGGCGCGACGGAAATCCGTATCGCTAATGCCCGACCCGCCGTGCAGCACCAGCGGTAAACCCGTTTGTTGGCGAATAGCGTCGAGGCGCGCGAAATCGAGTTTCGGCTCGCCTTTGTATTTGCCGTGCGCGTTGCCGATGGCGACGGCTAGCGCATCAATGCCGGTTCTGTCGACAAACTCGCGGGCCAGTTCCGGGTCGGTGAAGAAGGCTTCATCGGCGTGACCGTACAATGCGCCGCCCTCATCACCGCCGACCGCGCCGAGTTCCGCTTCCACCGAAACGCCCACCGCGTGGCACATTTTCACCACTTCTCGGGTCTGGCGGATGTTTTCGTCGTAGTCGAGGGTCGAGCCATCAAACATCACCGAGCTGAAGCCAAGGCGCAGAGCGCGCACCACCGCCTCAAAATGCAGGCCGTGATCGAGATTCAGGACTACCGGAATGTCGTGCCGTGCAGCCTCAAAACGCACTGCCTCCACCAGCGATTCCAGCGACAGGTATTTGAAATGGACTTCGGCGATATTGATGATGAACGGCGAGCGTTCCTGTTCGGCGGCGGCAAACAGCGCCCGCAGGAAGTGCGAATCGAGCACGTTAAACGCGCCCAGCGCGTAGCGGTGTTCCCGGGCGTGGGCCAGTCCTTCGGCAAGAGAAATCATCGGCATAGCGTTCTCCTTCAGCAGCGATTCAGGCGGTATTCGTTGCACAGCACCAGATGGGCCGGCTCGTCTTCTTCAATGTTGTTATAGCGGTCGAGGGGCGTCAGGAAGTGGTTATCATGTTCGTCATCGTTCACCGTCGACACTTCGCCCACCAGCACGTCACCAAAGCCCGGCTCACCCCAGAAGCTGTGATACAGCCCCGGCGGCAGGCAAATACTTTCGCCCGGCGCTAAGCGCAGCTGACTGCCTGCGGTGTGGGTCTGACGACAGCCGTCGAGCGTCACCGTCACCTCTGTGTTGTCGGTTTGTTCAAGGGCGTCTGCGTTCCACAGCTCGACAATCAGATTGCCGCCGCCGCGATTGATAATGTCTTCCCGCTTGCGCCAGTGAAAATGCATCGGCGTCACCTGCCCGTCGCGCACGTGCATGATTTTTTCAGCATAGCTCTTTTCGTAGGGCATACCGTTGGGCGAGCCGTTACGCAGCGTAAAAAGGGTCAGCCCTTGGGCGAGAAAATCGTTGCCACCAAAAGAGGTGACGTCCCAGCCAAGTCTGAGGGCAAACACTTCGTGCCAGGTATCGGGGTCGAGCTGCTGCCATTGTGTCGGAGGAAAGCTGGCGAACGGCGGGAGATGCACGTCGTGCATGGAGAAAAATTGCCGGGTATGGCCGAGTATGTTGTTAATTTCGGAGCGTTTCATTTCACCTCCTGAAGGGAGAGGCTGCGGCCTTATTGTCGGGTGGCGCCACGCTTACCCGACCTACAATTCCGGTAGGTCTGATAAGCGTAGCGACATCAGGCATTGTCTGGCGCAGAGGAATTACTTAACCGTCCAGCCCTTATACGTCCCGATATTTTTCTTGTCGATCATCGTCACCGGAATCAACACCGGTTCAGTTGGCGCGGGTTTGCCCTGCAAAATGTCATAACCAATTTCCACCGCTTTCGCCGCCATGACCTGCGGATCCTGGGCAGGCGTTGCCACAAACAGTGAATTTTGGCGCTTCAGCGCTTCTTCCCCGTCCGGTGAACCATCCACGCCAACGATAAAGAACTCTTTACGTTGCGCCTGTTTCGCTGCCAGATCGGCCCCGATCGCCGTCGGATCGTTAATCGCAAATACCCCATCGATCTTCGGATTCGCCGCCAGCAGCGACGTCATCACCTCCAGCCCGCCTTCGCGACTGCCTTTGGCGTTCTGGTTATCAGACAGCACTTTGATATCCGGGTGCTTTTTGAATTCAGACTGACAGCCTTCGACGCGGTTTTGCACCGCAGACACCGGCGGTCCGTTGATGATGACCACATTGCCTTTACCGTTCAGGCGATCGGTGATGTATTTACAGGCCATCGCACCCGCCTGGGTGTTATCGGAAGTGATGGTCGCATCGGCTCCCACGGCCGCCACGTCAACCGCCACCACCACAATCCCGGCCTCTTTCGCGCGCTTCACCGCCGGGCCAATGCCCTTCGAATCGGCGGCGTTGAGGATAATCATATCGACCTTGGCGGCGATAAAATTATCAATCTGCGATACCTGCTGACCCAGATCGTAGCCGCTGGAAACCAGCGTCACTTTGACGTTATCTCCGGCGAGCTTGCGGGCTTCCAGCTCAGCCCCTTTGGTGATTTGCAC
The DNA here is from genome assembly GCF_024764775.1 of Scandinavium manionii. Lineage (NCBI taxonomy): Bacteria > Pseudomonadati > Pseudomonadota > Gammaproteobacteria > Enterobacterales > Enterobacteriaceae > Scandinavium > Scandinavium manionii. The sequence goes on along the minus strand of NZ_JALIGC010000038.1, from coordinate 481,787 downwards.
GAAGAACGGGTTGGCGAGGTCGCCCACCGTCACGCCGATAGATTTCAGCTCTTTAGCCTGCACAAACGGCGCGGCGGCGAGCAGGGAGCCTGCACAGAGTGCGATGGCAATTGGCTTCAAACGCATGTTGTTTTCCTCACAGGTAAGATGTTGTTGTTATGCACTTTGATGGTGTCGGGTACGGTATTTGTCGATCAGAACCGCAATGATGATCACCGCCCCTTTGATCACCAGTTGCCAGAAATAGGAGACGCCCATCAGCGTCATGCCGTTGTTGAGGGTGGCGATGATAAGCGCCCCCACCAGCGTCCCGGTGATGGTGCCGATGCCGCCGACGAAGCTTGTCCCGCCGAGGATAACGGCGGCGATGGCGTCCAGCTCATAGCCCATGCCGAGATTGCCGTTGGCGCTGTACAGCCGCGAAGCGCTCATCACCCCGCCAAGCCCCGACAGCAGGCCGCTCATGCCATACACGAATAGCAAAACCAGCCACACCTTGATGCCGGTCAGGCGCGCCGCCTGCATATTGCCGCCGACCGCGTAGATATGAACCCCAAGCGTGGTGCGGCGCAGAATGAACCAGCACACCACGATAACCGCCAGCGCAATGACCACCAGCCACGGGATCGGCCCGAGGTAGTTGTTGCCTATCCATTCAAAACTGATGTCGGAGTTAATCACCGTGGTGCCATCAGCCAGTAAGTACGCCACGCCGCGTAGCGCCGTATAGGTGCCGAGCGTGACGATAAAGGGCGGTAGTCCGGCAAACGCCACCAGCGCGCCGTTGAACAGCCCGAGGATCAGCCCCAGCATCAGCGCCGCCGGAATGGACAGCAGAGCGAATTGCGGAATGAGCGACACCACCATCGCTGCCACCGCCGTGGTGCCGAGAATCGAGCCTACAGAGAGGTCTATCCCGCCGGTCAAAATGATGAATGTCATCCCTGCCGCCAGCACGATGTTGATCGACGCCTGGCGGGTAATGTTCAGCAGATTGCTTTCGGTGAAGAAGTTCGGCGTGATGAAGCCAAATACCGCCACAATCAAGATCAGGATCGGCAAGATCCCCACGGTTTGCATCAGATCGCCCATCAGCATTTTTCGGGCGGACGCCTTAGCAACTTGCTGCGGCGAGGGCACGGAATGTTCTTTTTGCGTGGTCATGGTTGCACCGCCTGGTGATGGGATTCGTTTACGCCGGTCGCCAGCGTCATAATATTTTCCTGGGTGATGTCATGCTCCAGCAGCTCCCCGGCAATGCTGCCTTCGCGCATCACGTAGACCCGGTCGCTCATGCCGACGATTTCTGGCAATTCGCTGGAAATCATCAGGATCGCCACGCCCTGGCGCGCCATCTGATTCATGATGCGATAGATTTCACTTTTGGCCCCGACGTCTACGCCGCGCGTGGGTTCATCGAGGATCAGAATGCGCGGGCCAATCGACACCCAGCGGGAAATCAGCAGTTTTTGCTGATTGCCACCGGACAAACCGCCCGCGCGCACCTGGGAATGCGGCACGCGGATATTCAGCAGCTTGATGGCATCGTCAGAAATAGTCTGGGCTTTTTTACGGTCAAGCATTCCGTAGTGCGAGTCACGTTCTAGCGTCGCCATGGTGATGTTTTCCTGCGCCGCCAGTTCGAGGAATAAGCCCTGCTCTTTGCGGTTTTCCGTTAAAAAACCGATGCCTAAATCTATGGCTTCCCGTGGGGAATGAATCAGCACCGATTCGCCGTCCACTTCAATCACCCCGCCGGTGGCCTTGCGCACGCCGAAAATCAGCTGCGCCAGCTCGGAACGCCCGGCCCCGACCAGCCCCGCCAGCCCGACGATTTCGCCCGAACGTACCAGCAGACTGCACGGTTGCACTTTGCCGCCGTCGGTCAGGTGGTGAACGTTCAGACGCGGCTGGCCGTGAGGGATATCGCGCTCTTTGTTGAACAAATCGCTTAACGGGCGGCCAACCATCATCCGCACCAGCTCGGAGGCGTTGAGCTTGTCGCGGATCAGGCTGCCGACGTACTGCCCGTCGCGCAGCACGCTGACGCGGTCGGACAGCTCGTACACCTCCGCCATGCGATGGCTGATGTAGATAATCGCCATCCCTTCGTCGCGCAGGCGCAGGATCAGCTCAAACAAGCGCTGGGTTTCACGGGAGGAGAGGGCAGCGGTGGGTTCATCCATCACCAGAATACGGCTGTTGCGATGCAGCGCGCGGGCGATTTCGACCTGCTGCTGTTCGGCGATGGTGAGCTTCATTACCCGGTCGGTGGCTTTGAACTGCGCCCCGAGGCGGTTAATCACTTCCTGCGCCTGAAGCACCATGGTTTTGCGCTGTACCAGGCCGCCGCGCGACAGTTCGCTGCCGAGGAAAATGTTTTCGGCGACGGTGAGATTGGGCGCAAGCTGCATCTCCTGATAAATCAGGGTGATACCTGCGGCCAGGGCGTCTTTCGGACCTTTGATGGTATGGGGTTTGCCGTCAATCAGGATCTCACCGCTGGTGGCGGTATAGGCGCCAGCAAGAATTTTCATCAGCGTGCTTTTTCCGGCGCCATTTTCCCCCATCAGCGCGTGGATTTCTCCGGGAAAGACCGTCAGGTCGACCCCTTTCAGCGCATAAAACTTGCCAAAGGCCTTGGCGATGTTGTGCATCTCCAGCACCGGCGTCTGACTCATGGCTGCACTCCTGAGGATGGTCGATATCAGCAGTCCATCACAGGAAAGTAAATGCAAAATGTCAGAGGCCGTTCATATTTGTCATAGTGATAAAAATGTGGCGAAACTTTGACGCCTCTCACGCCGGAGCCACTATGCCAATACGCCGTCCCTCGTTTTTCGCCAGCGCGCGCGGCCGCCTGCTGTTTTTCAATTTGCTGGTGGTGGCGGTCACGCTGATGGTGAGCGCGGCGGCGGTGCTCGGTTTTCGTCACGCCAGCCAGATCCAGGAACAGGTGCAGCAGCAGACCTTTGACGACATGACCGGCAGCATGAATCTGGCGCGTGACACCGCCAACGTCGCCACTGCCGCGGTCCGGCTATCGCAGGTCGTCGGCGCGCTTGAATACAAAGGCGAGGCCGAACGTTTACAGGCGACACAAAAGGCGCTGAAGCATTCGCTCGATCAACTGGCCACCGCGCCGCTGGCGCAGCGTGAACCGGAACTGGTGCAGCGCATTATCCAGCGCAGTAACGAACTCCAGCAAAGCGTGGCGGGCATGTTGCAGCGCGGGCAGCAGCGTCATCTGGAGCGCAACGCGCTGCTCAGCTCGCTGTATCAAAATCAGAGCTACCTGCGCCACTTACAGGAGATAAACCGGCGTCAGGGAGAAGGCTCGCTGGATGGACGTCTGCTGCTGGAAATGGACCGGCTGATGACCGCGGCGATTGAAACGTCGACGCCGCGCTCGATGGTACGCCAGATTGACGTCGTGATGCACGGGCTGCCAACGGAAAATGCGGATCCGACAATCGCTTTCATATTGCCGGATTTCAATGCAGAACTGCGCAAACTCGCCCCGCTTTCCCGAAGTCTGGAGCAAAGCGATTTGGCGATCAGCTGGTACATGTTCCACATTAAGGCGCTGGTGGCGATCCTCAACGGCGATATTAATCAATACGTGGCGCAGGTGGCGCAGGCGTCCGAGCAGCGGGTGGCGCAAAGTCATCGTGAGCTGGGGTCGATTATCGACTTAATTCTCAGCTTCGCCCTGCTGGCGCTGGTGATCACGGGGTTTGCGGGCTGGTATATCTATCGCAATCTCGGCTGGAACCTGACCGCTATTTCTGACGCGATGTCGCGGCTGGCGCATGGCGAACAGGACGTCTCAGTTCCTGCATTGCAGCGACGCGATGAGCTGGGGGAACTGGCTCGCGCGTTCAGCGTTTTTGCGCGTAATAAATCGACGCTGGAGCACACCACCCGGCTGTTGAAAGAAAACACCACGCAGCTGGAAACCGGCCGAATCGAGCGACAGGGGCTGGAAGAGGCGCTGCTGCACAGCCAGAAAATGAAAGCCGTTGGGCAGCTGACGGGCGGTCTGGCTCATGATTTCAACAACCTGCTGGCGGTGATCATCGGCAGTCTCGAGCTCGTCAAACCGAATGAGGCCGATGCACCGCGAATTTCCAGAGCGCTGCAGGCCGCCGAGCGCGGGGCGCTGCTGACTCAGCGTTTGCTGGCGTTCTCGCGCAAACAGTCGCTGCACCCGCACGCGGTGGAGATGAAAGGCCTGCTGGAAAACCTCGGCGAACTGATGCGCCACTCGCTGCCCGCCACGCTAACGCTTGAAATAGAGGCGCAAACCCCGGCGTGGTCGGCGTGGATAGACGTCGGGCAGCTCGAAAACGCCATCATTAACATGGTGATGAACGCCCGCGATGCGATGGAAGGCCAGGCTGGCGTCATCAAAATTCGTACCTGGAATCAGCGGGTGAACCGCAGCGACGGGCGCAAACAGGACATGGTGGCGCTGGAGGTTATCGACCATGGCAGTGGCATGTCGCAGGCGGTAAAAGCCCAGGTGTTCGAACCTTTCTTCACCACCAAGCAGACCGGCAGCGGCTCCGGGCTGGGCCTGTCGATGGTGTACGGTTTTGTGCGCCAGTCCGGCGGGCGGGTGGAAATCGAAAGTGCGCCAGGGCAAGGCACCACAGTCCGGCTGCAGTTGCCGCGTTCAATTTTGCAGGCGGTTGAGCGTGCAGATGAAAGCGTGGTCGACGATGAAATGCCCGCCGAACGGCTGGCACTGGTGCTCGAAGACGAAGCCGACGTGCGCCAGACCTTGTGCGAACAGCTGCACCAGCTGGGCTGGTTAACGCTGGAGGCAAGCCGTGGCGAACAGGCGATTGCGATGCTGGATGCATCGGAAGATATCGCGATGCTGGTCAGTGATTTGATGCTGCCGGGCAGGCTCAGCGGCGCGGACGTGGTCAATCACGCCCGTACGCACCATCCGCGGGTGGCGGTGCTGATTACCAGCGGCCAGGATTTACGTCCAGCACATAACCCACAGCTGCCGGACGTCGTACTGCTGCGCAAACCCTTTACCCGAGCGCAGCTCGCGCAGGCGCTGAGGCAGGCTCAGGCAGAGCGGTGCAATTGAGATTCCTCCGCTACCCGGCACTGTTCGCGTTGATTACGCTGAAGTCAGTTCAACCCAGAGTCTGACCCGATGAAAAGACCCGCAACGGCGCTGCTGTTTGGCACGCTCACCTTGGCAAGCCAGCTGGCTCATGCCGATATTATTGATGACGCGATTGGCAATGTTCAGCAGGCCATCAGCGATGCGTATAAGCCGAATAACGATAACGTCTACCATGACGACCGCGACGATAATGATGACAATGCCGACAATCGCCGGCAGGACAGCGACCGCGATCGGCAGTATGACGACCGTTATCGTCAGCTCGAAGACCGCCGCCGTCAGTTAGACGACAGGCAGCGCCAGCTCGACCAGGAACGCCATCAGCTTGACGACGAAGAGAGCCGACTGCGCAACGAGTACGATCGCTAATCCAGCACGATCTCCATTCCGTCATACCCGGCTTCAACGCCTTCCGGCAGCGGGTTGTTCATCATCCACGCATCAAAATGATGACTGATATGCGTCAGGATGACGCGCGGACAGCGCAAGACCGCGTTGATCGCCAGCACCGTATTCAGATCGCAATGATTGCGCGGCGGCTCGGCTTTTGGCGCGTGGCTACAGTCGATGATCATCACCTGCGAATGGTTGTTCAGCAGAAATTTCAGCGTCTTATCTGGCAGTCCGGCGGTATCGGACAGCCATGCCACCCGGCTGTGGGCGGATTCCAGCAGATAACCGAAGGTCAGCTTTGAATGGGTGAGCGGCAGCGGCGTAACCTGCAAACCCTGCAATTCAAACACCACAAACGGCTCAACGGTATGGCTGAAATCGAGCAGGCCGGGGTGTTTGAATAAATCATCGCAGCCCTGTTCATCCGGCGGGCCGTAAACCGGGATCGTGTCCCCCACGCCCCAGCGCAGCGGGAACAGGCCTTGCACGTGATCCATATGATAGTGGGTGAGTAAAAACTGCTGAAAACTGCCCGCCGGGTAGTGGTCCATCAGGTCAGGAATGCCTGCGTCCAGCAGCGTCAGCGCGTCGTTGTAGCGCACTTCACCGCTGCACGGACGACGGCGGTGGGTGTCGTCCTGGCGGGCACGACGACACGCCGCGCAGTCGCAGCCAAACACCGGCACCAGCTGTGCCCCGCCGGTGCCGGTTAAGCGTAGGGTCAGGCTCATGGTCGACTCCTACAGCGTTTTTTTGAAACGGAAATGGCTCTGCTGATAGCCTTCGCGCAGGTAAAAGCGGTGCGCGTCGGTGCGAACTTTGCCGCTCGACAGTTCCATCAGGCTCGCGCCGCGCTGGCGGACTTCCTCTTCCGCCCAGTTCAGCAGCTGCTGGCCGATGTTCAGGCCGCGCATCTGCGGCAGAATAACCAGCTCCTGAATTTCGCCAATCCAGCAGTTGAGGTTCAGCGGAAACATCATTTGCAGGCCAATCAGCCCCACGATTTCGTCGTTCACCAGCGCCAGCTGATAGCGCTGGCTCGGGTTATTCAGATTCGCGGCAAAGCCCGCCGCGAAGGTCTGTCGGTCGTACTCTTTCTGTTTAAGCTCGCAGATAAGCCCGTATACCGCGTCGGTGTCAGCGGGCGTGGCGGGGCGAAGTTCACAGGGCATGTTGGCTCTCTTTCTGGTTACCGTGGGCGCGGATCAGGCGCATGAAGGTTTCCACAGACTGTAGCAGACTGCCGTCGTTGTTCAGCATCAAACAGTCGCTGAGGGGATAACGCGCAGCCCTGCCCAGGCGCAGGGCAATCTCGTTTTCCGTTTCACGCCCGCGCTGCTCGAGGCGCTGGCGCAGTACGTCCGGAGAAACCTGCAAACATACCGGCAGCAGCGCGTCGGCGTAGCGTGCTTTGGCCTGAGCCAGATGCGCGCGTGAACCGTTGACTACCACGTCAAATCCGGCGTGCAGCCAGATGTCGATTTCAATGCCGACGCCGTAGTACAGTGCGTTGGCGTGCCAGCTCAGGGCGAACAGCTGGCGTTCCGCGCGGGTGAAAAACTCGTGTTCGCTGAGCGCAATATGGTTTTCACTCCCGGCGTTGGCCGGGCGGGTGATGTAGCGGTGCGCGACCAGCATTTGCGTGTGCTCCCGCTGGCGAAGTGCTGCCAGCAGGCTGTCCTTCCCGGACCCGGACGGGCCAACCAACCAGATAAGCCGTCCCGTCATCAGAAGACCCTCTTGCCCTGGCGCCACACGTGGTCGATATGCACGTGTTCGCCTTTGCGGTGCGCCAGCACCAGGTCCGCGCGTTTACCCTCAGCGATGATGCCGCGGTCAGACAAGTTCAGCGCCCGCGCCGGGTTGCGCGTCACAAGATGCATGGCCTGCGCCAGGCTGTAGGCGTTGCGCTCGTCGTCAGCGATCCGGAAGGCCGCATCAAGCAGGCTGGCCGGGTAATAATCCGAGGAGAGAATATCCAGCAGCCCGCGTGAGGCGAGGTCATGGGCCGCGACGTTGCCGGAGTGCGAACCGCCGCGCACGATGTTCGGCGCGCCCATCAGCACGTTCATCCCGTGCTGGCGTGAGGACTCAGCGGCCTCGAACGTGGTGGGAAATTCGGCGATCACGCTGCCAATATCAAACGATTCGACCACATGTTCATGTGTGGCATCATCATGACTTGCCAGCGCAATATTGCGCGTGCGGCAGACCTGTGAAATCGCCATCCGGTTTGGCTGTGACCATTCGGCGGCAAGCTCAAGCTGCTCTTCTTCAAATTTGTCCATTTGCTCGTTGGTCAGATGGTATTTGCCCTGATAGTAATCGCGATATTTTGAGCGGTCGGCGTACTGACGCTGGCCCGGTGAGTGGTCCATCAAGGACACCAGCGATACCAGTTCGCGGTCGACCAGCTTTTCGAATAGCGGCAGGGTGGTGAAGTGCGGCAGCTCGCAGCGCAGGTGCAGACGGTGCTCGGCGCGGTTGAGGCCGCGTTTCTGCGTGTCTTCCACGGCGTTGATCATCTTCTCTAAGTTTTCCAGACGATCGCCGCCGTCGCGCACATCGCCGATGGCGACGGCGTCCAGCACCGTAGTGATCCCGCTCGCCACCATCAGCGCATCGTGGCTGCTCATGGCGGAATGCGCAGGCCAGTCCACTTTCGGGCGCGGGGTGAAAAATTTATCCAGATTATCGGTGTGTAGCTCAATCAGCCCCGGCAGCAGCCAGCCGCCTTCGCCGTCCATTGCCTGCGGGCTTTGGCTCTGGGTTTCGGCAAATGTGCGGATAACGCCGTCCTGCACGTCGACCGAGCCGTGAACCACTTCATTTTCGAGCACTAATTTCACGTTGTTGATAATCATGCTGCGGCTCCCATTGGGTGCAGACGGTCGGCGACGCGATTACGCACCGCTTCATCATGGAAAATGCCGACGATGGCCGCGCCACGCGCTTTGGCTTCGTCGATAAGCTCAACCACGGCGGCGCTGTTTTTGTCATCCAGCGAGGCGGTGGGTTCGTCGAGCAGCAGAATGGGGTAGTCGACCACGAAGCCGCGGGCGATGTTGACGCGCTGCTGTTCGCCGCCGGAAAACGTCGACGGCGCGAGATGCCACAGGCGTTCCGGTACGTTGAGGCGCGTCAACAGGCTGGAGGCTTTGGTGCGGCAATCTTCTTTTGAAACGCCGAGATCCAGCAGCGGCTGCATCACCACGTCGAGGGCGGAAATACGTGGGATAACGCGCAGGAACTGGCTGACCCAGCCGATGGTGCCTTTGCGCACTTCCAGCACTTTGCGCGCCGGGGCGGTGACGAGATCGACCCACTCATCGCCGTGTTTGATGTGGATATGCCCTTCATCCGGCAAATAGTTAGCGTACAGCGAGCGCAGCAACGTCGATTTTCCGCTGCCTGAATGGCCGTGCAGCACCACGCATTCACCGGCGTTGACCGTCAGTTCTGCTTTGTACAACACCGGCAGATTGATGCCGTTCTGGTGATGCAGGACGAAAGTTTTACTCAGGTTTTCAACGCGAATCATAATCAGATCCTTAATTCTGCAAAACGGAGGAAACCAGCAGCTGGGTGTACGGATGAAGCGGGTCGTCGAGCACGCGGTCGGTTAATCCACTTTCCACCACCCGGCCCTCTTTCATCACCATCAGACGGTCCGCCAGCAGGCGAGCGACGCCCAAATCATGGGTAACTATCACCACCGCCAGATCCAGTTCCACCACCAGGCCGCGCAGCAGGTCGAGCAAACGCGCCTGCACGGACACATCCAGGCCGCCGGTCGGCTCGTCCATAAACACCAGCTTCGGGTGCGTCACCAGGTTGCGGGCGATTTGCAGGCGCTGCTGCATGCCGCCGGAAAAGGTGGTCGGCAGCTCATCAATGCGCGACGGTGGAATTTCCACCGCCTCCAGCCATTGCGCGGCGGTTTGACGGATGTTGCCGTAATGGCGCCCCCCGGTGGCCATCAGCCGTTCGCCGATGTTGCCCCCCGCCGATACCTGACGACGCAGGCCGTCCATCGGATGCTGATGCACCACGCCCCATTCGGTGCGCAGCAGGCGGCGGCGCTCGCCTTCCGACATACCGTACAGCGACTGGTTTTCGTAAATCACGTCACCCTGCTGCGGCGAAAGGCGTGCGGAAATCGACTTCAGCAGCGTGGTTTTGCCGGAGCCGGATTCCCCGACGATGCCCAGCACTTCGCCCGGCCACAGGTCGAACGACACGTCGCTGAAGCCTTTGCCCGGCGCATAAAGATGGGTCAGGTTATTGACCGAAAGTAACGGCTGATTCATTGGCTTAACGCCTCGCTCTGTTGGCGGCAGTAATCGGTATCGGAGCAGACAAACATCCGTTTGCCGGTGTCATCGAGCACCACTTCGTCGAGATAGCTGTGGCGCGAACCGCAGATGGCGCAGGGCTCATCCCAGGCCTGAACCGTGAACGGGTGATCGTCGAAATCGAGGCTTTCCACTTTGGTGTACGGCGGCACGGCGTAGATACGTTTTTCACGTCCGGCCCCGAACAACTGCAGCGCAGGCATCCTGTCCATTTTCGGGTTATCGAATTTCGGGATAGGTGAGGGATCCATCACGTAGCGATCGTTGACCTTAACCGGATAGGCGTAGGTGGTGGCGATATGGCCGAAACGGGCGATGTCTTCGTACAGTTTCACCTGCATTACGCCGTACTCTTCCAGCGCGTGCATGGTGCGGGTTTCGGTTTCGCGCGGCTCGATAAAGCGCAGCGGTTCCGGGATCGGCACCTGGAAGATCAGGATCTGATCTTCGGTCAGCGGCGTTTCTGGGATCCGGTGGCGGGTCTGGATCAGCGTCGCGTCTTCGGTTTTTTCGGTGGTGTTCACCCCAGTGACGCGTTTGAAGAAGTTGCGAATCGACACGGCGTTGGTGGTGTCGTCGGCGCCCTGGTCAATCACTTTCAGCACATCTGCCTCGCCGATCACGCTGGCGGTGAGCTGAATGCCGCCGGTGCCCCAGCCGTACGGCATCGGCATTTCACGCCCGCCGAACGGCACCTGATAGCCGGGGATCGCGACGGCTTTCAGAATGGCGCGGCGGATCATGCGCTTGGTCTGTTCGTCGAGATACGCGAAGTTATAACCGCTGAGATTAGCCACGATGGCGCTCCTGTTGCAGGCGTTTGAGCAGTTCCAGTTCGGCCTGGAAATCGACGTAGTGAGGCAGTTTGAGGTGCGAGACGAACCCGGCGGCTTCGACGTTATCGGCGTGGGCCAGCACGAATTCTTCGTCCTGCGCGGGGCCTGCGATGTGTTCGTCGTAGTCCGGGGCTTGCAGTGCGCGGTCCATCAACGCCATCGCCATCGCTTTGCGTTCGCTGAGGCCAAACACCAGGCCGTAGCCGCGGGTGAAGTGCGGGGCCTGCTCGTCTGGCGCGACAAAACCGTTAACCATTTCGCATTCGGTCATCAGCAGTTCGCCGACGTTCACCGCAAATCCTAACTCTTCCGGCACGATTTCCACATCAATGTGGCCGCTGCGGATTTCCCCGGCAAACGGGTGATTGCGCCCATAACCGCGCTGCGTGGAGTAGGCCATCGCCAGCAGATAGCCTTCGTCGCCGCGCATCAGCTGTTGTAAACGTGAAGCGCGGGAGCACGGATATACCGAGGGCGTGCGGGTGATGTCGTCCGGCGTTTCACCGGCATCTTCCTCCACCTTCGCCAGTCCCTGGCGAGTCAGCAGGCTGAACACATGCGGTGACGCGGCGGGTTGCTCTACGCTTGTGGCAACCTGTGGCGTCTCACCGTTGGCGAGCAGCGTGAAATCGAGCAGACGGTGGGTGTAATCGTACGTCGGGCCGAGCAGCTGGCCGCCGGGCACGTCTTTATAGACCGCTGAGATCCGGCGTTCGAGGCGCATTTCTGCGGTGTTAATCGGTTCGCTCACCGCCAGACGTGGCAGGGTGGTGCGATAGGCGCGCAGCAGGAAAATGGCTTCGACGTTGTCGCCGCTGGCCTGTTTCAGCGCCAGGGCCGCCAGCTCGCGGTCGGCAATGCCGCCTTCGGTCATCACGCGGTCGACGGCGAGATTCAGCTGTTGTTCAATTTGCGCGACGCTAAGCTCGGGCAGCTGTGCATTGCCGCGGCGCTTTTGTTCCTGTAGGGCGTGTGCGGCATCGATGGCCTTTTCGCCCCCTTTGACGGCGACGTACATCAGCACACCTCCACGTGAGTGGTGCGCGGAATAGCCAGCAGGCGTTCGCCGCAGGTCAGGATCAGGTCCACGCCCAGCGGGAACGGGTGCGGGCGTTCGGTCAATTCGTGAAGAATGCATTCCGGCAGCTGCGGGGCAATCATCCGTTCTTCGTTGATCCCGGCCCCGGTCAGGCGCAGCATCCGGCCCCCGCTCAGGCTGCTGAGCTGCACAATCAGCGTGGCGCTGGTTTCCGGTGCAATCGCGCTGCCCGCCGACAGGGCGTTCAGCTGTTCGGCGCTGATCGACGCGTCGGTGACGGCAAACAGCGCGTGCTGTGGCTGTTCGACCAGTGGCGCATTGATGTGAAAACGCAGGTTCTGGCGTGCGATGTCGTTATCAACGGAGGCCGACAGCCACACTGGCGTATCGTTATCCGCCAGAGTCAGCAGCACGCTGGTGGTCGCCGGGGAGAGCGGCTGCCAGCCGTGTTTATGCTGATGCAGCGAGACAATCACGCCCGGCTCGCTCATGGCTTTCAGCAGACGCCGGAAACTGTGCTGGGCATCCTGCACCGGATGAGGAAAAGCGGTCTTGAGTTCTGAAGTAAGGGTCATGCGTTGTCTCCACGCACTAAGGTAAAGAAGTCCACCCGGCTGGCGTTCACTTCGGCGTGGCGCGCGGCAATGCGGGCCTCACGATCGGCTTCCAGCGGGGCAATCAGGGTTTCCATCAGGGTCTGAAAATGGGCCTGGGTTTGCAGCAAGGCGTCGATCGCCGCGCAGCGTTCGGCGTGGGTTTTATCGCGGCCCAGCACCCAACTGTAGCCCAGCGTGCCGTCGTTCAGTCGTACGGTGGCGCGGGTCAGGGTGGCGTCTCCGGCGAAGAATCGTGAACCGGTCGCGCCCATCCGGGCCTGGATTTGCACCAGGCCGCTTTCTGGCGTGCGGAGGATTTCATATTCCGGCGAGAGCTTCAGGGCCTGCATACGGGTGGCAAGTTCGGCCGGCTGACTGTGGGCCAGCGCCGACATCCAGCGCTGACGGGTGGCGGTATCGAAAGGCATTCAATGCTCCATTGTGAATTCAATCATGTCGGCGCGGGTCAGGCTGACGGAGTATTCCGCCGCGTTAACGTCGCCTTCACGATGGTTCAGGGTGCGCACGCAAAGCAGCGGCGCCATGTTCGGGATTTCCAGCACCTTGCTCTCTTTGGCCTGAGCACGGCGGGCGCCTACCCGTGTTTGCGTGCGAGTCAGTTCGAGGGCCAGTTCTTCACGCAGGAAATCGTGCAGCGAACCGCAGTTGAAACGCTGAAGCGTGGGCCAGAAACGCATATCGGAAAAGTAGTGATCGATGATGCACAGCGCGACGCCGTTGACGCGGCGCAGGGTGCGCAGGTGGATGACGTTGTCGCCCTCCTGAATACCCAGTGCATCGGCCACGTGACCCGAGGCCGGGCGCAGTACCGAGAGCAGTTTTTCGCTGGTCGGGTGGCTGCCCTGGTCGAGCAGATTCTGGCTGAAGCGGGCCTGAGCGTTGAGCGGGTAGTCAAACGGGCGCATCAGCACCAGCACGCCAATGCCCTGACGACGCTGCACCCAGCCTTTTTCCACCAGTTGATCGATGGCGCGGCGCAGGGTGTGACGATTAACGTCAAAGCGGGCGGCAAGCTGATGTTCAGCGGGAAGGTAGTCGCCGCAGCGATACTGGTTACGTAGCTCCTGCTCAAGCAGGGCGGCAATTTCCTCGTAACGCGTTGGGTAACTGGTCGGATGTCTGGACAAGTGCATCATAAGGAACACCTCTTCAACGTCACTTTCGCGGATGAGTGAAAATATGCCGATAGGGTGACGCGAAAATATGACACTCCGGTTAAGGTGCGGTGACTGAACGATGAAGAGTTGAAGTAGGGCGTATGACAGGGCGGGGCGGGCCGCCCTGGGGGGGAGATTACTGCGGTTGTTTGACGACGTTGATCATCCACGGCACGCCGAATTTATCGGTGACTTTGCCGAATCCGTGGGCCCAGAACGTTTCCTGCCAGTCCATTTCAATCATGCCGCCCTCGGCGAGGGCATCGAACCAGCCTTTCCCTTCGTTGACATCCTGGGTGTCGAGCACCAGCGTAAAACCGGAATAGCTGACGCTGCCGGTCATCCCGTCGCTCATCATTATCTCGCTGCCCGCAATGCGGACGTTAGAGTGGGCGATGGCATCAGGTGGAAAAGCCATGCCGGAGGGGCAGACTTCTTCGCTGTTCTGATCGGATTTTGGCATTTCGCCGAAGGTGATTTTGTAGCCCAGTTCAGCGTTTAATGCCTGCTGATAAAAAGCATGGGCCTCGGCGCAGTTGCCGGAAAAAGAGATGTAGGGATTTAACGGCATAACCATAACCTCGGGTAAAGGGGGACCCGATAACTATAGTTACCTTGCGTTAATATAACCAGGCGGTAGGTTTTTGCCCGATGGCGCTGATGCTTATCGGGCCTACGAAGGTATAGGCCTGGCAAGCAGAGCGCCGTCGGGCGATTTGGCGCGGGATCAGTTCTTTTTCACGAACTCAGATTTCAGCTTCATTGGGCCAAAACCGTCAATTTTGCAGTCGATGTTGTGATCGCCTTCAACGAGGCGGATATTCTTCACTTTGGTGCCGATTTTCAGCATCGAAGAGCTGCCCTTAACCTTCAGATCTTTCACCACGGTCACACTGTCGCCGTCGACCAGTAGGTTGCCGTTGGCATCTTTAACGATAAGCTCGTCACCGTCGTTAGAAGGCTCTGCGTCGTTCCACTCGTGGGCGCACTCAGGGCAGATGAACATGCCGCTGTCTTCATAGGTGTATTCGGAATTGCATTTTGGGCAGTGTGGCAGAGACATAGTAACCTCGTAATAATTGAAAATGCGCCACAGACCGTGCAAACTGCCGCTGAGCGCTAAAAGTATGACTCATTATATCGCATGTCCTTACGGTTGTCGGGACTATTTATCCCCCAGCCTGTACCGCTTACGTTAAGCTGTTCAATTTTTTATGTTTCGAAATTGCCGAGTAATGTTGTTTGCGTTATGTTGAGGATCGTATTTCTGATTATTACTAAGAACCTATCCCATTAGGGCTATTTTGCTTGCCATTTTGAACCTGGCAGTGCTCGAAATCCTCACGTACTACGTGTACGCTCCGGTTTCTCCGCGCTGTCCGTGTTCAAACTGTCTGCGCCAATAACGCCTACTGGGATAGGTTCCAGGCGCTAACTTATTTACTCTATTCCGACAGGAAATTTATATGCAATATATCCTGTTGAATGCTGTTTATGGCGTTAATCTGTATATCTCCTGGGTTTCTTACGTACTGCGTTTTCTTTCGTCGTACGGATAATTATATAAAAAATAAAACCCGGATATAAAAAAGTCTGACAAATAAAAGTTATAAAATTTGCGTTAAGGGAATACTTTAACCATGTACACACAGACAATATTTGAATTGAGTCAGGAAGCTGAGCGCTTGCTGCAGCTGGCATTACGACATCTCGATACCGTGAATGGGCTTCCGGGTAATCTGCTGAGCGGTGCACAGGCAATGTCTGAGGCGCCTGGGGGCTCGCATGGCCGCAATCCGGGAAGCCATTTATTGGTGACGCAGCAGGAGACGCTGAATAACGAGCTGCGTAAAATTACTCGTCTGGAAATGGTGCTGGCGATTGTTGGCACAATGAAGGCGGGCAAATCCACCACCATTAATGCCATCGTTGGAACGGAGGTTTTGCCTAACCGCAACCGGCCGATGACCGCATTACCCACGCTTATTCGCCATACGCCGGGTCAGAAAGAACCTGGTCTTAATTTTATTCATGCTAAGCCCATTGAACGCTTAATGCATGAATTGCAGGATAAACTTCGTCGCGTCGACCGGGCTAAACTTGCGCTCAAGCTCGAAATGGATAAAGACATGAACGCCCTGCTCGAGCGTATTATCGGCGGCGTTGCTTTTGAAAAACATTATCTCGGGGCGCAACCCATATTTCAGTGTCTGAAAAGCCTGAATGATTTGGTTCGTCTTTCTCGAGCAATGGACGTCGACTTTCCCTTTGCCGATTACGCTTCCATTGAACATATTCCAGTGATTGAAGTGGAGTTCGTGCATCTCGCCGGACTGGGCGAAAACGCAGGCCAGTTGACGCTGCTGGACACGCCGGGACCGAACGAAGCCGGGCAACCGCATCTGCAAAAAATGCTTAATGAGCAGCTGGCCCGCGCCTCGGCGGTGTTGGCGGTGATGGATTACACCCAGCTCAAATCCATTTCCGATCAGGAAGTGCGCCAGGCGATTACCGCGGTGAGCAAGTCGGTACCGCTGTACGCGCTGGTGAACAAATTCGATCAGAAGGACCGAAACAGCGACGATGAGGATCAGGTGCGGGCGATGATCTCCGGCACGCTGATGAAGGGGTATATTCATCCGGGACAGATTTACCCAGTGTCATCGATGTGGGGTTATCTCGCCAATCGCGCGCGCCATGAGCTGACCCTTCACGGCAGATTACCCGACCCGCAGGAGCAGCGCTGGGTGCAGGATTTTGCCGAAGCGGCACTCGGTCGCCGTTGGCGAACCGCCGATCTGGCTGACGTGACCCACATTCGCCACGCGGCAGATTTGCTGTGGGAAGATTCGCTGTTTGAAAAACCCATCAATATGCTGCTGCACGCCGCGCACGCCAACGCCTCGCTGTTCGCACTGCGTTCCGCTTCACACAAGCTGCTGAACTACGCCCAGAGCGCCCGGGATTTCCTGGAGTTTCGCCTGCAAGGGCTGACCGTCGCCGCCGAGCAGTTGCAGGATAATATCGTTCGTCTCGAAGAAGATATGGCGCAGTGTGAGGTGCGCCAGCGGAGGGTGAGCGAAGAAATTAGCCACGAAGTGGAACAGGCTTTGGACGCTGCAGAATCGTTCATTGCCGGGCAGAAAAGTGAGATTTTAGCGCTGCTCGACAGCAGCTTTAGCGCGGACAATCTGCGGCTGATGAGCCTCGCTAACGGCGCGGATTTGCAATGGTCGCAGCATGATGACAGTGGCGAAATCGTGCTCGATGATGAGGAGCAGGCTAACCGGCTGCTCAGCATTATTCGTGCCGACTGTGAAGGCACGGTGTTTGCCTGTCAGCAAAGCATTATTCGCGAGCTGTCGTTGCGTTTTGACCAGCTCGAAACGTCGCTCAGCCGAACGCTTGATGACGCGCTGAAGCCGATTGAATCTCATGTGAAGGAAGAACTGCACCGCGCCGGGTTCCGCACGCGGATAACGCTGCCAGTGTTTCAGTCCGGTTCGCTGCAAATCACCATGCCGCAGTGGTTTAATGGGGCGATTGCCACCGAAGATCTGCCGTTGGGTAGCCAGCGCGGCGGGATGCGCGATTCCATTAGCCGCTGGCTGAACAATCCTGGCTGGGGCTGGGATGATTATGTGATGACTAAAACGCGTTACATCATTGATATGAATGCGATTAAGGAGCGTATCGTGGTGAGTATTTCGACTTTCTGCTCACAAATCCTTAAAGCTTTAGCCGCGCAAGTCGATGTCTCTGTTACGGCGGGAATGGTGACCTTCTTTGCGGAGTTTTCTCAGAGCCTCAGCGACTTGCAGAAAAATTTGCAGGAGAGTCTCTCTTTGCGCCAACAGCATCAGTCCACGGTTAACGCTCTTTGCCAGCAGCTTGCTCAGTGCCTGGCCACGGTGCGCTGGATTGAAGAGGATGCGCGCCTGTTGCGTGATGATATTCAAACCCTTTTTGCGGCTGAACAGTGATGAACACGCGATTACTGGAGGGGCCAGGCCGGATACTGGAATCTCTTCATGCCCGATTTATGGTGGATCTGGTGCTGGGTATTGAAAACCCGCGTCAGCATACGCTTGCCCCGCAACAGCAGCAGTTTCGCGAACGCCTGATGAATGAAATCGTGGCGCAAACGCAGCTGCGCCCGTGGTCGGTGGCGGGTCTGTTTAGCGATAACCCGGCTATGCGGCTCGGGTTGGCGGAAAAACTCGCCAGTCAGTTCGACCCCGGTCATCTGGCGCTGACACGCATGAGCCGTTACCTGCAACAGTTACAGAGCAAAAGCCAGAGTTCGCCAGAGCTGCGCCAGCAGTTTAGCCTGGTGAGCGAACAGTTCAGCCAGCGTGCGGAGCATAAACAGCGGGCGCTGACGCAGCGTGGATTGATGGTGGAATCCGGTTCGCACAGCGATGAAGTGTTCACCCGCTGGCACGCCGGGCAGTACGACGGCTGGTCGCTGGCCGGACGCTGTTACATTGCGCTGGAAGAGCTGCGCTGGGGCGCGTTTGGTGATGCGTGGCGGCTCGCAAACGGTGAAGTGCGCGGCTTGCTGAAAGACAGTTTGCGTTCAATGACGGCTCAGTATCTGGCGCAAGGTATCGGTGCTGCGACGGAAACGCGTCATTTTTATCATCAATGGCTGGCATCGCCGACGTCATTAGGCTTGATGGATCACAAAGAGATGTTGGCCTGGCTGGGCAGTAGCTGTGACGCGGTGCGTCAGCCAGTGTGCTGGTCAGTGACGCAAACGTGGCAGCCGGTGGCGCTGGGAATGCCGCGTCTGTGTTCTGCGACCCGGCTGGTTGATGCGATGCTGGAAGAGTTGTTTACCGACGAGGCCTGATGGCCCCGCCGGTCAGTGAACGATTAATGATGTAAGGATTCGACCGCCACGGGTTCAGGCTGCTTCGCCTGAACGTTGCCAAAGCGTTTGGCATACAGCGCGGTGATAATCGGTACCAGAATAGCCGTCACAATTACGCTCGCTGCCACCAGAGCCGTTGCCGATGCGGCAACCGGTTCGAAGGCCGGGTTAATCTGCGCGATAATTACCGGGTTCGCCACCGCAGCACCCGCTGCCGACGACGCCGCCACGCCTGCTGTACCATTCCCGCCACCAATCACGCGGTCCGCAATAATCAGTGGGATACCGGTAATGATGATTACCGCCACGCCCAGCACGATACCCAGCAGGCCGGTGTCCATAATCACGCTCAGGTTGATGGTGTTACCCAGCGCGAAGCCGAAGAACGGGATCAGCACCGGCGTCGCTTTGCTGAAGAAGGTGCGGAAATCGTGGTCGAGGTTGCCGAGGGCGAAGCCAATCAGGAACGGCAGCACTGCGCCAATAAAGTGGTGTGCTTCAAAGGAGGCGAGGCCTGCGGAACCGAGGATAACCATGGTCATCAGCGGGCCGGATTCCAGTGACATCAGCACGAATGCGCCGGATTCTTCTTTTGAGCCGTACTGATTCATCAGGCTGGCGTATAGCCCGCCGTTTGTCATGTCCATCGCTGACACCAGTGCCAGCACCGACAGCCCGGCGAAGAAGCCAGTCTGAATGCCGCCGTCCGGAATAAAGGCGGCGGCGATCATCGCTACGACCCACGCGACAGCAATTTTTGTGAGCACCAGAGTGCCGGATTTGCGCAGTACGGTGCCGGTGGCACGTAAGTCGATCGACGCCCCGATGCAGAAAAACCAAACCGCCAGGATTGGCACCGTACCGCCAATCATTCCTTTGGTGAACGAACCAAAATAATTTCCTGTATCAGGTGCGAGCGTATTTAACACAGCGCCTAATAGCAGTGGAACTAACATCATTCCACCGGGGATACGTTCAATCGTGGCTTTGATTTTCATTTTCTATCCTCGCTTCCCACAGCGCTCCGCGCTGGGAAGACATAAAAGAATGCGGTTCAACAAATTGACTAACGGTTTTTTAGGTATCTGTTTGTTTATGTGAGCAAAATTAAGCAGAGGTAGCCTGGTTGTTTTCTCTTCATCAGCGGCGGGCTGATTCGCTGAGGCTATAATGCGATCAATGGAATGTTGATTCAATGAAAATAAAACAGTGTTTTGGTTATTCTGATCACATATTTAAAGGAAAGAGTGGCGAGGCTTTAAATAATCAATTGGGTGTGAATTGGATGTAAAGAATTGTCGACAATAAACCGTTAGCAAATAAATAATTACCAGGCTTATTTTTGGTTAATTGGCTGGCGTGATTGGCATTTTTCTTATGGCTGAGGAGAATCTGGATTAAGAATGTACTTAGCACAAATATGAACTTATTGACGTTTCATGAATCAACTTAACAGTAAGCATTATTTTCCGTGAAGTTGATCACACATATAAACACTGTTAGGGTAAGAAAGGAAAGTACGGAAAATATCACTCTACTTTGAGGGTTTGGTCAGAATCTTTTACTGCCAGAGCAGGCGTCAACAGGTTCGGTTGTACAGGCTGTGAGCAGCCAGTGTAAGTAAACCTGCTACGCTTGAAATGAGGAGCACAGCAATTCGCCGCTCCCTAACCGCACACAAGCGAACCTTCGTGTTTGCCTCCCCCTGCGTGCGCTCACGGCGATAGTTAACGAGGACAACATGCTAAAAAGGAAAAAAGTTAAGCCGATCACGCTACGTGATGTCACCATCATCGACGACAGTAAGCTGCGCAAAGCGATTACCGCTGCGTCGCTCGGTAACGCGATGGAATGGTTTGACTTCGGTGTCTACGGTTTTGTGGCCTACGCTCTTGGTAAGGTCTTCTTCCCGGACGCTAACCCTAGCGTTCAGATGATTGCTGCTTTGGGGACCTTCTCTGTTCCCTTCCTGATCCGTCCACTGGGTGGCCTGTTCTTCGGGATGCTCGGCGATAAATACGGTCGTCAGAAAATACTCTCTATAACCATCATTATTATGTCGATCAGTACATTCTGTATTGGTCTGATACCCGGGTATGCCACCATTGGTATTTGGGCCCCGATTCTGCTGCTGTTGTGTAAGATGGCGCAGGGCTTCTCGGTCGGCGGGGAATACACCGGCGCGTCTATCTTCGTTGCGGAATATTCTCCGGACCGTAAGCGCGGCTTTATGGGCAGCTGGCTCGATTTCGGGTCGATTGCGGGCTTCGTGCTCGGTGCGGGCCTGGTGGTACTGATTTCCACCATTGTCGGCGAGGACAACTTCCTCGAGTGGGGCTGGCGTCTGCCGTTCTTCCTGGCGCTGCCGTTAGGCATTATCGGCCTGTATCTGCGACATGCTCTGGAAGAGACGCCTGCGTTCCAGCAACACGTTGAGAAACTGGAGCAGGGCGACCGCCAGGGTCTGCAGGACGGTCCGAAAGTGTCGTTCAAAGAGATTGCGACCAAACACTGGCGCGCGCTGCTGGTCTGCGTTGGGATGGTGATTTCAACCAACGTCACCTACTACATGCTCCTGACCTACATGCCAAGCTACCTGTCGCATAACCTGCATTATTCAGAAGACCACGGCGTGCTGATCATCATCGCTATCATGGTCGGTATGCTGTTTGTTCAGCCGATTATCGGGATGCTGAGCGACCGCTTTGGTCGTCGTCCGTTTGTCCTGGTCGGTAGCGTGCTGCTGTTCCTGTGCGCAATCCCAGCGTTCATCATGATTAACAGCGATGTGGTTGCCCTGATTTTCGCCGGGCTGCTGCTGCTGGCGGTGATCCTGAACTGCTTTATCGGCGTGATGGCGTCGTCGCTGCCGGCGATGTTCCCGACGCATATTCGATACAGTGCGCTGGCCAGTGCGTTTAACATTTCGGTGCTGGTTGCCGGTCTGACGCCAACGCTTGCCGCGTGGCTGGTGGAATATACGCAGGATCTGATGATGCCAGCGTACTACCTGATGGTGGTTGCGGTTATCGGTCTGCTGACCGGTATTACCATGAAAGAAACCGCTAATCAGCCGCTGAAAGGTGCGACGCCAGCGGCGTCTGATATCCATGAAGCGAAAGAAATTCTGCAAGAGCACCACGACAATATCGAACATAAAATTGAAGATATTGATGCAGAAATTGAAGCGTTGCAGGAAAAACGTACCCGTCTGGTCGATCAGCACCCGCGTATCAACGAGTAAGTTTTCAGCGTGACGTCTACGAAAACGCCTCCCATTGGGAGGCGTTTTTTTATGCCTGTAGTTCACCGTTATTTGTGATTCAAAATTTCCAACACACATCAAAAAATGAATCAAATTTAGTTAGCATCCTCACAATTCCTCTGCAAAGTGGCTTTTGATTCTGGATAAGGCAAGGTTTTTTGCCAGGATCAAACCGCGTTAACTCATCTGCAAGAGGATTCAATGAATAATAAAAATCATAAAATAGTGAACTGTTTTACAGGGATTGTGCTGAGTGTCAGCGGATCCTGTGCCCTGGCTGCCACAACGGCAACGGAAGTCAAAATTGTACGCGACGGCTACGGCGTGCCACACATCTACGCCAACGACGCGCGTCGTCTGTTCTACGGTTACGGCTACGTGGTGGCGCAAGACCGGCTGTTCCAGATGGAGATGGCCCGGCGCAGCACGCAGGGAACGGTAAGTGAAGTGTTGGGCAAAAAGTATCTCGATTTCGATAAGGACATTCGCACCAACTACTGGCCCGCGTCCATTCAGGCACAGATTGATGCCCTGCCTGAGAAAGAGAAAGCCATTCTGGAAGGGTACGCTGAGGGGATGAATGCGTGGATCGATAAGGTCAATGCGCAGCCCGGGACGCTAATGCCGCAGCAGTTTACCGAGCTGGGGTTTATGCCTAAACACTGGCGCGCGTTTGATGTGGCGATGGTGTTTGTCGGCACTATGGCGAACCGTTTCTCTGACAGCTCCAGCGAGATTGATAACCTGGCGCTGCTGACCGCGCTGCGGGATAAGTACGGCATCGAGAAAGGTATGGGCGTGTTTAATCAGCTGAAATGGCTGGTGAACCCGGCGGCGTCGACCACCATTGACGCCAAAGAGGGGAAGTATCCGTTGCGACTGAGCGCCGAGGCGAAGCAGCTCGCGATGCAGCTACCGCGTTATGACCTCCCGGCACCGATGTTTGAGCGGCTGGCCAAAGGGGACGACGGCGCGCTGCTGGCGTTATCACCCCAGCACAACCGAGAGACGGTTGCGGCGCAGTTTGCCCGCAGCGGAGCCAACGGGCTGGCGGGATATCCTACGACCAGCAACATGTGGGTGATCGGCAAAGCGAAAGCCAAGGACGCCAACGCGATAATGGTTAACGGCCCGCAGTTTGGCTGGTATGCCCCGGCATACACTTACGGCATCGGCCTGCACGGTGCGGGCTATGACGTCACCGGCAACACGCCTTTCGCCTATCCGGGTCTGGTGTTTGGCCATAACGGCCATATTTCCTGGGGCGCCACTGCGGGCTTCGGCGACGATGTCGATATCTTCGCTGAGAAGCTTGATGCCGCGCGTCCTGGCGAATATTTCCACAACGGCCAGTGGCAGAAAATGCAGCGCCGGGATGAAACGATTGCGGTGAAAGGGGAGCCGCCTGTCGACTTTACGGTTTGGCGAACCCTTCATGGCAACGTTATCAAAACCGACAATACGACGCACACCGCCTATGCGAAAGCGCGGGCCTGGGACGGAAAAGAGGTGGCTTCGTTACTGGCGTGGACGCACCAGATGCAGGCCAGGGATTGGACGGAGTGGAAACAGCAGGCCGCGCAGCAGGCGCTGACTATCAACTGGTACTACGCCGATATGCAGGGCAATATCGGGTATGTTCATTCCGGCGCTTACCCACAACGTCAGCCGCAGCACGATCCGCGTCTGCCGGTTCCCGGAACCGGGCAGTGGGACTGGAAAGGGATTTTGCCGTTCAGCAACAATCCGCAGGTGTATAACCCGGCGTCAGGATACATCGCCAACTGGAACAACTCGCCGCAAGAGGGTTATATCGCCTCCGATTTGTTCGCGTTTCTGTGGGGCGGCGCAGACCGGGTGGATGAGATTAAACGTCTGATCGACAAACAGCTGACCTTAACCCGCGAGCAGGCCTGGGACATCATTCGCCATACCAGTCGTCAGGATCTGAATTTACGCCTGTTCTTACCGGCAATGCAGACCGCGGTGAAAGGGCTTCCGGCCAACGATCCACGCCTGTTGCTGGTGAATACGTTAGCGGCCTGGGACGGCCAGAATGCGCTGAACAGCGATGGAAAAACCTGGGCTCAGCCGGGGTCTGAAATCCTCAATGTCTGGCTGACCAGCATGTTAAAACAGACGGTTGCCGCCGCCGTGCCGGCGCCATTCAACAGCTGGTACACCGCCAGTGGTTATGAGACGACTCAGGACGGCCCGACCGGCTCGCTGAACATTAGCGTGGGGGCGAAAATTCTGTACGAAGCTCTGCAAGGGTCGAAAAGCCCGGTGCCGCAGGCGGTGGATCTGTTCGGCGGCAAGCCTTCGCAGCAGGTGATTCTGGCCGCGTTAGGGGAAAGCTGGCAGACGCTGTCGCAGCGCTACGGCACCGACATCACCCAATGGCAAACCCCGGCTATGCATTTAACCTTCCGCGCGAATAACTTCTTTGGCGTGCCACAGGCGTTGCCGAAAGAGGCGCGCCATCAGGCTGAGTATCAAAATCGGGGCACGGAGAATGACATGATTGTCTTCTCGCCGAAGGAAAAACCGGACAGCGTGCTGGCGTGGGATGTCGTTGCGCCCGGCCAGAGCGGTTTCATCGCTCCGGACGGCACGCCTGCGAAACACTACAACGATCAGCTGAGCCTGTATCAAACCTTTGGTCGCAAGCCGCTGTGGTTAAGTGCGCAGGAGGTCCATACGCACCGTGAATCTGAGGAGGTTATTCAGGTTCCTTAAGGCGAACTCAGCAACCGGCGGCGATATAGTCGCCGTTTGCGCTGATCGGAATCACGGTCAGGAACAGCACTACCGCGAACAGAATAATCAGCACTCCGCCGATGATTTTCACCGTCGGGACCAGCCAGCGCATCTGTTCGGAACCTTCACCAAACCACGCCACCGTCCGCTCGCGTGCGTAACGTACCGCCAGCGATAACCCGAGAATGGAGAGCGCGGTGCCGAGCGCCATCGACATTACCGCCGCAATTCCCCAACTGACGATACCGAGGGCGTTGGAGAACAGTAAAATCATGATCGCCCCGCTGCACGGCCGCGCCCCGATGGCAATCACAATGCCTGCGCGGGTTTTCCAGTCGGCATGGGTGATATCGGCCCCCACGCCGTGATGCCCGCAGCCGCAGTCGGCGCCATGGTCATGTCCGTCATTGGACAGGGGTTTAATGCGACGAATGCTGAAGGTTTTCGGCTGCAGGCTTTTCAGGGTCTGCCAAATCACAAACATGCCGAAGCTGCCTATCAGCACCGCACTGATTTTCTCAATGTACCAGCGGCTTTCACTGAGATCGCCCGACGCCAGATTCATCCCGACGGCGAGCACAAAGACGAACACTATGGCGCTGATGCCCTGCATCAGGCTACCGAGGAAAGGCACTACCCGTGAGGCCAGCTGACTTTCCTGATGCGTACTGAGATAGGTCGTGACAATAAATTTGCCATGACCCGGCCCGATGGCGTGCAGCACCCCGTAAAGAAACGCCCCGGCTAACAGCCACAGTCCACCGGTGTACTGATGGTTATTGAGCTGCAGCAGGTACATCACCAGATAGCGATGCAGCGTGATTTGCGTCGCGAGGCACCATTGCAGGAAGGCAGCCCAATGGGTGTGGAGCTGAAAGGTAAAGGCCAGTATCACCGCGACGAGGATAGCAGCGGTGGGAATTCGCCAGTCGCGTTTAAGAACGGATGTTGTCATGGGGAAATAATGTCGGTAAAGAACGCATGCAGACATTATAAGAGGCGCTGGCTAAGAAGGGTAATCGAAAGGGCCAGCCCGCAGGCTGGCTTTGTGTCAAATGATTACACCCGTCGATGTCTGGGGCTAGTTGATAAAGCGTTGTAGCCGCTGAAGCAGCAGCCTGTTTTCCAGTCTCAGGCGCTCGTTTTCATCGAGCAGGGTCAGCGTGACGGCGATACCAGGCCAGTCGAGCGCCAGTTCACGCCGAAGACGTAGCGCGCGATGGACGATGGTGACGGCACGATCGTCAAACAGCCAGTGCGCATCGGGGCTTTCGTCGGGCTGGATGACGCCCAGGCCGACTATCTCATCCAGCTCCTCTTCGGAGACGCCGGTATGCAGACAAAATTCGGTGACGGTCAGGGTGAAAGTGACATTAGCCATGATTTTTACCCCACTGTTGGCGAGGATTGAAGGTGGT
Organism: Scandinavium manionii; assembly: GCF_024764775.1. Lineage (NCBI taxonomy): Bacteria > Pseudomonadati > Pseudomonadota > Gammaproteobacteria > Enterobacterales > Enterobacteriaceae > Scandinavium > Scandinavium manionii. The sequence goes on along the minus strand of NZ_JALIGC010000038.1, from coordinate 455,922 downwards.
TTGTGCCTCAGCTAACTGCTGCCACAGGGCGCTGGTTTTCTCATCTGTTTTCGGTGGCATGACGATTTTAATCACCGCAAACAGATCGCCGGTGTGCTGCTTATTCACCAGGCCTTTGCCTTTGATTCGCAGTCGTTGCCCGGCCTGACAGCCCGCCGGAATGGTCAGTAAAATCGGCTCTTTCAGCGTCGGGACCTTCACTTTTGCCCCCAGCGCGGCTTCCCATGGGGCGAGCGGCAGCACAATTTCCAGATGATGTCCGACGATATCAAACAGCGGATGTGGCGCGATGCGGATGATGAGCCACAGATCTCCCGCAGGCCCACCGTTCTCGCCCGGCGTGCCCTGGCCTTTCAGACGAATGCGCTGCCCGTCACCAACGCCGGCCGGGATTTTAACGTTGAGTGATTTGGGGATTTCTTTCTCAACCATCCCGAAAACGTTGTAAAGCGGCAGCGTGTAGTTGATAGGGCGGGTGTGGGCTTCGAGCGTTTCTTCGAGGAAAACGGCGACTTCAATTTCGACGTCATGGCCACGGGCAGAATGTTGCTGACGCGATTGCTGCGCGTGCTGGCCAAAAATGGAGGAAAAGATATCGTCGAACTCTTCCTGGCTGTAGGTTTGTTGTTGCGAATCAGACTGTGCCTGCTGACGGAACGGCGGGTCGTTGCGGTGTTGCCAGAGGGTGTCATATTCAGTGCGACGCTGTTCGTCGCTCAGCACTTCCCAAGCCTGCGCAATGTCTTTAAAGCGGGCTTCGGCATCGGGTTCTTTACTGACATCAGGATGGTACTTGCGGGCAAGACGACGATATGCGGTCTTAATGGTCTTGAGATCGTCCGTCGGCTTCACGCCCATAATGGCGTAATAATCCTTTAATTCCATAGCATTATCTCTTGTGAATCACACGAACAGAACGGGTTTCCCTAATAACTCACCTTTGTAAGTGTAGGGTAACCCCGGTGATTCGCCCGGAGAAAATGCAGCGGAATAAAGAACGCAGGACTTAATACTTGCGAGGGGCTTTCAATTCACCAAAGTCGTCGTTCAGGCTGAACTGATAATCACACAGTTCTGCCCGGCGCTTATCGGCGGCTTTCTGGAATGCAGCCATATATTCCGGTTCAATACTGTTTTCAATGCGGGCAACAATTTTTTCGAGCATCTGCTCTTCGTTCACATTTCGAAGTCGTTTCAGGTAGTTCTCAACGGTCATAGTGCAGCCTTCCGGTATCCGGTGGTTAATTTATCGACGCGTACAGCGTCAATAGTACACTGTTTAGACAATTATTGTTTGTTCAATTGCTACCTGAATGGGCTCAATTTGGATGAAATGTTCATGGAAAAGCCTGCAACCACCTTAATCAGGACGGTTTCTGTTCATGATTGAATGGTGTCGAGGGAGTGCATTTTATTGTTTAGAGAGGGATGTCACGAAATATTGATACGCAGAAAAGCAAAAACCCGCCATAGGCGGGTTCTTTAGAATAGTGGTGCCCGGACTCGGAATCGAACCAAGGACACGGGGATTTTCAATCCCCTGCTCTACCGACTGAGCTATCCGGGCAACGGGGCGCATTAAACCTTAATCAGCGTTGTCCGTCAACCCAAATCACGGAAATCTGGTGCGTTTGCTTAACATTGCGGCAGCTTGCGCAAATTATCTACGATTGACGTGAACGACACGCATCAGGTCAGTGCGCCACCCGAACGGCACTGGGCAAAGCGTAAAATATCTTCGGCCAGTCGCTGCGCGGTATCGACATCCTGTTGGCTGCGTTTTACCAGTAAACGGCTCAGGCACCCTTCAAGCACCAGTTCCATTTGCTGCGCCACCATTGCAGGATCATCGACTTCCAGCTTCGTCAGTAGCTCATGGCTGAATTCGTAGGCAGCACGTTTTTGCAGATCCGCAAGCTGATGAATGGGGTGCTCGGGATCCGGATAAAATGTACACGCCGCGATGAACAGGCAGCCGGGATAGCGGTTATTGCTGACACACTCCGTCAATGCGCTGTAGCGGGCCAGCAGCTTTTGCTCGCTGCTGAGCTCCTCATTGAGCATTAACTGTCGGCGCCAGATATCCACCTGCTGGCTGAGATAGCGCAGCACGTCATACAACAGCGCTTCTTTGTCGGGCCAGAAACGTTGCAGATCATCAAGCGGGAGGTTCACCTCTTTGGCCACCATTTCCAGCGTTGTGTCGGCAATCCCTTTAATCTCAAGCAATTGCAGGGCTTTCCCCAATACGTCTTCGCGTTGCACGGCTTTATCCTCCGTTTATCCCTTTAAAAGTGTCGTTTACCGGACCAGATTCTGCAAATGCGCCTGAAACGCGGCGGCATCCATAAATCCGGCAACCCGCATGGCTGGGATCTCTTTACCTGCGGAATCAAAAAACAGAATGGTCGGCAGACCCGGAACTTGCAACTGTTTCAGCAGCTCCGCATCTTGCGCTGTGTTGCGCGTCACGTCGGCCTGCAGTAAAACGCTGTTTTTCAGCGCCTGCTGAACCTGCGGATCGCTAAAGGTGTATTTCTCGAACTCTTTGCAGGCAACGCACCAGTCGGCGTACAGGTCTAGCATAACCGGTTTGCCGTTAGCCTGCGCCAGCGCCTGATTCAGTTCATCCACGTTAGCGATACGCGTGAAGTTTAAATGCGCCTGCTGTTGCGTTGGCACTGCGCCAAATGCCCAATCCTGGAGCGGGCGCGCACTGACCAGCGCCGCGGCCAGCAGTATGATTTGTATCACTCGCATCCACGGTTTGCTCGTCGTCAGGCTGGCGATAAACGCCCAGCTGAAGAAGGCAACACCAAGTATCGACCACAGTCGAAGTCCCCATGTGTCGCCAATAATACGTTCGAGCAGGAACACGGGCAGTGCGAGGATCACGAAGCCAAAGGCGATTTTAACCTGCGCCATCCACGGCCCACTTTTCGGTAGCAGCCGGTTGCCAAAGACGGTGACCAGAATCAGCGGTAATCCCATTCCCAATGCGTACAGGTACAGCGTGCCGCCGCCCAACCACAGATTTCCGCTTTGGGCGATGTACAGCAGAATGGCGCTCAGTGGCGCAGTAGTGCAGGGGGAACAAATCAGCCCGGCGATGGCACCCATCGCAAATACGCCGCCCGCAGAGCCGCCCTGTTGGCGATTACTCATCAGCGTCAGGCGCGTTTGCAGCGAAGAGGGGAGCTGCAGACTGAACAGGCCGAACATCGACAACGCCAGCAGAATAAACACCGCTGACAGGCCAATCAGCACGTAAGGATGCTGGAGCGCAGCCTGAAACTTCAGCCCGGCAGCCGCAACTACCAGGCCCAGTGCGGTATAGGTCAGCGCCATGCCCTGTACATAGATAAACGCCAGCAACAACGCGCGGCCCGTGGACAGACGCTGTTGTCCGCCAAGCACGATACCGGAAATCAGCGGATACATCGGCAACACGCAGGGCGTAAAGGCGATACCAATGCCAATCAACAGCGCCCACAGTGCCGAGAACGGCAATGTAGAGGGCGGCTCGCTGGCGGGGGGATTCACCTGCGCTGCAGGCGGGGTCACTGATTCAGACGTAGCCTTGGCCGGGGCGATAACCTCACTCAGAGGCACCACTTTAGTTTCAGGTGGATAACAGAATCCAGCTTCGGCGCAGCCCTGATAGGTGACCGTTAACGTCGCGCCTTTACTGGCCTGGTTGATAGTGACCGGAAGCGTGAGCTGATGGCGGTAGATTTCACTTTTGCCAAAGAACTCATCTTCATGCCATTCGCCCTTGGGCAGCTGTAGCGGGTCGACGGAGGCCTGGGCTGGCGTGATGCTCACCTGTTTTCGATACAGATAATAGCCGTCTTTTATCTGCCAGCTCAGATTTAGGTCGTGGGCGTTCTGCTGGAAATCAAACGCAAATGCCTGATCAGCAGGAATGAAATTGGAGCGGCCGGGAGCGTCAAATAACCCGGCAAAGGCCGATGTGCTGCACAGCAGCAGGATCAGCGTAATGAATCGTTGAGCCATGAGAGGTAAGCGTTGTCTCCGTGGGACACGGGTAAAACCAGCAATTCTGGCGTTTGATACGGGTGATGTGACTTCAGGCAGTCCAGGAGTTCCTGCTGATGCGCCGTGTCTGATTTCAGCAGCATCTGCACTTCGTACTCCTGTTCGAGCTTGCCTTCCCAGTAGTAGAGCGACGTGGCATTGGGCATGAGCGTGACACATGCTGCGAGCTTTTCAGCCAGCACTTTGGCGGCCAGGTCCTGGGCCGTAGCTTCATCCGGGGCGGTACAGAGCACAACAACTGCGGTGGGCAGGGTCATCGTCAACCTCGTATCGGCGAAAAAAGGCACTATAGCACGATGCGGGGCGGGGGGATGAAGGAGTCAGGCCGCGAGCGGCCTGACTTTAAGCATTTTTACACCTGGTGAGGGTCAGAGAATGAAACTGCCGAGCAGGAAACCGAAGCATACGGAGAAAATCACGCCCATGGTGCCAGGGATAAAGAACGGATGGTTAAACACGAAGCGGCCAATGCGCGTGGTGCCGGTGTCATCCATCTGCACGGCGGCAACCAGCGTCGGGTAGGTCGGCAGGATAAACAGGCCCGACACGGCGGCAAACGAGGCGACGGCGGTCAGCGGAGAGACATTCAACGCCAGCGCCATTGGCATCAGTGCTTTGGCGGTCGCAGCCTGAGAATAAAGCAGCGCCGATGCGAAGAAGAAAATCACTGCCAGCAGCCACGGATGGCCCTGAATCACGCTGCCCGCCGTCTCTTTGATCCAGTCAATATTGGCGGACACGAAGGTGTCGCCGAGCCACGCTACGCCCAAAATACAGATACAGGCGCTCATCCCGGCTTTAAAGGTGCTGGAACTGAGAATGCTGTCGGTTTCAACGCGGCACAGAATGGTGGTCAGCGTCGCGACGCTCAGCATGATAATCAGGATGGCGTTGGTGGTGTTCATCAGCGGGGCGGCTACCAGGCCAAGGCTTGGGCTGTTGACGATGGCATAAACCACCACGCAAACCACGCCGAGCAGGAACATCAGTACCGACAGTTTCGCCCGGGGTTTGATCTCCATCTGACGTTCGCCGCGCAGTTCCACCAGGCCCTCTTCCAGGCGCTTGAGGTATACCGGGTCGTCGGACAGTTTAGAGTTAAACAGCATGGTGACGAGGAAAGACATCAGTAGTACCGCCATCAACGTGGAAGGGATAACCACGGAAAGCAGGTGAATGTAGCTGATACCGTGGACTTCCAGCACCGACGACATGTACACCACGGCTGCGGAAATGGGTGAGGCGGTAATCGCAATCTGCGCGGCAACAACGGCTGTGGACAGCGGGCGGCAAGGTTTAACACCTTGTTCTTTCGCCACTTCGGCGATAACCGGCAGCGTGGCCAGCGAGATGTTGCCGGTACCGGCAAAAATGGTCAGGAAGTAGGTGACGATCGGCGCGAGAATGGTGATGTATTTTGGATTTCTGCGCAGCAGTTTCTCGGTTTGATTCACGAGATAGTCCAGACCACCGGCAATCTGCATCGCTGAGATAGCAGCAATCACCGCCATGATGATGGAGATAACGTCAAACGGGATGTGTCCCGGCTTCACGCCGATCGCCGCGAGAACGAGAACGCCCAGGCCACCCGCATAACCGATGCCAATTCCCCCTAGTCTGGCGCCGATAAATATCGCCGCTAATACAATGATAAGTTCGATGACTATCATGGCCGCTTCCTTGATTGTTAGATGTTGGATACGTAAATGTTATTTTTTTGATGTTCCAGAAATGAAAAAAGGCACGTCACCCCTGACGTGCCTTGTATGATTTTAACCAGAATTATTACTGTTCGCTTTCATCTGTAAAGCGCCTGGCTTTGTAGGCCGGGTGCATCAGGTTCTGTGGCGAGAAGATATCGTCCAGCTCCGCTTCGGTAAGCAGGCCGCGCTCCAGTACCACTTCGCGTACGCTCTTCCCGGTTTCAGCACAGATTTTACCGACGATATCGCCGTTGTGGTGGCCGATGAACGGGTTGAGATAGGTAACAATCCCGATGGAGTTGTAGACGTAGCTCTCGCACACGGCTTTGTTGGCGGTAATGCCGTTGATGCATTTTTCCAGCAGGTTGTAGCAGGCGTTGGTCAGAATGTGGATGGACTCAAACATTGCCTGGCCAATCACAGGTTCCATCACGTTCAGCTGCAGCTGGCCCGCTTCAGACGCCATGGTAACAGTGGTGTCGTTGCCAATGACTTTGAAGCACACCTGGTTCACGACTTCTGGCACCACCGGGTTCACTTTTGCTGGCATGATGGACGAGCCCGCCTGCAGTTCTGGCAGATTGATTTCGTTCAGGCCAGCGCGCGGGCCAGAGGACAGCAGGCGCAGGTCATTACAGATTTTAGACATTTTCACCGCCAGACGTTTCAGGGCACTGTGCACCATCACGTATGCGCCGCAGTCGGAGGTGGCTTCAATCAGGTCTTCTGCAGGCACTACCGGCATGTTGGCAACTTCGGCCAGCTTCTGTACCGCCAGCTGCTGATAGCCATCTGGCGTATTCAGGCGCGTACCGATGGCGGTTGCGCCGAGGTTCACTTCCAGCAGCAGTTCAGCCGTGCGCAGCAGGTTTTTCGTTTCTTCGTTCAGCAGCACGTTAAATGCGTGGAATTCCTGGCCGAGCGTCATCGGAACCGCATCCTGCAGCTGGGTGCGACCCATCTTCAGAATATCCTGGAATTCAACGGATTTACGCTGGAAGCCATCACCCAGTTGGTTAATGGCGTCCATCAGTTTGACGATGGAGGCATACACAGCGATGCGGAAACCGGTCGGATAGGCGTCGTTCGTGGACTGGCACTTGTTGACGTGATCGTTAGGGTTCAGGAACTGATATTCCCCTTTCTGATGTCCCATCAGCTCAAGGCCGATGTTGGCCAGCACTTCGTTGGTATTCATGTTCACGGAGGTGCCCGCGCCGCCCTGATAGACGTCAACCGGGAATTGATCCATGCATTTGCCGTTGTTCAGCACTTCATCACAGGCGGCAACAATGGCGTCGGCAACACCTTTAGGAATGGTGTGTAGCTCTTTGTTCGCCAGCGCGGCGGCTTTCTTCACCATCACCATCCCGCGAACAAATTCCGGGATGTCGCTGATTTTGTTGTTGCTGATGTAGAAATTTTCAATCGCTCTCAGAGTGTGGACACCGTAATAAGCGTCCGCTGGAACTTCCCTGGTGCCCAACAAGTCTTCTTCGATACGAATGTTGTTTAACATGTGAACCTTCTTGATTAAGCTGCTAATGATTTCACCCTACACACAGGATGAGTGGGGTCATGTGTGTTTTTTAGCCGACGATTATTTCCTTAATCGGCCCGGTACCCATGATCATATGCTGATGATAGCGAATTGCCGTAATCTGGATCACTTATTATGCGCCGATCCATATCAGATTTATTAATCTGTGAAATGAATCACCGCAATAACGTCAGGGTGAAAAAGAGTGCCACCGCCGATTGAAAATGCGGTTTTTGCCTCCATCTCCTGAACACGCGAATCGCAAACTCATTCAAACAGCCGCCGGAAGCGGCTGTTGCTCAACAGGAGAAACCAGTGCGCTGGATACCTTTAATTGCCGTTTTTTTATATGTCTACATCGAGATCTCGATATTCATTCAGGTCGCGCATGTGTTCGGTGTATTGATGACCCTGATTCTGGTGATTTTCACTTCGGTCATCGGGATGTCTTTGGTGCGTAACCAGGGCTTTAAAAACTTTATGCTGATGCAGCAGAAGATGCAGGCGGGTGAAAGCCCTGCGGCGGAAATGATCAAAAGCGTATCGCTGATCATCGCGGGCCTGCTGCTGGTGCTGCCGGGCTTCTTTACCGATTTCCTCGGTATGCTGCTGCTGTTACCGCCGGTGCAAAAACACCTGACGCTCAAGCTGATGCCGCATCTGCGCTTTGCCCGCACGCCGGGCGGTGGCTTTAACGCAGGCAGTGGCGGCGGAGAGACCTTTGACGGGGAATATCAGCGTAAGGATGACGAACGCGACCGACTGGAAAACAAAGACGACCGCTAATGAGATGAGCCCGGAAGCACAACGCCCCGGGCTTTTTTAGGGTGTAACCACCGCCCCGCGCTTGGGCAAAAACAGCCACAGCGCCGCCAGCATGATAATGGCATACAGGCTTTTCAGGCCGACCATCGCCAGCAGCAGCAAACACAGAACCCCGCCAATCACCGCCAGCACTTTGAATCGCCCTTTCAGCAAACGACACCCTGCCAGCATGCACAGCAGATAAATCATGATGAAAATGCCGTTGGCATAAATGATTAACGCCTCCAGATTGATATTCAGCGCATAGATGCACAGCGTGCTCAACACGCAGCAGCCGAGGACCATGTTCAGGGCATTCAGCGGAATACGTCGCGGGGAAAGCTGTGCCAGCCGGCTATTTGGCCGGTATTGCGCCTGGGACCACACCAGCCGGGCGAAGCTCTGGATGTAAATATTCAGGCTGGCGAAGCATGCCAGAAAACCGATCACGCTCGCCACCCACAGGGCTTTAACGCCAAACAGCGTGACCACAATACTCGGCAACGAGGCCGCTGCGGCTTTATCGGCGCCGAACGTGTGGAAATGCAATACCAGCACCGTGCAGGCCCAATAGACGGCACCCGCCAACAGCAGGCCAATCATCAGCGCGCGCGGGAAATCGCGTTCCGGTTGTTTGAATTCGGATGCCATATGCGCAAAGGCTTCGAGACCGACAAAGCACCAGAACATCACCGACAGCGCGGCGAAAAGCTGCGAGTGGTCGACACGGGTTATCGGCGGGAAAGGGATGGCGGAAAAGGTGATGTTGCCTGCCCACCACAGCACCGCGATGAGCGCGACAATCAGGGCCGCGACCAGCGTTTGCAGATTGGCGCTGGTACTGGCGCCGCGCGAGCCGACCCACCAGATGATGCCCAGCGTGCCGAGTTCGGCCAGCAGCAGCTGTTCATCATGCCAGCCAAACAACGCCTGGCCAAAACCGGTGGCAATATGTAACGCTGCCGGTAAACCAACCGGAATCACTAACAAAAACAGCCAACCGGTGACGCGCTCCAGTCGCGGGCCAAACGCCATGCCGACAAAGTGTGCCACGCCGCCTGCGCTTGGGAAATGGCGGCCCAGTACGGCAAAGACAATCGCAATCGGGAAGACTAACAGGATGAGCGCAGGCCACGCCCAAAGGCTGGTGTCACCGGCAACCAGCGCACCCAGCGCCGGTACGGCAAAAACGCCAGTGCCGAGCAGCGAAGTGGACAGTAATCCCACGCCTTGCGCCAGACCGAGCTCTTGTTTTAAACCACTCATCACTTCAACCTGTTACGGGAAAGCCCGCATCGTAGCACTGAAGCGCGTTAAATCGTTTTGTGACGAATGCCCATTTCAAAATTTTTTTTTGATTTTCCCCTTGAAGGGGTAGCAAGCCATCCCCATCTCTCAGGTCACTAGCCGGTAAACCGACTGTGTCCCGGCGCCATCCATAAGTGATAAAGACTTTCTCAAAGGAGAGCTATCAATGAGTATTCGTCCGTTACATGATCGTGTGATCGTCAAACGTAAAGAAGTTGAATCCAAATCTGCGGGCGGCATCGTTCTGACCGGTTCAGCAGCAGGCAAATCAACTCGTGGCGAAATCATCGCTGTCGGTAAAGGCCGCATCCTGGAAAACGGTACTGTGCAGCCACTGGACGTTAAAGTCGGCGACATCGTTATTTTCAACGACGGTTACGGCGTGAAGTCCGAGAAGATCGACAACGAAGAAGTGCTGATCATGTCTGAAAGCGACATTCTGGCAATTGTTGAAGCGTAATCCACTCGCGAACCTGAACGAATTTAAGGGAAAAGAAAATGGCAGCTAAAGACGTAAAATTCGGTAACGACGCCCGTGTGAAAATGCTGCGCGGCGTGAACGTACTGGCAGATGCAGTGAAAGTAACCCTGGGCCCTAAAGGCCGTAACGTGGTTCTGGATAAATCTTTCGGTGCACCGACCATCACTAAAGACGGTGTTTCTGTAGCACGTGAAATCGAGCTGGAAGACAAGTTCGAAAACATGGGTGCACAGATGGTAAAAGAAGTTGCCTCTAAAGCGAACGACGCTGCAGGCGACGGTACCACCACCGCAACCGTACTGGCTCAGTCCATCATCACCGAAGGTCTGAAAGCCGTTGCTGCGGGCATGAACCCAATGGATCTGAAACGTGGTATCGACAAAGCTGTCGCTGCGGCCGTTGAAGAACTGAAAACCCTGTCCGTACCATGCTCTGATTCTAAAGCCATTGCTCAGGTCGGCACTATCTCTGCTAACTCCGACGAAACCGTGGGTAAACTCATCGCTGAAGCGATGGACAAAGTGGGCAAAGAAGGTGTTATCACCGTTGAAGACGGTACCGGTCTGCAGGACGAACTGGACGTGGTTGAAGGTATGCAGTTTGATCGTGGCTACCTGTCACCATACTTCATCAACAAGCCAGAAACTGGCGCAGTAGAACTGGAAAGCCCGTTCATCCTGCTTGCTGATAAAAAAATCTCCAACATCCGTGAAATGCTGCCAGTTCTGGAAGCCGTTGCGAAAGCAGGCAAGCCACTGGTAATCGTTGCTGAAGATGTTGAAGGCGAAGCGCTGGCGACGCTGGTGGTTAACACCATGCGTGGCATCGTGAAAGTAGCTGCGGTTAAAGCGCCTGGCTTCGGCGACCGTCGTAAAGCCATGCTGCAGGATATCGCAACGCTGACTGGCGGTACCGTCATCTCTGAAGAGATCGGTATGGAGCTGGAAAAAGCAACTCTGGAAGACCTGGGTCAGGCGAAACGCGTTGTTATCAACAAAGACACCACCACCATCATCGATGGCGTGGGTGAAGAAGCTGCAATTCAGGGTCGTGTGACTCAGATTCGTCAGCAGATCGAAGAAGCGACTTCCGACTACGATCGTGAAAAACTGCAGGAACGTGTAGCGAAACTGGCTGGCGGCGTTGCCGTTATCAAAGTAGGCGCTGCGACTGAAGTTGAAATGAAAGAGAAGAAAGCCCGCGTTGAAGATGCCCTGCACGCAACCCGTGCTGCGGTAGAAGAAGGTGTGGTTGCAGGCGGCGGCGTTGCGCTGATCCGTGTTGCAAGCAAGCTGGGCGAACTGCGTGGCGTGAACGAAGACCAGAACGTGGGTATCAAAGTTGCGCTGCGCGCGATGGAATCCCCACTGCGTCAGATCGTGCTGAACTGCGGCGAAGAACCATCCGTTGTGGCTAACATCGTTAAAGCGGGCGACGGTAACTACGGTTACAACGCGGCGACCGAAGAATACGGCAACATGATCGACATGGGTATTCTGGACCCAACCAAAGTCACCCGTTCTGCACTGCAGTACGCAGCATCCGTTGCTGGCCTGATGATCACCACCGAATGTATGGTGACTGACCTGCCTAAAGGCGACGCGCCTGACTTAGGTGCTGGCGGTATGGGCGGTATGGGTGGCATGGGCGGCATGATGTAATTCGTCCCCCCCAAATCTTACACTAAATAATTTGAGTCGCAGGAAGGCGGCCAGCTCGAGGATCCCCAGGAGCTTACATTAAGTAAGTGACTGGGGTGAGCGAGTGCAGACAACGCACCTGCGGATTGAATTATGACGTGTAAAAATAAACCCCTGTGGCAGATAATGTCGCAGGGGTTTTTCTTTTGGTCATCTTTTTAGTATAACGTTCACACGGACAAGTTGTGTCCAGCCCATTTATAACGAGGAATAAGATGCGCGTAAACGTCTGTGCAGGGATCGTCGGTGCCGCTTTATTATTGGCAGGCTGCAGTTCCAGCAATGAACTGACCGCAGGCGGGCAAAATGTTCGCTTTGTTGAAGATAAGCCGGGCGCTGAATGCCACCTGGTCGGCACCGCAACAGGCAAGCAGAGCAACTGGCTCTCTGGCCAGCATGGTGAAGAGGGTGGTTCAATGCGTGGCGCGGCGAATGCGCTGCGTAATCAAGCGGCAGACTTGGGCGGCAACGTTATTTATGGCGTGAGCAGTCCAACCCAGGGCATGCTTTCCAGCTTTGTTCCGACGGACAGCGAAATGATCGGCCAGGTTTATAAGTGCCCTAACTGATTGTTTCCCGCCGTAAAGACGCCCTCTCTTCGAGGGCGTTTTCTTATGTGGATTTCCCTGATTTCTGCCATAACGCATGTAACGCGCGTAAACAGCGCTCGCGGAGAACATGTTCCGTGCCTGACGCCAAAGTAAAGACCGAAATCTGACCCTTTTTCCCTTCGCACTTTTTCAGCCGTGGGCTAAACGCCAAAAGCCGCTGTGCAATGGCCTGCGTTTCTTTCATCTCACTGCGAAGCCGGGTTTTAATCACCGTGCCGTATGCCTGCTGTTCTCCGTGTTCATCGGTGGAGTGGTACACCAGCGCCAGCGTTTCGCTAAAGAGCGCGAGTTTCCAGGCCGGATGCGAATAAGAATCATATTCCAGCTCGCCGTTATTTTTTATCGTGGCATCGTACAGCGGTAAAAAGTCCAACAGCGATGACAGGCGCAACGACAGCGTATGCATACCCGCGTTATTGATGGCGTGGGATATAGCGCTGACGAACAACGCGATTTGTGCGTCATCAATCAACAGCGATAACGTGTTTCCGCCCTGAAGCGTAATCGTGAGCTGCAGTTCATTTTTGCGTTTGTTGTTCGGCTCAATTTGAGTGATGCGCTGATAGAGCCCCGCTTCCAGTAATTCACTTTGGGTTAGAGAAGGAATATTTTTGTGCATCGCCGCCGTAGCGATTTCCTGCCGTTTTTTGAATGCCGCTTTTTCTTTCACATTGCGCAGGCTTTGCAGGTGCAGCCGGTATTCGAAACAGATAAAAAGATCGCGCAGTGGTAACGCCGGGATGAGCAGCAGGTGCTGTTCGTGTTGTTGATTAATTTTCAGCGCCAGCGCCGTAAACTGTTCGCCGTGGCGAATGACGCCGGTATTAATGCCGGTGAGGATTGAGCTCATCTTATTCTCCCTGTTTTTTCGGGGGCTAAAATAGCACTCGTCGGGAGTTGGGAAGAGTCGGTTTCCGGACTTGCAGCCTGCGCGAAGGGCTCCGCGCAGGCAAGTATGATCTAAAATTGGATTAGCTTTGGCGTAGCTGTAAGTCGAGCGGCGTTTTACTTGGCTCACCGCCAATTTCACGGGCCAGTTTGGGCACCATGTAGCCTGACACCAGCGTCAGCAGTTCACGCATGATGGCGCGGGCTTCGTCATCGCTTACCAGGAAATGCGCGGCGCCCTGTACTTTATCCAGCACGTGCAGGTAATAGGGCATGATGCCTGCGTCAAACAGGGCATTGCTGAGGTCCGCCAGCGTGCGTGCGTTATTGTTCACGTCACGGAGCAGCACGCTCTGGTTGAGCAGCGTCACCCCGGCTAATTTCAGTTTTCGCATCGCCTGACGGAATTCATCATCAATTTCCTGAGCGTGGTTGATGTGATTCACCAGCAGAATTTGCAGCGATGAACGGGCGAAGCGTTCCGCCAGACCCTCGGTGATGCGTGCCGGAATGACTATCGGCAAACGGCTGTGAATGCGCAGGCGTTTGAGGTGCGGAATGGCTTCGAGCGCATCCAGCAGCCAGGTGAGCTCGTGATCTTTCGCCATTAGCGGGTCGCCGCCGGAAAAGATGATTTCGTCGAGCTCAGGATGGGCGGCAATGTAATCCAGCGCCACCTGCCAGTTCCGCTTGTTTCCCTGGTTGTCGGCATACGGGAAATGACGACGGAAGCAGTAGCGACAGTTCACGGCGCAGCCGCCTTTCACCAGCAGCAGCGCGCGGTTGCGGTACTTATGCAGCAGCCCCGGTACAACGCTGTGCTGTTCTTCCAGCGGGTCGGTACTGAAACCGGGGGCCGTGGCGAACTCTTGCTGTGAGGTCAGAACCTGAAGCAGCAAAGGGTCGTTGGGGTTACCTTTTTCCATGCGTGCGACAAACGCCCGCGGGACTCTCAGCGGGAATAGACGTTTTGCCTCACGGCCAGCGAGCAAATTTTCATCAGCGTCTACATTTAAGAGACGTAACAGTTCGTCAGGATCGGTGATTACATCGGCAAGTTGCGATAACCAATCTTCTCTGGACGGGGTGTTTAGGGTTACAATATGCGCCATTTTGTGGCTTAGCTACCAGTTAACAAATTTAGAGGGCCTTATGGCGACTTATTCTAGCAACGATTTCCGTGCCGGTCTTAAAATCATGATGGATGGAGAACCGTATTCGGTTGAATCCAGCGAATTCGTAAAACCAGGCAAAGGCCAGGCGTTCGCACGCGTTAAGCTGCGTCGCCTGCTGACCGGTACTCGCGTAGAGAAAACCTTCAAATCGACCGACTCTGCAGAAGGCGCAGACGTTATCGATATGAACCTGACTTACCTGTACAACGACGGTGAGTTCTACCACTTCATGAACAACGAAACCTTCGAGCAGCTGGCTGCCGACGAGAAAGCGGTTGGCGAAAACGCTAAATGGCTGCTGGACCAGGCTGAGTGCATCGTGACTCTGTGGAACGGTCGTCCAATCTCTGTGACTCCACCGAACTTCGTTGAACTGGAAATTGTTGATACCGATCCAGGCCTGAAAGGGGATACCGCAGGTACCGGCGGCAAGCCAGCAACGCTGACGACTGGCGCTGTGGTTAAAGTTCCTCTGTTCGTGCAGATTGGTGAAGTCATCAAAATTGACACCCGCTCTGGCGAATACGTTTCTCGCGTGAAGTAATTCATGCTATAAAAAAGTCGGCACCGCTTTCGTCGTGCCGACTTTTTCTTAGAGCGCAGGGATGATGAACCGTTTACTCAAACTCTTCTTTATACTTCTGTTCACCGGTACGCTGCTATCGGGCTGCAACACCTTCCGTGGCTTCGGCCAGGACGTCCAGCATCTGGGCAACTCCATTTCGCACGCTGCCAGCTAATCACTTCACATCGTCTTAAAATTGCGCTGTTTTCGTCCATGATGGGCGATCTTGTCTATGCTTATGTTGCTACATAATGAATATTAACTGGCAATTAAAGGATGACATTATGCTTAAGAAAACCATTGCTGCGTTTTTTACTCTCCTGGTGCTCTCTTCTGTGCTTTCGGGCTGTAATACGACGAAAGGGATGGGGGAGGATATTTCTGATGGCGGTAACGCTATTTCAGGTGCAGCAACCAAAGCCCAGAACTAATGATGTTCGGTACGGCTTTCATGCCGTACCGTTATTCCGCACATTCGGTTGAGGGAATGAACGGCGAAAATCGATTTTCGACTTTCAGTTTCATGCGAATGTTGCGCTTGTAGGTGTAAACCGTTTTGCCGGTAATCTGCATTTCCTTGGCAATTGTCTGATTGCTGGCACCGTCCATCCATAACGACAATACTTTCTCTTCCTGACGCGTTAAGAGCGGCGTGACTATGCGCACTGGATTAATTGCGGGACCGTTGCGCAGCACTGTCAAAATACGCTGGCCGAGCGTTTCCAGCGGTGCTTTTTTAGCGAGCGTTTCTCCCACGTTTTTAAAGACAAAGGGCTCGTTTTGCAGCCGAATTAGGCGCGTGCGTTGTTCACAAACGGCCAGAAGGGCGGGCAGAAAATGTGACTGCTGAAGATCGTGCTGAAAGCAGGTGAAATCAGCGATAACCAGATGCGGTTGCCAGCTTTCTACATGCGCTTTTGCCAACAATAAACTGTTCAGATGGGTAATCAGAAACGGCGATTTACCGCCATTGACCGCTTGCAGCCACGTTTCCAGTCCGAGACGACTGAAACAACAGCGATCAATAATCAGGATTTTATACATACAGGCCAGGTAAGCGCTTCATAGTTTGCGAATGCAAGGGGAACAGAAGGCCATCATAATGAAAGTATCGGTAACATAAAAAGGCGATCTCCGCATTGAAATGCGCCTAATTCACTTAATCATCGCAGAAAACTACCTTAAGCCAAATTACTTGCATCCCCGAAAACAGGGGTTAAAATAAGCACTCTCAAAGACCTTACAGGACGACCTGTAAGCGTATCTACAATACCGGGGACGGCCCCAATCTGGAGTCAAAAATGTCCTGGTTAATTCTTGTTGTTGCAGGTCTGCTGGAAGTTGTTTGGGCTGTCGGTCTGAAATATACCCACGGTTTTACGCGCCTTGTGCCGAGCGTCATTACGGCAACGGCGATGATCGCCAGCATCGCCTTGCTGTCATGGGCAATGAAAACCCTGCCAGTCGGCACGGCTTATGCTATCTGGACCGGTATCGGTGCAGTGGGTGCGGCGATAACCGGTATCCTTCTGCTCGGTGAATCCGCCAGTGCCGCCCGTATATTCAGCCTGGGGCTGATCGTCTGTGGCATCATAGGCCTGAAACTCAGCGCGCATTAATAGGTCTGATTCACCCAAATCAATTTCTGAACGGGGAAACCCTGTCGGGTCGCGATATCCAGCATCTGTTGCTTCATTTCATTGGAAATGGTTGGCGTGCGGGCGAGGATCCATAAATAATTCCGATCCGGTCCACAGACCAGCGCGTGCTGATACTCTTTATCCACCGCGATAACGTTATAACTGCCATAGAACGGGCCGATGAAGGACACCTTCAGTGCGGCCCGTTCTGATGAGCCAGTAAAATACGCCACGCCGTCGACTTTTTGCCACATCCCGCGATCCGGGTTGTAGCCTTTGTTCAGCACGTTAATACCGTTATCACTGCGCAAGCTATAAGTGGCGGTGACCCTCTGCAGTCCTTTTTCAAAATTGTGGTCCAGACGGGCGATTTCATACCAGGTGCCAAGGTAGCGATTGGCATCAAAAGGGGCGACGACGGTCACGCCGGGAGGGGGAACAGGATTACTACAGGCAACAACCAAAAATGCAGCAGCAACAGTCGCAATGATGGACAGCAGACGCATGGTAATGTCCTTGCATGTTTTCTTGTAAGTGTAGAACCGGGCGGGGGAAAAGTACGAGACAGGACAAGAAATATGCCCGGCATGTGCCGGGCATCTCAGCTTTAAATGAAAATCACACCGACGAGGGTAATGACGGTCAAAATAGCCGCCAGTCCGTAGAACACCCATTTGCCATTCGGCACATGAATTTTCAGATCATGCATGGCGTGATGAATGCGGTGCAAACCACACCACAGTGGCAGAACAATCATCAGGAACAGGAACGCGCGACCAATAAAACTTTGAGCAAAGGACAGCACGCGTTCATAGCTGAAGGCGTCATGTGGTGCCAGGCCGAGCGGCAGCAGAACACCGACCAACAGCACCATCACTGGCGCAATGATCGCCCCCCACATTCCGCCTGCGCCAAACAGGCCCCAGAAAACGGGCTCGTCTGAACGTTTTGGATTTGGATTAATCATCTTGGTCTCCTTACCAGAACAGTGCGACAAACAGGATCACCACGGTGGCCACAATCGTCACCCCCCACAACGCTTTAATGACCGGCTCTGGCCCTAGCTTTTCGCCTTTGATAATCACATTGGCGGCTTTTGGCGCTAATTCGAACCAGGTTTTGGTATGCAGTAACGCGGCTGCCAGCGTAATGAGATTGAGGATAACCACAATCGGGTTTTGCAAAAAGTCCACGTATCCGGCCCAGGATTCAGCGCCGTGCTTCAGTGCGAACAGTCCGTAAATCAACACGATGCTGAACCATACTGTTGGAATCGCGGTTCCTTCGCGAATCATATAAAAGCGATAAAAAGGCAGTTTCTTCCACCACGTGGAGGTCATCGGCTGCACGTAGGGTTTGCGTTTTGTCGTCATGATGCACTCCTTAGCGTGGTTTCAGGGTGGCGATAAGAAAGTCTTTCGAGCTTTCCACTTTGCCCTGCTGAATGGCGGCGGCCGGGTCGACGTGCTTCGGACACACTTCCGAGCAGTAGCCGACAAAGGTGCAGCTCCAGACGCCATTTTTGCCGTTCAGTTGCGCCATGCGCTCCTTTTTCCCGTGGTCGCGGCTGTCTTCGTTATAACGATGCGCCAGCGTAATGGCCGCCGGACCAATAAACTCTTTGTTGAGACCAAACTGCGGGCAGGCGGCGTAGCACAGACCGCAGTTGATGCAGCCGGAGAACTGATGGTATTTCGCCATTTGCGCCGGGGTTTGGGTGTTTGGCCCCTGATCCGGCGTACGCGGATTGCCGATGATGTACGGCTTAATGGCTTCCAGACTTTCGATAAAGTGGGTCATATCGACCACCAAGTCGCGTTCAATCGGGAAGTTGGCCAGCGCTTCGACTTTCAGGCCCTTTTCGTATTCGCGCAGGAAAGTCTTACAGGCGAGTTTCGGCACCTTGTTAACCATCATGCCGCAGGAACCGCAGATAGCCATACGGCAGGACCAGCGATAGCTGAGGTCTGGCGCAAGGTTATCTTTGATATAGCCCAGCGCGTCCAGCAACGACGTTTGCTCGTCGTAAGGCACTTCATAGAACGCACTGTGCGGGGCCGTGTCTGATTCCGGGTTGTAGCGCACGATCTCGATTTTCAAATTCTTCATCTCAGCCATTTGCCGTCTCCTTCTTATCGGCAGCTTCCGCTTCTCCGCCGTAAACGCGTTTCGCAGGCGGCAGCGTGGTAATCTTCACGTCGCTGTACTCGAGGCGCGTAGTGCCATCGGCATCGCGGAAAGCAAGGGTATGCTTGAGGAAGTTAACGTCATCACGCTCGGTGCAGCCTTCGTCCAGACGCTGATGCGCCCCACGGGACTCTTTACGCGCCAGGGCGGAGTGCGCCATACATTCGGCAACGTTCAGGCCGTGGCCCAACTCGATGGTGTACAGTAAATCGGTGTTGAACACGCTCGAGGTGTCGGT
Organism: Scandinavium manionii; assembly: GCF_024764775.1. NCBI lineage: Bacteria > Pseudomonadati > Pseudomonadota > Gammaproteobacteria > Enterobacterales > Enterobacteriaceae > Scandinavium > Scandinavium manionii. The sequence goes on along the minus strand of NZ_JALIGC010000038.1, from coordinate 437,023 downwards.
GATACGCACGCGTTTGAAGCGTTCCTGCAGCTCAGCCAGCTTATCGATGGTTTTCTGCATCAGCTCTGGCGTACGGTAGATACCGCAACCTTCTTCCATCGACAGGCCCATTTCGTCGCGGATCTTCGACCAGTTATCATTACCTTCCTGATTAACCAGCGCTTTCAGGCGTTTTTCGACATCTACCACCTGTGCATCCAGCGCCGCGCTGTTGGCTTCACCTGCCGTCGAAGCACGTTCCATCGCGCGTTCACCGGCCATACGGCCAAAGACAACCAGTTCTGCTAATGAGTTAGAACCCAGACGGTTTGCACCGTGCAGGCCGACGGAAGAACATTCACCCACGGCAAAAAGGCCCTTGATGCGGCTTTCGCACTGCTGATCGGTTTCAATTCCGCCCATGGTGTAATGCGCGGTTGGACGCACCGGAATCGGTTCTTTCACCGGGTCGACGCCGACATAGGCTTTGGCCAGTTCGCAGATAAACGGCAGGCGTTCCAGCAGTTTTTTCTCGCCGAGATGGCGCAGGTCGAGGTAAACCACGTCCCCACGTGGCGTGGAGATGGTGTTGCCTTTGCGCCATTCGTGCCAGAAAGCCTGTGACACTTTGTCGCGTGGGCCCAGTTCCATGTATTTATTTTTCGGCTCGCCGAGCGGCGTTTCTGGTCCCATGCCGTAATCCTGCAGGTAACGGTAGCCGTCTTTGTTGACCAGAATACCGCCTTCGCCGCGACAGCCTTCCGTCATCAGAATGCCGGACCCTGGCAGGCCGGTTGGGTGATACTGGACGAACTCCATATCACGCAGCGGCACGCCGTGGCTCAGCGCCATGCCCATACCGTCACCGGTGACAATACCGCCGTTGGTGTTGTAGCGATAAACGCGACCCGCACCACCCGTCGCCATGACAACCGCGTTGGCGCGAATCTGGATCAGTTCGCCTTCCATCATGTTCATTGCCACGAGGCCACGCGCCTGACCGTCATCGACCAGAATATCCAGTACGAAGTGTTCGTCAAAACGTTGAATTTGAGGGAATTGCAGGGAAGTCTGGAAGAGGGTGTGCAGCATATGGAAGCCGGTTTTATCTGCGGCAAACCAGGTACGCTCAATTTTCATTCCGCCGAAGCGACGCACGTTAACGGAACCATCTTCACGGCGGCTCCACGGACATCCCCATTGCTCAAGCTGGGTCATCTCGGTCGGGCAATGGTGAACAAAGTAGTCCACGACATCCTGCTCACAGAGCCAATCGCCACCGGAAACGGTATCGTTGAAATGGTACTCAAAGCTGTCATGATCCTGAGCGACCGCCGCAGAACCGCCTTCAGCGGCAACGGTATGGCTACGCATAGGATAGACTTTTGAAATCAGTGCGATTTTTGCGTTGGGATTGGCTTGTGCTGCGGCAATTGCAGCCCGTAATCCCGCCCCGCCAGCGCCTATAACGGCCAGATCGGCATGAAAGGTTTGCACGACATTCCTCCAGAATTGTTGTTATTTCGCAACACACCTAACCAAAGGTAGTTCACTCCGTCGGCACGGCAATTGCGAACGTGATTCCACTGCTCCTTTATGGGTAGCTCAGTATATCCATATGGTTGCGAGGGAAATTTGACGCGTTCGATTTTTTTGTTGTTCTGTTCAGCCATTTATCATCGAAATTGATGAATTACCTCACGGAAACGTATTTACGCCGTAAACGGACGTTTTCGCCGGGCAAAATTTGTCTCGTGCAGCGCTTGCGAGTAGACTTCGGGCCTTTGTTTGTCTTCGGAGAGTTTTACCATGAGCGAAACGGCCACCTGGCAGCCGAGCGCCTCCATCCCCAATCTGTTGAAACGCGCGGCCATTATGGCGGAAATCCGCCGCTTCTTTACCGACCGCGGTGTGCTGGAGGTGGAAACGCCGTGCATGAGTCAGGCGACGGTGACGGATATTCATCTGGTCCCGTTTGAGACGCGTTTCGTCGGCCCTGGCCATTCTCAGGGTATCAATCTTTACATGATGACCAGCCCGGAATATCACATGAAGCGCCTGCTGGCGGCGGGATGTGGCCCGGTGTTCCAGCTGTGCCGAAGCTTTCGTAATGAAGAGATGGGGCGTCATCACAACCCAGAATTCACCATGCTCGAGTGGTATCGTCCGCATTACGACATGTACCGCCTGATCAACGAAGTGGACGATTTATTGCAGCAGGTACTGGAATGTCAGCCGGCTGAGAGCCTCTCCTATCAGCAGGCGTTTCAGCGTCATCTGGAAATTGACCCGCTGTCGGCGGATAAGGCGCAACTGCGTGAAGTGGCGGCGAAACTCGATCTCAGCAACATTGCCGACACGGAAGAAGACCGCGATACGCTGTTACAGCTGCTGTTCGCCATGGGCGTTGAGCCGCATATTGGAAAAGACCGTCCAACTTTCGTCTATCATTTCCCGGCAAGCCAGGCGTCACTGGCGCAGATCAGCACCGAAGATCACCGCGTGGCGGAACGTTTCGAGGTGTATTACAAAGGTATTGAGCTGGCGAATGGTTTCCACGAACTGACCGACGCGCGTGAACAGCAGCAACGTTTTGAACAGGACAACCGTAAACGTGCTGCCCGCGGCCTGCCGCAGCAGCCGATTGACGTTAATCTGCTGGACGCGCTCAATGCAGGACTGCCGGACAGCTCCGGTGTCGCACTGGGTGTCGATCGCCTGGTGATGCTGGCCCTGGGTGCCCAAAACATTGGCGACGTGATCGCTTTTACGGTAGATCGCGCCTGATGTGACTGATACTCGCCGTCGGGTTTCTCCGGCGGCGAAAGCCTGAAATCTCCCCTCACTCTCTTTTCGAGTTTACATCTGTAACATCCTTGTTACTTAGATGATAATTTCACTTTCGCTCTAAAAGTCACATTTTTTATCTGGTTTTGCCTTATTATCCTGACATCATGTCCGTTTATCTCACCTTACCGCGCCGCCATTTCTGTTCGGCTCGACGGGCATCACTTTGAAAGTATTCTCGTTTTCGCCAGGATTCAGGAGGGTTAATGACCCAAAATATAAAAAGGATGAGTCTGACAGGTCTCATTCTCATGATTTTCACGTCGGTGTTTGGCTTCGCTAACAGTCCGTCGGCGTTTTATTTGATGGGCTACAGCGCCACGCCGTTTTACCTGCTTTCAGCGCTGTTCTTCTTCATCCCTTTCGCGCTAATGATGGCGGAAATGGGATCCGCATTTCGTAAAGAAGAGGGCGGGATTTACTCCTGGATGAACAATAGCGTCGGACCACGCTATGCGTTTATCGGCACTTTCATGTGGTTTTCTTCCTACGTGGTGTGGATGGTCAGCACCGCGGCGAAGATTTGGGTACCGCTGTCGACTTTTCTGTTCGGAGCCGATAAAACCCAGACCTGGTCATTCATCGGCCTGAGTTCAACTCAGATGGTCGGGATCCTGGCCGTTCTGTGGATGGTGGCGGTGACGTTCGTGGCCGCAAAAGGTATCAATAAAATTGCCAAAATCACCGCCGTGGGTGGGATTGCGGTGATGTGCCTGAACCTGGTTTTGCTGGCAGTGAGTATTGCCATCTTCGCGCTGAACGGCGGGCATTTTGCTGAGCCGGTTGCGTTTACCGCCTCGCCTAACCCAGGTTATCAGACCGGTTTGTCGATGCTCTCGTTTGTGGTATTTGCCATTTTTGCCTACGGCGGGATTGAAGCCGTCGGCGGCCTGGTCGATAAAACCGAGAACCCGGAGAAGAACTTCGCCAAAGGCATCATCATCGCGGCTATCGTGATTTCCATCGGCTATTCGCTGGCAATCTTCCTGTGGGGCGTAAGCACTAACTGGCAGGCGGTGCTGAGTAACAGTTCTACCAACCTCGGTAACATTACCTATGTGTTGATGACCAGTCTCGGGGCAAACTTTGGCCATGCGCTGAATTTGTCGCAGGAAGGGGCTATCACGATGGGCGTATGGTTTGCCCGCATCACCGGCTTGTCGATGTTCCTGGCCTACACCGGCGCCTTTTTCACGCTGATTTACTCTCCGCTGAAGGCGATTATCCAGGGGACGCCGAAGGCGCTGTGGCCAGCCAAAATGACTCGCCTGAATGCAGTCGGTATGCCCGGGAATGCCATGTGGATGCAGTGTCTGCTGGTATGCTTGTTCATTCTGCTGGTGTCGTTCGGCGGGGATACCGCGTCGGCGTTTTATAACAAACTGACGCTGATGGCGAACGTCTCGATGACGCTGCCGTACCTGTTCTTGTCCATCGCTTTCCCGTTCTTCAAAGCGAAAGCCGGTCTGGATCGCCCGTTCGTTATCTTTAAATCGCGCCTGTCGACTCTGCTGGCTACCACCGTCGTTGTGCTGATTGTGGCCTTCGCCAATATCTTTACGGTGATTCAGCCGGTGATTGAAGCAGGGGATTACAGCAGTGCGCTGTGGATGATTGGTGGGCCGATATTCTTCTCACTGCTGGCGTCCGCCATTTATGAGAACTACCGCCGTCGCATGACGACGCTTGTCGTAGAGCCGGCATAACGGCAAGCCCGGCAGCCAACCTGCGCTGCCGGGCTTATCTTCAGATTACAAACTCCCCGCCGGGCGATTGCGCCCCGTAGACGTCAACGTCCTGCCCGTTTTCCGGCCGTCCATGGTTTCCAGACGCATCTGGAACGGTGGGAACGGCATATCAATTCCGTGTTCGCGGAAACCGGCCAGAATCAGCTGGTGAATCTCATGGCGCAGCGGCATACGGTGACCCATTTCGGCGGCGTAGATACGCAGCTCGAAAATCTGAATACCCTGCTGCAAATCAACCAGGAACACTTCCGGAGCCGGGTTATCAATCACCAGCGAGCAGCGCTCTGCGGCGGTCATCAGGATTTGCGTCACTTCTTCGCTGTTAGCATCCGACGGTGCCGGAACGGTCAGCACCACGCGGGTGACAGAGTCCGACAGCGACCAGTTGATGAACTGCTCGGTGATAAACGCCTTATTTGGCACGATTATCTCTTTGCGGTCCCAGTCGCTTATGGTGGTCGCACGGGTATTGATTTTCGTTACGCTGCCGGTTAAATCACGGATCGTGACGGTATCGCCGATTCGAATCGGTTTTTCGAACAGGATAATCAGGCCAGAAATAAAGTTGGCGAATATCTCCTGCAAACCAAAGCCGAGCCCGACACCCAGGGCAGCAACCAGCCATTGTAGTTTCGCCCACTCGATACCGATCATTGAGAAGCCGACCAGCCCGCCAATCAGCATCAGCAAATATTTAGTGATAGTGGTGATGGCATAACCGGTGCCCGGCGTCAGGCTGAGGTGCTGGAGCACCGCCAGTTCGAGCAGGGCAGGGAGATTGCGCACCAGCTGAGTGGTGATGATAAACACCAGAATCGCAATCAGCACTGCGCCAAGGGTAATCGGCTCTAGGCTTTCCACGCCCTGCGCCGTAGACGTCACATCCCACAGCGAGATGTTCTCGAGGAAGCCAAACGCCGAATGAATTTCGGACCACAGCACAATCACCGACACCAGCGCGATAAGCATCAGGATGGAGCGCACCAGTCGCAGCGACTGAGCGCTGAGGGTGTCGAGATCCACTTCGCTGATATCCACTTCCGGCGAGCCTTCCAGGCTGGTGTTGTTATGGGCCTCGTCTTCGCCACGGGCGCGCTGCGCCAGCATTTCTGCCCGGCGATGCTTCGCGCGGTCGAAGGCGATACGACGACGCTGAATCAGCATCCAGCGGCGGATCACGTGATAAATCACCAGCAGCAAGAACCAGATGGCCACCGAGGTTTCAAGGCGTGCCAGCAGGGCTTCGGCCGTCGCCAGGTAACCCACTAACGCCGCAAAAATCGCAATCAGCGGCGCGCCTATCAGCAGGCTCCACAGCATGCGGTTAACCATGTTCTCACCGCTGCCCTCTTTGTCGAGGAACAGCGGAATGCCTGCCCGCTTGAGGCTAAGCGTCACAATCCCCAGCGCCCCGCAGATTAGGACGAAGCACAGTCTGCCGAGGGAAGAGGAGAATTCGCGGTCGTGCAGGTTATCGAACATGAACAGCGCCATGATCAGCGGCACGATAAGCCCGATGCTCATCAGGTAGTAACGCATCGCACGTGCGACACGGTTATGCGGCCAGCCAAAGTGCGCCACGAACAGGCCATTCGGGCGGGCAAAAGCGGCGCAAATCATCACCACCCATAGCAGCGGCACGGTAGCAGTGACGCCGTTGCCAATCGCCACGGCCAGTGGGTATGGCCACGCTTCCTGCAATCCGAAGCCGAGCGTCATCCACAATACCGGCAGCGGTGAGGCCACCAGAATCGACCAGAACACCGTGCGCAGCGTGAGCCAGAAGTGGTCCTGCGTCACTTTGCCGACGCGGTTGCTGGAACGCTCCAGGAAGCGCGTGAAGTGCTTACGCGAGCTGATGCTGAACCCAACCAGAATCAGCGCGGCAAACAGCGGGATCAGCGTCTCTTTGCTGGTCAGCATCATGATCGAGGCTTTACCGAGCTGGCTGAAGGTATCGAGCGAAATCAGACGGCGCAGATCCTGCACGATTTCCAGCGGCCAGGCGAAGGTTATCGGGCTGACGTCGGAGGTCCAGAACAGGTAGCGGTGGGTGGCTTCGTTGATCTCCTTCAGTGCATCTTCCAGCTGTCCGTTGGCGACTTTCAGCTTGGTGAGTTCGAGGATCAGCGTATCACCGCCCTGCAGCAGCGAATTGAGCAACTCGCGCTGGGTGCGCAGCTGGGCTTCCAGAATCCGTGATTCATTGTTGGCCAGCGGTTCGCCGTCGGTCTGGCGGCTTTCCCGCAGCTGCGTTTGCTTGCTGAGCAAGTCTTCGTAGCGCAGGCGATGGACGCGCAGCTGCGCCATTTCGGTATCGAGCTGCTGCGGCTTAGGCATCTCCGGCAGACGGGCAACCTGGGCGCGCAGGGCTTCGCCTAACAGGTTGGATGAGCCTAGCCACTGAGACTGTTCGCGCAGGGTGTTCAGGGCCTGACGGACCTGCAGCGTCTGATTGGTTGCCTGACGCTGTTGAGAAGCGACCAAATCCATACGCTGCGCTTGTTGGTTGAGCGCCTGCGACAGTTCGCGGTTAATGGCGAACTGCTGGACGATACTCGGCGGCAGGTTAGCGCTGTTCTCGGCTAATAATTCGGTGCTTTCCAGCGCTTTTTCAGCTTCCCGCTGACGCTGGCTATTGAGCTGGTTACGCAGTGCCTGGAGATAGGCATCCAGTTGCTCGCTCTGTTTCTGCGCCAGCTCCGAGCGCATCCGCGCCAGTTCCTGGCGGTTGTTTGCCGAAAGCTGTGCCAGCTCCAGTTCATCAACCAGGGCTTTTAGCTTGGCGGATTCCGCCTGCAAGCTGAGGTTTTGTGCCAGCGCGGTTTTACCCGTGGCGGTGCCGACCCGGCGTTCGACGTCATTCAGCTGGCGGCGCGCGTCGGTTTGCTGTTGCGGCAGCTGGCTGAGTGAATCGGCGATTTCCCGGGCGCGTTCCTGCTCCTGCTGGGCCTGACGGCTTTTTTCCAGCAGCTGGCTACTGACCTGCAGGATTTCCTGATTCAACGCATCGGTAGTGAGGTTTTCAGGGGCTGGACGAGGCTCGTCGCGCAGGTTAGTGAGCTGAGTGCGTAGCGATTGGGAAAGTTTGGGGAAGTTATCAATAACTTGTTGATATTGCTGAACGCGCTCGAGCGAACCTTTACGCTCTTCGAGCGCGTTCAGCGCGGACTGGAGCGCCTCGACGGCTTCAGGCTGAGCGGGCTTTGCCGCTTTCGCCTGTTCCAGTTCCTGAGTGATTTGTTTGGCGTCGGGGGCGCTTGCTGCGTACGCCCCCATGCTGAGGCACCAGGCCATCAGAAAAGTGATAATCAGGCGCACGTCAGCGATCCTTGTGGTTAGCCCTGGTCGTTTTTATCATCAACCGGCGGAATGATTTCATCCGCGGTCACAACGTCTTCTGCTACAGGAGTGACAACGTCTGTTTCCTGGGCGGCAAAGATTTCAGTAGACACCGCCAGCGGCAGACCAATCCTGGTTGCAGAGAGGCTGGCGAGTTGTTCTGCCAGCTGAACTTTACCCGGCGCAAACAGGTTGATAACCGTTGAACCCAGCTTGAAGCGACCCATTTCCTGGCCTTTCAGCAGAGCAACAGAACCTTCGCTTTCACCGGCAGGCCAGGTCCAGCGCTTGATGACGCCTTCGCGCGGCGGGGTAATGGTGCCAGCCCAAACGGTTTCAATGCTACCGACGATAGTCGCACCGACCAGAATCTGTGCCATCGGGCCAAATTCGGTATCAAACAGGCAGATGACGCGTTCGTTACGTGCGAACAGGTTTGGCACATTCTGCGCGGTCAAATGGTTAACGGAGAACAGATCGCCCGGCACGTAAATCATTTCGCGCAGGATACCGTTGCACGGCATGTGCACGCGGTGATAGTCGCGCGGCGAAAGATAGGTAGTGGCAAAAGAACCGTTACGGAACAGGTCCGCCATCTGGTAGTTGCCTGCCAGTAGTGCTTCAAGGCTGTAGTTATGGCCTTTCGCCTGTAGGATTTTGTCGTCTTCGATTTTGCCAAGCTGGCTAATCACGCCATCGGCTGGCATGACCAGCACGCTTGGATCGGTGTCAATTGGACGCACTTCGTCACGCAGCGGGCGAACGAAGAAGTCGTTGAAGGTGCGATAGCTGGCGGTATCCGGCTTTTGCGCCTCTTTCATGTCGACTTTGTAGCATTTCACGAACAGGTCAATGACCAGCTTCGTCAGCCAGCCTGCTCGTTTGCTTGCGCCCCAGCCTGCGAGGCGGGTGAGCCACAGTTTAGGCAGAATGTATTGAAGCGAAAGTTTAAATGAGTTTAGCAAGGTAGCCTCCAGGCCAATGGTTATGCCATTTCAGGCTCAATTGTGAGCCTGTTAAAAAAAGGGGCTGATTCTATCGGCGTTCAGCTTAAATGTCAGTTGCCACTTTCAGAAAAGGTTTTACGCGATTTTACCTCTGACATACTTTCGAGGATGCGATGATAATTTTCAAAGCGCGTTTCGGCGATGTCACCTTTTTCAACAGCTTCACGAATTGCGCAGCCCGGATCGTTGTCGTGCTTGCAGTCGCGGTATTTACAGGCGCCTAAATACTCGTGGAATTCGACAAAGCCGTTGAAGATTTGTTCTGCTTCCAGATGCCAAAGGCCAAACTCACGCACGCCTGGCGAGTCAATCACATCTCCACCGTGAGGGAAATGATACAAACGCGAGGCGGTGGTGGTGTGCTGGCCGAGGCCTGAGTTGTCAGAGACATCATTGGTGAGGATCTCTGTTTGCAGGCCAAGCAGGTTGTTCAGCAGGCTGGATTTACCCACGCCAGACTGGCCCGCAAAGATGCTGATACGCCCGGTCAACGCCTCTTCTAGCGGCTTCAGGCCATCTTTCTTGTGACTGGAAACCATCAATACGGTGTAGCCAATTTTGCGATAGATATCCATCTGCTCATTAACAAACGCCAGGCCTTCGTTATCAAGAAGATCGATTTTGTTCAGAACGAGAAGCGGCTCAACGTCGAGCGTTTCGCAGGCAACAAGATAACGGTCGATAATGTTCAGTGAGAGTTCAGGCAGAATGGCTGACACGATAACTATCTGATCGATATTCGCGGCAATCGGTTTTACGCCGTCGTAAAAGTCCGGACGCGTCAGAACCGATGTGCGCTCGTGAACGGCTTCCACGATGCCTTTGACGTTAACGCCTTCTGCGGCAGATTTTCCTGGGCGCCAGACGACGCGGTCACCCGTGACCAGCGAACGAATGGTGCGGCGAATGTTACAACGGTGGGTCGTGCCTTCGGTGGATTCCACATCGGCATGCATGCCGAAGCGGCTGATAACGATGCCTTCAGCTTTTTCGCCAAACAGGTTGTCATCGAGATCGGGCTTCTCCGAAGTCGTTTTAAGACGGCGCTCGTGGTTGGCTTTAACCCGGCGCTGCTGACCTTTGGAGAGTTTATTTTTACTCAATCGTGCTGACTCCTGGTCGCCCCTGAGGGGCAAAACCTCTATGATACACGCTATTTTAGATGAATATAGTCACTGTCGTTGTGACGCGAGAAGGGTGGAAAATAGCATGAGTGCAAATGAAAACAACCTCATTTGGATCGATCTTGAGATGACGGGTCTGGATCCCGAGCGCGATCGCATTATTGAAATCGCAACCCTGGTGACCGATGCAAATCTGAATATTTTGGCAGAAGGGCCGACCATTGCGGTGCATCAGTCCGATGAACAGCTGGCGTTAATGGACGACTGGAACGTTCGCACGCACACCGGCAGCGGTCTGGTTGAGCGTGTGAAAGCAAGCTCCGAAGACGATCGCGCGGCAGAACTGGCGACGATTGAATTCCTCAAACAGTGGGTGCCAGAAGGAAAATCACCTATCTGCGGCAACAGCATCGGCCAGGATCGCCGTTTCCTGGTTAAGTATATGCCGGAACTGGAAGCGTATTTCCATTACCGCGCTCTGGACGTCAGTACGCTGAAGGAGCTGGCGCGTCGCTGGAAGCCAGAAATACTCGATGGCTTCAAAAAGCAGGGTACGCATCAGGCGATGGATGACATCCGCGAGTCGGTCGCTGAACTGGCCTATTACCGCGAGAATTTCATTAAGCTGTAAACGTTTTGCCCGGCGCTGAAGGCTCGCCGGGCCTGATTTCTGGGTGATTTGGTGTAAAAACAGTCGATGTGGCGAATATTCCATCACTTGAACTGAATTTCAAAAAAATCGCTTACAGGGGGGTTGCAGCTCATTCGATTTCTCGTATAATGCGCCTCCCGTAACGACAGGAATTTCCGTGTTACGGCAGCACCAAATTTGCGGGAATAGCTCAGTTGGTAGAGCACGACCTTGCCAAGGTCGGGGTCGCGAGTTCGAGTCTCGTTTCCCGCTCCAAAATTTGAAAGTATCGCAAGATATACGCACCACCCAATCGCAGGATTTCAGGTTGCGACAAGGCGGCAAGTGAACGAATCCTTATGAGCTTACTCAAGTAAGTGATTAAGGTGAGTGAAAGCAGCCAACGCAGTAGCAGCGTGAAAGACAAAGATTAAGCGGGAATAGCTCAGTTGGTAGAGCACGACCTTGCCAAGGTCGGGGTCGCGAGTTCGAGTCTCGTTTCCCGCTCCAAAATTTGAAAGTATCGCAAGATACACGCACCACCCAATCGCAGGATTTCAGGTTGCGACAAGGCGGCAAGTGAACGAATCCTTATGAGCTTACTCAAGTAAGTGATTAAGGTGAGTGAAAGCAGCCAACGCAGTAGCAGCGTGAAAGACAAAGATTAAGCGGGAATAGCTCAGTTGGTAGAGCACGACCTTGCCAAGGTCGGGGTCGCGAGTTCGAGTCTCGTTTCCCGCTCCAAATTTTCTTCAATCAAACCCTCTTATCCACAGCGTTTAATGACGTTGGGGACGATTTTTATTTTCTCTGAAATATTCTTGTAAACAGACTTATCCACAGCCATGCGATTTTGTCTGGAAATTCAAAATGCTTCGAAGTGTGAATAGTAAACTTTCAATTTGTTGATATATAACAATAAAAATAGATTTCAAATTGTTATCACGATCACTTGACGAATTTTGCACCCTTGAATTTCAATGTGTTTTTATTTTTATTCACACCCTGTGAATGAATCAGGCATCCCTCGGCAGACCCTTTTCAATCACTCTCACCAGACGTTGTTTTTGCGGTAACTGAACTTCAACCACGCAGGCATTTCGCTTGTCTATTTGCTGCGTAACCGCCCACTGTATGTGTTCATCGAGAAGTGGGTGCTCACCTCTGCGACTCTCCAGCGCTTCAATATTGTGTTCATCCCACGGAGCATTTCCCAGGGCGACAGCAATATTACGCAGCCAGCGAAAATGACCGATTCGCCGAATAGGCGACCCTTCGGTGACCTTCAGGAAATGGGCTTCGCTCCAGCTAAACAGCGTAATAAGCTCTGGCGCATGCAGCGCTTTACGCGGGCTGAAATCCTCTTCGTCGGTGAGTTGCGAGTAACGATTCCACGGACAAATTAGCTGGCAGTCATCGCAACCGTAGATGCGATTGCCCATCAGTGGGCGAAACTCTACCGGGATGGCGCCTTCCAGTTCGATAGTCAGATAGGAAATGCAGCGGCGGGCGTCGACGGTGTAAGGCTCAACGATGGCGCCAGTAGGGCAGATGGTCATGCAGGCTACGCAGCGGCCACAATTTTCTTCCACTGGTTTATCAATGGGTAAGGCCAGATCGATAAGCAGCTCGCCGAGGAAAAAGAACGAACCCGCATCGCGGCTGAGAATAAGTGAGTGCTTACCTGTCCAGCCGAGCCCGGCTTTTTCAGCGATTGGACGCTCCAGAATAGGCGCGGAATCAACAAAAGGTCTAAAATTCAGCGAGGCACACTGTTCCTGAATTTTTTCGCCGAGCTTTTTAAGGCGGTTACGTAACAGCTTATGATAATCACGCCCAAGGGCATAACGGCTGACGTAGCCAAGTGACGGGTTTTTCAGGGTGCTGGCAAACGCCGCGTTGGCGGGCAGATAGTTCATCCGCACGCTTATCACGCGCAGCGTACCGGGCAGAAGTTCATGAGGGCGGGCACGCATCATGCCGTGGCGTGCCATCCACTCCATTTCGCCATGGTATTGTTTGTCCAGCCATGCCTGCAGTTTGGGTTCACTGGCGCTGAGATCGGTATCGGTAATACCGACGTGCTGAAAGCCCAGCTCGGTGCCCCACTGTTTAATATCTTGCGCTAATTGGTTGAGATCGAGGGGCTGTGACATGACGGACCATACAATGACGAGTAACCCCGAAAGTATACCACACACCATCTGGTCTGCGGATGACCTGCGTCGCGCTGAAAAAGAGGCCGCCGATGCGCTCGGTCTGACGCTCTACGAATTGATGCAACGCGCAGGCGAGGCCGCTTTCAACGTTGCGCGCCGCTATCATTCTGCGACAACACATTGGCTTATCCTCTGCGGTCACGGCAATAACGGTGGCGATGGCTACGTCGTGGCGCGACTCGCGCAGGCGGCGGGCATTCAGGTGACGTTGTTGGCGCAAGAGAGTGATAAACCGCTTCCTGAAGAAGCCACTGAAGCCCGGACCGCGTGGCTCAACGCCGGTGGCGTGATTCACGCCCACGATATCGCCTGGCCTGACGGCGTCGATTTAATTGTTGATGCCCTGTTGGGGACCGGGTTAACCAGCGCCCCGCGTGCGCCCATTGCCGCGCTGATAGTGCACGCCAACGCCCATCCTGCACCTGTTATTTCGCTCGATATCCCTTCTGGCCTGCTTGCCCAAACGGGGACGACGCCGGGAGAGGTTATCCGCGCCGCCCGCACCGTCACGTTTATCGCCCTGAAACCGGGATTGTTAACCGGCAAAGCCCGGGATGTGACGGGGGCGTTGCATCATCATGCGCTGGGTCTTGAAGTATGGCTGAATGCGCAAACCACTCAGTTTCAACGCGTGGATGCCAGCCAGCTGGCGCAGTGGTTACTGCCGCGCCGTCCGACGTCGCACAAAGGCTCTCATGGCAAGCTGGTGATTATTGGCGGCGATCATGGCACGGCGGGTGCCATTCGCATGGCTGGCGAGGCGGCGCTGCGTACCGGGGCCGGGCTGGTGCGGGTGCTGACTCGCGTCGAAAATATCGCGCCGATTGTGACTGCGCGCCCGGAATTGATGGTGCATGAACTCACTGCTCAAAGTCTGGATGATGGCCTGGAATGGGCTGACGTGGTGGTGATTGGCCCCGGCCTTGGGCAACAGTCGTGGGGCAAACAAGCGTTACGCAAAGTGGAGAACGTTCGCAAGCCAATGCTCTGGGACGCCGATGCGCTGAACCTTCTGGCAATCAACCCCGATAAACGTCACAATCGCGTACTGACGCCGCACCCCGGCGAGGCCGCCCGATTGCTGAATTGCAGCGTGGCAGAAATTGAAAGCGATCGCTTACTTTCTGCACAACGTCTGGTAAAAAGGTACGGCGGGGTCGCCGTGCTGAAAGGCGCAGGCACGATCGTTGCTGATAATGAACACGGTATTGCGATTGTCGATGCCGGAAATGCAGGCATGGCCAGCGGTGGGATGGGTGATGTGCTATCGGGTATTATCGGCGCGTTGCTAGGCCAGCATCTCTCACCGTATGATGCTGCCTGCGCAGGCTGTGTCGCGCATGGCGCAGCGGCTGACGTACTGGCCGCGCAGTCTGGAACCCGCGGCATGCTTGCCACCGATCTTTTTTCCACGCTCAGGCGTGTTGTTAACCCGGATGTGATTGACGTAAACCATGATAAATCGAGTGATTCCCTTACCCAATGAGCAGGCAACATTAGATCTCGGCAACCGCATTGCCGGGGCCTGCACAGGCGCAACCGTCATTTATCTCTACGGCGATTTGGGCGCCGGGAAAACCACTTTCAGCCGTGGATTTTTGCAGGCGCTGGGCCACAAAGGCAACGTCAAAAGCCCGACTTACACGCTGGTTGAGCCGTATACCCTCGAAAATTTGATGGTCTATCACTTTGATTTATATCGCCTTGCGGATCCTGAGGAGCTTGAATTCATGGGGATCCGCGATTACTTCGCTGACAATGCCATTTGCCTGGTGGAATGGCCGCAACAGGGCGCGGGTGTGTTGCCTGAACCGGATGTCGAAATTCACCTGGAGTACCAGGCACAAGGGCGAGAGGCGCGCGTGACGGCAGTCTCCTCACTGGGTGAGTCTTTACTGGCACAATTGGCCAGTTAACCTGAGGGATGACGGGATGATGCATCGCGTTAAAAATTGGTGGGTTGTCGGCATGATGCTGTTTAGTTTGCAGGCAACGGCGGCAAGTTTATCCGATATTCAGGTATCCAATGGCGATAAACAAGCCCGTATTACGTTCAGTTTTATGGGCGATCCTGATTACTCCTTCTCGCAGGAAGGAAAACGCAGTGTCGCGCTCGATATCAAACAAACCGGTGTTATCCAGGGTTTACCGCTCAATTTCAGCGGTAACAATCTGGTCAAAAGCATTCGTTCCGGCACGCCGAAGGACGCACAGTCCCTACGCCTGGTGGTTGATTTAACCGGCGATGGCAAGACACGCGCGGTGAAACAACAAAGCGGCGGAAATTACACCGTCGTCTTCACCATTAACGCAGATGCACCGCCACCTCCGCCGCCGCCTCCGGTCGTCGTGAAACGTGTGGAAGCGCCAGTCGTTACAGCCGCTCCACGTCAGATCGAGCCGGCACGAAACCCGTTTAAACCGCAAAACGACAGAATGACCAGCGTGACCAGCAGCAACACGGCAACGCGTCCCGCACGGTCCCGCACAACCAGTGTCAGCGGTGATAAAGTGATCATCGCCATCGACGCCGGTCATGGTGGTCAGGATCCTGGTGCCATCGGGCCGGGCGGAACCAAAGAGAAAAACGTCACCATTTCGATTGCCCGTAAACTACGTACCTTGCTGAACGACGACCCGATGTTTAAAGGCGTGTTGACCCGCGATGGTGATTACTTCATTTCGGTAATGGGCCGTTCGGATGTGGCGCGTAAGCAGAATGCCAACTTCCTTGTCTCTATTCATGCGGACGCCGCGCCAAACCGCGACGCCACGGGGGCGTCGGTGTGGGTGCTGTCCAACCGTCGTGCGAACAGCGAAATGGCGGGCTGGCTTGAGCAGCATGAGAAACAGTCTGAACTGCTCGGTGGGGCTGGGGATGTGCTGGCTAACAGCCAGTCTGACCCGTATCTGAGCCAGGCGGTGCTGGATTTACAATTCGGCCATTCCCAGCGCGTCGGGTATGATGTGGCGGTTGATGTCCTGGGCCAGCTCCAGCGCGTCGGAAACATTCATAAGCGCCGTCCTGAGCACGCCAGCCTTGGCGTTTTACGCTCGCCGGACATCCCGTCTATCCTCGTCGAAACCGGTTTTATCAGTAACGGTGGCGAGGAGCGTTTGCTGGGTAGCAACGATTATCAGCAGCAGATCGCCGAGGCGATTTATAACGGGCTGCGCAACTATTTTAACGCGCATCCGCTGCAGAGTGGGCCGCGCGGCGAAGCCTCGCAAACGGCCAGCGCTTCTGGGCCTGGCGGGACGTTAATTAATTAAGGAGCGCTTCATGCCGATTCAGGTTCTGCCACCGCAGCTTGCGAACCAGATTGCCGCTGGCGAAGTGGTGGAACGACCTGCGTCGGTGGTGAAAGAGCTGGTAGAAAACAGTCTGGATGCGGGCGCGACCCGTATCGATATCGACATCGAACGCGGCGGGGCGAAGCTCATCCGCATTCGTGATAACGGCTGTGGCATTAAAAAAGATGAACTGGCGCTGGCGTTAGCGCGTCACGCGACCAGCAAGATTGCCTCGCTCGATGATCTGGAAGCCATTATCAGTCTCGGTTTCCGTGGCGAAGCGCTGGCGAGTATCAGCTCAGTTTCGCGTCTGACGCTGACCTCTCGCATTGCCGAGCAGCCGGAAGCCTGGCAGGCCTACGCTGAAGGGCGCGACATGGACGTGACGGTGAAACCGGCCGCGCATCCTGTGGGCACCACGCTTGAAGTGCTGGACCTGTTCTATAATACCCCGGCGCGCCGCAAATTCATGCGCACAGAAAAAACGGAGTTTAGCCATATCGACGAAGTGATTCGTCGAATCGCGCTGGCCCGTTTTGACGTCACTATCAATCTCAACCACAACGGCAAAATGGTGCGTCAGTATCGCGCCGTAGCCCAGGACGGGCAGAAAGAACGCCGTCTGGCCGCTATCTGCGGCACGCCGTTTGTGGAGCAGGCACTGGCTATCGAGTGGCAGCATGGCGATTTAGCGCTGCGCGGCTGGGTGGCAGACCCACAGCACACCAACGCCCAGCTCGTGGAAATCCAGTATTGCTACGTTAACGGCCGCATGATGCGCGACCGCTTGATCAACCACGCCATCCGTCAGGCCTGTGAAGACAAGCTGGGCGCGGGCGAGCAGCCAGCGTTCGTGCTTTATCTGACTATCGATCCGCATCAGGTAGATGTGAACGTGCATCCGGCCAAACATGAAGTGCGTTTCCATCAGTCGCGGCTGGTGCATGATTTTATCTATCAGGGCGTGGTGAGCGTGCTGCAACAGCAGATGGACGCGCCGCTGCCGCTGGCAGACGAAGATGAACAACCCGCGCCGCGTGTACTGCCGGAAAACCGTGTCGCAGCGGGGCGCAATCACTTCGCGGAACCGGTAGCCGCCCGGGAACCTGCGGCTCCACGCTACAGCGCCTCTTCTTCTGGCGGTAATGCGCGGGCAGAAGGCGGTGCAACATGGCCAAATGCGCAGCCGGGCTATCAGAAACAGCAGGGCGCGCTGTATAAGCAGCTGCTGGATACGCCTGTTGCTGAACGCAAACCCGTTTCCGCGCCCATGACTGAAAGCCTGGCGGGCCATAGCAGCAGCTTTGGCCGGGTGCTGACTATCGTGGCGGGTGACCGGGCGCTGCTGGAACGTGATGGAAAACTGAGCTTACTGGCATTGCCGGTGGCCGAGCGCTGGTTACGTCAGGCGCAGCTTTCGCCGGACAGTACCGCAGTTTGCGCACAGCCGCTGCTTATTCCTCTGCGGTTAAAAATTTCCGCAGACGAACAGGCGGCGCTGAAAAAGTCCCTGACGGTACTAGGGCAATTAGGCATTGATATTCAATCAGAAAGCCAGCATGTGACCGTGCGTGCGGTGCCTTTACCCTTAAGACAACAAAATTTACAAATCTTGATTCCTGAACTGATAGGCTACCTCGCGCAGCAATCAATCTTCGATGCGGGAACGCTGGCACAGTGGCTGGCGCGTAACCTCGCAAGCGAACATGCGCAATGGAATATGGCGCAGGCAATTGCCGTGCTGACAGATGTCGAACGTCTCTGTCCGCAGCTGGTAAAAGCTCCGCCGGGTGGCCTGTTACAACCCGTTGATCTGATTACGGCGATGAATGCCCTTAAAAATGAGTGATGTAACCGAGGCAAGCCTGCCAAAGGCCATATTTTTGATGGGGCCAACGGCCTCCGGTAAAACCGCGTTAGCCATTGAGCTGCGTAAAGTTTTACCCGTAGAGTTGATTAGCGTGGATTCCGCCCTCATCTATCGAGAGATGGATATCGGAACCGCGAAACCGGATGCGACGGAGCTTGCCGCTGCACCGCACCGGTTGCTGGATATTCTCGACCCGGCCCAGGCGTATTCTGCCGCGGATTTTCGCCGCGATGCGCTGGCCGAGATGGCGGAGATCACCGCAGCAGGAAAAATCCCGCTGTTAGTGGGCGGTACGATGTTGTATTTCAAGGCGTTGTTGGAAGGGTTGTCGCCGTTACCGTCGGCAGATCCGGACGTCAGAGCCAGAATTGAGCAGCAGGCAGCAGAGCAGGGATGGAATGCGCTGCATCAGCAACTTCAGGAGATTGATCCGGTTGCTGGCGCGCGTATTCATCCAAATGATCCGCAAAGACTTTCCCGGGCACTGGAAGTTTTTTTCATTTCGGGTAAAACTTTAACGGAACTGACGCAAACGTCAGGAGAAGCTCTGCCGTACACGGTGCATCAGTTCGCCATCGCCCCGGCGAGCCGTGAACTGCTCCATCAACGCATCGAGCAGCGTTTTCATCAGATGTTGGCTTCAGGTTTTGAAGCAGAAGTTCGGGCGCTTTTTGCCCGTGGAGATTTGCATACGGACATGCCTTCCGTTCGTTGTGTGGGATACCGCCAGATGTGGTCATATCTTGAAGGCGAAATTTCATATGATGAAATGGTTTATAGAGGTATTTGCGCCACGAGACAGTTGGCTAAGCGCCAGGTAACCTGGTTGCGCGGTTGGGAAGGCGTTCATTGGTTAGACAGTGAACAACCTGAACAGGCGTTCAACGATGTGTTAAAGGTTGTTGGTGCGGGTCTTGGCTGAACGTGTAAAATTAAGACGTATCGTGCGCAATTTTCAGGATCGCA
Organism: Scandinavium manionii; assembly: GCF_024764775.1. NCBI lineage: Bacteria > Pseudomonadati > Pseudomonadota > Gammaproteobacteria > Enterobacterales > Enterobacteriaceae > Scandinavium > Scandinavium manionii. Next base: position 417,996 of record NZ_JALIGC010000038.1, on the reverse strand, counting down.
AGGTTCTAAGTACAAGCCCGAAGTTTGTGGGTAACTCCCTGAAAACCGTGGGTAAAACAAGCATATAAGGAAAAGAGAATGGCTAAGGGGCAATCTTTACAAGATCCGTTTCTGAACGCACTGCGTCGGGAACGTGTTCCAGTTTCTATTTATTTGGTGAATGGTATTAAGCTGCAAGGTCAAATTGAGTCTTTCGATCAGTTCGTGATCCTGTTGAAAAACACGGTCAGCCAGATGGTCTATAAGCACGCAATTTCTACGGTGGTTCCGTCTCGTCCGGTCTCTCATCATAGCAACAACGCCGCGGGCGGCAGCACTGGTAGTAACTACCATCACGGTAGCAACGCGCAGCCAACTTCTGCGCCGCAAGACAGCGACGAAACCGAATAAGGTTGGTGGCTGTTTTTCCATGTCGGGGAGCCAGCTTGTTCGGTTCCCCGCTGGTCTTTTAGGAGATATTACGCTTGTTTGACCGTTATGACGCCGGTGAGCAGGCGGTGCTGGTACACATCTATTTTTCGCAAGACAAAGATATGGAAGACCTTCAGGAGTTCGAAGCCCTGGTCTCTTCCGCCGGTGTCGAAGCAATGCAGGTGATTACCGGTAGCCGTAAAGCGCCGCACCCAAAGTATTATGTTGGTGAAGGTAAAGCTGTCGAAATTGCGGAAGCCGTGAAAGCAACGGGGGCATCCGTTGTCTTATTCGACCATGCATTAAGTCCGGCCCAGGAGCGAAACCTGGAGCGTTTGTGCGAGTGCAGGGTTATCGATCGTACCGGTCTTATTCTCGATATTTTTGCTCAGCGTGCACGTACCCATGAAGGGAAACTGCAGGTTGAGCTGGCGCAGCTGCGCCATCTGGCGACGCGTCTGGTGCGTGGCTGGACCCACCTTGAAAGACAGAAAGGCGGGATTGGTTTGCGCGGCCCGGGTGAAACCCAGCTCGAAACTGACCGTCGTTTGCTGCGTAATCGTATTATGCAAATCCTCTCCCGTCTGGAGAGAGTAGAAAAGCAGCGTGAACAAGGACGCCGTTCGCGTACCAAAGCCGATGTTCCAACCGTGTCGCTGGTGGGCTACACCAACGCCGGAAAATCGACGTTATTTAATCAGATAACTCAAGCGCAGGTATATGCCGCGGACCAGCTGTTCGCGACGCTCGACCCCACTCTGCGCCGGATTAACGTCGCTGATGTCGGTGAAACCGTACTGGCGGACACCGTTGGGTTTATTCGCCATTTGCCACACGATTTAGTGGCCGCGTTTAAAGCAACATTGCAGGAGACGCGTCAGGCGACGCTGTTACTGCATGTGATCGACGCCGCGGATGTGCGTGTGCAGGAAAACATTGATGCAGTGAATGTTGTACTCGAGGAAATCGAGGCCGACGAGATCCCAATGCTGCTGGTGATGAACAAGATAGATATGCTGGAAGATTTTGAGCCGCGTATCGACCGGGATGAAGAAAATAAACCGATTCGGGTCTGGCTCTCAGCGCAGACCGGGGTGGGTGTACCACTGCTTTTCCAGGCTTTAACTGAACGACTTTCCGGTGAAGTGGCACAGCACACGCTGCGTTTACCTCCACAGGAAGGGCGTTTACGAAGCCGTTTTTATCAGCTTCAGGCGATAGAAAAAGAGTGGATGGAGGAGGACGGTAGCGTCGGTCTGGAAGTTCGACTGCCGATCGTGGACTGGCGTCGCCTATGTAAGCAAGAACCTGCGCTGGTGGACTACGTAGTCTGACAGCCAGCTAGCCTGAAGATTATTCGCCTTTATACCCGGCAATATGGGTATATACACAAAATAATTCGAGTTGTATTGAGGCGGCAAGTGAATGAATCCCGATGATCTTAGTCAACTAAGCGATTCGGGTGAGTGAACACAGCCAACAAAGATGCGGCTCGAAGTATGACGGGTATCACCGCATAACAAATATGGAGCATATACATGGCGTGGAATCAGCCCGGTAATAACGGACAAGACCGCGACCCGTGGGGAAGCAGCAATAATCAAGGCGGCAACTCTGGGGGAAATGGAAACAAAGGTGGTCGCGATCAGGGGCCCCCTGATCTGGATGATATCTTCCGCAAGCTGAGTAAAAAGCTCGGTGGTTTAGGCGGCGGTAAAGGTGGTTCAGGCGGCGGCAGTAATAATTCTTCTCAAGGGCCGCGCGCGCCAATGGGTGGACGCATCGTGGGCATCGCTGCCGCGGCTGTGGTCATCATCTGGGCGGCGAGCGGTTTCTACACCATTAAAGAAGCAGAACGCGGCGTTGTGACGCGCTTCGGTAAGTTCAGTCATCTGGTTGAGCCAGGTCTGAACTGGAAGCCGACATTTGTCGATGAAGTCACTCCGGTCAACGTGGAAGCCGTTCGTGAACTCGCGGCTTCCGGTGTGATGCTGACCTCGGATGAAAACGTGGTGCGCGTTGAAATGAACGTACAGTACCGCATCACCGATCCACAGAAATATCTGTACAGCGTCACCAGCCCGGATGACAGCCTGCGTCAGGCAACCGACAGCGCCCTGCGTGGGGTTATCGGTAAATACACCATGGACCGTATTCTGACGGAAGGTCGTACCGTTATTCGTAGCGATACCCAGCGTGAGCTGGAAGAGACCATCAAGCCGTACAACATGGGTATCACCCTTCTGGACGTCAACTTCCAGGCCGCACGTCCGCCGGAAGAAGTGAAAGCCGCATTTGATGATGCGATTTCTGCCCGTGAGAACGAGCAGCAGTACATCCGTGAAGCCGAAGCGTACACCAACGAAGTTCAGCCACGTGCGAACGGTCAGGCGCAGCGTATTCTCGAAGAAGCGCGTGCGTATAAAACGCAGACTGTCCTGGAAGCACAGGGTGAAGTGGCTCGCTTCTCAAAACTGCTCCCTGAGTATAAAGCTGCACCGGAAATTACCCGTGAACGTCTGTATATCGAAACCATGGAAAAAGTGCTGAGCCATACCCGTAAAGTGCTGGTCAATGATAAAGGGGGCAACCTGATGGTTCTGCCGCTTGACCAGATGCTGAAAGGTGGCAGTGCCGCACCTGCAAAAAAGAATGACAGCAGTGGCGCCAACAGCCTGTTGCGCCTGCCACCTGCCTCCAGTTCGAGCAGCAGCGCCAGCAGCAATAGCAATGCACCGGCATCAAGCGATGACAATATCATGGACCAACGCCGTGCGAATGCGCAGCGTAACGACTACCAGCGTCAGGGGGAATAACGATGCGTAAATCAGTAATTGCGTTAATTATCATCGTGCTGGTAGGCCTCTACACGTCAGTATTTGTGGTGAAAGAGGGTGAGCGCGGTATCACGCTGCGATTTGGTAAAGTCGTTCGTGACGATGAAAATAAACCGCTGGTGTACGCGCCAGGTCTGCACTTTAAAGTGCCGTTTATTGAATCCGTTAAAACGCTGGATGCGCGCATTCAGACCATGGACAACCAGGCCGATCGCTTCGTCACCAAAGAGAAGAAAGACCTGATCGTTGATTCCTACATCAAATGGCGTATCAGCGATTTCAGCCGTTACTATCTGGCGACTGGCGGCGGTGACGTCTCCCAGGCAGAGGTGCTGCTGAAACGTAAGTTCTCTGACCGTCTGCGTTCTGAAATTGGTCGTCTGGATGTGAAAGACATCGTGACCGATTCCCGTGGTCGTCTGACCATCGAAGTGCGTGACGCGCTGAACTCCGGTTCTTCCGGCGGTGATGACGAAGTGGCCACGCCTGCAGCAGACAGCGCTATCGCTGAAGCAGCAGAACGTGTAGTTGCGGAAACCAACGGCAAAGTGCCGGTGATCAACCCGAACAGCATGGCGGCATTAGGGATTGAAGTGGTTGATGTTCGCATCAAGCAAATCAACCTGCCGGCGGAGGTGTCGGAAGCGATTTACAACCGTATGCGCGCTGAGCGTGAAGCGGTTGCCCGTCGCCACCGTTCACAAGGTCAGGAAGAAGCAGAAAAACTGCGTGCAGCAGCCGATTATGAAGTGACGAAAACGCTGGCAGAATCTGAGCGTCAGGGGCGCATCACCCGCGGTGAAGGCGATGCAGAAGCAGCGAAACTGTTTGCTGATGCCTTCAGTCAGGATCCGGATTTCTACGCCTTTATCCGTAGCCTGCGTGCGTATGAGGCGAGCTTCAATTCTGGACAAGACGTGATGGTGCTCAGTCCGGAAAGCGATTTCTTCCGTTACATGAAGACGCCGAGCAGCGCAACGCGTTAAACTCTCGGGCAGTCGATTTAGTAAAAAACCACCGCATTGACGGTGGTTTTCTTTTATCAGGATGAATCATGAACTCAACGATTTGGCTGGCGCTTGCGCTGGTGTTAGTCCTTGAAGGCCTCGGCCCGATGCTCTATCCACAGGCCTGGCGGAAAATGGTCGCGGCTTTATCGCAACTTCCGGATCATATTTTACGTCGTTTTGGTGGGGGTCTTGTGGTTGCAGGCGTCGTCATCTACTACATGTTGACGAAAGCGATGGCCTGACAAGGTCTTAGTCGCTCTTGTCAGATTTTGCCTGGAAAAAGTGCTGTATCTCTGAAAAAGCGATGGTAGAATCCTTTTTTAAGCAAACGGTGATTTTGAAAAATGGGTAACAACGTCGTCGTACTGGGCACCCAATGGGGTGACGAAGGTAAAGGGAAGATCGTTGATCTTCTGACTGAACGGGCTAAATATGTTGTACGCTACCAGGGCGGTCACAACGCAGGCCATACTCTCGTAATCAACGGTGAAAAAACCGTCCTCCATCTTATTCCATCAGGCATTCTTCGCGACAATGTGACCAGCATCATCGGTAACGGTGTTGTGCTGTCTCCTGCTGCGCTGATGAAAGAGATGAAAGAACTGGAAGACCGTGGTATCCCGGTTCGCGAACGTCTGCTGCTCTCTGAAGCATGCCCGTTGATCCTTGATTATCATGTTGCGCTGGACGTTGCTCGTGAAAAAGCGCGCGGTGCGAAAGCTATCGGTACTACCGGTCGTGGTATCGGCCCTGCGTATGAAGATAAAGTGGCCCGTCGTGGCCTGCGCGTTGGCGACCTGTTCGACAAAGCGACCTTCGCCGATAAACTGAAAGAAGTAATGGAATATCACAACTTCCAGCTGGTGAACTACTACAAAGCTGAAGCCGTTGATTTCCAGAAAGTGCTGGATGATGTCATGGCTGTGGCCGACATCCTGACCGCGATGGTTGTTGACGTTTCTGATCTGCTGGATCAGGCGCGCAAGCGTGGTGATTTCGTGATGTTCGAAGGTGCCCAGGGCACCTTGCTGGACATCGACCACGGTACCTATCCGTACGTGACTTCCTCCAACACCACCGCAGGTGGCGTGGCGACAGGTTCCGGTCTGGGTCCGCGTTACGTTGATTACGTGCTGGGCATCATCAAAGCTTACTCTACCCGTGTAGGTGCAGGTCCGTTCCCAACCGAGCTGTTCGACGAAACCGGCGAGTTCCTCTGCAAGCAGGGTAACGAGTTTGGTGCGACCACCGGTCGCCGTCGTCGTTGTGGCTGGCTGGATGCGGTTGCCGTACGCCGTGCCGTACAGATCAACTCCCTTTCTGGCTTCTGCCTGACCAAACTGGACGTTCTGGATGGTCTGAAAGAAGTGAAAATCTGTATTGGCTACCGTATGCCGGATGGCCGCGAAGTGACGACCACTCCGCTGGCAGCCGACGACTGGGAAGGTATCGAGCCGATTTATGAGTCCATGCCGGGCTGGTCTGAGACCACCTTTGGCGTGAAAGAGCGCAGCGGCTTACCGCAGGCAGCGCTGGACTACATCAAACGTATCGAAGAACTGACCGACGTTCCTGTTGATATCATTTCAACCGGTCCGGACCGTAATGAAACCATGATCCTGCGCGACCCGTTCGACGCATAATCATGTCAGGGGCGCTTTCAAGGCGCCCCTTGTTCTTGCTTTCCACCTTCTCCCGCTTAAATAAATTAACCGCTGCATGGCTGGCTGGTTTATCATCAATGTAAATACGCGTCATCATTCAAGCTGCCTCTTTGTTGGCTGCCTTCGTTCACCCCGGTCACTTACTTGTGTAAGCTCCCTGGGCTCACTCAGTTGCCGCCGCGATGCAACCTGAATGATTTAGCGTATTTCTGTCTTTATTCCCTGCGTTGAGGTTGATGTGCAGTTAACGAGTTTCACCGATTACGGATTGCGTGCGCTAATCTATATGGCATCGCTGCCGGACGGTCGAATGACCAATATCTCTGAGGTAACAGAGGTCTATGGTGTGTCCCGTAATCATATGGTTAAAATTATCAACCAGCTAAGCCGTGCAGGCTTCGTCGACGCCGTACGCGGAAAAAACGGTGGCATTCGTCTGGGGAAACCGGCACGCACGATTATTATTGGTGACGTGGTTCGCGAACTCGAACCCTTGTCGCTGGTGAACTGCAGCAGCGACTTTTGCCACATTACGCCCGCCTGTCGTTTGAAACAGGCACTGTCTGAGGCCGTAAACAGTTTTCTCAAGGAACTGGATAACTACACCCTGGCCGATTTGGTTGAAGAGAATCAACCGCTTTATAAATTATTGCTGGTGGAGTGATCTATACCCTAAATAATTCGCGTCGCAGGAAGGCGGCAAGTCCGGGAATCCCTCAGGAGCTCACTCAGGTAAGTGACTGGGGTGAGCGGACGTAGCCAACGCACATGCAACGCGAAGTATGACGGGTATATTACTTCACCGGAGCTGACAACGGAGGAACCGCTATGTCACACGATCCTTTCCAGGAACGCGAAGCTGAAAAATACGCGAACCCTATCCCTAGCCGGGAATTCATCCTCGATTTCATTACTAAACGCGAAAAACCGGTCAGCCGAGACGAACTGGCAACAGAGCTGAAAATCGAAGGTGAAGAACAGCAGGAAGCCCTGCGTCGACGCCTGCGCGCCATGGAGCGCGACGGGCAACTCGTTTTCACTCGCCGTCAGTGCTACGCGCTGCCGGAACGCCTTGATCTGCTGAAAGGTAAAGTCATCGGTCACCGTGATGGTTTTGGCTTCCTGCGCGTCGAAGGGCGTAAAGACGATCTCTATCTTTCATCTGAACAGATGAAAATGTGTATGCACGGCGATCAGGTCCTGGCGCAGCCGCTGGGGGCCGATCGTAAAGGCCGTCGTGAAGCGCGCATCGTTCGCGTGCTTGAGCCAAGAACCGGGCAAATCGTTGGTCGCTACTTTACCGATGCAGGCATCGGCTTTGTGGTGCCGGACGACAGCCGTCTGAGCTTTGATATCCTCATCCCGCCTGAAGAACTGATGGGCGCGCGGATGGGCTTTGTGGTGGTGGTTGAGCTGACTCAGCGCCCGACCCGCCGCACGAAAGCCATCGGTAAAATTGTCGAAGTGCTGGGCGATAACATGGGCACCAGCATGGCCGTGGACATGGCGCTGCGTACCCATGAAATTCCGTACGTCTGGCCGCCAGAAGTTGAAAAACAGATTGCGAACCTGAAAGAACAGGTACCGGAAGAAGCGAAAATAGGCCGTGTAGATTTGCGTGATCTGCCGCTGATGACCATTGATGGTGAAGATGCCCGTGACTTCGATGACGCCGTGTTCTGTGAGAAGAAACGCGGTGGCGGCTGGCGCCTGTGGGTGGCGATTGCTGACGTAAGCTATTACGTGCGTCCGCCAACTGCGCTGGACACCGAAGCCCGCAACCGCGGCACCTCGGTGTACTTCCCGTCGCAGGTTGTCCCGATGCTGCCGGAAGTACTGTCCAACGGTCTGTGCTCCCTGAACCCGCAGGTTGACCGACTGTGCATGGTCTGTGAAATGACCATTTCAGCAAAAGGGCGCCTGACGAGTTATACATTCTACGAAGCGGTAATGAGCTCCCATGCGCGCCTGACCTATAACAAGGTCTGGCACATTTTGCAGGGCGATCAGGAGCTACGTGAGCAGTACTCCCCGCTGGTGAAGCATATCGAAGAACTGCACAACCTCTACAAAGTGCTGGATGTCTCCCGTGCTGAACGTGGCGGGATCTCGTTTGAAAGCGAAGAAGCGAAGTTTATCTTCAACGCCGAGCGCCGCATTGAGCGCATTGAACAAACTCAGCGTAACGATGCCCATAAACTGATCGAAGAGTGCATGATCCTCGCGAATATTTCGGCGGCGCGTTTCGTCGAGAAAGAATCAGAGCCTGCGCTGTTCCGTATTCACGATAAGCCAACCGAAGAGGCGATCACCTCTTTCCGCACCGTTCTGGCAGAGCTGGGCCTGGAGCTGCCGGGTGGCAATAAGCCTGAGCCGCGCGATTATGCCGAGCTGCTGACTTCCATCGCAGATCGCCCGGATCACGAGATGCTGCAAACGATGCTGCTGCGCTCGATGAAACAGGCGGTATATGACCCGGAAAACCGCGGTCACTTCGGTCTGGCGCTGCAATCTTACGCGCACTTCACCTCGCCGATTCGTCGTTATCCTGATCTTTCGCTGCACCGTGCCATTAAATATCTGCTGGCGAAAGATGAGGGGCATCAAGGCAATTCTACCGACACCGGCGGCTGGCACTACAGCATGGAAGAGATGCTGCAACTGGGCCAGCACTGTTCGATGACTGAACGCCGTGCCGATGAAGCGACCCGTGAAGTCTCCGACTGGCTGAAGTGTGACTTCATGCAGGATCAGGTCGGCAACGTGTTCCCTGGCGTTATCGCCAGCGTGACAGGCTTCGGCTTCTTCGTACGTCTAAGCGACTTGTTCATCGACGGCCTGGTGCACGTGTCTTCCCTCGACAACGATTACTACCGTTTCGACCAGGTTGGCCAGCGTCTGATTGGCGAATCCGGCGGCCAGACTTACCGTCTGGGCGACCGCGTGGAAGTTCGCGTGGAAGCGGTCAACATGGACGAGCGCAAAATTGACTTCTCGCTGATCTCCAGCGAACGTGGTCCGCGTAACGTCGGTAAAACCGAGCGTGAAAAAGCGAAGAAACCGGGCGGCGCGAAGCCTGGAAACCGTCGCCGCCAGGCGGGTAAAAAGGTGAACTTCGAGCCGGATAGCGCATTCCGCGGCGATAAAGGCCAGGCGAAACCGAAGCCAAAAGCGAAGAAAGACGCGGCGGGTAAGAAAGCCAAAAAACCGTCTGAAAAAACGCTTAAAATCGCCACCGCGACCAAAGCTAAACGCGCGTCGAAAAAGAAAGTCGCCGAGTAATTTTTACCCTCACGCTGTCCTTCTCCTTAAAAGGGCGAGGAGAATGCCCGGAGCAATCTGGGTTTTCTCTCTTGCCACTTTGGGGAGCGGGCCGGGGTGAGGGGATCAACGATTAACCATTTACGAGTACCATTCATGAGTGAAATGATTTACGGCATCCACGCGGTGCAGGCCCTTCTCGAGCGTGCACCCGAGCGTTTTCAGGAAGTCTTTATCCTGAAAGGCCGCGAAGATAAACGCCTTCTGCCGCTTATCCATGCGCTGGAAGCCCAGGGTGTGGTGATTCAGGTCGCGAACCGCCAGTATCTTGACGAGAAGAGCGAAGGTGCTGTGCATCAGGGGATCATCGCGCGCGTAAAAGAGGGTCGACAGTATCAGGAAAACGATCTGCCGGATCTGCTGAGCCAGTTCGAGAACCCATTCCTGCTGATCCTCGATGGCGTGACCGATCCGCACAACCTCGGTGCTTGTCTGCGTAGCGCAGACGCTGCGGGTGTGCACGCGGTGATTGTTCCGCGCGATCGTTCTGCACAGCTCAATGCGACGGCGAAGAAAGTGGCCTGTGGTGCTGCAGAAAATGTGCCGTTGATCCGTGTGACCAACCTGGCACGTACTATGCGTCTGTTGCAAGAAGAGAACATCTGGATTGTGGGTACCGCTGGTGAAGCCGACCACACGCTGTATCAGAGCAAGCTGGCTGGCCGTATGGCGCTGGTGATGGGGGCGGAAGGTGAAGGCATGCGTCGCCTGACTCGTGAGCACTGCGATGAGCTGATCAGCATTCCGATGGCGGGCAGTGTGTCTTCACTGAATGTGTCTGTCGCCACCGGTATTTGCCTGTTTGAAGCCGTGCGCCAGAGAAGTTGATATTGAATGCCTGGCGGCACTACGTTTACCCGGCCTCCAATCCGTAGGCCTGGCAAGCGTAGTTCCGCCGGGCAGTTTGTTTACTCATCCAGTGACCGCAGATGGTCATCCTTTCTCAGCGTCATCAATGCCACAATACTCACCACTGCCGTAGCCATCACGTAATACGCCGGAATATCGAGATTACCCGTCTGCTTAATCAGCCCGGTAATAATCAGCCCAGCGCAGCCAGAGAAAATGGCATTGGAAAGTGAATACGCCAGCCCAAGTCCGGTATAACGCACTTTGGTTGGGAACATCTCAGACAGCATGGCAGGCCCAGGCCCGGCCAACATCCCTACCAGACCACCCGCAATAAACACGACCAGTCCTTTGACCAGTAGCGTGCTGGATTCCGCCTGCAAAATTTTCAGCAACGGCAGGGCGAGAACCAGCAGTAATACCGCGGCGAGCACCATCAGCATGCGGCGCCCAATTTTATCGCTAAGCATGCCCGACGGAAGAATGGTCACCGCAAAACCAATATTAGAAATCACCGCAATCAGCAGCGCCTGGTTAAACCCGGTATGCAGCGCAGATTGTAGGTAGGAAGGCATGATTACCAGATAGGTGTAACCCGCAGCAGACCACACCATCAGACGGCCAATGCCGATAACAATCGCTTTAAAGGTACCAGAGGTGCTGGCTTTGACTGGAACCGCATCCGTTTTCTGCTGACGGACGAAACTTGGCGTTTCTTCCATATTCATCCGCAGCCAAAGCGCCACACCGCCCATCGGCAGCGCTAAAAAGAACGGCACGCGCCAGCCCCAGTCGAGCATTGCTTCAGGGCTGAGGATGGCAGACATCAGTGCCACGATACCCGCGCCCGCTAGCAAACCCAGCGCAACGGTGAAGGATTGCCACGCGCCGTACAGCCCGCGTTTACCTTTTGGCGCAAACTCGGTCATCAACGACACGGCCCCACCGTATTCTCCGCCTGCGAAAAGGCCCTGCAAAATGCGCAGCACGGTTAAGAGTAACGGCGCGGTGACGCCGATTGTGGCGTACACCGGCACGAGGCCAATCGCGGTGGTTGCCAGCGTCATCATTACCAGCACCAGAATCAACGTCGGTTTACGCCCGATGCGGTCGCCCAGTCGGCCGAAAACGACGGCGCCCAGCGGGCGGAAGAAAAAGGCTACGGCGAATGCCGCATAGGTGAGGATAAGCCCGGTAATCGGCGCCTCTCCTTCGAGCTGAAAGAAGTTTTTGGCAATTACCGTCGCCAGAAAGCCGTAAACGGCAAACTCATACCATTCGATGAAATTGCCAATTGAACCGGCGATCAACGCACGTTTGTGCGCCCCTGCTGCCACTGATCCTGTTTGCATAGCCTGTCCTGAGGTTGCACATCGTATTAACCATTGAATAAATTATTCCATACAAAACAGATAAGAAAATTTAAAATTCTTGTGGCTGTGATGAGTCTCACGAAGCCGGGCATGATTCTTTTTTGTCACCCTTTTTATAGGCAGACCCTCAGAGTGCTGACCATACTTACGGCTGATGCTCATGAAGGAAGGAGGCGCTATGTCCTGGCAAACGCATACCGTGTTCAACCAGCCAATGCCGCTCAATAACAGCAACTTGTTCCTTTCCGACACCGCGCTGCACGAGGCGGTGATGCGAGAAGGCGCAGGCTGGGATCTCGATTTGCTGGCCAGCATCGGGCAACAGTTAGGGGCCGCAGAATCGCTGGAACTCGGGCGACTCGCCAACGTGAATTCGCCGGAACTGCTGCGATACGACGCCACGGGTGAACGGCTGGATGATGTGCGCTTTCATCCGGCCTGGCACCTGCTGATGCAGGGCCTGTGTGCCAACCGGGTGCATAATCTGGCCTGGGAAGAGGACGCGAGGTCTGGCTCGTTTGTTGCCCGCGCAGCGCGTTTTTTGCTGCATGCGCAGGTCGAGGCCGGCACGCTTTGCCCGGTGACAATGACCTTTGCCGCCACGCCGTTGTTACAGCAATTCCTGCCTAAGCCCTTTGCCGACTGGGCCACACCCTTACTGAGCGATCGCTACGATTCCCATTTGCTGCCCGGCGGCCAAAAGCGCGGGCTGCTGATTGGCATGGGGATGACCGAAAAGCAGGGTGGTTCTGATGTGCTGAGTAATTCCACCCGGGCCGAGAAAATCGACGGTGTAATGTACCGACTGGTGGGGCATAAATGGTTCTTCTCCGTGCCGCAAAGCGATGCGCATCTGATTCTGGCGCAAGCCAGCGGCGGATTGTCGTGCTTTTTCGTCCCGCGCTTCTTGCCTGATGGACAACGTAATGCGGTGCGGCTCGAGCGCCTGAAAGATAAGCTCGGCAACCGCTCCAACGCCAGCAGCGAAGTAGAGTTTACCGATGCAACCGGCTGGCTGCTGGGCGAAGAAGGCGAAGGGATCCGCCTGATCCTCAAAATGGGCGGCCTGACCCGCTTCGATTGCGCGCTGGGCAGCCACGGCCTGATGCGCCGGGCGCTGTCAGTGGCGCTTTATCACGCGCATCAACGCCAGGCGTTTGGCAAAACGCTTGTCGAGCAGCCGTTAATGCGCCAGGTATTGAGCCGGATGACGTTGCAACTGGAAGGGCAAACCGCCTTTCTGTTTCGTCTGGCACGGGCGTGGGATAACCGGACTTCCACCGAGAGCGCGCTATGGGCCAGACTCTTTACGCCGACGGCGAAATTCGCCATCTGCAAGGCGGGCATTCCGTTTGTCGCTGAGGCGATGGAGGTGCTCGGCGGGGTAGGCTACTGCGAAGACAGCGAGCTGCCTCGTCTGTACCGTGAAATGCCGGTTAACAGCATCTGGGAAGGCTCGGGGAATATCATGTGCCTCGATGTGCTGCGGGTGCTGGCGAAACAGCCGGGCGTACTGGAACTGCTCAGCGCCGAATGCAATGAAGTCAAAGGCCAGGACCGGCATTTTGACCGCGCCTGGCGTCAGCTTCAGCAGCGGCTGCGTAAACCGCTGGAAGCGCAGGGGCGTGAAATCACGCAGCAGCTCTATCTGCTGGGTTGCGGGGCACAAATGCTGCAAACGGCGTCACCACCGATGGCGCAGGCGTGGTGTCGGATGATGCTGGATTCGCGCGGCGGAATGCTGCTGGATGAGCGTTTACAGAGTGATTTACTGCTGCGGGCGACAGGCGGGATGGGGTAAAGCAGGGGCAGGCGCTCAGCGTCTGCCCATCATCTCAGGCGTACAGAATGGCCTGTACGCGCCAGTTGTCTGGGTTCTGTTCTTCATACATCTGGATAATACGGTACCACGACGCCCCTTGCTCATCGGCTTTGAGGGCGATCACGCGTTCGACGTCCTGAAGGCTGCCAGAAATATTATTGACGGAAATTTGACCGATTTCATTCAGTCCAGTCACACAATCGGCGCTGGCAAACTCTGCAGATTGCGCCGTGGTGTTCGAAAATCCTAATGTGTAGGCAAAGGCGTGTTTCATCGTCGTCAGCTCCATTTCACGTAACCCGAGGTTAGCCTTGGGCAATCCATCGCAGACATACATCCTTAGGGGATGGCATGACGTCATTGTGCATCGGGAAACGTGAACGGCTGAAAAGCAATGTAAAGCTGGCTAAATTATGCCCGCTTATGGTTTGCGATATAATATGGCCTGTGAATACCATTGTCCTGGAACCATAGTGTCATCAATCATGATGATCACGTAGTAATCTGCTTTGGCAGCGGTCACTTTCGCCTTGATGGCTGATTCCACATCCATCGGTGAACCGTATACCATGGCACTGACCGTACCCATCTTTTGCAGACCTTCCGTCTGATTCCGTTGGATTTCCTGCGGGTGACTGGTGAGTGGCGGCGGGGCTTCAGGGGTTCCCTGAAGTACGCTACATCCACACAGCAAAAGCACCAGCAGCATTGGCGCAAAACGTCGCATAGCCATATCCCGTTTCCTGATAATCATTAGTGTAGTGATTAATAAATTGCGTTTAGGGGGAATGTTCCCGAACTGTTATCTCTGGCGCGATTTTCGAATGAAATAATCGTAAAACCGTAATCCACCTCTCAACATTAGCAGCCGTGAGGAAAGGATAAACTTGCGCGGGAAATCTCAGCGTGTCATACCAGCATAAAAGAAGAGGAAGATAAATGATTGAACTTGAAATGCGTAAGCTGGCGGGCAGCGAAGTTTTACACGCTTTTCCGCACGGCAAAGCAGATTCGGCATTGCCGTGTATCGTTTTTTATCATGGGTTTACCTCGTCAAAACAGGTCTACAGCTATTTTGCCGTAACGCTGGCACTGGCCGGCTTTCGGGTGATCATGCCCGATGCGCTCGATCATGGCTCGCGTTTTAGCGGTGATGGCGCGAGGCGAATGCAGCGCTTCTGGCCCATTCTGCTCAACAGCTGTCACGAATTTGCCGTGCTGAAAGAGGCTATCGTGGAAAAAGGATGGCTGGAAGAAGACCGACTGGCGGTGGCGGGCGCATCGATGGGCGGCATGACGGCGCTGGGGATAATGACGCATCATCCGGAAGTAAAATGCGTCGCCAGTCTGATGGGGTCAGGCTACCTTACATCACTTTCTCGCTCGCTGTTCCCTTCACTGGAAATGCCAGCGGAATTGACCGAATGGGACGTTGGGCATCAGCTGGAAAAACTCGCTGCCAGGCCTCTGCTGCTGTGGCACGGCGAAGATGATGACGTCGTCCCTGCCGCTGAGACGTTCCGTCTACAGCAGGCGATGCAACGGCAGGGACTGGACCACAAGCTCACCTGCCACTGGCAAGCAGGCGTTCGTCACCGCATCACGCCGGAAGCGCTGGACGTGACGGTGGCGTTCTTTAAGCAGTTCCTCTAAACGCGCAGAACCTGGACGCCCTGAGCTTCAAGCTGTTTGAGGATTTCAGGGTTAGCGTCTTTGCCGGTGATTAAAATATCGATATCTTCCGCACGGCTGAACAGCATGCCCGCGCGCTCACCGACTTTGGTGCTGTCGACCAGCACTACCAGTTTCCCGACGCCGTTCAGCATTTTTTGTTCTGCCATCGCGGTCAGCATATCGGTTTTATATAACCCGTCGGCGGTGAGGCCCTTGCCGCTGGTGAACATCCAGTGCCCGGCATAAAGCGAGTTTTCACTTCCCTGCGGGCTCAGCGTGATGGACTGACTCTTATCGTACTGGCCACCCATGATGATCACACTGTCGTGCTCCTGGTCGATCAGGAAATTCGCCAGCGGCAGATAGTTGGTGATGATTTGTACTGGCTTGCCGCACATTTCCCGGCCAAGTAGAAATGCGGTTGAACCACAATTGATCACCACGCTTTCCCCTGGATTCACCAGCTGCGACGCGGCGCGGGCGATACGCACCTTTTCATCATGATTCAGCGCTTCGTGGATGTTCATCGGCGTCCAGCGTGGGCGCTGTTGGCTGATGGCTTCGGCGCCGTTCCGTACTTTTTTCAGCCTGCCGCTTTCATCCAGTTTATTGATGTCCCGACGAGCGGTGGCAGGGGAAATCCCCAGTTTTTCAATCACCTGTTCGACAGTGACAAAACCCGTCTGCGCCAGCAGTTCGAGTAAGATTTGGTGCCGTTGTGCTTCGGTCATGAGCTATTCCGCAGATCCTTGATTTTTAATGATGATATTTGAAATAGCCTGAAATTACTAAGTAAACGTCGGATTAAAAGGCCAGCGCAGCGGTCATCCCCCGGATCGGTGCCGCGCCAGCGCGGTCTTACAGGAAGGATTTAAACGGCAGATCCGGTTCCGTGGTGAAGCAATCATCGAAGCCACGCGGGTAGTGGTATTCCAGATTGTCTTTATCCTGCGGCCAGGTGAATTTGCCGCCAACCTGCCAGATAAACGGTTTGAAGCCATATTTCAGGCGGTCTTTCTTCATTTCCCACAGCACGCGGATTTCCTGCGGGTCGGCCTGGAAATTGGACCAGATGTCGTGATGGAACGGGATGACCACTTTGGTGTTCAGCGCTTCCGCCATGCGCAGCATATCGGCGCTGGTCATTTTGTCGGTTATGCCACGTGGGTTTTCACCGTACGACCCGAGCGCAACGTCGATCTGGTGCTCATTGCCGTGTTTGGCGTAGTAGTTGGAATAGTGAGAGTCGCCGCTGTGATAGAGATTACCGCCCGGTGTTTTGAACAGGTAGTTGACTGCGCGTTCGTCCATGCCATCCGGCAGAATGCCTGCCGCTTTTTGTTCAGCAGGTAAGGTTATCAACGCTGTGCGGTCAAAAGCATCGAGGGCGTGGATTTCAATGTCTTTCACTTTTACCACGTCGCCCGGTTTTACCACGATGCAGCGTTCACGCGGCACGCCCCAGCCAATCCACAGATCGACACAGGTTTGCGGCCCGATGAACGGGATATCGTCGGGGCAGTTTTGCATCACGGCGGCAGCGACGTTCACGTCGATATGATCGTTGTGATCATGCGTCGAAAGCACTGCGTCAATTTCTCTGATCGCAAAAGGATCCAACACAAACGGCGTGGTACGCAGGTTAGGCTGGAGCTTCTTCACACCCGCCATTCGCTGCATCTGGTGGCCCTGTTTCATCAGCGGGTTGCCGTGACTTTGCTTGCCGGTACCGCACCAGAAGTCGATGCAAAGGTTGGTGCCACCCTGAGATTTCAACCAGATGCCGGTGCAGCCCAGCCACCACATGGCGAAGGTTCCCGAGGCCACCTGCTCTTGCTCAATTTCCTCATTCAGCCAGCTTCCCCACTCCGGAAAAGTATTCAGGATCCAGGATTCGCGGGTAATGCTCTTCACTTTGCTCATGGTTATCGTCCTTATCAGTTGTCAAAATAAATCACATTGTGATTATTATTGATTGATAGTGACACCACTTTTGCATCAGCGCAACTCTGCTTTTTGCCAATCATCGCTAACGCCATAGACCGGTTTGTGAGCCGGATATGTATCACTTATGGTTTAAATGTGTTTTTTATTATTGAGTTACGTTGATTTGTTTGGTGTCGAAAACGATGTGATGAAAGCCATGTAACAACCAGGGATATATTTTGCGATCGGACTCTCAATAAATCAAATTCAATCTTGTGGTGATTACTTGTGATTACTAAAGTGAGCGACACAACACCGGGCGGTGTCAATTCGCCCGATGATTCCAACCATGGAGATCATTATGGCGTTCCTCTACACCGCCTTTACCGTGTTCTTTAATCAGGTCATGACTAACGCCCCGTTGCTGCTGGGGATAGTGACGTGTCTGGGCTACATCCTGCTGCGTAAGAGCGTGAGCGTAATCATTAAAGGCACCATCAAAACCATTATCGGTTTCATGCTGCTGCAGGCAGGGTCGGGGATTTTGACCGGCACGTTCAAGCCGGTGGTGGCGAAAATGTCGGAAGTGTATGGCATTAATGGCGCTATTTCAGACACCTACGCGTCGATGATGGCGACTATCGAGCGTATGGGAGATGCCTATAGCTGGGTGGGATACGCGGTACTTATAGCGCTGGCGCTGAATATTATTTATGTCCTGCTTCGGCGCATCACCGGTATCCGTACCATCATGCTGACCGGGCACATCATGTTTCAGCAGGCAGGGCTGATTGCCGTGTTCTTCTACATACTCGGTTACCCGATGTGGACCACCATTATTTGTACTGCTGTACTGGTGTCACTCTACTGGGGCATCACTTCCAACATGATGTACAAGCCGACGCAAGAGGTCACCGACAACTGCGGTTTCTCTATCGGCCACCAACAGCAGTTTGCCTCCTGGATTGCCTACAAAATTGCGCCGTACCTCGGTAAGAAAGAGGAGAGCGTTGAAGATCTGAAGCTGCCTGGCTGGCTGAATATTTTCCACGACAATATCGTGTCTACGGCAATTGTTATGACCGTATTCTTCGGTGCCATCTTGCTTTCCTTCGGCATCGATGTGGTGCAGGCGATGGCGGGCAAAGTGCACTGGACTGTCTACATCCTGCAAACCGGTTTCCAGTTTGCGGTGGCAATATTCATCATCGTGCAGGGCGTGCGCATGTTTGTGGCTGAACTGTCCGAAGCCTTCAACGGAATATCGCAGCGCCTGATCCCTGGCGCCGTGCTGGCCATCGACTGCGCTGCAATCTACAGCTTCGCGCCGAACGCTGTGGTCTGGGGCTTCATCTGGGGCACTGTTGGCCAGCTGATTGCCGTTGGCATCCTCATCGGCTGCGGATCGTCGATCATGATTATTCCAGGTTTCATCCCAATGTTCTTCTCTAACGCCACCATTGGCGTCTTTGCTAACCACTTTGGCGGCTGGCGCGCTGCGCTCAAAATTTGTCTGGTGATGGGCATGATTGAGATTTTCGGCTGCGTCTGGGCTATCAAACTCACTGGCATGAGCGCATGGATGGGCATGGCGGACTGGTCGATTCTGGCTCCGCCGATGATGCAGGGCTTCGTCTCTATTGGCATCGTCTTTATGGCGGTCATTATCTTGATTTCGCTGGCTTATATGGTCTTCGCTGGCCGCACATTGCGTGCCGAAGAAGACGCAGAAAAACAACTGGCAGAGTCTTCTGCCCACTAAAAGGATCTGGATTATGACGGTACGAATTCTGGCGGTATGCGGTAACGGGCAGGGCAGTTCCATGATTATGAAGATGAAAGTGGATCAGTTCCTGACGCAGCAGGGGGTCGATCACTCAGTGAACAGCTGTGCGGTGGGCGAATACAAAAGTGAGCTGAGCGGGGCTGACGTCATTATTGCTTCAACGCACATCGCCGGTGAAATCACGGTAACGGGCAACAAACATGTGGTCGGCGTGCGCAACATGCTGTCAGCGGCGGATTTTGGACCAAAGCTGATGGAAGTGATTACCGCGCATTTTCCTCAGGATCTGAAATAAGGACGCGGTATGAAACTACGTGATTCGCTGGCCGATAACCGCTCGATTCTGCTTCAGGCTCAGGCTAACACCTGGCAGGAGGCGGTAAAGCTGGGCGTCGATTTACTGGTCAAGGCCGACGTTGTCGAGCCGCGATATTACCAGGCCATTTTGGATGGCGTGGCGCAGCACGGCCCGTATTTTGTCATCGCACCAGGCCTCGCCATGCCGCATGGTCGTCCGGAAGAGGGCGTGAAGAAAACGGGTTTTGCCCTGGTCACGCTGCGGGAGCCGCTGGTGTTTAACCATGAAGATAACGACCCGGTGGATATCCTCATCACCATGGCGGCGGTGGATGCCAACACCCATCAGGAAGTGGGCATCATGCAAATCGTTAATCTGTTTGAAGACGAAGCCAACTTCGACCGTTTACGCGCCTGCCGTACCGAGCAGGACGTGCTGGACCTCATTGATAGCGCCACTGCGGCGTGTGCTTAACAAGGAAATACTATGAGCTCTTCATTACCGATGTTGCAGGTTGCGCTGGATAACCAGAGCATGGCCGATGCGTATGCCACTACGCGATTGATCGCCGAAGAAGTCGATATCATTGAGGTCGGCACCATCCTTTGCGTGGCCGAAGGCGTTCGTGCTGTGCGTGATTTGAAAGCGCTGTATCCGCACAAGATTGTGCTCGCGGATGCCAAGATTGCCGACGCCGGAAAAATCCTCTCGCGGATGTGTTTTGAAGCCAATGCCGACTGGATAACGGTGATTTGCTGCGCGGATATCAACACCACCAAAGGTGCGCTGGACGTAGCAAAAGAATTTAACGGCGACGTACAGATAGAACTGACGGGATTCTGGACATGGGAACAGGCACAGGAGTGGCATCAGGCGGGTATTCAGCAGGTGGTTTATCACCGTAGCCGTGATGCACAGGCGGCGGGAGTGGCGTGGAGTGACGCGGATATTACCGCCATCAAACGCCTTGCAGATATGGGTTTTAAGGTTACTGTGACCGGTGGTCTGGCCCTGGACGATTTACCGCTGTTTAAAGGTATTCCCATCCATGTATTTATCGCCGGGCGTAGCATCCGTGATGCAAAAGATCCTGTCGAGGCCGCGCGTCAGTTTAAGCGGTCTATCGCCCAGCTGTGGGGCTAAGGAGCGGCTATGTTGTCGAAACAGGTTCCACTCGGTATCTATGAGAAAGCGCTCCCCGCCGGGGAGTGCTGGCTGGAGCGTCTGGGCCTCGCCAAAACGCTGGGTTTTGATTTCGTCGAAATGTCGATTGATGAGACCGATGCGCGCCTTTCGCGACTTGACTGGAGCCGTGAGCAAAAGCTCGCGTTAATTAACGCCGTCGCCGAAACCGGCGTGCGGGTGCCGTCGATGTGCCTGAGCGCTCATCGTCGTTTTCCGCTCGGCAGTGAGGACGATGCGGTGCGCCAGCAGGGCCTGACGATCATGCGCCAGGCGATTCAGTTCGCGCAGGATGTCGGTATTCGGGTGATTCAACTGGCAGGTTATGACGTCTATTACCAGCAGGCGAATAATGAAACGCGTCGCCGCTTTCGCGAAGGGCTGAAAGAATGCGTTGAAATGGCGAGTCGGGCGCAGGTGACGCTGGCAATGGAAATCATGGATTACCCGCTGATGAACTCCATCAGCAAAGCATTGGGGTACGCCCATTATCTCAATAACCCGTGGTTCCAGATTTACCCAGATATTGGCAACTTGTCGGCATGGGAAAACGATGTGCAAATGGAGCTACAGGCGGGCATAGGGCATATCGTGGCGGTTCACGTCAAAGATACACAACCGGGCGTCTTCAAAAATGTGCCGTTTGGCGCGGGTGTCGTGGAATTTGAACAATGCTTCAGTACCTTAAAACAGAGCGGCTATCACGGGCCATATCTGATTGAAATGTGGAGCGAAACGGCGGAGGACCCTCTGGCTGAAGTGATTAAAGCCCGCGACTGGGTGCTCACGCGCATGGCAAATGCTGGATTGGTGGAGGTCGCGTGATGGAA
This sequence comes from Scandinavium manionii, assembly GCF_024764775.1. Taxonomy (NCBI): domain Bacteria; kingdom Pseudomonadati; phylum Pseudomonadota; class Gammaproteobacteria; order Enterobacterales; family Enterobacteriaceae; genus Scandinavium; species Scandinavium manionii. The sequence continues at coordinate 397,013 of NZ_JALIGC010000038.1, read as the reverse complement.
CAGCTTAAGCAGCAGGTTTTCGCCGCTAACATGGCTTTACCGCAGTTTGGTCTGGTGACATTTACCTGGGGAAACGTCAGCGCCATTGATCGCAAACACGGATGGGTAGCCATTAAGCCGAGCGGCGTGGCATATGAAGCCATGACTGCCGATGACATCGTCGTTGTCGACTTCCAGGGCAATGTGCTGACAGGCCGCTATCGTCCCTCCTCTGATACTGCCACACATCTGGCGCTGTACCGTCAGTATCCCGACATCGGCGGCGTGGTGCATACACACTCAACGCATGCTACTGCGTGGGCGCAGGCAGGCTTTTCTATCCCGGCATTGGGCACAACGCATGCGGATTACTTCTTTGGCGATATTCCCTGCACTCGCCCGTTAAGTGAGCCGGAAGTGCAGGGGGATTACGAGCTCAACACCGGCAAGGTGATTATCGAAACACTCGGTGAAGCCCCACCTTTGCATACGCCTGGCGTAGTCGTCTGGCAGCATGGCCCTTTTGCGTGGGGCAAAGATGCAGAAGAAGCGGTCCATAATGCGGTAGTCATGGAAGAAGTCGCGAAAATGGCGTGGCTGGCGCAGGGGATTAATCCACAGCTCAAGCCTATCGATGGCTGGTTGATGGAGAAACATTTCAATCGCAAGCATGGGCCGAACGCCTACTATGGGCAAAAAGAGACTGGCCAGAAGTAAGTTTTCAGTACCTGCCGTACAAAAAAAGCCCCCGAAAAGCGGGGGCAGCATTGAGTCAGGGCAAATACGCTCTGTGGTTTTCCTGGTGCTAGCGGTAAACGTCAGCACTGGCGTGAATAAGGCCATTGCTGCCGGGTTCATGGATAAGGATTGGGTGATAGTATTTGGCGCCACGGGCGTCACTCTCTTCACTCAAGGCTTGATCTGCTTCACTTTCGGTGGCGATGTTATGATTAATATAAATGACGCCTAAGCTCTGCACATCGTCCATATTTCTGGCCTGTCGGCCGTCTATCTTGATGGCTGCCATCGCGTTTGCACTGAGCAAAACTGCAGCCATTACGGCGATTGCGATGTTTTTCATGATAGTGACTCCATACAGCCTGCGCGTTACGGTGAAGTCTCCTCGTGGCTTCGGTCCTGGTATGATTTAAGTGTAATCCCTCCGGGTTGATTAAATAGTGACCATTTCTGATGCAGTTGTTCAAAAAAATGGCGCATTCGATGTTGGTTGATTTTAAGCCACTGACTTTCTTCCTCTTTGCGCTTCGTGCGAATTATTTGCGCAATCACCTTGAGTTATTCAGGGCCTGCAAGTATGATTACGCGTCAATTTTTCAGCCGCCCTTTAACCACGTTCCTTGCCTCCATGGGCCGCGGCTGACCCAGACAGGAGGCTGAATAATCCGTAAGGAGCAATTCGATGCGTCATTACGAAATCGTTTTTATGGTCCATCCTGACCAGAGCGAACAGGTTCCGGGTATGATCGAGCGTTACACTGGTGCAATCACTGCAGCAGAAGGTACGATCCACCGTCTGGAAGACTGGGGCCGCCGTCAGCTGGCTTACCCGATCAACAAACTGCACAAAGCTCACTACGTTCTGCTGAACGTTGAAGCGCCGCAGGAAGTTATCGATGAGCTGGAAACAAACTTCCGCTTCAACGATGCCGTTATCCGCAGCATGGTTATGCGTACTAAACACGCTGAGACTGAAGCATCTCCGATGGTAAAAGCGAAAGACGAGCGCCGTGAGCGTCGCGATGATTTCGCAAATGAAACCACAGATGATGCTGAAGCTGGGGATTCTGAAGAGTAATCGCTGATGGCCAACCGTCTGGCGTTGTCCGGCACAGTGTGCAGGGCGCCACTTAGAAAGGTTAGCCCCTCAGGAATTCCTCACTGCCAGTTCGTGCTTGAGCACCGATCTATGCAGGAGGAAGCCGGTTTTCACCGGCAGGCATGGTGTCAAATGCCCGTTATTATTAGCGGACACGAGAACCAGGCCATTACTCACAGTATAACGGTCGGCACGCAAATCACCGTTCAGGGCTTTATCAGTTGCCACAAGGCACGAAATGGTCTGAGCAAAATGGTGTTGCATGCCGAGCAGATTGAATTGATAGATTCTGGAGACTAGCCAAATGGCACGTTATTTCCGTCGTCGCAAGTTCTGCCGTTTCACCGCGGAAGGCGTTGTAGAGATTGATTACAAAGACATCGCTACGCTGAAAAACTACATTACCGAAAGCGGTAAAATTGTCCCGAGCCGTATCACCGGTACTCGTGCAAAATACCAGCGTCAGCTCGCTCGTTGCATCAAGCGCGCTCGCTACCTGTCCCTGCTGCCGTACACTGATCGTCATCAGTAATCGGCCACAGTCCATTAACACGACTTTGAGAGGATAAGGTAATGCAAGTTATTCTGCTTGATAAAGTAGCAAACCTGGGCAGCCTGGGTGATCAGGTAAACGTTAAAGCGGGCTACGCTCGTAACTTCCTGGTTCCACAGGGTAAAGCTGTTCCAGCTACCAAGAAAAACGTTGAATTCTTCGAAGCACGCCGTGCTGAACTGGAAGCCAAACTGGCTGACGTTCAGTCTGCTGCTGAAGCTCGCGCTGAGAAAATCAACGCACTGGGCACCGTTACCATCGCGTCTAAAGCAGGCGACGAAGGTAAACTGTTCGGTTCTATCGGTACTCGCGACATCGCTGATGCAGTTACTGCTGCTGGCGTGGCTGTTGCTAAGAGCGAAGTTCGCATGCCGAACGGCGTTCTGCGTACCACTGGTGAGCACGAAGTGGACTTCCAGGTTCACAGCGAAGTGTTCGCTAAACTGGTAGTAAACGTAGTTTCAGCGTAATTTGATTACTCTGTAACAACGATGAAACGCCGGCCTTGTGCCGGCGTTTTGCTTTTCTGCATTTGCTCAATTCTCGCCACTGTAGATATTCCCTACACATTTCCGGATAATGAATTAAAACGCTATTTTAATTCAGGTGTTGTTAATGGAAATGGTTACACCCGCTCCACTCTTTACCCGTAAAAACGTGGTCTACGCCGGGGCAACGCTATGCTGTTTGTTGTGGGGGAGCTCTTACCCCGCTATCAAAAATGGCTATGAAATCTTTCAGATAGCCACCGACGACATCCCTTCAAAAATCATCTTTGCAGGCTACCGTTTCCTCTTCGCAGGTTTGCTACTGCTGCTGTTCGCGCTGGCGCAGCGTAAACCCATTGCCCGACTGAACGCCCGGCAGTTCGGCCAGCTTACGATCCTGGGTCTGACCCAAACCTCGATTCAGTACGCCATTTTCTATATCGGCCTGTCGTTCACCACGGGGGTGAAAGGCTCAATCATGAACGCCACGGGCACGTTCTTTAGCGTACTATTGGCGCACTTTATCTATCAGAACGACAAACTGAGCTATAACAAAACCCTGGGCTGTATCCTCGGGTTTGCCGGAGTGATGTTGGTGAACTTCAGCCATTCACTGACCGATTTCAGCTTCGTCTGGCGCGGTGACGGTTTTGTGGTTCTGGCTGCATTCATTCTTTCCGCGGCAACGCTGTACGGGAAGCGCATTTCGCAGACTGTCGACCCGACGGTGATGACCGGCTGGCAGTTGGCTATCGGCGGGTTGGCGCTGGTGGTGGGCGGATATCTGTCCGGTGGCACGCTGACGTTTCACGGCGTTGAATCCGTGGCGGTGCTGGGCTATCTGACCTTGCTCTCATCGGTGGCGTTTGCGCTGTGGAGCACGCTGCTGAAGTACAACCGTGTCAGCATGATTGCGCCGTTCAATTTCGTTATTCCGGTGGCGGGCACGGTGCTGTCAGGCATTTTCCTCGGCGAGAACATTATGGAATGGAAATACGCGCTGGCGCTGGTGTTGGTGTGTACGGGGATCCGGTGGGTGAACAAGCAGAAAGGGTGAAACTGGCCCGGTAAGCGCTGCGTTACCGGGCAAAAGCGTTAGCGAACGCGGATATAGCTGCCGTCAGATTGACGGGTAAACAGCACCTGCTGTCCGCCGCCGCTATCGATGGCGAGCCCTGTCACCACGCCGTTAGCATTCTGGCGAACCTGAACCATTTGCCCGGCCTGCAGTGAACTTAACGGCTTTCCGGCGCCTTCCACTTTTGACATCGCGTAGACATCGGTCGGCGGCAGATTATGGTCGCGGAACAGCTGTGCCAGGGTTTTGCCTGACTCTACGCGATAGCTGCGCCATTGCTGCTCGATGCCTGGAGCGGACTGCGATTGCGTCTGCACAGGTGCGGTTTGCGCCTGAGGCTCAGATTGTGGCTGTGATTGCACCGTCTGCGGCTGCTCGTCAGGCTGTTCTTCCTGAACCACTTCCGGCGCAGCAGGCGCAGCCTGGCCTGGATCGTTTACCGGTGGCGCGGAAACCAGCGGTGGCAGCGGCTGCTGTAGATTCCCCTGTTGCGGCTGAGACTGCGACTGGATGTCGAGCTGCGCATTCCGGCTCACCGGCTGTTGGACAGGCGCATTATCATCAGAGGGAAGCAGAAAGCCGATGATGACCAGCAGAAAACCCGCAATAATACCGCGACGGTGCAGCGGTGGCAGCGGGTCCATCAGTGTGAAATTATCCGGTGCATGCCAGATTTTTAACAACGTAGGTTGTAGTGCGAATCGCCCGGGCATGGGTCACCTCCTGCTCCGCGTTTCCCTGTTTTGTCCCTCAGTATATACATAATTCTGCCGAGACAAAGTTTTACCCGATGCGGCCTGGCTGTTATGCTGCCCGCTGATTTTCATCCGATGAAAGGAAAGACCATGGCAACCCCGACTTTTGACACCATTGAAGCCCAGGCTAGTTACGGAATCGGCCTCCAGGTAGGACAACAGCTTAGCGAATCCGGGCTGCAGGGCCTGCTGCCAGAAGCACTCGTTGCTGGTATTGCTGATGCGCTGGAAGGCAAACAGCCGCAGGTTCCAGTGGATGTGGTTCACCGTGCGCTGCGTGAAATTCACGAACGTGCTGATGCAGTGCGTCGCGAACAATTCGAAGCCATGGCTGAAGAAGGCGTGAAATACCTGGAAGAAAACCGTGAGAAAGACGGCGTGAGCAGCACCGAATCCGGCCTGCAGTTCCGCGTTCTCAATCAGGGCGAAGGCGCAATCCCTGCACGTACCGACCGCGTACGCGTTCACTACACCGGCAAACTGATTGACGGCTCCGTGTTTGACAGTTCCGTCGCACGCGGCGAACCTGCGGAATTCCCGGTTAACGGCGTGATCCCAGGCTGGATCGAAGCCCTGACCCTGATGCCAGTTGGCTCCAAATGGGAACTGACTATCCCGCAAAACCTTGCTTACGGTGAGCGTGGCGCTGGCGCGTCCATCCCACCATTCAGCACTCTGGTTTTCGAAGTAGAACTGCTCGAAATCCTGTAAGTCAGCTGATCCTCTCCCGTTCGCGGGAGAGGATGTTAAAAAGTAGTGTAAAACCCTTTGTTTTGAATTTTTTTTTAGCATTTAATCTTGCATTGTCGTGAGGTTAGTGTGTTTTTGTGAGATGTTTCGCGTAAGTAGAGTGATATAACACTCACTTCAAACATCTTATTAACATTATATTCATTTCTTAGTATTCAACCCGCCGATTCTTTCCTACTATCGATCCGTCTTAAAACTGAAACATCGACAGATGTATTCAATGGCCGCAGAGCCAGCACAACACAACAGGAACAACAGGAAGAAATCACATGGTAGATCAGATAAAAGTCGCTGCCGACGAAGAGGCATCGACCGAACAGTCGCTACGGCGCAATCTCTCCAACCGGCACATTCAGCTTATCGCTATCGGCGGCGCCATCGGCACCGGGCTGTTTATGGGATCGGGTAAAACCATCAGTCTGGCCGGGCCGTCGATAATCTTCGTTTATATGATTATCGGCTTCATGCTCTTCTTCGTCATGCGCGCAATGGGTGAGTTGCTGCTGTCGAATCTCGAATACAAGTCCTTTAGCGATTTCGCTGCCGATCTGCTCGGACCGTGGGCGGGATACTTCACCGGCTGGACTTACTGGTTCTGCTGGGTGGTGACCGGAATGGCTGATGTCGTCGCGATTACCTCCTATGCGCAATTCTGGTTCCCCGGATTGTCAGACTGGGTCGCGTCACTGGCGGTTATCCTTCTGCTGCTGGGCCTGAATCTCGCCACCGTGAAAATGTTCGGCGAGATGGAGTTCTGGTTCGCGATGATCAAAATCGTTGCCATCGTCGGGCTGGTGATTGTCGGTCTGGTCATGGTGATGACGCACTTCACCTCCCCAAGCGGTGTACAGGCTTCATTCGACCACCTGTGGAATGATGGCGGCTGGTTCCCGAAAGGGATTAGCGGCTTTTTCGCCGGGTTCCAGATAGCGGTGTTTGCCTTCGTCGGTATTGAGCTGGTGGGCACCACGGCTGCCGAAACGAAAGACCCGGAGAAATCCCTGCCGCGTGCGATCAACTCGATTCCCATCCGTATCATCATGTTCTACGTGTTCGCGTTGGTGGTGATTATGTCCGTCACACCATGGGGTTCCGTAGTACCGGATAAGAGCCCGTTTGTTGAATTGTTCGTACTGGTTGGCCTGCCAGCGGCGGCGAGCATCATCAATTTCGTGGTGCTGACCTCTGCGGCATCGTCCGCGAACAGCGGCGTATTCTCGACCAGCCGTATGCTGTTTGGGCTGGCGCAAGACGGCGTAGCGCCAAAAGCGTTTGCCAAGCTCTCTAAGCGCGCAGTTCCGGCGAAAGGTCTGACCTTCTCCTGCATCTGCCTGCTGGGCGGGGTGGTGATGCTGTACGTGAATCCAAGCGCAATCGCCGCGTTCACGATGATCACTACCGTGTCGGCCATTCTGTTTATGTTCGTGTGGACCATTATTCTGTGTTCGTATCTGGTCTACCGCAAACAGCGTCCGCAGTTGCATGAAGCGTCAAAATACAAAATGCCGCTCGGCAAAATGATGTGCTGGGTATGTATGGCGTTCTTTGTGTTCGTGCTGGTGTTGTTGACGCTGCAGGAAGATACCCGTCAGGCGCTGATCGTTACGCCGCTATGGTTCGTGGTGCTGGGCTTAGGCTGGATATACGTCGGTAAAAAACGGATGGCGAAGTAACGACTTTTTCCCTCTCCTTCCCGGGAGAGGGAAACGACAGAACTATTCCCCTGCTAACGCCCGCGGGAAAAGCACATTATTTTCCAGACTGATGTGCTCCATCAAATCATCAATCAGTTCGTTAATGCCGTTATACATCGCCTTCCAGGTGGTGCAGGCTTCCGGCGGTGGCGTCACGTTGTGAGTCACGTGTTTAATCACTTCCAGCAGTTCTCCGGCATCATCATGCTCGCTTTCCATTACGCTGATGGGCCCCATCGCCTGGCTGCCCATGCCTCGTTTGATCATCGGGAACAGGATCTGTTCTTCTTTCATCATATGGCTGGAAAGCTCCTGATGCAGGGCGGTCAGGTATTTCGCCAGGCCTTTTGGCACGTTGGGTTTATCCGCATGCACGCGCTCCACTTTAGTGGCCTGTAAAATCAGCTCTGGCAACTGTTCGCGGTGACGGTCGTGATAGCGCACCAGAATGTGGTCGATAATTTCAGCCAGCGGTGCCTCGCGCCACTCTTTCTCGACGGGCTGCAGCGCGAGTGTTGCCAGCTCTGCTTCGATCAGCGCCACGTCCAGCGCTTTGCGTTCCGCAGCCCTGGCCAGGGTTTGCTTGCCACCGCAGCAGTAATCCATATCGTATTGACGAAACAGGGCAGACGCACGCGGGATTGTGAGCGCCAGTTCACCTAAAGGTTGATCGCGAAATGCCATAGCCGTTACCTCATCTTGAAACATAAGATGCATTTTAAATGCATCTTTACGGTAAAGAAATACCCCTTAGGAATAACGGATTATTTTACCGGGTCTTCATGCAGTTCCTGGAGTCGCGGAGGCTGTGGTTTGGCGCGCACGGCGATCATCACGCCCACGACCAGTAGCGCAATGCCGGTGAACGTCAGTAGCGGCGGAAAACTCTGGCGCAGGAGGAAGGTATACAGCAGGCCCGCCAACGTTTCGAACACAATTAAAGGCCCGACGATAACCGTTGGCAGGCGCTGACTGGCGATATTCCAGCACAGTGCGCCCACCCACGAGCAGAACACGGCGATGGCTATCATCAGCGTGATAAACACCTCTGGTCGTGGACCAAACGGCAGCGGGAAGGATTGTTCCTGGCCGCTGAGCCACAAACAGGCAAGCACGTAACCCAGCAGCGACACGGGCAGTGTGACGAGCGCCTGTGCGGTCGCCCACATCATCGGGTGCTTATCCGGATTTTCACGCAGCCAGCGCGCGTTGCGCAGTGCGTACCACGCCCAGCATACGACGGATATTAACGCCAGACCGATCCCGCTCCCGTAACGCCACCAGCTGAAATTTACGAGGCCGTGGCGCAGCTCGGCGATATTCACGCATACCAATCCCAACGCGATGCAGGCCAGGGCGGGCGCCATGCTCAGCCAGGAGAGCTTGCCGTCGCGATGGCTGTACAGCAGATTGGCAAATACCGGAAGCACCACCGGCAGCGTACCGATGATCATCGTTGAAACCGGCGCGCCCGCGCGCTGAATGGCGCTAGCCAGGCAGACGTAATAAATGAGGTTGCCCATCATGGTCAGGCCCAGCGCCGTAAGCCAGTCACTTTTGCTAAGCTGTTTAAGCTTCGCGCGTCCGAGCCACGCCAGCGGCAGGGCAATTAATCCCAGTGCCAGATAGCGCCCCATCGACTGCAACACCGCCGGGTATTCCGGCACCAGTAGCGGCCCGACGAAAATCAAACCCCACATCAACCCCGCCAGCAGGGCGTACAACACACCACTCATCATTTTCTGCCCCTTCATGGTCAACAGACGCAGTGTAGGAAGGACGGTGGCGGGACGTATTGTATGAGGTTGCGCATTAGCGCATGAAGACCTGTTTCTGGTAGCGAACGGGCGTGATGCCGTAGCGATGGGTAAAAGCTCGGGTAAGGTGTGACTGATCGGTCAGGCCGGTAGCGGCAGCCACTTCGGCGGCAGGCATGCCGCGGGTCAGAAAATCTTTGGCACGCCACAGGCGAATTGCCATCAGCATCTGGTGTGGCGAAACGTGATAACGGGCTTTGAACTGACGCTGAAAATGGTACGGGCTCAGCGACACCACTGCGGCCAGATCGTCGAGGGTCACGGTATGCATATAGTTATCGTGCAAATAGTCGCGAACGCGCTCGAAACGGTGGGGCGCTTCATGCAAATGCGGAGCATGGTGGGCGAAGGGGCGGAAGGTCTCGATAAGATCGAGCAACATCCCTTTTTGTGCCAGTGGGTCGTCGGTATTCCACAGGTTATAAATTTGCTGGCAAAGCAGGGCGGAGCGTTGGGCGTCGTGACGGACCACATCGCTGAACCACCAATGGCGAACGCCGGTCACTTCTTCAAGTAAATCCGGCTCCAGATACACCATCCGATAGCGCCAGCCGTCGGCGGTTTCTGCTTCGCCCGTGTGTAGCTCGTCCGGGTTCATGGTGACAACGGAATTGACCGGAGCCACATACTGGGTGCCGCGATAGCGAAAACGTTCGGCGCCCAGTTCAATGGCGCCGATACCAAAGGCTTCGTGGGTATGCGGTTCAAAGGCATAGCGCGAGATATGGGCGTGATAAAGCTCCACCCCAGGCACCTGGGCCAGATGGCGGAAGCTGGCACTGTCTCGCTCGTCTGTGAATTGCTGAGGAACACCCTGCATGCTGACCTCCCACGGAATATCCCGTCATTATCGAAGATACCCCGTGGGCGCGCCACAAAAATAGCCGCTTGTTAACTTTTACAGGAGTCTTTTGACGCTTTCAGACAACGGGGTAGTTGGGCGCTGGATAAGTTTGCTGAGGGTGCGGCTGTCATCAAACAGGCCGCCTTTTGAGGCACCAACGTCAGAGTCCGCCAGCATATCTGCCAGCCCAGCTGGCAGGCCGACACCTTTCAGTGCGGCGGCAAAATCTGCTTCGCTCAGGTTCTGGTAACTCACTGGCTTACCGCTCTGTTTGCTCAGTTCGGCGACCAGTTCGCTGAGTGTCCAGGCACTGTCACCCGCCAGCTCATACACTTTTCCTGCGTGCCCCTCTTCGCTCATCACCTTTGCCGCGGCGGCAGCGTAATCGGCGCGGGTCGCCGAGGCAATTTTGCCGTCACCCGCAGCCCCGATAAACACGCCATGCTCAATGGCCTGAGGCGCGCTGGCGAGATAGTTTTCGGTGTACCAGCCGTTACGCAGCAGGGTGTACGCGATACCGGATTCAGCGAGCATTTTCTCGGTTTCGACGTGCTCAACCTGCAGGCCCAATGGGGATTTGTCAGCATGGAGGAGGCTGGTGTATGCAATGAATTTCACGTCCGCGGTTTTCGCAGCGTTGATGACGTTGCGGTGCTGCACAGCGCGCTGGCCCACTTCGCTGCCGGAAATCAGCAGCAGTTTGTCTACGCCCTGGAATGCGGATTTAAGCCCGGCTTCGTCGGTGTAATCGCCCTGACGGACGACGATGCCTTTGTCGCTCAGTGCCTGGGCTTTCGCCGGGTTACGCACAATGGCGACCAGCTGGTTGGCGGGAACAGTTTTCAGCAGGTTGTCGATAACAAGTTGGCCCAGTTGGCCGGTAGCGCCGGTAATTGCGATCATCAGGTGACTCCTTCGTGTTTGTCTTCAGTTGTGATACGCTAACACCGAAACTAACTTTTAGTAAGTACGCACAAAAAGGTAAGTATAAAAATGGCAAATCCTACCCTCAGTGAACAGCTGCGCGATGGCAATTTGTTTGCCGAACAGTGTCCGTCCCGGGACGTGCTCAAGCATGTGACCAGCCGCTGGGGCGTGCTTATTCTGGTGGCGCTGCGAGATGGAACCCATCGCTTCAGCGACCTGCGTCGGAAAATGGGCGGCGTCAGCGAGAAGATGCTGGCACAGTCCTTACAGGCGCTGGAGATGGATGGCTTTATCGACAGAGTGTCGTATCCGGTGGTGCCCCCGCATGTGGAATATAGCCTGACGCCGCTCGGCGTGCAGGTGAGTGAGAAAGTGGAAGCGCTGGCGGACTGGATTGAGCTGAACCTGCCGCAGGTGATGGCACACTGGGATGAGCGTGCCGCGTGATTGCCCGGCGGCGCTGAGGCTCGCCGGTTCTACAAATAGCCTACAGTTACTTGCTTAAATCAAGCTGATACACCGCAAAACCAATATCGTCGGTGCCGACTTTTTTCATCGGATACTGCGCGTGGTCTTTGATAAACGCCGCGGCTTTCTCCGTCGGTGACGTCTCAAAACGAATATCCAGCGGTGTGGCCGAATGAATCGGCGCTAAGCGCCAGTTGTTGTCCGCTGCCGGATGGATTTCGCCCTGTTTTTTCGACTCCGCCCCGATCCACGCCGCCAGCACCGAACGGTTTTCATCTGGTGAGGCGAAAGCGATATGGCTGTCGCCGGTTCCGGCAAACTTGCCGCCGTAAGCGCGGTAATTATTGGTCGCCACCAGGAAGGTTGCGGTTGGGTCAATAGGCTTGCCGTTAAAGGTCAGGTTTTTGATGCGTTCTGCTTTCGGGTTAATGCTCTGGCATTCGCCGTCGTAGCGCGCGGGTTGGCTGACATCAATCTGATAATCCACGCCGTCGATAACGTCGAAGTTATAGGTGCGGAAACCGTCCCAGTTGATCAGTGACTGCGGTTTGCTGCTGGTCACGTCAATCTGGTTGAACTGCCCGGCGGAGCACTCCAGCCACTCTTTCACCTCTTTGCCGCTGACTTTCATCACCACCAGCGTATTCGGGTAGAGATACAAATCGGCGGCGTTACGGAAGGTGAGCTGGCCTTTTTCCACTTCCACAAAACTGGCCGGATCGTTTTTACGTCCACCGGCTTTAAACGGTGCGGCGGCGGAAAGCACTGGCAGTTTCGCCAGGTCCGGGTCGCCCTGAATAAAGTGCTCCACGTAGGCTTTCTGCGCCATATTCACCACCTGAACGGTGGGATCGTCCTGCACAAGCGACAAATAGCTGTACATATTGTCGGACGATTTACCGATAGGCTTGCTGACGAAAGCGCGAGTTGCGTCGTGATCGGCCTTCAGCACCTTCACCATATTCTGATCTTCAGCGGCGAGGGATTTTTTGGCGACGGCATCATAAATCGGCCGCGCTTCGGCTTTGGCCTGCGACACCTGCCATTTACCGCCATCATTGTTCAGCACCAAATCCACCACTCCGAGGTGATCGCCCCACATGCCAGGCATCACCGCCGGAACGCCGTTGAGTAAACCTTTGTCGATATCCGCCCCTTTGATGTTGGCGAAATCCTTCGACGGGAACACCGCATGGGCGTGGCCAAACATGATCGCATCGACGCCTGGAACCTGGCTGAGATAGTAAACGGAGTTTTCCGCCATCGCCTGATACGGGTCGGCGGAGAGGCCTGAGTGGGCGATAACCACGACCACGTCGGCACCTTTTTCACGCATTTCAGGCACATACTTGCGGGCAGTTTCGGTAATGTCATTCACCGTCACTTTGCCGCTAAGATTGGCTTTATCCCAAATCATTATCTGCGGCGGCACAAAACCGATATAGCCAATTTTCAGAGTCTGCGGCTTGCCGTCTTTGTCGACAACCTGGGTCTCTTTAATCAGATACGGTGTAAATAGCGGCTTTTTGGTCTTAACGTCGATGATATTGGCATTAACGTACGGGAATTTCGCGCCATTGATTGCTTTGTGCAGGTAATCCAGTCCGTAGTTAAATTCGTGGTTACCAAGATTACCCACCGCGTAATCCAGCGTATTCATCGCCTTGTAAACCGGATGGACATCGCCCGATTTGAGCCCTTTCGCCGCCATGTAATCGCCGAGCGGACTCCCCTGAATCACATCACCGTTATCCACCAGCACGCTGTTTTGCACTTCACCCCGCGCGGCATTGATCAGGCTGGCGGTGCGCACCAGACCAAACTTCTCCGTGGCGGAATCTTTGTAGTAGTCAAAATCCATCATGTTGCTGTGCAGGTCAGTGGTTTCCATGATCCGCAAATCCACGGTCGAAGCCTGAACACTTGCGGCAATCAGCGTGGCAAGGAGCGTTGCGCTAAACTTAATCATCAGAGGGGGCCTTTTATTGATCGAGGGCACAAAAGACAAAAGGGTATACATCCTGTTGCTTACAGAAGTGTGAAGGTTGCCAGAAAATTGCGCGAGGAAACGGGTAACGCTTCACAGATAGCGCAATCGGTCGCGATAGGATATAAATAAAACAACGAGTTAACGCCACTCTACTTAACACGAGGTGGAAAATGCTGGAACAAGTATGTCAGCTTGCACGGAAAGCAGGTGATGCCATTATGCAGGTTTACGATGGGGCACAGCCGATGGACGTCGTCAGCAAAGCTGATGACTCTCCGGTGACGGCAGCGGATATTGCGGCCCATAGAGTGATAGTCAGCGGGCTGAACGCCCTGACGCCGGAAATTCCGGTGCTGTCAGAAGAAGACCCGCCGGGGTGGGACGTGCGCCAGCACTGGCAGCGCTACTGGCTGGTGGATCCGCTCGATGGCACCAAAGAGTTTATCAAGCGCAACGGAGAATTCACGGTCAATATCGCCCTGATTGAACAGGGGAAACCGGTGCTCGGCGTGGTCTATGCGCCCGTGATGAAAGTGATGTACAGCGCACATGAAGGCAAGGCCTGGAAAGAAGAGTGCGGCGTGCGCAACCAGATTCACGTGCGCGATGCCCGGCCGCCGCTGGTGGTGATCAGCCGTTCGCACGCCGATGGCGAGCTGACGGAGTATCTGCAGCAGCTTGGCGAGCATCAGACCACATCGATTGGCTCGTCGCTTAAATTCTGCCTGGTGGCAGAAGGGCAGGCGCAGCTTTATCCGCGCTTCGGGCCGACCAACGTCTGGGACACCGCCGCGGGCCACGCGGTTGCGGTGGCCGCCGGGGCGCACGTTCACGACTGGCAGGGAAAAACCCTCGATTACACCCCGCGTGAAGCGTTTCTCAACCCCGGCTTCCGGGTCTCAATCTACTGACCGAGTAGCTTATGCAGCAGGGCGATAACCTGCTGCACATCCTCTCGTGTCAGCGCCCCGTCTTTCGCCCATTCCACGCGGCCTTCTTTATTCAGCACCACAATGGCCGAACTGCCTTCTTCAAGCTGCCAGGCGCTGCGTGCCAGTCCGTTGCTGTCGACAATAAACTGTGACCACGGATAGAGCTTTTTATTGCTCTCAATGCTGCTGCGCACGAACATCCCCGAGCCTGGAATGGCGTCATCAGTGTTTACAATGGTGGTGGTCTGGTATTTATCGTGCGGAAATTTTTCGGACTTAATCGCTTCGATAAGCGTGGCGTTCTTCTCTTTGGCAGATGTACGACCGGCAATATGTTGTACAACTCTCACTTTGCCAGGAAGCTGCGAGCTATTCCAATTTTTATAGCTAAAATCATCATTATCAAGAATGAGTTCGCCACGGTCCGCGATGCCCACAGCGGGCACCCGTTGACCGTTCTGGAAATTATGCGCAGAGGCCATCAGCGGCATTAACAGGCATGAAATCGCCATCAGCTTACGTAGAGTCATGGTGTTTTCCTTATTTTATGCAGGTGATCCGACCACTTGGTTCTAAGCTTTAATGATAAGTGCGAATGATGAGGTTTTCCCGCAATCATGATGCCAGTTTGCGGGTGACCGCACATAACCGTGGAAAAATGAAGGCTTATACTGACTTATTCACCAATCTGAATAGATTATTCTTAATTACTGTCATCAAACGGTAAATAAACTTCTACAGACTGGGTGTCCCGGTTGATATGGACTATAGTTTTAGAGCATTAATTTTGCGCCCCGGAACGCGGACCCGATTATGGAGTCGCAAGGGCGTAAGACTCAGCAGGAGATAACAATGAAAATTTTCCAACGGTACAACCCACTTCAGGTGGCTAAGTACGTGAAGATCCTGTTTCGTGGACGGTTGTACATCAAGGACGTGGGCGCTTTCGAATTTGATAAGGGTAAGATTCTTATCCCGAAAGTGAAGGACAAGCAGCATCTTTCTGTCATGTCCGAGATCAACCGTCAGGTTACGCGTCTGCAAACTGAGATGGCGTAATCAACCAACGTGCTATGCAGTAATTAAGCAGTAAAAAAAACGGCTCCTCGAAAGGGAGCCGTTAGTGTTTCTATGGGCCGTAAACTTATGCCGCGCCTTTCTCTTCGGCATCAGGCAGTTTCGGCGTCAGAACCGTGGGCTTGCTGTCGACGCGGGTCACCAGCAGCTGATCGATGCGGTAGTTATCGATATCCACCACCTCGAACTTATAACCCGAGAACTTAACGAAATCAGTGCGTTTCGGGATTTTGCGCAGGGTAAACATCATGAAGCCGCCGATGGTTTCATAGTTGCCCGATTGCGGGAAATCGTCGATATCCAGCACGCGCATCACATCTTCAATCGGCGTACCGCCGTCGATGAGCCATGAGTTTTCATCACGCGCTACAATCTGCTCTTCCTGACCCTGACCGACCAGGTCGCCCATCAGCGTGGTCATCACGTCGTTGAGGGTGATAATGCCCACCACCAGCGCGTATTCGTTCATGATAACTGCGAAGTCTTCACCGGCGGCTTTGAAACTTTCCAGCGCTTCTGAGAGCGTCAGGGTATCCGGCACAATCAGCGTATTGCGTAACTGCACGCCACCCGCCAGCGCCAGACTCTGGTTCGCCAGCACGCGGTTCAACAGATCTTTTGAGTCAACATAGCCGATGATGTGATCGATATCTTCTTTACACACCAGGAACTTAGAGTGTGGATGCTGCGCGACTTTGTTTTTCAGGCTTTGTTCGTCTTCGTTCAAATCGAACCAGATAACGTTTTCGCGCGACGTCATCGACGATGGCACGGTACGCGATTCCAGTTCAAACACGTTCTCAATCAGTTCGTGTTCCTGCTTACGCAGCACGCCAGCCAGCGCACCGGCTTCCACCACCGCATAAATATCGTCGGAGGTGATGTCGTCTTTACGCACCATTGGCAGCTTGAACAGGCGGAAAATCATGTTTGCCATACCGTTGAAGAACCACACCAACGGGCGGAATACTGAGAGGCAGAAGCGCATCGGGTTGATGATCCGCAAAGCCACGGCTTCGGGCGAAATCATACCGATGCGTTTCGGAGTCAGGTCAGCTATCAGGATGAACAAACTGGTGACCAGCACGAACGACAGAATGAAACTTATCTGCTCAGCAAGCTCAGCTGAAACGTACTTAATAAGAATGCTGTGGAAGGCCGGGGAAAAGGCTGCATCACCGACGATACCACCAAGAATGGCGACGGCGTTAAGACCGATTTGCACCACGGTAAAGAACATACCGGGGTTTTCCTGCATTTTGAGAACACGGTGTGCATTAATATTGCCCTCATCGGCGAGCAGCTTCAGTTTGATTTTGCGGGAAGCTGCAAGCGAAATCTCGGAAATCGAGAAAAACGCACTGACGCCGATGAGGCAGAGTATGATTAATATACTGTTTAACATAGTTTTTCTAACCGTTAAGGTCAGAACCTCGGAAGGATGGTTGAGTCGTTGATTGAATTGGATGAACGCTTAAAAAACCGGTCCGAAGGCTCTGGACCGGCAATATCGGGGATAGTATAGCGTAAGGGACTGTAAATTCGCCAGAGGTTAACTTCCAGGCACGAAAGCGGCACCGTTTTTGCTTTTATCCGGCGTAGCGTCCCACACTTCGTTGTAGGCCCGACCGGTCAAATCTTTAATGACCTGGCGTGTCTCTTCATCGCAATCCTCGCAAGCGCCGCCAAGTTTGCGACGGGCTATCTCTTTTATCAGCGTTCTGTGCGATGCCTGGGTGAGTTTGAATTTGAAAGTCATCCAGAAGCTTATCGCCAACAGCCCGGAGGTGGCGAAAATCATCAGCCCAATAATCGCGTGCAGGGCGCTTTCCGGCTGAGCGCCGCCGCCTTTCACAAAGCCGCTTTCCTGCAACACAATCCCGATAAGCATAATGGCCAGCGCCACCGTACTTTTGCGGGTCAGCACCATCACGCCAGCGAAAATACCTTCGCGACGCTGGCGAGTGACTATCTCATCCACATCGGGAATGAAGCTGTAAATGTTCCATGGAATGTAATACAGCCCCGCACGGGCCGCGCCGAGTACCACAAACACGGCGGAGAACAGCAACGTTGGCACCTGGAGATCGTTGATATACACCACAAACAAGAACGCCAGCACCGCGAAAATACAGCTGTAGGCGAGTCGCAGCGCGCCGGATGGCGTCATGTTGAGCTTATTCATCAGCATCATAAAGCCGAAGGTGCCCGGCACAGACACAAAGGCAGCGATAGTCAGCAGGCCCGATACCGCCCCGGCATCGCGGCCTAGTGCGTACACGACGTAATAGGTGAAGACCGACCCGAAGACATCCATCGCGGTGAACGAGCAGATGTAAATCATAATGTGCTGGCGAAAGGCTTTGATTTTGAACGATGAAAAAAGGTCGATAACCAGATATTTCAGGTGATTGAACAACCCTGATTGCCGGTTATTCTCGGGCTTAAACTCATACTCTTCGCGCACATCTTTGGCTTCCCAGGTACAGGCCCAAGTGGTAAAGACCGCAATACAGAAGATCAGGGCAAAGATGCTGCCGGTCAGGGTGTAGGTAAACGAGTTGTCCTTACCGGTAAACTGCATAATCACGCCGGGGATGGAAACCGCCAGAAAGCCGCCAAACTGGGAGCACATCATGCGCACGCCGGAAAGCCGGGTACGTTCGCTGAAGCGGTTGGTCATTTCAGCGGCCAGCGTTTCCCACGGAACCAGGACCATCGCTGAAAGCAACTCGATGGAAAGATAAGTGCCGAGGTAATACCAGTAGCTCATGTCGGTGAGCCAGACCAGCGCATACAGGAACATCAGCGGGGCGCTTAACAACAGGAAAAAGCGGCGGCGACCGAATTTACGGCCCAGCCATGTATCGCCAAAGTTATCCGTCACGTAGCCCATGACCGGGCTTAAAATGGCGTCGATAACGCGGGCAATCGCGAAGATAGAGCCCGCCTCTAAAACCGACAGGCCACAATAGGTGGTGTAAAAAAAGAGTAACCAGGTGCCGATTACGGCAAAAGCACCCCCGCCAAAAAGATCGGTTACGCCGTAGCCAATTGCCACGCCGTAGCCCACTCTGCGTTCAGTAGGTTTAGCCATATTATTATTCTCGTGCTGATTTGTTTGGTTATGGCACACGCCTCATCAGTGCGTGCCGCATCTTATTACAGCCTCAAGTGCATTGTTATTCGGGCAACGTGACCCATTGTCGTAATTGTGACGAACGATAAATTGCCTCAACCAGATGCAGCGATTTCGCCGCGTCGTTGAGGCCGGTAACGCCGCTGTGACTGTCACTGCGCACGGCGTCATAAAACTGGCGAATGGCGTTGATATGGCCGTTTCCCCAGTAGCGTTTACTGTGGCCGTAGGGTGCTTCGTCGCTGGCAATCTCCACTCGTTTGCCGTCGTCGACGTGCCACAGCGTGTTATTGCGCAGCTGCAACTCGCCGTTTTCGCCGTGGATATCCAGCTGCAACGGCGCGTCCTGGGTGTGATTGTTGCTGGCGAAAAATAGCCCGCGCGCGCCGCCGGTAAAATCGAGCGTAGCCATGGCGGTGTCTTCGGTGTCGATGGTGTCGGCGAGCCGCGCGCAGTCCACCACGGCTTTCAGGCGCGTCACGCCGCCGCCCAGCCACTGCATCAAGTCCAGGGTGTGAATGGCCTGATTGATCAGCAGGCTGCCGCCCTCGGTGGCGTAATGCCCGCGCCACGCGCTGTGGGCGTAATACGGTTCAGTACGCGACCAGGTGAGGAAGGCGTTGATACTGAGCACGCGCCCGATAGTGTTTTCCTCCAGCAGCTGACGCAGCGCCAGGCTGGTGGGGTTCAGGCGATTTTGATAACAGACACCGAGCTGCCCCGAAGCCTGTATTTCTGCTTCCCGTATTTCCGTCACTTCGGCCATGTTCATCGCCACCGGCTTCTCGCAGAACACCTGTTTTCCTGCCGCCAACGCGGCGAGAATCATCGGTTTATGGAGGTAATGCGGCGTGCAGATGTGCACCGCGTCGATGGCCACATCACAGAGCATCTCCCGGTAGTCCTGATAAAAATGGCAGCCATACCCGGCGGACAGCGCCAGTCCTTTGTCTTTGTCGACGTCCACCACCGCCCGCAATGCCACGCCAGGCGTCTGGCGTAGTGCTTCAACGTGGCAGGTGTGAATGGCTCCGCAACCGATAATGGCGGCATTCAGCGTTTTCATCGCAGCCTCCTCATCGTCCGGCGTTGGCCAGCATTTGCGCCTTCACGCACAGCTCGGCGGCCTTAAAGGCGTGCGCCTGGCTCATGGCGTTTTCGGTGCGGTTCAGGCAATCCTTAATCAGCTCGCCGAAATAAGGGAAACCTACCTGGCCCGCCACCGGATAGCGATGCTCGCCGTCTTTATTCACCAGATACACCACGTCCTGTTCGCCGCGCGTCAGGTCAATGTATTTGCGGATTTCGATATAACCTTCGGTGCCGAGCAGCGTCAGGCGGCCGTCACCCCAGGTTGGCAAGCCTGCTGGCGTGAACCAGTCGCAGCGGAAATAGCCCGTTGCGCCGTTAGCCCCGGCCAGCATTGCATCGCCGAAATCTTCGAATTGCGGATACTGTGGATGCGTGACGTTGCGCACCTGGCTGGCGACGATGTGCGCCTCTTCATTGCCGGTGTAAAACAGGAATTGCTCAATCTGATGGCTGCCGATGTCGCACAGAATGCCGCCGAAGTAGCGCCGCTCGTAAAACCAGTCCGGGCGGCCTTCGCCTTCGCGGTGTGGCCCGGTGCCAAGCGTCTGAATGACCTGACCAATCGCGCCCTGTTTCACCAGTTGCCCGGCGAAGACTGCGCTTTCCACGTGCAGGCGTTCGCTGTAGTAAACCGCGTATTTACGCCCGGTTTTCGCCACCATTGCTTTGGCATCTTCCAGCTGTTCCAGGGTGGTCAACGGCGCTTTATCGACGAAGTAATCCTTGCCAGCCGCCATCACTTTCAGCCCCAGTGCGCAACGTTCAGACGGCACGCCCGCGCCTGCGATAAGCTGCACCTGTGGGTCGTTAAGCAACGTTTCCAGCGAGGTGGCAACCTGGGCCTGCGGATACTGCTGCACAAACTTATCGACTTTCGCCGGGTCCGGATCCCACACCCATTTCAGCTGCGCTCCGGCTTCAACCAGCCCGTTGCACATGCCGTAGATATGCCCGTGATCGAGGGCGGCGGCGGCAAAAACAAACTCGCCAGGCTTCACCACCGGCTGAGGTTTGCCGGTCGGGGCGTAATTCATACCGTCGTTCTTGTTCATCATGCTGCTCCTGTATCGAAATTTTTGCCGAGCGGGATGGCGCCCACTTCGCTGAAGTTGGCGACTGAGGCGGATTTTTCATAAAAATGTGGCGCGCGCGCGGTCAGGCCGCCGGTCCGATAAAAGACGTCGTCAGGCGTAATTGGCAGCGTCACCACCGTGCGGGTAATCGCTGATTTATAAATGGCGGTGATGATTTCCAGCGAACGCTTGCCCTGCACGCCGTCCACTAACGGCGACGTCTGCTGTTCAAGTGCGGTGAGGACGTTGTCTATTTGCCCGGTGTGCAACGTCCACCGTAGCCTTGGCGTCGTCTGAAACAGCGTGGCGAGCTGGTCTTCCAGCGCCGTGTTATGGGTCTCTTGTGGGAAACCGTTGTCTGCTGACTGACTGGCGAAAACGTCCCATGGCGCGGAGATTCGCGCTTTTTCACCCTGAATCACCATTTTCTGATCTTCGCCGTGATGCACCACCGAGGCAGTAAGCTGGGTCAGCGCGCCGGAAGGGTATTTGAAAATGGCGGCGCTCAGGTCCTCCACTTCGGCATTGTCGTGGGCGACGTTGCTCATCATTGCCACCACTTCGCTTGGGAAGCCGAGCATCCACTGAATGGCGTCGATGTGGTGTACGGCGTGGTTCAGCGTGCAGCCGCCGCCTTCTTTTTCCCAGGTGCCGCGCCACCACAAATCGTAATAGCAATGGCCGCGCCACCAGAAGGAATCGACCTGTGCGTGGCAGATTTTCCCCGCAAGGCCGGAGTCCACCGCCGCTTTCAGGCGCCAGAAGGCGTCGGTAAAGCGGTTCTGGGCGATAATCGACAGCGTTTTACCGCTTGCCTGCTGGGCGGCAATCATCGCGTCGCACTCTTCCAGCGATGCGGCCATGGGTTTTTCGCACAGCACGTGTTTCCCCGCGTGCAGCGCGTCGATGCTGATTTCCGCGTGAACGTACGGCGGGGTGCAGACATCCACGATATCAACGTCCGGTTCGTCATCGAGCATCTGCTGATGGCTGCTGTAAACCCGGGCGTCCTGCAAGCCGTAGCGCGTTTTTTTCTCCTGTGCTTTTTCCGGGTAGATATCGACCAGCGCGACAATTTGGCAGCGCGCGCCCATTTCCAGATAGCCCTGAATGTGGTTGTGCGAAATGTTCCCTGTTCCGACAATTGCGACACGTAACATGTTGGCTCCTACTTACCAGGTTCCGGATGCGTCGAGGGTGCGGCTCTCGACCTGTTTTTCCACCGAGGCGGCGATGCGTTCATCGAGCAGTTGCTTGAAGCGCTGCTCATCAAACGGTAAATCGACCCAGCTGTCGGTCCACGTGGAAAGGTGCATGGCGTTGGAAAGGGTCAGGCCGCGAATGCCTTCGAGGCCCGGAGCGATAAGGGGTTCGCCGCGCAGAATGGCGGCACAGAAATTGGCGGTTATCACGTGATGTTCGCTGCATTCGGCGGCGACGGGGAGGATGACTTCCCAGCACTCCGGCTCGCCAAAGCCGTTTTGCCAGCGCGCATTGAAGGCGTCTTCAGATTCGCGCAGTCGCCAGAAACGCAGCCTGCCCTCTTCGACAACAATTTTGCCCCGGGTACCTGCGATTTCCAGGCGGTTGGTGCCCGGTGTTTCCGCCACGGTGGTAATGAACACGCCGGTCGCGCCATTGGCATATTCGGCGTAGGCGGTGACTTCGTCTTCCACCTCAATCTGACGGTGCTTGCCGAACTGGCAGAAGGCGCGCAGTCGTACCGGCATACCGACCAGCCACTGCCAGAGATCGAGCTGATGTGGGTCCTGATTGAGCAGCACGCCGCCACCTTCACCTTTCCATGTGGCGCGCCAGCCTCCAGAGTTGTAGTAGCTCTGCGAGCGATACCAGTTGGTGATAATCCAGTTAGAGCGGCGGATGTCGCCAAGTTCGCCGCGGTCGATCAGGTCTTTGACCTTCTGATACAGCGGGTTAGGGCGCTGGTTGTACATGATGCCGAACACCACATCGCACTCGCGGGCGCAGGCGTTCATCTCCTGAACCTGCGCGGTGTAAACCCCGGCGGGTTTTTCGCACAGCGTATGAATGCCGTTTTGCATCGCCAGGATCGAGAGGCTCGGGTGATCGTAATGCGGCGTGGCGACGATCACCGCGTCGATAAGCCCACTGCGCAGCATGTCATGGGCGTTGCTGAAGATGTCGACCTTCTCACCCACAATTTGACGGATGGCGTCGTGCTTTTTCTCGTCAATATCGCACACCGCGGTCAGTTGCGCGTCTTTCACCGTGCCTGCCAGCAAATAGCGGGCGTGAACTGTGCCGATATTACCCACACCAATAATGCCGAATCTTACGCTTTCCATGTCATACCTTATTCAGAGTTGATGGCTGATAAAGCGAAAATAGGTAAGGGGATACGGACAGACAAAAGGAATTTGTGAGAATGCTCGCAGGCTAATTATCAATTTTCCCTGCAATGGGAAATTCTGTTTTAAAATCAGTTGACTGTATCTGCAAAAATTTGCAGATATTGATTGCGAGCGAGGTCACATAATGTCCGGCAAGCTGAAAATGGACCAAATTGCGGCGGCAACGGGATATTCCGTCAGTACAGTTTCGCGAGTGCTAAGCGGAAAATCGTATACCAGCGAACAGGCGCGGGAGGCGATTGTTCGCTGTGCCAGAAAGCTTGGCGTGCTGGATGAACTCGCCAGCGGGCGGTTATTGATTAATGGCATTGCCGTATTTGCGCCGTCGAGAACCTTTACCGCGCGTGGGGATATTTTCTATCAGGAAGTGACCCGTGGGATTGCCGATGCCATTGAACCGCATGATGTGTATCTGACATTTTGTGGCCTGGAAGAACAGGACGCGGATATTAAGGTCTTCCTGGATAAAGCCAATAATAAGAATATTAACGCGATAATTATTATCGGCACCGATGATTCCACCGTCTTTAAGCTGGCGCAGACCCTGAATAAACCCTGCGTATTAATTAATACCAACGACAAAGAACGTATTCTTGATGCAGTTTCTCCCGATCATCGTGCCATTGGTTTTAGCGCCATGCGTTACCTGTTCGAGCAAGGCCATCGGCGCGTGCTGTGCATGACTACCCTTCGACGTGAAACGCTGTATGCCCGGCTGGATGGCATAAAAGAGGCCTATCGCCGCTATCACGTGCCGTTCAACGCGCAAAAGGATGTGATTATCACCGAAGGCTTTACCGCCGAGGAATCCGAGCAGGCACTGATGCAGTGGCTGGCAAAAACCCCGCGTGAAGAGTGGCCACAGGTGATTTTCCCCGGCAGCACCAGCATGACTACCGGCGTGCAGCGCGTGCTGGCGCATCACGGCCTGCGAGTGCCGGAAGATATTTCGCTGATAACCACTGATTTTCACTGGCGGCTCGATAACGAACTGGCGAAGCCCATCACCAGCGTGACGGTGCCGT
Source organism: Scandinavium manionii (assembly GCF_024764775.1). Taxonomy (NCBI): domain Bacteria; kingdom Pseudomonadati; phylum Pseudomonadota; class Gammaproteobacteria; order Enterobacterales; family Enterobacteriaceae; genus Scandinavium; species Scandinavium manionii. Next base: position 373,102 of record NZ_JALIGC010000038.1, on the reverse strand, counting down.
GTCGCGAACTGGGCGTGGAAGCGGTGCATTTACTGCAAAACCGGCTGAACCGGCAGGGCGCCTCAGTGCTGAATGTGCTGCTACAGGGGAAATTACAGGATGCGGGAACGGTGAGTAATGCAACGCGGCATGCGGCCCGCGTTGCGATAGAGAGCTAACGGTCAGGCGAGCTGTGGCGGTAAGCACACGCCAATGCCGCCGATGCCGCAGTAGCCGTACGGATTTTTATGCAGGTACTGCTGGTGGTCGTCTTCCGCGTAGTAGAACGGTTTAGCGGTGTCGATTTCAGTGGTAATGGTTCGGGAGTCATTGGCCTCGTTCATCGCCGCCTGGAAACGCGCCAGACTGGCGTGGGCCGCTTTCTCTTGCTCAGGCGTCAGCGGGTAAATTGCCGAGCGGTACTGGGTGCCTTTATCGTTGCCCTGACGCATGCCCTGGGCCGGATCGTGATTTTCCCAGAACACATGTAACAACTGCTCATAGCTGATAACGGACGGGTCATAGACCACGCGAACCGCTTCGGCGTGACCGGTTTCGCCGGAGCACACTTCGCGATAGGTCGGGTTCGGTGTGTAACCGCCGCTGTAGCCCGCGGCGGTGCTGTAGACGCCAGGCAGCTGCCAGAACAGGCGTTCAACGCCCCAGAAGCAACCCATGGCGAACAGCGCGACTTCCATCCCTTGCGGAATATTGGTCATGGAATGCTCGTTAACGGCATGCAGCGCGGCGACAGGCATCGGCGTATTGCGACCGGGCAGCGCATCCGCTTGAGCGACAACGTGTTTTTTATCGAATAAACTCACGGTTTGGCCTCCGGATAAAGGAAATTGGGGTTAAGGTTGTCACAGCGCCTCTCTTTGATGACAATAAAGGCGATGAATACGTCTAGATTTAAACATAAGAAATATTGAGGTGGATGTCTTTTTTTCAACCGGTAGTGTTGAACTTTTGTTAAGCCGTGGATCGGCTATTGCGTTTCCTGACGGGGTGGAAACAAGGATATTTGGGAGAAAACGTGCCACAAATTCGCCAGTTATGTTGGGCCAGTCTGTTATTGGTCAGTGGTGTTGCCGGGGCGGCAAACATACGTTTACAGGTAGATGGACTTTCTGGAGAGCTGCTCAAAAACGTGCGCGCGCAGCTGTCGACGATTGAAAGCGACGAGGTGACTCCGGATCGCCGCTTCCGTGCGCGTGTGGATGACTCCATCCGTGCAGGGCTTAAAGCTCTGGGCTATTACGAACCGCAGATTGATTTCGAACTGAAGCCTGCACCGGCCAAAGGCCGTCAGATTCTGCTGGCGCACGTCAAACCGGGTGAACCGGTACGCATTGGCGGCACCGACGTGATTTTGCGCGGCGGCGCACGTAATGACAGAGACTATCTGGATTTACTGAATAAACGCCCGGCGATAGGGACGATTCTGGACCACGCCGATTACGACGGCTTCAAAAAATCTCTCACCGGCGTCTCGTTGCGTAAGGGCTACTTCGACAGCGAGTTTAAAAAGAGCCAGCTCGGCGTGTCGCTCGACCGTCATCAGGCATTTTGGGATATCGATTATGACAGCGGCGAACGTTATCGCTTTGGCGCCGTCACGTTCCAGGGGTCGCAGATCCAGGACCGTTATTTGCAAAATCTGGTGCCGTTCAAAGAGGGAGATTATTACACCTCCGATGATTTGGCGGAGCTGAACCGCCGCCTTTCCGCGACCGGCTGGTTTAACTCGGTTGTCGTGGCGCCAGAATTTGATAAAGCGCGGAAAACAAAAGTGCTGCCGTTAAGCGGCGTGGTGTCTCCGCGTACCAAAAACACCCTCGAAACCGGTGTCGGTTACTCCACCGACGTGGGGCCGCGAGTCAAAGCCTCGTGGAACAAGCCGTGGATGAACTCCTACGGACACAGCCTGACCACCGACCTCAGCCTGTCTGCACCTGAGCAGCAGCTTGATTTCTCCTACAAAATTCCGCTGTTGAAGAACCCGCTGGAGCAGTATTACCTGCTGCAGGGCGGCTTCAAACGCACCGATTTGAACGATACCGAATCCGACTCGACGACGCTCGGCGTGTCGCGTTACTGGGATCTCTCCAGCGGCTGGCAGCGCGCCATCAACCTGCGCTGGAGCCTTGACCACTTTACGCAGGCTAACGTCACCAACACCACCATGCTGCTTTATCCGGGCGTGATGATCAGCCGTACCCGTTCACGCGGTGGCCTGATGCCAACCTGGGGCGATTCGCAGCGCTACTCGGTGGATGTCTCCAACGGCGCGTGGGGCTCTGACGTCGATTTCGTCGTTGCTCAGGCGCAAAATACCTGGATTCGCACAATTTACGATCGCCATCGCTTCGTGGTGCGCGGCAACATCGGCTGGATTGAAACCGGCGACTTCGACCGGGTGCCGCCCGATCTGCGCTTCTTCGCCGGGGGCGACCGCAGCATTCGCGGCTATAAATACGAATCCATCTCGCCAAAAAATGCCGACGGCAAACTCACCGGCGCCTCGCGTCTGGCCACCGGTTCACTGGAATATCAGTACAACGTGACCGGTAAATGGTGGGGCGCGGTATTCGTCGATAGCGGCGAAGCGGTGAACGACTTCCGCGACAATGATTTCAAAACCGGTGCTGGCGTCGGCGTGCGCTGGCAGTCGCCAGTCGGCCCGGTCAAACTCGATATTGCCGCTCCGGTGGGTGATAAAGAAGAGCACGGTTTACAGTTCTACATCGGTCTGGGGCCAGAATTATGAGTTTATGGAAGAAGATTAGCCTCGGCGTCCTGGTGTTTATCATCCTGCTGCTGGGGACCGTGGCGTTCCTGGTCGGCACGACTACCGGTTTGCATCTGGTATTTAAAGCGGCTGACCGCTGGGTGCCTGGCCTTTCTATCGGCCAGGTGGTTGGCGGCTGGAAAGATTTGACCGTTAAAAACCTGCGTTACGAGCAGCCAGGCGTGGCGGTCGATGCCGGGCAATTTCATCTGGCGGTGAACACGTCCTGCCTGTGGGACAGCAGTCTGTGCGTGAGTGACCTTTCGCTTGCCAACGTGAACGTGGCTATCGACAGCAAAAAGATGCCGCCGTCGGCACCAGCGGTGGAAGAGGACAGCGGGCCGCTGAACCTCTCGACGCCGTATCCTATTACGCTCAGTAGGGTCGCGCTGAACAACATCAATATCAAAATCGACGATACCACGGTGTCGGTGATGGATTTCACCTCCGGCCTGAACTGGCAGGAGAAAAACCTGACGCTGATGCCAACGTCATTGCAAGGGCTGCTGATTGCGCTGCCGAAAGTAGCGAAAGTGGCGCAGGAACAGGTGGTTGAGCCTAAAATCGACAAGCCGAAGCCGGATGAAAAACCGCTCGGCGAAACGATGAAAGACCTGTTCTCGAAGCCTGTTTTGCCTGAAATGACCGATGTGCATCTGCCGCTGAACCTGAACATTCAGGAATTCCGCGGCGAGCAGCTGCGTCTGACCGGCGACACCGATTTAACGGTCTACAAACTGTTGCTGAAAGTCAGCAGCATCGACGGCAACATGAAGCTCGACGCGCTGGACGTGGATTCGAGCCAGGGTACGGTCAACGCCACCGGTACCGCGAAGTTGCAGGATGACTGGCCGGTGGATTTAACCCTCAACAGCACCCTGAATATCGACCCGGTGAAGGGCGAAAAAATTAAAATGAAGATTGGCGGCGACGTGCGCAAGCAGCTCGACGTCGGGATTAATCTTTCCGGGCCGGTGGACGTGGGCATTCGCGCTCAGGCGCAGCTGGCCGAAGCCGGGCTGCCGCTGAATCTCGAGGTGCTCAGCAAACAGCTTTACTGGCCGTTTACCGGTGAAAAGCAATATCAGGCCGACAACGTAAAACTCAAGCTTAGTGGCAAGATGACCGACTATACGATGTCATTCGCGGCTGTGGTAAAAGGGCAAGGTCTACCGCCAGCCACGATTACGCTGGACGCGAAGGGCAACGAGCAGCAGGTCAATCTCGATAAACTGACCATCGCGGCGCTGGAAGGGAAAACCGAGCTGAAGGCACTGCTCGACTGGCAGCAGGCGATCAGCTGGCGCGGCGAGCTGAAGCTTGACGGCATCAACACCGCCAAAGAAGTGCCGGACTGGCCGGCGAAGCTGAACGGTCTGATTAAAACCAGTGGCAGCCTGTACGGCGGCAGCTGGCAGGTCGACGTGCCGGAACTGAAACTCACCGGTAACGTGAAGCAGAACAAGGTCAATGTCGACGGGAAGCTTTCCGGTAACAGCTATCTGCAATGGAAAATTCCCGGCCTGCACCTCGAACTGGGGCGTAACAACGCTGACGTGAAAGGCGAACTGGGGGTGAAAGATTTGAATCTTGATGCCACCATCGACGCGCCAGGGCTGGATAACGCGCTGCCAGGACTTGGCGGTACGGCGAAAGGATTACTGAAAGTGCGTGGCACCATCGATGCGCCACAGCTGCTGGCAGATATTACCGCCCGCAACCTGCGCTGGCAGGAAATCTCTGTCGCTCAGGCTACCATCAAAGGTGACGTCAAATCGAGCGATCAGATTGGCGGCAATCTCGACGTGCGCGTGAACGGTATTGCGCAGCCGGGTGTGAACATCAGCCAGGTGCTGCTCACCGCCAAAGGTGATGAAAAGCAGCACAAGCTGGAGCTCAAAATGCAGGGCGATCCGGTTTCCGGTCAGCTTGAACTGGCGGGCAGCTTCGACAGGAAAGAGCAACGCTGGAAAGGTACGCTGAGTAATACGCGCTTCCAGACGCCGGTCGGCCCGGTGTCGCTCTCGCGGGCGATTGCGCTCGATTACCGCAATCAGGAACAGAAAATCAGCATCGGACCACACTGCTGGACCAACCCGAACGCCGAGCTGTGCGTGCCGCAAACCATTGATGCGGGTGCTGCCGGACATGCGGTGGTGAATCTCAATCGCTTCGACCTGGCAATGCTCAAACCGTTTATGCCAGACGCCACGCAGGCCAGCGGTGTGTTCACGGGGAACGCCGACGTCAGCTGGGATGCCACCAAAGAAGGGCTGCCGCAGGGCAAAGTGAGCCTGTCCGGGCGCAATGTGAAAGTTACCCAGATGGTGAACGATGCGGCGCTGCCAGTGGCGTTTGATACGCTCAAGCTGAATGCCGATTTGCACAACAACCGCGCGCAGCTGGGCTGGACGATTCGCCTGACTAACAACGGCCAGCTCGACGGGCAGATTGACATCACCGACCCGCAAGGGCGGCGCAATCTCGGCGGTAACGTCAATATCCGCAACTTCTCGCTGGCAATGATTAACCCTGTCTTCGCGCGCGGTGAAAAAGCAGCGGGTACCCTGAATGCGAATCTGCGTTTGGGCGGCGATCTACAAAGCCCACAGTTGTTCGGCCAATTGCAGCTCACCGGCCTGGATATCGACGGCAACTTTATGCCGTTCGACATGCAGCCGAGTCGAGTGGCGATGAACTTCAACGGCACGCGCTCGACACTGGACGGCGTGATTGCCACGCAGCAGGGGCAGATTAGCCTCAGCGGCAGCGCCGACTGGACGCAAATTGACAACTGGCGGGCGCAGGTGGCGGCGAAAGGCAGCCGGGTGCGCATCACCGTGCCGCCGATGGTGCGCCTCGATGTGTCGCCGGACGTGGTCTTTACCGCCACGCCAAGCCTGTTCACGCTCGACGGTAACGTAGACGTGCCGTGGGCGCGCATCGTGGTCCACGACGTGCCGGAAAGCGCCGTGGGCGTGTCCAGCGACGAAGTGATGCTCGACAAAGATCTCAAACCGGTGAATCCGAAATCTGCGGGTATTCCTATCAACAGCAACCTGACGATTCACGTGGGCAATAACGTGCGTCTGGATGCGTTTGGTCTGAAGGCGCGTCTGACCGGTGACCTGAAAGTGGCGCAGGACAGTCACGGTCTCGGCCTCAACGGACAGATCAACATTCCGGAAGGGCGTTTCCATGCCTATGGTCAGGACCTGATCGTGCGCAAAGGGATCTTGTTGTTCTCTGGCCCGCCAGATCAGCCTATGCTCAATATTGAAGCCATTCGTAACCCTGATGCCACCGAAGATAACGTGACCGCCGGGGTGCGCGTGACCGGAATGGCGGACCAGCCGAAGGCCGAAATCTTCTCTGACCCGGCGATGTCTCAACAGGCCGCGCTCTCGTACCTGTTACGCGGACAGGGGCTCGACAGCGAACAGGGCGACGGCGCTGCAATGACTTCCGCACTGGTTGGCCTGGGGGTTGCACAAAGTGGGCAGATTGTGGGTAAAATCGGCGAGACGTTTGGCGTCAGCAATCTGGCTCTGGATACCGCTGGAGTAGGGGATTCCTCTCAGGTGGTGGTCAGCGGCTATATCGCGCCAGGTCTGCAGGTAAAATATGGTGTGGGAATTTTTGACTCTCTGGCAACACTCACGTTACGCTATCGCCTGATGCCTAAGCTTTATGTTGAAGCGGTGTCTGGCATAGACCAGGCACTTGATCTGCTCTATCAGTTTGAGTTTTAGCAATGCGAATATTTGTTTACGGCAGTTTACGGCGCAAACAAGGCAACAGCCACTGGATGACCAACGCGCAGTGGCTGGGCGATCATAGCGTCGATAACTATCAGCTCTACAGCCTGGGCCACTATCCAGGCGCTGTTCCCGGCGACGGGACTGTAGTAGGTGAAGTGTATCGTATCGACGCCTCGACCCTCGCCGAGCTTGATGCGCTGCGCACAAAAGGCGGTGAGTACGCACGCCATTTAATCCAGACACCGTACGGTAGCGCGTGGATGTACGTCTATCAGCGTCCGGTGACCGGATTCATTCGTATAGAAACCGGCAACTGGCTGGACAAAGATAAGTTCTGAAAGACTAAATGAGTAACGTCACCTTAGGGTGGCGTTATTTTTTACACGCTTCTGAAGAAATTCCTGCGTCATTTTCTGCATTTTCATCTCTTCTCTGAGCCGTACAAACAAAAACACCGCCCGTAGGCGGTGTTTTTCTTCACGACGGTAAGAATTACTTCTTAGCGCGTTCGAAGGAGGCGATGATTTCTGCTTTCGCAGCTTCAGCGTTATCCCAGCCTTCAACTTTAACCCATTTGCCTTTCTCGAGCGCTTTGTACTGCTCGAAGAAGTGGGAGATCTGCGCTTTCAGCAGTTCTGGCAGGTCGTTCACATCTTTGATGTGATCGTATTCTTTGCTCAGTTTGGTGTGCGGTACCGCAACCAGTTTCGCATCTTCACCGGCTTCGTCGGTCATTTTCAGAACGCCAACTGGACGGCAACGGATCACAGAACCCGGCTGCAGTGGGTATGGCGTTGGGACCAGCACGTCAACCGGGTCACCGTCCAGAGACAGGGTGTGGTTGATGTAACCGTAGTTGCACGGATAGAACATTGCGGTAGACATGAAACGGTCAACAAACAGCGCGCCGGTGTCTTTATCAATTTCATATTTGATAGGGTCAGCGTTGGCTGGGATTTCGATAACAACGTAGATGTCTTCTGGCAAGTCTTTGCCCGCAGGGACGTTGAGTAAGCTCATGTCTTTTTCCTTTAATCTGGTGTCATTCAAGTGCCCGGTATTATAGCCAACTCAAGGTAAATGTCTCCGCTTCTTTTCAGCCGCAGAAGGCCTTCAGACCGTTTTTCAGAGCCTTTAACCAGGCGATAAATCCATAAACCCAGCCACTTGATGAATAAGTTTGTGGAAGCGCTTACAAATCATCCTCTCTCTTTTTGGAAGTGTGATGTAACGCATCACGTAACATTTTTGATTGTCTATAGTTTTTCGGCGGATGACGCTTTTTTACCCAAGATAGTTCGAGTTGCAGGAAGGCGGCAAGTGAGTGAAGCCCAAGAGCTTACTAAAGTAAGTGACTGGGGTGAGGGAGTGCAGCCAACGCGCATGCAGCTCGAAATATGACGGGTAAACCGATAATAACCCGAAGAGGATACCTTTATGTGGAAGCGCTTACTTCTTGTCTCGGCTGTTTCTGCAACCATGTCGTCTATGGCGATGGCTGCCCCTTTAACCGTAGGATTTTCACAGGTCGGGTCGGAATCCGGCTGGCGTGCTGCTGAAACCAGCGTGGCGAAAAGTGAGGCTGAAAAACGCGGCATCACTCTGAAAATTGCTGATGGTCAGCAAAAACAAGAGAACCAAATCAAGGCAGTACGTTCATTTATCGCCCAGGGCGTGGATGCGATTTTCATCGCGCCAGTGGTGGCAACGGGCTGGGAGCCGGTGCTGAAAGAAGCGAAACAGGCAAAAATCCCGGTGTTCCTGCTCGACCGTTCCATTGATGTGAAAGACAAATCGCTCTACATGACCACCGTGACCGCTGACAACGTGCTGGAAGGCAAGCTGATTGGCGACTGGCTGGTGAAAACCGAAGCCGGTAAACCGTGTAACGTCGTAGAGCTACAGGGTACGGTCGGGGCGAGCGTGGCTATCGATCGTAAGAAAGGCTTTGCAGAAGCCGTGGCGAAAGCGCCAAACATCAAAATCATTCGTTCTCAGTCCGGCGACTTTACCCGCAGTAAAGGTAAAGAAGTCATGGAAAGTTTCATCAAAGCGGAAAACAACGGCAAAAACATCTGCATGGTTTACGCCCATAACGATGACATGGCGATCGGTGCCATTCAGGCCATCAAAGAAGCGGGCCTGAAACCGGGCAAAGATATCCTGACCGGCTCTATTGACGGCGTGCCGGATATCTATAAAGCGATGCTGGCTGACGAAGCTAACGCCAACGTAGAGCTGACGCCAAACATGGCTGGCCCGGCGTTTGATGCACTTGAGAAGTTCAAGAAAGACGGCACCATGCCGCCGAAATTGACGCTGACCCACTCGCAGCTTTACCTGAAAGATAGCGCTCAAGCGCAGCTGGATAAGAAAAAAGACATGGGCTATTGAGTTGTATTAGCCCTCGCCATCGCTGCTCTGTGCAGTTTGTTGTTCGCCCTCTCCCCGTGGGAGAGGGCAGGGTGAGGGTGCAGTCGACACCGTAGTTCGTTTTCCTTCGCCCTAACCCTTTCCCCTGAGGGGAGATGAAACCGGTTAACACCGCGTGTTTCCTCTCCTTTTTCGGGAGCGGGTTGGGGTGAAGGGCATTTTCAGGGGGCTGATAATGACTGACGTAACCCACAATCAGGATATTTTGCGCACGGAAGGCCTGAGCAAATTTTTCCCCGGCGTGAAAGCGCTGGATAACGTGGATTTCAGCCTGCGTCGCGGCGAAATCATGGCCCTTCTCGGCGAAAACGGCGCCGGAAAATCGACCCTTATTAAAGCGCTGACCGGTGTGTATCACGCCGATCGCGGCACTATCTGGCTGGAAGGCGACACTATCTCGCCAAAAAACACGGCCCACGCCCAACAGCTGGGCATCGGCACGGTGTACCAGGAAGTAAACCTGCTGCCCAACATGTCGGTGGCGGACAACCTGTTTATTGGCCGTGAACCACGCCGATTTGGTTTCCTGCAACGCAAAGAGATGGAAAAACGCGCCACCGCGTTGATGGCTTCTTACGGCTTTTCCCTCGACGTACGCGAACCGCTGAACCGCTTTTCGGTGGCGATGCAGCAAATCGTCGCGATTTGCCGCGCCATCGATTTATCGGCCAAAGTGCTTATCCTCGATGAACCCACCGCCAGCCTGGATACCCAGGAAGTGGAGATGCTGTTCACCCTGATGCGCCAGCTGCGTGATCAGGGCGTCAGCCTGATTTTCGTCACCCATTTTCTCGATCAGGTTTATCAGGTCAGTGACCGCATCACGGTGCTGCGCAACGGCAGTTTTGTCGGCTGCAAAGAAACCAAAGCGTTGCCGCAAATTGAGCTGATCAAAATGATGCTCGGCCGTGAGCTGGATAACAACGCCCTGCAACGTGCGGGCCGTACCCTGCTGAGCGACAAACCGGTGGCGGCGTTTAAAGGCTACGGCAAAAAGGGCATCATTGAACCGTTCGATTTACAGGTACGCCCTGGTGAAATTGTCGGCCTGGCGGGGCTGCTCGGCTCCGGGCGCACCGAAACCGCAGAAGTCATATTCGGCATCAGACCGTCCGACAGCGGCAGCGCAGAAATCAAAGGCAAACCGCAAACGCTGCGATCCCCACATCAGGCCTCGTGTCTTGGCATCGGTTTTTGCCCGGAAGACAGGAAAACCGACGGCATCATCGCTGCCGCTTCGGTGCGAGAAAACATCATTCTGGCGCTCCAGGCCCAGCGCGGCTGGCTGCGGCCAATTCCGCGTCGTGAACAAAATGAGATTGCCGAACGCTTCATTCGTCAACTGGGGATCCGCACGCCCAGCGCGGAACAGCCGATCGAGTTTCTTTCTGGCGGCAACCAGCAAAAAGTCCTGCTGTCACGCTGGCTGCTGACGCGTCCGCAGTTCCTGATCCTCGATGAACCCACGCGCGGGATCGACGTTGGCGCGCACGCGGAGATCATTCGTCTGATCGAAACGCTGTGTGCCGATGGCCTCGCGCTGTTGGTCATTTCGTCGGAGCTGGAAGAGCTGGTGGGCTATGCGGATCGGGTTATCATTTTACGCGATCGGAAACAGGTGGCAGAGATCCCTCTGGATGCGCTGTCGGTTCCGGCGATCATGAATGCAATTGCGGCATAAGGAGTACGACGTGATGCCACAATCTCTCCCTCAAACTGAACGGCCAAAACGCCGTTTCCGTTGGCCCACGGGGATGCCGCAAATCGCGGCATTGATCCTGGTATTGGTGGTCGACAGCATTGTTTCACCGCATTTTTTCCAGGTGGTATTACAGGACGGTCGTCTGTTCGGCAGCCCGATAGACATTCTTAACCGCGCGGCTCCGGTGGCGCTGTTGGCCATCGGCATGACGCTGGTGATTGCCACCGGCGGCATAGACTTGTCGGTCGGCGCAGTGATGGCGATTGCCGGCGCTACGGCGGCGTCGATGGAAGTCGCCGGGCACAGTTTGCCGATGGTGCTGCTGGCGGCGCTGGCGACGGGCGTGCTGGCCGGGCTGTGGAATGGCATTCTGGTGGCCATTCTTAAGATCCAGCCGTTTGTCGCGACGCTGATTTTAATGGTGGCCGGGCGTGGCGTGGCGCAGCTGATCACCGCCGGGCAAATCGTGACTTTTGATTCGGACTCCCTCGCCTGGTTTGGTAGCGGCAAATTGTTGCTGTTCCCAACACCGGTGCTTATCGCGCTGATGACCCTGGTGATTTTCTGGCTGTTCACCCGGAAAACGGCGCTGGGAATGTTTATCGAAGCGGTGGGGATTAACATCCGCGCGGCGAAAAACGCCGGGGTGAATACCCGAATCGTGGTGATGCTGACCTACGTCCTGAGCGGCGTGTGTGCCGCCATTGCCGGGGTGATTGTCGCGGCGGATATTCGCGGCGCAGATGCCAACAACGCCGGGTTGTGGCTGGAACTGGACGCCATTCTGGCGGTGGTAATCGGCGGCGGTTCGCTGATGGGCGGGCGTTTCAACCTGCTGCTGTCGGTGATTGGCGCGCTGATTATCCAGGGCATGAATACCGGGATTTTACTGTCGGGCTTCCAGCCGGAGCTCAATCAGGTGGTGAAAGCGGTGGTGGTGCTGTGCGTGCTGGTGGTCCAGTCACCGCGCTTTATCAGCTTACTGAAAGGAGTGCGCGGCCATGATAAAACGTAATTTGCCGCTGATGATCACCCTCGGGGTGTTTATCCTCGGCTATCTCTATTGTCTGACCCAGTTCCCGGGCTTCGCGTCGACACGCGTGATTTGCAACATCCTCACCGATAACGCGTTTCTTGGGATCATCGCCGTCGGCATGACCTTTGTGATCCTCTCCGGCGGGATCGATCTGTCGGTCGGCTCAGTGATCGCCTTTACCGGGGTGTTTCTCGCCAAGGCGATCGGCTTCTGGGGATTATCACCGCTGGTGGCGTTCCCACTGGTGCTGCTGATGGGCTGCGCATTCGGCGCGTTTATGGGCCTGCTGATTGACGCTCTGAAAATCCCGGCGTTTATCATCACCCTGGCCGGGATGTTCTTCCTGCGTGGCGTCAGTTATCTGGTGTCAGAAGAGTCGATCCCGATTAACCATCCCATTTACGATTCGCTGTCGGACATGGCGTGGATGATTCCCGGCGGTGGGCGCCTGAGCGCCATGGGCGTACTGATGCTGCTGGTAGTCGTCGCGGGAATGTTCGTTGCGCACCGCACGCGTTTTGGTAATCAGGTTTACGCTATCGGCGGCAGCGCGGTGTCGGCCAACCTGATGGGCATTTCCACCCGCAGTACCACTATCCGCATTTACATGCTGTCGACGGGCCTGGCTACGCTGGCCGGGATCGTCTTCTCCGTTTACACCCAGGCCGGTTACGCGCTGGCGGGAATGGGCGTGGAGCTGGATGCGATTGCCTCGGTGGTGATTGGCGGCACGCTGCTCAGCGGCGGTGTGGGCACGGTGCTCGGTACGCTGTTTGGCGTCGGCATTCAGGGGCTGATTCAGACCTATATCAACTTCGACGGCACGCTCAGTTCGTGGTGGACCAAAATCGCCATCGGCATTTTGCTGTTCATCTTTATCGCTCTGCAACGCGGCCTGACTGTGCTGTGGGAAAGCCGCCAAAGCTCGACGGTGACCCGCGTCCCGGTGGCGATAACCAAGCAATAACGTCCTGAACCCTAATGTTTACCCGGTAGCAGCCGATACTGTCTGTTTACGCCCAAAAGTCTCTTTGCTACCGGGAATGACATCATGCTGAAAAAGCTTTCAATCCGTACCGGCCTGCTTTCTTTACTGGCCGTGATGACCCTTCTTCTGCTGCTGGTCAGCGGCATTGGTATTTACGCACTCACCAAAAGTTCGTCTTCTCTCACGCGCATAAATCACCTGCAGGGTGAGCAACTTGTCCAGCTCAACAAGGGCTATACGCTTATTCTGCGCGCGCGGAACGAAGCGGGTCAGGCGGTCCGATTGATGGAAATCGGGATGCTCGACGACGCGGCAAAATCGGTACAGAACATCAATCGTGAAGTCACGACGGCGCAAAAAACGCTGACCGACGTGATTGCCTCGACGATCGATGATGAGCAGGGCGCGCAGCTGCTGGCGAAGGTGGCAAAAAGCTACGCCGCCTATAACCAACAGGGCATCACGCCGATGCTGGCGGCACTGAATCAGCAAAGTGCAGACAGCTATTACGATCTGCTGGAAAATCATCTGATCCCGGTTTCCCGCCAGTTTGATAACGATATGCAGGCGTTTCAGACGTGGGTCGACAGCCGCGGGCAGGCCGAAGTGAAAGTGGTCCAAAAAAACAAAAACCGGGTGATGACGCTGATGGTTATCGCCATTCTGCTGACTGCCGGCGTGATTGTGCTGGCCTGGCTGGCGCTGCGCAACATGCTGCTCAAGCCGCTGAACACGGCGATTGAACAACTCGAACAGGTGGCGGCGGGCAATCTGACCCACAGTGACAATGCGCCGGTCAGCCGGGAGATCAACCGTTTGAACGCGGCGATAAGCGAAATGCGTGAATCGCTGATGGGCTCGGTGCTGCGGGTGCGTGACGCCAGTTCGCAGATTGATATCGGCAGCCGCGAACTGACCGCTGGCAACAATAATCTGGCGCAGCGCACTGAATCCACGGCGACCTCGCTGGAGCAAACGGCGGCGAGCATGGAGCAGATAACTGCGACGGTGAAACAGAACGCCGACAACGCCGAGCAGGCACACCAGCTGGCGAAAACGGTGTCGGATACCGCCGATCGCGGCAGCGAAATGGTGTGTTATGTCATTGAGAAAATGCGCGATATTTCCGGCAGTTCCAGCCGCATCGGCGACATCCTCAGTGTAATTGACGGGATTGCCTTCCAGACTAATATTCTGGCGCTGAATGCCTCTGTCGAAGCGGCACGCGCCGGTGAACAAGGGCGCGGTTTTGCCGTGGTCGCCGGTGAAGTGCGTAATCTGGCGAGCCGCAGCGCTGACGCAGCGAAAGAAATCCGCACCCTGATCAGTGATTCACAAACGCACGTCAGCGAAGGCAGCGAACTCGCGCAGCAGGCCGGGGAAACGATGGACGAAATCGCGTCTGAAGTGATGCGGATGACTAAACTGATGCGCGAAATTGCCAGCGCGTCGCAGGAGCAGAGCCGTGGCATTGAGCAGGTGAATATTGCTGTGATTCAGATGGATGAAACCGCGCAGCAGAATGCGGCGCTGGTTCAGCAGTCTTCCGCCGCAACGCGCTCACTGGAAGAGCAGTCCCGCGAACTGATGGAAGCCATGGCGTCGTTCAGATTGCAGAATCAGGCGGCGTAAACGGGAGCCGCTCAGCTCGGTGGAATCGTTCCGTTCAGGTTCTGTACGGTTTACGGAACCTGCGGAACATTTGGTGAGCGGAACGGTTCCACCGAATTCAGAAGGCCATTAAGGACCAGGGCGAATTACGCCTCAGGGAACTCGCGAATTAAGCGTTCCACATCATCGACCATATGCTCGTTACCAACGAAGAATGGACGGCGCTGGTGCAGCGTATCCGGAACGATATCCAGAATTCGGTCTTTACCGTCGCTGGCTTTACCGCCCGCCTGCTCGGCAAGGAAGGCCATCGGGTTGCATTCGTACAGCAGACGCAGTTTCCCTTCCGGGTGGCTGGCGGTGCTTGGGTACAAATAAATCCCACCCTTCAGTAGGTTACGGTGGAAATCCGCCACCAGAGAACCGATATAGCGAGAGGTATACGGGCGCTGGGTGTTCTTATCTTCTTCCTGACAGAACTTCAGATACTTTTTCACACCCATCGGGAATTTGATGTAGTTGCCTTCGTTGATCGAATAGGTGTTGCCTTTGTCCGGGAAGCGCATGCGCTCCTGGCACAGGCAGAACACGCCGAGCGAAGGGTCGTAGGTGAAGGCGTGCACGCCGCAGCCGGTGGTGTACACCAGCATGGTCGAGGAGCCGTAAACTACGTAACCGGCCGCGACCTGTTTGTTGCCGGGTTGCAGGAAATCTTCTTCAGTTACCGGTGTGCCGACAGGCGTCACGCGACGGTAGATGGAGAAGATAGTGCCGACGGAGACGTTAACATCGATGTTGGACGAGCCATCCAGCGGGTCCATCAACACCACGTACTTGGCGTGCTCGCAGCCGTCGAAAACGACAATTTCGTCTTCTTCTTCGGAGGCAATCCCGGCCACGATATCACGGGCTCTCAGTGCGGCTTTCAGCTTTTCATTGGCGAACAGGTCCAGCTTCTGCTGCGTTTCGCCCTGAATATTTTCAGCCCCGCTGGCACCCAGGATATCGACCAGACCGGCCTTGTTGATATCGCGGTGGATGATCTTGGCGCCGAGTTTTATTGCCGACAGCAAAGCAGTGAGCTCCCCGGTCGCATGAGAGAACTCGTGCTGCTTTTCGACAATAAATTCACCTAACGTTTTCATAACACTTTCCCTGCATTTGATGTTGAGTAAAGCGGTTAATGTCCAACAATCTTAACAAACATTCAAAATCCCGCGTAATGGTGAATCGCGCCAGCAAATTACGGAATTAACCGAAATGCGTTTCTCAGCCCGCTCACATGAGGGTAAAATACGCGGCTGATGAAAAAGGGATAATGACGTATGCGCATTCATATTTTGGGGATTTGTGGCACTTTTATGGGCGGGCTGGCGATGCTGGCACGCTCCCTGGGCCATGAAGTGACGGGTTCGGACGCCAATGTGTATCCACCGATGAGCACGCTGCTGGAAGAGCAGGGTATCTCCCTGATTCAGGGCTATGACGTGAGCCAACTCGAGCCTCAGCCGGATCTGGTCATCATTGGCAACGCGATGACTCGTGGCAATCCGTGCGTTGAAGCGGTGCTCGAGAAAAACATTCCGTACATGTCCGGCCCGCAGTGGCTGCATGACTTTGTACTGCGCGACCGCTGGGTCGTGGCCGTTGCCGGTACCCACGGAAAAACCACCACTGCCGGGATGGCGACGTGGATCCTCGAAGCCTGCGGGTATAAACCAGGTTTTGTGATAGGCGGCGTACCGGGCAACTTCGACGTATCCGCGCGTCTGGGCGACAGCCCGTTCTTCGTGATTGAAGCCGATGAATATGACTGCGCGTTCTTCGATAAGCGTTCCAAGTTCGTGCATTACTGCCCGCGCACACTGATCCTCAACAACCTTGAGTTCGATCACGCGGATATTTTTGACGATCTGAAAGCGATCCAGAAGCAGTTCCACCACCTGGTGCGCATCGTGCCGGGCCAGGGCCGTATTATCGCGCCGGAAAACGACATCAACCTGAAGCAAACCCTGGCGATGGGCTGCTGGAGCGAGCAGGAACTGGTGGGCGAACAGGGTCACTGGCAGGCGAAGAAAATCACTACCGATGCCGCCGAATGGGAAGTGTTCCTCGACGGTGAAAAAGTCGGTCAGGTGAAATGGGGCCTGGTGGGCGAGCACAACATGCACAATGGTCTGATGGCGATTGCTGCCGCGCGCCACGTGGGCGTAAAGCCTGCCGATGCGGCAGAGGCGCTGGGCTCGTTCGTCAATGCCCGTCGTCGTCTGGAACTGCGTGGCGAAGCCAACGGCGTCACCGTGTACGACGATTTCGCGCATCATCCGACCGCAATCCTCGCGACGTTGCAGGCGCTGCGTGGCAAAGTCGGCGGAACGGCACGTATTCTTGCCGTGCTGGAGCCGCGTTCTAACACCATGAAAATGGGCATTTGCAAAGACGATCTTGCACCGTCTCTTGGCCGTGCCGATGAAGTGTTCCTGTTACAGCCGCAGCACATTCCGTGGCAGGTCGCGGAAGTGGCGGAAGCCTGCATTCAGCCTGCGCATTTCAGCGCTGACGTGGATACGCTGGTCGACATGATCGCGAAATCCGCACAGCCGGGCGATCACATTCTGGTGATGAGTAACGGGGGTTTCGGTGGCATCCACCAGAAACTGCTGGATATGTTGACTAAAAAAGCGGAAGCGGCAGAGTAATCAACACGCCCGGTGGCGCTTTGCTTACCGGGCTTACAGATTGCTGATTTTTTGCCGGGTGGCAGCTTCGTCTTACCCGGCCTGCACGGCGTGTATCCGTAGCCCGGATAAGCGCAGTGCCATCCGGCAATAACTTAGCCGGCGTTTTCGGCCAGTTCGCGCAGATACTGGAAAATCAGGCGCGAAGATTTCGGCGGTTTGTTGCCTTCTTTCTCTTTCTTCGCGTTACGGATAAGCGAACGCAGCTGCTGACGATCGGCATCTGGCCACAGATTCAGCACTTCCGCTACCGCGTCATCCCCTTCATCCACCAGACGATCACGTAGTTGTTCCAGTTTGTGGAACAGAGCAACCTGCTGGTTGTGGCGGTTTTTCAGCTTATCGAGCGCCTGACGGATTGGGTCTACGTCACGGCTTCGCAGCATTTTGCCGATCAGCTGCATCTGACGGCGGCGGCCTTCTTTCTTGATACGCTGCGCCAGTTCAATGGCGGCACGCAGGTCGTCATCGAGCGGGATTTTGTCCAGCGCGTTTTTACCCAGCTCTACGATTTCGGCCCCAAGGTCTTTTAACTCCTCGGCGTCGCGTTTAATTTCACTTTTACTGACCCAGATGATTTCATTATCTTCATCTTCGATCTCGTCATCACCGGGCACGTCGTCGAGCCAGTCTTCGGGCTGCTTTGTCATCTCAGGCTCCTAAAAAAAGAGACACATGTTATCAGTTAAGGAGCGCACTGAAAAACGGTTCTCTGTTAGACTTCAATAAACTCCTTTCTACATTATGGCATTAGCGATGAAAGTAATCACACAGGTTGCAGAACAGCGTAAAGCACTGGAAAAAGCCGTCTCCACCGCCCTCGAGCTGGCGGCAGGCAAGTCTGATAGTGCAGAGGTCGGAGTCAGTAAATCGACCGGGATCAGCGTCAGCACGCGCTACGGCGAAGTGGAAAACGTCGAATTTAACAGCGACGGCGCCCTGGGGATTACGGTTTACCATCAGAATCGCAAAGGCAGCGCGTCCACCACGGATTTAAGCCCGGACGCCGTCGCGCGTACTGTGCAGGCCGCACTGGATATCGCACGTTACACCTCGCCAGACCCGTTCGCGGGCGTGGCGGAAAGGGAGTTACTGGCCTTTGACGCGCCGGACCTCGACCTGTTCCACCCGGCAGAAGTGACGCCGGACGAAGCTATTGAGCTGGCCGCGCGCGCTGAACAAGCGGCGTTGAAGGCAGACAAACGCATCACCAATACCGAAGGCGGCAGCTTCAACAGCCACTACGGCGTAAAAGTGTTCGGCAACAGCCACGGTATGCTGCAGAGTTATTGCTCGACCCGCCATTCGCTGTCGAGCTGCGTCATTGCCGAAGAAAATGGTGATATGGAGCGTGATTACGCCTACACCATTGGCCGTGCGATGGGCGATCTGCTCGATCCGGAATCTGTCGGCGAAGACTGTGCGCGACGCACGTTGTCTCGCCTTTCGCCGCGTAAACTGTCGACCATGAAAGCGCCGGTGATTTTTGCCAATGAAGTGGCCACCGGGCTGTTTGGTCATCTGGTTGGTGCCATTGCCGGTGGTGCGGTATACCGCAAATCCACGTTCCTGCTGGACTCACTCGGTCAGCAAATTCTACCGGAATGGCTGACTATCGAAGAGCATCCGCACCTGCTGAAAGGCCTGGCGTCGACGCCGTTCGACAGCGAAGGCGTGCGCACCTCCCGTCGCGACATCATTAAAGACGGCATCCTGACGCAATGGCTGCTGACTAACTACTCTGCCCGCAAACTGGGGCTGAAAAGCACCGGCCATGCTGGCGGCATTCATAACTGGCGCATTCAGGGCCAGGGTTTGAGTTTTGAAAAGTTGCTTAAAGAGATGGGCACCGGCCTTGTCGTCACCGAATTGATGGGGCAGGGTGTGAGTGGCGTAACGGGAGATTACTCTCGTGGTGCATCAGGCTTCTGGGTTGAAAACGGTGAAATCCAGTATCCGGTGAGTGAAATCACCATCGCTGGCAACCTGAAAGAGATGTGGCGTAATATCGTGACCGTGGCCGACGATATCGAAACGCGTAGCAACATTCAGTGCGGTTCCGTACTGCTACCGGAAATGAAGATCGCGGGCCAATAAAAGTGTTCTCATGGTGGCGCGACCTGCCGCGCCACGTCTGTTCAATAATAAAAATGAAGGAAGTGAGCAATGCGTAAACACCTGCTGGCAATGCTGGCTGTCTCGACCCTGATGATGGGCGCAGCACCGGCGTTTGCCGACCTCGGCGATGATATGGACACGCTGTCTGAGAACCTGAAAGTGGTGCAGAAAACCGACGATGCGGCTGAAATGAAAGCGGCGCTCGGCAAAATGCGCACAGCGGCGCTGGATGCTCAGAAGCAAACGCCACCGAAGCTGGAAGACAAAGCGCCAGACAGCGCTGAAATGAAAGATTTTCGCCACGGTTTTGATATTCTGATTGGCCAGATTGACAGCGCCACCAAATTTGCCAATGAAGGCAAAATTAAGGAAGCGCAGGGCGTGGCGCTTGATCTCGCCGGAACGCGCAATACGTACCACAAAAAATACCGTTAATTTCATTGTTACCCTGCCGGGGAAAAAACGTTCCCTGGCAGCCATCCCCTCATTCTCCCGCATCGTCATCATAAAAGCTTATCGACATCACAGTTTTACGCGAAAGCTCGCAACGTTTTTCCACTTTCTCCTGCTCTCTTTTCAGCCGTTTCCCGTGATATTCATCACGCTTATCTAGCATTTAATCCGCATTCAGTGAAATTATGTGGGACAGATCACTTCCGCCTCTCCCCTTTCCACTTCGAAGTGGAAAACAACTCGCTACAAACCCAACACCGCCCACGTTAGTTTTAAGTCAGACGCAACAAACGGGGTCAGAAGAGTGAACAACGGAGCAGTCATTACCGACGTTGGGAGTCAGACAGAAGAGCTTGCGACACGCATGCTGAGCCAGGTTTACAGCCTGCTGAAAGGTCATGGCATCATCCCGAACGCCGTCCAGGAGCAAATGCTGACATCTCATGTCCGTGCGATGGCACACCGGTCAATCACCGGCGAGCCGCTGCCAGAAGTAGAAGCCAGCCTGTTTGAAGAAATTTCACCCGATTCAATGTCGCTTGCCCGTGAAGTGGTAGCACAGTTCGGCAACCTTCCGGATGAAGAAGCCTGGCTGTTGTCGGTGCACTTCGAAGTGGCAAAAGAAAACCTTTAAGGAGCAAAACATGGAACAAATTACCGTAGTGATTGGCGATCGTCTGGGCAAAGGTCAGAAAGTTGCAGCAGGTGTGGAAAAGGCCGGTGGCCGTGCGGTAGTCGTACCGGGCGTTGCTGCTGATATGAAACTGGGCGATGTGATGAAAGCAGAAAATGCCACCTTCGGCATCTCCTTCTGCGGCAGCGGTGGCGCAGGTGCGATTACCGCACAGACCAAGCACGGTTACAAAGCAAAATACGGCATGCGCTCAGTGGATGAAGGCGTTACCGCAATTAACGAAGGTGCGAACGTATTGGGCTTCGGCTTTATGGATAAAGAAGAGTTGGGCGAGCGTCTGGTGCTGGCCTGGCAGAAGAAATACGGCGCATAAGATGAAAGAACAATTCACCACCACGGTGAGGGTCAAGGGCAAAGGTGAGGCCAAATCACGCGCCTTCGCCGATGCTCTCAACCAGGTACAGGGTGCGGTGATGAAAGCGTCACCGCATATTTTACTGCGCATCGAACCACAGGACGTGGCGGTTGTTCATGCGCAGGAATCGGTCCGGAAAGAGGCATTTCTGTTTATCTTTCTGCGCCGGGAGCGACGCACGTTCAGCGTTGAGCTGGATGTCACCGTCAACGTGACAGCGTTAAATCTCGACAAAGTAGATTTCGTCACGACAACATAACCATTAGAAAAGGACAGACTCATGTTCCTGATTATTCTCTTTAAATCACTCATTATCGGCGGCCTGGTCGGCGTCGGTGTGGGTGCCGGAGCTGCACGCATGTTTCATGCGCCCACCACACAAGGGATGGGTGCTTTTCGTACATTGGGCGAGCTGAACTCCTGTGAAGGTGACCCGGCCTCCCACTTCTCCTTTGGCCTGGGCTTCTTCTTTAACGCCTGGGCATCCTCAGTGGCGGCGGGGGCCTTCACTCAGGACGTTGACCACCGCATCATCCCGAACTGGGGTGCCGCGGCGCTGATGATCAAAAACCGCAACGTGGCAGAAACCCTGCACGACCCGAGAAAGATGGCGATCGCCTGTGGCGTGATTGGCATGATCGTGGTGGCATTCCTGAACTCTACCGCTTCGGCAGTACCGGAAGCGCTGCAGGTGACTGCGGTGAAAGTGCTGGTCCCTGCGGCTAACCTGCTGGTTAACACCGTGATGCCGGTTATCTTCTGGCTGGCAGCGATTGATGCCGGTAAGAAATCCGGTTTCTGGGCGACCATTTTCGGCGGCGCAGCGCAGCTGATTATGGGTAACGCCGTACCGGGCCTGGTACTGGGTATTCTGATCGGTAAAGGCGTTGAAGAGAGCGGCTGGCATCGTGTCACCAAAGTGATGATGGGCGCGATTGTGGCTCTGTTTGTGCTGAGTGCCTTCTTCCGTGGCTTCGACATGAAGATGATTGAATCCTTCCACATGACGGTGCCGAACTGGCTGGATCTGATTCACAACGCCATGAGCGGGAAATAAGGGGATAACGCATGGAACAGAATAAAGGTTTTTGGTACGCGGACTGGTCATTCCCGATCTTTGTCGGCCTGCTGTCCGCCGGCGTGTTCGCCGGGACACACATGTATTACCTGTACGGCATTGGCGCATTTAACGAAGTGGCCTTCGTCGCGATGCTGAAAGCAGGTATCGACACCGGCGCGTACGGTGCGGTTGCCGCGTTTGGCGCAAGCTTCCTGTTCGCCCGAATCATTGAAGGCTCGCTGGTGGGGATTCTGGATATCGGCGGTGCCATCCAGACCGGTATTGGTCTTGGGGTTCCGGCACTGTTACTGGGCGCAGGCATTGTTTTCCCGGTCGCTAACTTTGCGGCTTCTCTGGCGACCGGTCTGATTCTGGGCCTGGCAGTTGGCTACATCATTATCCTGGCGCGTAAATTCACCATCAATCAGAGCGACTCCACCTACGGTGCCGACGTGATGATGGGCGCGGGTAACGCCTCTGGCCGCTTCCTCGGTCCTTTGATTATCCTCAGTGCGATGACCGCCTCCATTCCTATCGGAATCGGTTCTCTGGTTGGCGCGTTACTGTTCTACATCTGGCAGAAACCGATCACCGGCGGGGCTATCCTCGGCGCGATGGTCCTCGGGTCTATCTTCCCGGTCGCGATCGGCTAAGTCTGCAAGGAGAAAGCGATGTTTGATTTACTGCTTAAGCGCGCACGACTGGTTGACGATACGGTAACGGATATCGCCATCAAAGACGGCAAGATTGCAGCGTTGGGCGAGATTAACGGTGAGGCGACGAAAGTCGTCTCTCTCAACGGCGAGCACTACGTCAGCGCGGGCTGGATTGATTTACATGTTCATTGCTACCCGAAATCGCCCATTTATAACGACGAGCCGGACAGCGTGGGCGTGGCGACTGGCGTCACCACCGTCATCGACGCAGGCAGTACCGGGGCAGACGATGTGGATACCTTCCACGAACTGACCCGCGCCTGTGCCACCGACGTGTATGCGCTGCTGAACATCTCTCGCGTAGGCCTTATTGCGCAAAACGAATTAGCCAATATGGCGAACATTGATGCTGACGCCGCGACGGCCGCCATCAAGCGCCACCCGAATTTCATCGTCGGCCTGAAGGCGCGCATGAGCAGTAGCGTGGTCGGTGAAAACGGCATCACGCCGCTGGAAAAAGCGAAAGACATTCAGAAAGCGAACGGCGACCTGCCGCTGATGGTGCATATCGGCAATAACCCGCCGAATCTTGATGAAATCACTGAACTGCTGACTTCTGGCGACATCATTACTCACTGCTATAACGGTAAACCGAACCGTATTCTGACCCCTGCGGGTGAGTTGCGGGCCTCGGTTTCCGGCGCCCTGAAACGCGGCATTAAGCTGGATGTGGGTCATGGTACCGCCAGCTTCAGCTTTGAGGTGGCGAAGCAGGCGATTGCGATGGGCATTCTGCCGCACACCATCAGTTCTGATATTTATTGCCGCAACCGCATCGACGGACCTGTTCATTCGCTGGCCCGCGTGATGGCGAAATTCCTCGCGATCGGAATGTCGTTGCCGCAGGTGATCGACTGCGTCACCGCCAATGCCGCTGAGGCCATTCGCCTGAAGAACAAAGGCCAACTGGCGGTGGGTTTCGATGCCGACCTCACCATATTCACCCTGAAACGCCAGCCGGTCACGCTGGTGGATGCTGAAAACAACGCCCTGCAGGCGGACCAGGATCTGGTGCCGCTGGCCGCCATTCGCGCAGGCAAGGGCTATATGACCGAACAAGGGAGTGCAGAACATGTCTTCGATTTATGAGAAATACCAGCTTAAACAAGTGATTAACGCCTCTGGCCGTATGACGGCGCTCGGTGTGTCGACCCCGCGCCCGGAAGTGGTTGAGGCGGTCCTGACAGGTATGAATCACTACTTCGAAATGAAAGACCTGGTCAACAAAACCGGTGAGTACATCGCGAAGTTGCTGGATGTGGAAGGCGCGACCGTGGTGTCCTGCGCCTCCGCCGGGATTGCTCAGTCTGTTGCTGCGGTACTGGTAAAAGACAGCGACTGGCTGCTGGAAAACCTGCACAACACGCCGGTTGAGAATAATGAAATCGTTCTGCCGCGCGGGCACAACGTCAACTTTGGCGCACCGGTCAGCACCATGATCGCCCTTGGCGGCGGCAAAATGGTGGAAGCGGGCTACGCCAACGAGTGTTCCGCCGATCAGCTGGCGGCGGCGATTACGCCACGTACCGCGGCAATTCTCTATATCAAATCTCACCACTGCGTACAGAAAAGTATGCTCAGCGTAGAGCAGGCGGTCGTGGTGGCGCGTAAACACAATCTGCCGCTGATTGTGGATGCTGCCGCAGAGGAAGATTTGCAGTGTTACTACCGTGCGGGCGCTGACCTCGTGATTTACAGCGGTGCAAAAGCAATTGAAGGGCCAACCAGCGGTCTGGTTATCGGTAAAACGCAGTATGTTGAATGGGTTAAACGCCAGTCAGCCGGTATTGGTCGTGCGATGAAAGTCGGCAAGGAAGGCATTCTCGGCCTGACCTGCGCCATCGAACATTACCTGACCGCAGAGAAAGAGAGCGGGGCGCAGATGGTCGAAAAAATGACGCCGTTTATTGCTGCTCTCAACGCCCTGAATGGCGTGACATCCCGCGTGGTGTGGGATGCGGCGGGTCGTGATATCGCCCGTACCGAAATCAAGTTTGATGAAGCCGTCACCCGCATCGCCACAGGCGAACTGGTGTCCGAGCTGAAAAAAGGCGAATACGCCATCTACTTCCGTGGCTACAAGGCCAACGAAGGCATTATTGAAGCTGATGTGCGCAGTGTGAATGCGCAGCAGTTGGAGATTGTCGCAAGCCGTATTGCAGAAGTGCTGAACAAGGAAAAAAACGCATGAAACTGACCCCGAATTTTTACCGTGACCGTGTCTGTCTGAATGTCCTCGCCGGGTCGAAAGCGAATGCCAGCGAAGTGTATGAGGCCGCAGAGGGCCATGTGCTGGTCGGCGTGCTCTCCAAAAATTATCCGGACGTCGCGACCGCGGTTGCCGATATGCGTGAATACGCGGCGCTGATTGATAACGCGCTCTCCGTCGGCCTTGGCGCCGGCGATCCGAACCAGTCCGAGATGGTTAGCCAGATTTCCCGTGAAGTGCAGCCACAGCACGTGAACCAGGTGTTCACCGGCGTGGCCACCAGTCGTGCGCTGTTGGGGCAGAATGAGACCGTGGTTAACGGTCTGGTGTCGCCAACCGGTACGCCGGGTATGGTCAAAATCTCCACCGGTCCCTTGAGCAGCAAAGAGCAGGACGGCATTGTGCCGGTCGATACCGCGATTGCGCTGCTGAAAGATATGGGCTGTAGCTCCATCAAATACTTCCCGATGGGTGGCCTTAAGTGTCGTGATGAATATCAGGCCGTGGCGGAAGCTTGCGCCCGCCACGATTTCTGGCTGGAGCCGACCGGTGGTAT
The DNA here is from genome assembly GCF_024764775.1 of Scandinavium manionii. NCBI lineage: Bacteria > Pseudomonadati > Pseudomonadota > Gammaproteobacteria > Enterobacterales > Enterobacteriaceae > Scandinavium > Scandinavium manionii. The sequence goes on along the minus strand of NZ_JALIGC010000038.1, from coordinate 347,902 downwards.
CGATCTGGAAAACTACAGCGAAATCCTTAAGATAGCCCTCGATGCGGGCGTCAAAAAGGTGATCCCACACATTTACAGTTCGATCATCGACAAAGACAGCGGCAACACCCGCCCGGCGGATGTGCGCACGCTGCTGGAGATGACGAAAAAGCTGGTAGGGTAATTTCCCGCCCTCACCCCGCCCTTTCCCAAAGGAGAGAGGCGGGAGAGGGTATCAGACCACTCATCAACTGACCGTCAAGGAGTTCCCATGCTGTCCGCACGTCATCTGCTTGTCGCTTCATTATCACTTCTCGCCACCGCTGCCAACGCACAGACACAGTTCGCCTGGGTCGGCACCTACAATCCGAACGGTGAAGGTCTGTACCGTTTCGCGGTCGATCCTTCCACCGGCGAACTGCACGACAAAACCCTGGTCAGCTCGCTGCCTAATGCTGCGCAGCTGACCGTCTCTCACGACGGTAAAACGCTGTACGCCGCCAGTGAAGCGGAAAAGGGCGTGGTGCAGGCCTGGAAAGTGGCTGCCGACGGCAGTCTGACGGAGTTGAATCAGGTGTCTTCCGGCGGCGCGGGCCCGGTGTATCTGTCCCTGACGCCGAACGGTCGCCACTTGCTGGTAGCGAACTACGTCAGCGGTACGATTGCGGTATTACCGGTGAAAGAGGACGGCAGCCTCGGTGAGGCTACGGACACGCATCAGGATGAAGGCCCGGCGGGCGCGAGCAAACCAGAAGCCGCCGTTGAAGGAAGCTTTGCCGCCAGCGATCATAACGGACCACACGCGCACATGATCGCCGCCGATCCGCAGGGAAAATACGTTTTCTCAACCGATCTGGGTCTCGATCGGATCTACCAGTATCAGCTGGATGATGCCACCGGCAAGCTGACGCCAAACACGCCGCCGTTTATTGCTGCATCTTCCAAAGGTGCCGGCCCGCGTCACTTTGTCTTCACGCCGAAGGGAGATGGGCTATGGTTAATCAACGAAGAGGCCTCGACGCTGACGCACTACCGCCTCGATTCGGCGAAGGGCACGCTGACCGAAGGAAAAACCGTCTCATCGCTGCCAAAAGACTATAAAGGCACCAATTTTGCTGCCGGTTTGACGCTGAGTCACGATGGGAAACAGTTATATGTCGCCAATCGTTTGCATAACAGCGTCGCACACTTTACGGTATCCGCCGACGGTGAGCTCATTCATCAGGATGATGTGTGGACGCGTGGGGATTACCCGCGCACCGTCACGCTGGACCCGAAAGGCCAGTGGCTGTACGTCATGAACCAGCGCAGTGACAACATCACTCGCTTTAAGGTCGCCCCGCACACCGGAAAATTGACCTTCGAGCCTGGCTACACTGCGGTAGGCAGCCCATCGCAAATGGTGATATCACCCAAAAATTAAGCTGGCTGTCGGGCGTTCATCGCCCGTTTTGAAAAGAGGACACCCGAGTGCGATTTCCGAACCAACGCTTAGCGCAACTGTTTGATATGTTGCAAAACGAAACGCTGCCGCAGGACGAGCTCGCCCAGCGGTTGTCCGTTTCTACGCGTACGGTTCGGGCAGATATCACCGCGCTCAATGCCCTGCTACTTCAGCACGGCGCGCAGTTTGTGCTTAGCCGGGGTAACGGTTATCAGCTGCGTGTGGATGACCCGACGCTGTTCCAGTCTTTGCAGGATTCCCGCCCGCGCCTGCTGCGTATTCCGCGAACCGGTAGCGAGCGGGTGCATTATTTGATGGTGCGTTTTCTGACGTCAGCCTTTTCTCTGAAGCTGGAAGATTTGGCCGATGAATGGTTTGTCAGTCGCGCCACCTTGCAGGGTGATATGGCGGAAGTGCGTGAATGGCTGGCTCGTTATCAGCTGACGCTGGAAACCCGGCCGCGGCACGGCGTGAAGCTGTTCGGCAGCGAAATGACCATCCGTGCCTGCCTGACAGACCTGCTGTGGCAACTGGCGCAGCAGGACAGCACCAATCCGCTGCTGACCCAGGAAGCCCTCAATGCGGGCGTGCCTGAGCAACTGACATCCGTGTTGCAGGACGCGTTTAGCCGCTGGCATATTCGCCTCACCGACGAAGGTGAGCTGTTCGTGCGGCTGTATTGCGCGGTGGCGGTGCGTCGCGTTAGCGAGGGGTATCCGCTGCCGGAATTCAGCGCCGATGATGTCGATGACGCGGTGCGCAACGCGGCCCGTGATATCGCCGTCGCGATTCAACAGTTGGCGGGCAAAACCCTGGCCCCTTCGGAAGAGAACTGGTTACGAGTGCATATTGCGGCGCGCCAGGTGCAGGATATCGCCCCGAGCCAGATTAACGCCGACGACGATGAAGCGCTGGTGAATTACATTCTGCAGTACATCAACAGCCACTATAACTACAACATGCTCAGCGATGAGCAGCTGCACGCAGACCTGCTGACCCACATCAAGACCATGATCACCCGCGTGCGCTACCAGATTATGATCCCTAATCCGCTGCTTGATAACATCAAACAGCACTATCCGATGGCCTGGGATATGACTCTGGCGGCAGTGTCCGGCTGGAGCAAATACACGCCGTGGACCATCAGCGAAAATGAAATTGGTTTCCTGGTGCTGCATATCGGCGTCGGGCTTGAGCGCCATTACAACATCGGTTATCAGCGTCAGCCGCGCGTGCTGCTGGTATGCGATGCGGGCAACGCGATGGTGCGGATGATTGAAGCGGTACTGCAGCGCAAGTATCCGCAGCTGGTGATGACCGAAACCATCACCCTGCGCGATTACGAACAGCGGGATGGCATCAGCGAAGACTTCGTGGTTTCGACGGTACGCATCACTGAGAAAGACAAACCGGTGGTGGTGATGTCGCCTTTCCCAACCGACTATCAACTGGAGCAAATCGGCAAGCTGGTGCTGGTGGACCGAACCCGTCCGTGGATGCTGGAGAAGTTCTTTGATGCTCGCCATTTCCGTATCATCAACGAGCCGGTCGATCAGCAGACGTTGTTTGCCGAACTGTGTGAGCAGTTACACGATGAAGGGTTCGTTGATGACGACTTTGTTGAGTCGGTCATTGAACGTGAGGCGATTGTCAGCACCATGCTCGGCGATGGCATTGCCTTGCCGCACGCATTGGGGTTAATGGCCAAGAAAACGGTGGTGTACACGGTGCTGGCCCCGAAGGGAATTGCCTGGGGCGATGAAACCGCGCAGGTGATTTTCCTGCTCGCCATCAGCAAAAGCGAATACGAAGAGGCGATGGCGATTTACGATATTTTCGTCACTTTCCTGCGTGAACGCGCCATGGCCCGACTCTGTATCTGCAAAAACTTCAGTGAGTTTAAAACCGTGGCGATGGAGTGCGTGAGCCGGTTTTGATACAAAAAAGCGGAGCCAGAGCTCCGCGTTTTCTAACGCAGGTGATGAACCACCTGATTGCTGCTGCCGCGCCAGATAAGCGCCGGGTCTTTGAGGTCCTGCACAAACTTGCCATCGATCAGCACGTTGATGAGGTTCACCACTTCCAGCTGTTCCGGACTTAGCTCATCAAGCTTGTAGCCCGTCCACACCCAGATATCTTTCCCCGGGCATTCCGCCTGAATGCGTTTCACCAGCCGCAGGATCTCCGCCACATTTTGCGGATGCAGCGGATCGCCACCCGAGAGCGAAATCCCCTGTCGTTTGACGCGCGTATCATTGAGGTCAGCGATGATGCGGTCCGCCACCTCGTCGGTAAACGGCAGGCCGGAGTTCACCCGCCAGGTGCTTTTGTTGTAGCAGCCAGGGCATTCATGCACGCAGCCGGAGACGAACAGGGTACAACGCGTACCCGGTCCGTTGACGATGTCGACCGGATAATATTGGTGGTAATTCATCAGCCTAACTGCCCATTCCCCAAATGCTTCACGCGACGTTTCACTTCTTCCTGCTTACCGGCGTTGAACGGACGTGCGTCCGGGCTGCCGAGATAGCCACACACGCGGCGAGTTACGGACACCCGCGCGGCGTCGTGGTTACCGCATTTCGGACAGGTGAAGCCTTTGCTGGTGCATTCGAACTCACCGGTAAAGCCGCACTCGTAGCATTCGTCGATCGGCGTGTTGGTTCCGTAATACGGCACGTGCTGATAGCTATAATCCCACACGTCTTCCAGCGCTTTCAGGTTGTGCTGAATGTTCGGGTATTCGCCATAGCAAATGAAACCACCGTTAGCGATTGGCGGATAGGCCGCTTCGAAATCAATCTTGTCGTACGGGTTCACCTTCTTCTCCACGTCGAGGTGGAAGCTGTTGGTGTAATAGCCTTTGTCGGTCACGCCATCGACCAGGCCGAATTCGGCGGTGTCGAGACGGCAGAAGCGGTCGCACAGGTTTTCGCTTGGTGTGCTGTACAGGCTGAAGCCGTAGCCGGTCTCGTCTTTCCACTGATCCACGGCGTCACGCAGACGCTGCACAATGGCCACGCCTTTTTCGCGCAGTGCCTCGCTGTCGTACATGTGCGAATCGCCAAATAGCGCGTTAATGGTTTCGTGAATGCCGATATAGCCCAGAGAAATGGACGCGCGCCCGTCTTTGAAAATTTCCGACACATCGTCGTCAGCCTTCAGACGCACGCCGCAGGCACCTTCCATATACAGGATGGGGGCCACGCGCGCTTTGACACCTTCCAGGCGAGCGATGCGGGTCATCAGCGCCTTACGGGCAAGCTGTAAACGTTCGTCCAGTAAGGTCCAGAACGCGGCTTCGTCGCCTTTGGCTTCCAGTGCAATGCGCGGCAGGTTGAGGCTGATAACGCCGATGTTGTTGCGGCCTTCGTGGATTTGCTCGCCGTTTTCGTTTTCCCACACGCCGAGGAAACTGCGACAGCCCATCGGAGTCTTGAACGAACCGGTCACTTTCACCACCTGGTCGTAGTTCAGGATGTCCGGATACATACGCTTGCTCGCGCACTCCAGCGCCAGTTGCTTGATGTCGTAGTTAGCGTCACCGGCTTTGTGGTTCAGACCATCGCGAATCGCAAACACCAGTTTTGGAAACACCGCGGTTTTGCGGTTTTTGCCCAGACCGGCAATACGATTACGCAGGATAGACTGCTGGATCATCCGCGATTCCCAGCGGGTGCCCAGGCCAAAGCCGAAGGTCACGAATGGCGTTTGGCCGTTGGCGGTGTGCAGCGTGTTCACTTCATATTCCAGAGACTGGAACGCGTCGTAGCACTCTTTCTCGGTACGGGCGTGGGCGTAACCGTCGGCATCAGGAATTTGCCATTCTTCTGCCGTTTTACGATGTTTTTCAAAACTTAAGGTGACGAACGGGGCCAGCACTTCATCGATGCGGTTGATGGTGGTACCGCCATAGATGTGGCTCGCCACCTGGGCGATTATCTGCGCGGTGACGGCGGTGGCCGTAGAGATGGACTTCGGCGGTGCAATTTCCGCGTTACCCATCTTGAAGCCCTGAGTCAGCATGCCTTTGAGGTCAATCAGCATGCAGTTGAACATCGGGAAGAACGGCGAATAGTCGAGATCGTGATAATGAATTTCACCGCGCTCGTGCGCCTGCACCACGTCATAAGGCAGCAAATGCTGGCGCGCGTAGTGTTTGGCCACGATACCCGCCAGCAGGTCGCGCTGGGTCGGGATCACTTTGCTGTCTTTATTGGCATTTTCGTTGAGCAGTGCGGAGTTGGTCTGCTCAACCAGACCACGAATTTCCTGATTCAGACGACCGCGCTTTTCACGTTGTACGTCACGGTCGTGACGGTACTCAATGTACGCGCGCGCCAGCTGTTTGTACGGGCCAGACATCAGCTGGTTTTCGACCGCTGTCTGGATTTCGTTGATATCAACGTGGTCGCGGCCCTGCATTTGTTCGCTAACGACTGCTGCGACGGTGGCGCAATAGTCTGCGTCATCGACTCCCGCTGCTTTGGCCGCACGCAGGATAGCTTCCTGGATGCGTGCTGACTTGAAAGGCGCTTTACAGCCGTCTCGTTTCATCACATGCGGTGTCATGATCACTCCATAATTATAAGAACAGGTTATCCACAGAGGGGGAATGCGCACCTGAGACGCCAATGGGCTTATGCACCAATAGCTTCCTCAGGTTCCGGCCCTTTTTATCCACAAAACTCATCACTCGTGTCCTTGGGGGATTGGTGTGAGAATAGGTGATTAATACAATATGTAGGGTCGGTGTGCATTCTAAGTTCTATATATAGTGATATGCATCAAACATGTTTGCGATTTTTTTGATTCAGAACAAAGTAAAAACGGGACAGTACAGCAGACGGGCAACGCGGCTTAAAATGAAATTTCTGATAATTTGAGGTGTGTAAAAAAGTAGCGAAATCAGTTGGTCACCGTGCAACCCATGTTGTGAAAAAGATCACGCAATGAGGGTGTCGTTCAGCAAGTCGACCAGCATCAGCAGAGCGTAACGCGCAGCCTGGGCGGAAGGGGCCAGCGGCAGCACTTCTGCGGCCATATTGCTCAGCGCGTGGGTATCCGGCGTGAGAGCAAAGATAGTCGCGCCCTGCATTCTGGCCTGTAGTGTGGCGCTTTGCAGCAGGTTATCCGCCGGGCCGGTGGCTAACACCAGCAGAACGTGATCGTCGCTGAGGGTGCTGGCAATCATGCGCATCAGGTTGCCGTCCTGGCACAGATTGATGGCGATGCCGAGCGGCAGTAGCTGGTGTTGTAGCAGGGTTGCGAGCGGGATGTCCTGCTCGCCGAGGGCAAAACAGTGAACCGCGCGGGCAGTTTGTAGCCGCGCTTTCAGCTTTTCCACCGCGCTTTCGCTGGTGTGCTGCAGTTGGTGGGTCAGGGTCAGATTGACGGTATCAAAGCGGTCGTGCCAGCTGGATGGCAGGGCGGCGCTGTTGCCTGACACCCAGGTCGAGCGGCGTTCGCTGGCCTGCGCCAGTTGTTTACGCAGGTCACGAATATCATCGCAGCCCACAGAACGGGCAAAACGGGTGATGGTCGCCGGACTGACGCCCGCTTTCGCCGCCAGTTCGTCAATCGAAGCACTGGCGGTAAAACTCATGTTTTCCAGAATAAACGCCGCCACCCGGGATTCCTGGGTGCTGAAACGGCTCATCCCATCCTTCAGTTGACCAACGATATCCATCCGGTTGTGTCCTTTGCGCGAAGTCACGACTTGAAAATATTTTTCACTTATTGATAACTCACTTTATACCATTAATTCCCAATAACGCCTACGTGTTCGCGTGATCTTCCCGCTGCACAGACGTAAATAATGGCTGAAAACTATGCATTGATCACATCCATGAAAATAAATTTCACATAGCCTTCACCATTACATAATCTTAACAAATAGTCATTCGTATCCAGATTGACCGTATGAATCACTGAAGGGGAAAGTCATGCAACGAATTGTTTTATGCTGTGCCGCTGGAATGTCGACCAGCATGCTGGTGAATAAAATGAAAGCCGAAGCGCAGCTGCGTGCGCTGGAGCTGGATATCTACGCCGTGCCCGTCGCTGAATTCGAACGCGAGCTGCCGGGTGCCGATGTGGTGCTGCTGGGCCCACAGGTCAAATATGAAATTGCCCGCCTGTCCGCCATCGCTGAGCCGCAGGGCAAAGCCGTCGCGGTTATCGACATGGCCGACTACGGCATGATGCGCGGCGCGGCGGTGCTCGACAAAGCGCTGGCCCTGATCGCTCACTAATTTTCTTTATATCCTGACTGGCACTTCCGCGTGGCGTTCGCGTCCACGCGTGGGCTTTCGTGTGCCGAAAACGAGGTCATCATGCAATCCTTAAAAATCGCCGTGATCGGCGGCGGCAGCAGCTACACCCCGGAACTGATTGAAGGGATTATTGTGCGTTACGACCAGCTTCCCGTAACGGAACTGGCGCTGGTGGACGTGGAATCAGGCCGCGAAAAAGTCGATGTTATCGCCGCGTTGACCCAGCGAATGCTCAAACACAAAGGACTCGAACACGTCAAAGTCAGCGTGCATTTCACGCTGGATGATGCAATTCGCGGGGCCAATTTCGTGCTGACGCAACTGCGCGTCGGGCAACTGGCGGCGCGTGCCCAGGATGAGCGGTTAGGACTGAAATACAACCTGCTGGGCCAGGAAACCACCGGCGTGGGCGGCTTCGCCAAAGCGCTACGTACCATTCCGGTGATTCTCGAGGTGGCGCGAAAAGTGGAAGAGCTGGCCCCCGACGCCTTTATTCTCAACTTCACCAACCCGGCGGGGATCGTCACCGAAGCGGTCAGCCGCTACAGCAAGGCGAAAATCATCGGCCTGTGCAACGTGCCCATCAACATGCAGCACATGATTGGCAAAATGCTTAACGCCGATGAAGCCACGCTGAACCTGCGCTTCGCCGGGCTGAACCACATGGTGTGGATCCACAAAGTAATGCAGGACCATCAGGACGTCACCGCGAAAGTGATTGAGATGCTGTGCGACGGCAATGCGCTGTCGATGAACAACATCAAAGAGCTGCCGTGGCCTGCCGATTTTCTGCGTGCGCTGAAAGCCATTCCGTGCCCGTACCATCGCTATTTCTGGCTGACGCCAGCAATGCTCGCCGATGAGATCGAAGCGGCGAAAAGTAAAGGCACCCGCGCAGAGCAGGTGATGAAGGTCGAGCAGGAGCTGTTTGCGCTGTATGCCGATCCGAATCTGGACGAAAAGCCGGAGCAGCTGAGCTTCCGCGGCGGTGCCTACTACTCCGAAGTGGCGGTGGAGCTGATCAACGCTATTCACAACAATTTGGGCAAAGAGATGGTGGTGAACACCCGTAATAACGGGGCGATCCACGGACTGGACGACGATGCGGTGGTGGAAACCAACAGCATTATCGATGCGCAGGGTGCGCGGCCGCTGGCGTTTGGCCCGCTGCCACCGGCGATGAACGGACTCACTCAGCAGGTCAAAGCGTTCGAACACTTAACGATTGAGGCGGCGGTTCACGGCTGTCGGGAAAGTGCGCTGCTGGCGCTGGTGACCAACCCGCTGGTGGGCAACGTCACCGATGCACAGGCGCTGCTTGAGGAAGTGTTAACCCTGAATCGTCAGTGGTTACCGCAATTTAACTGAGTTCGGCTTTTTAACGTAAGAGACGGGGTTTCACCATGTCAAAAACTACGCTTATTGAACGCTATGTCATGCCCGTCGCGCTGAAAATCGCCGGGCAGAAGCATGTATTGTCGGTGCGTGACGGCATCATTCTGAATATGCCGTTTATGCTGATCGGCTCATTTTTCCTGATTTTTGCCTACCTGCCGGTGCCGGGTTATGCCGACATGATGACCCATCTTTTTGGCGACGTCTGGCGTGACAAAATGCTGTATCCGGTGAAAGCCACCTACGACATCATGGCGCTGATTTCGAGCTTCGGCATTGCGTATCGTCTGGCGGAAAAATACCGTACGCTCGATCCGCTCACCGCCGGAGCGATGTCGCTGGTGGCGTTCGTGATGACCATCCCGCAGAACACGTTGTTCACGCCAGTGCACGGCGCGGCAGAAGTGGTGAAAGGGGTGATCCCGGTGAGTATGGTGGGCAGCCAGGGACTGTTTGTCGCGATTGTGATTTCGCTGCTTTCCACTGAGATTTACCGCTTTGTCGCCAACCGTAACCTGGTGATTCGTATGCCGGACGGCGTGCCGCCTGCGGTGGCAAAATCGTTCCTCGCGCTGGTGCCGGGTTTCTGCGTGCTGGCGGTGGTGCTGGCGCTGCGTCTGGCGGTGGAAGCTTCACCGTTCGGCGACATCAACAGCATGATTGCAACGTTGATCGGCATTCCGATGCATCACGTTGGCGGCACGTTGCCGGGGATGATTATCTCGGTGATTCTGATTGGGATCCTGTGGACGCTCGGCCTGCACGGCGATGCGATTGTGCTGGTGTTCATTCAGCCGGTGTGGCTGTCGAACATGGCGGAAAACCTGACCGCCTTCCAGAGCGGTTTACCTATTCCGCACATTATCACTCAGCAGTTCTACGATCTGTGGATTGCGCCGGGCGGGACGGGGGCGCTGTTAGGGCTGGTGATTTTCATGGTGTTCCGCAGCCGCAGCGCACAGATGAAGCAACTGGGTAAAATCGCCGCGCCAGCCGCGCTGTTCAACATCAGCGAACCGATGGTGTTTGGTATTCCGCTGGTAATGAACCCGTATTTCTTCCTGCCGTTTATCCTGACGCCGGTGCTGCTGGTGATAGTTACCTACACCTCGATGGCGACCGGGCTGGTGGCGCCGCCTGCGGGGATTGCGCTGCCGTTCACCACGCCGATTTTCATCAGCGGCTATCTGGCGACCGGCGGGCATATTTCCGGCACCGTGTCGCAGGCGGTAAACCTCGGGATTTCGCTGGTGATTTACTATCCGTTCTTCCGCGCCTGGGACAAGCTGAAGGCGAAAGAGGAATATGCGTCGCAGCAGAACGAAACGGCGGTGACCGCAGAAGGCGTGCCAAACGCGTAACGCGATTGCCCGGCGGCACAAGCTTGCCGGGCGATTCAACACATTACTTCTGTATCCACCACACCGCTTCAAACGGGCGCAACGTCATCGCGCCCGGCTGGGCATCGACGTCCGGATAGTTGCTCATCGCCACGTCCCATTCACCGCCCACATTTTCCGGCTGCCACGGCTGGCTTTCGCGGCTGAGGTTCGCCACCACCAACAATTGCTGGCCCTGCCATTCGCGGCGATAGCACCACAGCGACGGATGTTCCGGCAGCAAGTCCTGATAGCTCCCCCACGTCAGCAGCGGCTCGGCTTTACGCAGGGTAATCAGCTGTTGATAGGCACAGAACACCGAATCCGGGTCTTTCATCGCCGCCTGAACGTTAATTTCCTGCACGTTGTCGGCCAGGCCAATCCACGGCTCGCCGGTGGTAAAACCACCGTGTGTTTCCGTGCTCCACTGCATCGGCGTGCGGCTGTTGTCGCGCGATTTACTGGCCAGAATCGCCAACAACTCATCGGCATCGCGGCCCTGTGCGTGTAATTCTGCGTACATATTGTGGCTTTCCACGTCGCGATAATCGGCGATCGTCGCGAAATGGGGGTTAGTCATGCCAATTTCTTCGCCCTGATAAATGTACGGTGTCCCCTGCATACCGTGCAGCACCATCGCCAGCATTTTCGCCGCCGGGATACGGTATTCCCCTTCATCACCAAAGCGCGACACGATGCGCGGCTGATCGTGGTTACACCAGAACAGCGCGTTCCACGCCCGGTTGTGCATCCCTTGTTGCCAGTGACTGAACAGCGCTTTCAACGCCACGTAATCGGGTTTGGCGAGCGTCCATTTTTCACCGCCGGGGTAGTCGACTTTAAGGTGATGGAAGTTGAACGTCATCGACAGTTCGTGGCCCGCCAGGGAAGCGTACTGCTGACAGTTACCGAGCGTGGTGGAGGACATTTCGCCGACCGTCATTAAGTCGCGCGGCATAAACACGTCGCGGCTCATTTCCTGCAAGAATTCGTGTACGCGCGGGCCATCGGTGTAGAAACAGCGCCCGTCGCCGACCGGATCGTTCGGGAATGCCTGGTCTTTAGAAATCAGATTCACCACGTCGAGACGCAGACCATCGACGCCACGATCGGCCCAAAATTCACAGACCTTTTTCAGCTCATCGCGCACTACCGGGTTTTCCCAGTTGAGGTCCGCCTGTTCCGGGGCGAAAAGGTGCAAATAATATTGTTCGCTTTCGGCGTGCCACTGCCATGCATTGCCGCCAAACTTCGAACGCCAGTTGTTCGGCAGTTCGCCGGATTTACCGTCGCGCCAGATGTAGAACTCGCGGTGCGGGCTTTCCGGGTCGAGCGATGCCTGGAACCACGGGTGCTGCGTGGAGGTGTGGTTGAGGACCATATCCAGCACGATGCGAATACCGCGTGATTTGGCTTCGGCTACCAGTTCGTCAAAATCATCCAGCGTGCCGTAAGCCGGGTCGATGGCGGTGTAGTTCGCCACGTCGTAGCCGTTATCCACCTGCGGCGAAACATAAAACGGCGTCAGCCAGATGGCATCCACGCCGAGGGTTTTCAGGTATTCCAGCCGCAACGTCACGCCGCGTAAATCGCCGGTGCCGCTGCCGGTGGTGTCCTGAAAACTTTTTGGATAGATCTGGTAGATAACGCCGTTTTGCCACCAGTGGGGGAGGTTGTTCATAAGACTTTCCTGGTTAAAACAGAACGGGGCGCAAACGCGCCCCAAAAGGATTTATACAATTTGCAGCGTGCCCTGACGGAACTTACGCTGGTACATCGCGGTGGTGAGGACAATCGGGATAATCACCGCAATTGCCATCGCGACGGCATATACCTGCCAGAAGGTGGGCTGAATGGAGAGGATACCCGGCAGGCCGCCGACGCCGATGCCGTTCGCCAGCACCCCGTTCAGGCCACACAACAAACCCGCCAGGCCTGAGCCGACCATTGCACACAGCATCGGGAAGCGGTATTTGAGGTTGATGCCGTACATCGCCGGTTCGGTCACGCCGAGGAAGGCGGAAATGGCGGCGGGTACGGAAATCTCACGCTCGTTGTGTTTCTTGCTACAGATAATGATGCCGACCACCGCCGAGGCTTGCGCAATATTCGACAGCGCAATCAGTGGCCACACCGGCGTGCCGCCCATGCTCTGAATCATCTGCATGTCGATGGCGAGCGTGGTCTGATGCACGCCGGTAATCACCAGCGGCGCATACAGGAAGCCGAACAATGCGGCACCAATCGGTGCGAAGCTACCGGTCAACAGGTGACGTACCGCGAAGGCGACGCCGTCACCAATCATGCGGCCAAACGGGCCGATAAGCGCGTGGGCTAGGAACACCGCGAGGATCAGCGAGCACACGGGTACCACAACCAGATACAGGTAATCCGGGACGATGCGTTTGAGGCGTGTTTCAATCATGCCGAGCGCCAGACCCGCCAGTAATGCCGGGATCACCTGTGCCTGATAGCCGACTTTTTCAATCGCAAACAGGCCGAAGTTCCATACGTCCGGGATTTTGCTGCCGAGTTCGTAAGCGTTCATCAACTGCGGAGAAACCAGCGTGACGCCCAGTACGATGCCGAGGATCGGCGTGCCGCCCATTTTCTTGACCGCAGACCAGCAGATGCCGACCGGCAGATAGAAGAAGATGGCTTCGCCAATCAGCCACAGGAAGTCATACAGGGTTTTCAGGCCCGGATACATCTGCGCCAGCGTCTGGCCGTTGCTCATTGGTACATCACCGATGACGTTTCGGAAACCGAGGATCAGACCCCCGCTGATCAGCGCCGGCAGCAGTGGGAAGAAAATCTCCGCAAAGTGCGAAATCATCCGCTCGTGCCATTTCATATTCTGGCGCGCCGCCAGTTTGGCCTGCTCTTTGTCGGCCGACGCCTGGCCGGTGCTGGCGATCAGCACTTTGTAGTAATCGCCCACTTCGGTGCCGATAACCACCTGGAACTGCCCGGCGTTAGTGAAGCAACCTTTGACCATCGGCAATTCGTCGATGGCTTTCGGGTTGGCTTTGGCCGGGGAGTTCAGCACAAAACGCAGCCGGGTAATGCAGTGGCTGACGGTGGCGATGTTGTCGCGACCGCCGACCAATTCGATCAGCTGATCGATATCCTGTTGTCTGACTTTGCTCATCATGGAGTCCCATCGAATGATTTCGTGTTGGAAGTTGGATTGAGTGTTATATGACCTGGACGCAAGCCTATCCGTTTCGCTTATTTTGCAAAATGGGAACGTTCCCGAAACAGGGCGGCGATCACAATAAATCGCGTTTCACCGGCGTTGAAGGATCAGGTCAGGGCGGCGGGGATCACCAGCTGCTGTGGCTGTGCGCGGCCGTTGATCTGTTCGATCAGCTGATGCGCGGCCTGGCGTCCGGCCTCGCCGTAGCCGGGATCAACGGTCACGATTTCGGGGTGCAGGAACTTCATCAACGGCGTGTTGCCGACGCTGGCGAGTTGCAGGGTGTTGTTGCGCTGTTCTTGCAGATATTTGCTGGCGCCGAGCGCCAGGGTATCGGTGGCACACACCAGCGCGGTGGTATCGCTGTGGGTCACGCTGGCGACGGCGTCGTAGCCCTGTTTCATCGCCAGACCGGGCAGCGCGGCGACCGGGTGCAGTTTGTATTGTTTGCAGAAGGTGAGGTACGCATCGTGACGGCGCTTTCCGGTGGTCACATCGCTGTGCGGTACACCGAGATAGCTGATCTGGCGGTGGCCTTTATCGAACAGCGACTGCATCAGCAGCGTGATGGCCCCTTCATCGTCGTAGCATACCGAGGCAATGCCTTTGGCATCGCGCGCCAGCATCACCAGGGTTTCTCGCCACGGCGCAAGCATCGCGTCGGAAATTCCGGTAAAACCAAACAGCACCACGCCGTCGATATTGCGACGTCGCAACATGCCGAGATGCTCCGTCACCTTCTCTGCAGAGAACTGGCTTTCCATCATGATCGGGTCGTAACCCTGTTCGTAGAAGGCCGGGAGCATGGTCTGCACCGCGAGGTTTTCCGACAGCGAATCCAGGCGGCTCATGATGATCGCCACCACTTTATCGCTCTGACCGCGCATCGCCCGGGCTGAACGGGAAGGGGAAAAGTCATGCTGATTCATCACCGCCTCCACCCGTTCACGGGTGCGCTGACTGACGCCGCTTTCGTTATTCAGAACGCGAGAGACGGTCGATTTACCGACGCCGCTTAAGCGCGCAATGTCTTTGATAGTCAGCCGGTTTTGCATCCTTTTTTCCCGTGTCAGTAAAGGCGAAGTGATTATAAGCGTAAACGCGTCGAGAAACAGTTCAATGAGTAAAGTCTGGTATACGTTTCGTTTAGTGTCGGGCATGTATGATAATGACATTATCGCTACGCATTGTAGGGTTAAAGGCGTATAGTACGCGCCGTTTATTTCACTTACCGGAGGCTGTATGGATCCCGATCCCACTCCCCATCATCGATGGAGCAATATTTTTTCCCGGTAAGCCACTCTTTCGCTGCCTTGCCGGACAACGCGTGAGGCAGTGACGTCACTTCTTTGATGTCCCTGTTTTAACTCTTAAAGTACCCTTCAGGTGCGGCTTTGTTGTGCCTGTAAGAAACCCGCGATCGCCGAACGGTGAGCGCAGAGGGACGTATTATGCTGAAAAACTTCACCCGGCAGCTGTTCGCGCAGCTCAGCCGCCACCTGCCACATCGTCTTGTTAGCCGCGATCCGCTGCCTGATGGTAAAAATCTGGCTGCCACTCCGATCCCGGATTCGTTAAGCAAACAGTGTCTTAACGTGGCGGCGATGGATGAAAATGAAATCTGGCGCGCCTTTAACAGTCATCCTGAAGGGCTGAATCCGTCGGAAGTGGAAGACGCCCGCGAACAACACGGCAGCAATGTGATCCCGGCGCAGAAGCCGTCGCCGTGGTGGGTGCATCTGTGGCTGTGCTATCGCAACCCGTTCAACCTGCTGCTGACCATCCTCGGGGTCATTTCGTACTCCACCGAAGACGTATTCGCCGCCGGGGTGATCGCGCTGATGGTGGGGATCTCCACACTGCTGAATTTCGCGCAGGAAGCCCGCTCCACCAAAGCGGCAGATGCGCTGAAAGCGATGGTCAGCAACACCGCCACGGTGCTGCGCGTGATTAACGAGCAGGGCGAAAGCCGTTGGCTGGAGATCCCCATCGATCGGCTGGTGCAGGGCGATATCGTGAAACTGTCTGCCGGCGATATGATCCCGGCAGATCTTCGCGTGTTTCAGGCCCGCGATCTGTTCGTGGCTCAGGCCTCGCTCACCGGAGAATCGTTGCCGGTAGAGAAAGTGGCGCGCACCCGTGTGCCGCAGCAAAATAACCCGCTTGAAAGCGACACTGTCTGCTTTATGGGCACCAACGTGGTGAGCGGCACGGCACAGGCAATTGTCTTCGCGACCGGCGGTAATACCTGGTTTGGTCAATTGGCCGGGCGGGTGAGCGAACAGGAAAACGAGCCAAACGCTTTCCAGAAAGGCATCAGCCGCGTCAGCATGTTGTTGATTCGTTTTATGCTGGTGATGGCGCCCGTGGTGTTGCTGATCAACGGCTACACCAAAGGCGACTGGTGGGAAGCGGCGCTGTTTGCGCTGTCCGTGGCGGTCGGCCTGACCCCGGAAATGCTGCCGATGATCGTCACCTCGACGCTGGCGCGCGGGGCGGTGAAGCTGTCAAAACAGAAAGTTATCGTTAAACACCTCGACGCCATCCAGAACTTTGGCGCGATGGATATTCTTTGTACGGACAAAACCGGGACGCTGACGCAGGACAAAATCGTACTGGAGAATCACACCGACATCTCCGGCAAAACCAGCGAGCGCGTGCTGTATAATGCCTGGCTGAACAGCCATTATCAGACCGGGCTAAAAAACCTGCTGGATACCGCAGTGCTGGAAGGTGTCGATGAAAACTCGGCGCGTGGGCTGTCCGAACGCTGGAAAAAAATTGACGAGATCCCATTCGACTTTGAACGCCGCCGAATGTCAGTCGTGGTGGCCGAGCAGGACGACGTGCATCAGCTGATTTGCAAAGGCGCGTTGCAGGAAATCCTCAACGTGTGCACCCAAGTGCGCTACAACGGTGACATTGTGCCGCTGGACGATACCATGCTGCGCCGTATCAAACGCGTGACCGACACTCTCAATCGTCAGGGCCTGCGCGTGGTGGCGGTGGCGACGAAATATCTGCCAGCGCGCGAAGGGGATTATCAGCGTGTTGATGAATCGGATCTGATCCTCGAAGGCTACATTGCGTTCCTCGATCCGCCGAAAGAAACCACAGCACCGGCGCTGAAAGCGCTGAAAGCGAGCGGCATCAGCGTCAAAATCCTCACCGGCGACAGCGAATTAGTGGCGGCGAAAGTGTGTCACGAAGTCGGGCTGGATGTGGGCGAGGTAGTGATAGGCAGCAGCCTGGATGCGATGAGCGACGACGCGCTGGCGGCGTTGGCAAAACGCACCACCCTGTTCGCGCGCCTGACGCCGATGCATAAAGAACGCATTGTCACGCTACTGAAACGCGAAGGTCACGTGGTCGGCTTTATGGGTGATGGCATCAACGATGCGCCCGCGCTGCGTGCAGCCGATATCGGGATTTCCGTCGACGGTGCAGTGGATATCGCCCGTGAAGCGGCAGACATCATTCTGCTGGAAAAAAGCCTGATGGTGCTGGAAGAAGGGGTGATTGAAGGCCGTCGGACCTTCGCCAACATGCTGAAATACATCAAAATGACCGCCAGTTCTAATTTCGGTAACGTCTTCAGCGTGCTGGTGGCGAGCGCCTTCCTGCCGTTCCTGCCGATGTTGCCGTTGCACTTACTGATTCAGAACCTGCTGTACGATGTATCCCAGGTGGCAATCCCGTTTGATAACGTCGACGACGAGCAAATTCAGAAGCCGCAGCGCTGGAACCCGGCAGATTTGGGACGCTTTATGGTGTTCTTCGGGCCAATCAGCTCCATTTTCGACATTCTGACGTTTTGCCTGATGTGGTTTGTGTTCCACGCGAATACGCCTGAACACCAGACGCTGTTCCAGTCCGGCTGGTTCGTGGTGGGGCTACTGTCGCAGACCCTGATTGTGCATATGATCCGCACCCGTCGCATTCCGTTCATCCAGAGTCGTGCTGCCTGGCCGCTGATTGTGATGACCCTGGTGGTGATGGTGGTGGGTATTGCGCTGCCGTTCTCGCCACTGGCGTCGTATCTGTCGTTGCAGGCGCTGCCGCTTTCCTATTTCCCATGGCTGGTGGCGATTCTGGTGGGGTATATGACCCTGACGCAGCTGGTGAAAGGGTTCTATACCCGGCGTTATGGCTGGCAATAATCCTTCTCCTCACCCTGACCCTCTTTGAGAAGAGAGGCGGGGTGAGGGCCCTGGCATTTTACTGAATTACCAATAAGTTGTGACCCAGGTCGCGCCTCGCTCTTGACCCCTTCAACCCCCGCATGGTACCTCATTGGATTGCCTTTTTTTGGCCCGTCATAAAGGAACCCCTTATGCTTAAAACTGTGCGCTACAGCTTGTTGACGACCGGACTCTTATTGAGCGGATTCGCGCTGGCAACCCCCGCTGGCGATTTACCTTTGATGCCCTGGCCTGCCCAGGTTGAACGTCCGGCCGCGCAAGGGGCGCTGGTGCTGAATAATCAGCTCACCATCAATCTTTCCGGTGATGATTTAGGGGACGCGGTAAACCGTCTGCGCGAGCGTATTGGCCGTCAGACTGGCTGGGAAATGGTGCCGCAAAGTGCGCCTGCAAAATTACCGACGATTGATATCGTCATCGCGCGTAAAGTTCCGGCCATCCCGCGCCCGGATAGCGATGAAAGCTATAAACTGGTGGTTGATGAAAGCGGCGTGAAGCTCACCGCCAACACCCGGTTTGGCGCGATGCATGGCATTGAAACGCTGCTGCAACTGCTGCAAAACGGTCCGGACAATACCGCTATTCCTTACGTCACCATTGAGGATGCGCCTCGCTTCCCATGGCGTGGCGTACTGTTGGATTCCGCGCGTCACTTCCTGCCGATTGAAGATATCAAACGTCAACTCGACGGCATGGCGGCGGCCAAACTCAACGTCTTCCACTGGCATCTGACCGACGATCAGGGCTGGCGTTTTGCATCGACCCGTTACCCGAAACTGCAACAGCTCGCCAGCGACGGCAAGTTTTATACCCCGGCGCAGATGAAGGACATCGTGCGTTACGCCGCCGATCGCGGCATTCGTGTGGTGCCGGAAATCGATATGCCGGGACACGCTTCGGCAATTGCGGTGGCGTATCCGGAGCTGATGAGCGCGCCGGGCCCGTATGAAATGGAGCGCCACTGGGGCGTGCTGAAGCCGGTGCTTGACCCGACCAAAGAAGCGACTTACGCCTTTGCGGACGCGATGGTCGGCGAGCTGTCGGCTATCTTCCCGGATCCGTATCTGCACATTGGCGGCGATGAAGTGGATGATACCCAGTGGAAAAACAATCCGGCTATTCAGAAATTTATGCAGGAGAACAAGCTGGTGGACAGTCATGCGTTGCAGGCGTACTTCAACCGCAAGCTGGAAACTATCCTCGAAAAACACCATCGCCAGATGGTCGGCTGGGATGAAATTTATCACCCGGACCTGCCGAAAAGCATTCTGATCCAGTCCTGGCAAGGGCAGGACGCGCTGGGCGAAGTGACGAAAAATGGCTACAAGGGCATTCTGTCGACCGGGTTCTACCTCGATCAGCCGCAAAGTGCCGCCTATCACTATCGCAATGAAATCGTGCCGCCGGGTCTGAACGGCGTGGACAAAATCAGCGACGCCGACAGCGCTCAGAGCTGGACTTTCACCATGCCGCGCCTGAAAGGCAGCGCCGTGGAAGGCACCTTTACGCTGGTCAAAGGTGACCAGGAGTGGCGCGGGTTTATTGATTTTAAAGGCAAATCCCGCCGCGCGGTGGATGATATCGAATGGCTGAGCCCGGATCAGGTGACCTTCACGGTCGATACCTGGATGGGTGAAACCCGCCCGGTGCTGAGCATTCACGATGACCAACTGAAAGGTTATTTCCTGGTGGGCAATGTCCGCTATCCGATCAGCGGCGAGCGTCTGGATGAGGTGCCGAAAGGCATTCAACCGGTGGTGCCGGATGAAGCGCAGCAGAAGAATCTGCTGGGTGGCGAAGCCGCACTGTGGGCGGAAAACATCGTTGCTCCGGTACTGGATATTCGCCTGTGGCCGCGCGGATTCGTGGTGGCAGAACGCCTGTGGTCGGCGAAGGATGTGACCGATACCGACAACATGTATCAGCGCTTGCAGGCAATTGATAGCTGGTCGACGGTGTCCGTCGGGCTGCAGCAGCACACGCAGCAGCTGGTGCAATTCACGCGGCTGGCAAACGGCGGCAGCACGCTACCGCTGATGATCCTCGCTCAGGCGATTGAGCCTGCGCAGTATTACACCCGCCAGCACCTGAAATTCCAGGCCGGGAATTATCACGCCTTTGAGCCGCTGAACCGCGTGGCCGACGTGCTCCCGGCGGAGAGCAATACCGTGCGTCATCTCAATGAGTGGGCAGATAATCTGATAAGCGACGCCGAAGATAATGAGAGCGCCGATGCGCTGCGTCATGTCTTCACCCGCTGGCAGAACAATACCGCGGATGTGCTGGTGCTGACCGACGGTAACCATCAGCTGGCGAGTATGAAACCGGTGGCGTTGCAGGTCGATAAACTGGCGGCGTTAGGGCTGCGTTTAACCGATTTGGTGGCGCGACAAGGCACACTGGATGACAAAGAGTATGCGTCGATTCAGTCGCAACTGGATGAAGCAGCGAAAACGCAGGATGAAGTGGTGATTGCGGCGGTGTATCCGCTGGAAACGCTGCTGCGTGCAACGAGGATAGAGTAAAACGGTTGCCCGGTGGCGCTTTGCTTACACGGGCCTACAAAACCCGGTGGCGTAATGCCGCCGGGCATGTGTGGCGATTAACGACGAACAGCAATCGCTTCGATTTCAATTTTCACATCTTTCGGCAGACGCGCGACTTCCACACAAGAACGTGCCGGGAAGGTGGCATTATGCTCGGTGAAGAATGCTTCATAAGTGGCGTTAACGGTGGCAAAATCATTGAGATCTTTCACGAAAACGGTGGTTTTCACGATATCGCCCACTTTCAGGCCCGCAGCTTCAACGATAGCCTGCACGTTTTCCAGCGACTGGCGCGCCTGCGCGGAAACGTCTTCTGCTACGGTGCCGGTTTTCGGGCACACCGGGATCTGACCGGACGTGATAATCATACTGCCTAAATCAACGCCCTGAACGTATGGGCCGATGGCTGCGGGTGCATTTTCCGTCGCGATAACTTTAGTCATGTTGTCTCCATTTGTGACAGCGGGATTAGGTTCTGGCGTAACCGGGCCATTATAGGCAGCCCGGCTTCTGATACCAACCTCAATTAGTTGGCCAACACCACAGTATGAGAGAACTCTTTTTCACAGTATTTGCACTTCAGGGCGATATCGTCGGTGCGCTTTTTGACGCTAAAGCTCGAAGAAACCGGTTCCGCGTGGCTGATGCAATTGCTGTTTGGGCACACCAGCACGTTTTCGATACGCTCCGGCAGGCTGGGGCGTGACTTGCCCACCACTTCATATTCGTCGATGCGGTTCACCGTGGCCTGCGGTGCATACAGCGACAGCTGGTTGACCTGCTCGTCGGTCAGGAAAGTGTTCTCAATCTTAATCAAATCTTTACGGCCCATTTCGCCGGATGGCAGGTTCAGGCCGATGGTGATGCGCTGGTCGGTTTCGGTCAGTTTGAACAGCGTCAGCAGCTTAAAGCCGATTTGTGCCGGGATATGGTCAATCACCGTGCCACGTTTGATGGCTTCTACCTGAAGTTTATTATCGTGTGTCATCATCATTCCCCTTACAGTGCCAGGTCGCTGTTCAAAACCAGCGCCAGTAACGCCTGGCGCGCGAAGATGCCGTTACCGGCCTGCTGGAAGTACCAGGCGTGCGGCGTTTTATCGACATCGGTAGTGATTTCATCAATGCGTGGCAGCGGGTGCAGCACCTTCATGTTGCTGCGCGCGCCTTCAAGATCTGCCGCCCGCAGGACAAACTGTGCTTTCACGTTGGCGTATTCGGACGGGTCCAGACGCTCTTTCTGCACGCGAGTCATATACAGAATATCCACGTCCGCCATCACCTCTTCAATGGTGCCGTGCAGGCTCCAGGCAATGCCTTTATCATCGAGCATATCGAGAATGTACTGCGGCATCGCCAGCGCGTCCGGGGCGATAAAGTAGAAACGGTTACCGTTAAACTTCGCCAGCGCCTGGGTCAGAGAATGCACGGTACGGCCATATTTCAGGTCGCCGACCATCGCGATGCTTAAGTTTTCCAGACGGCCCTGAGTTTCCTGAATGGTGAACAGGTCGAGCAGGGTTTGCGTCGGATGCTGGTTGGCACCGTCACCGGCGTTGAGGATGGGCACGTTGCCGGAAAACTCGGTCGCCAGACGCGCCGCGCCTTCTTGCGGGTGGCGCATCACAATCGCGTCCACGTAGGTACTGATAACGGAAATGGTGTCGGCGAGGGTTTCACCTTTTTTGCCCAGCGAGGTGTTGGCGCTGTCCGAGAAGCCCACCACGCTCGCGCCCAGACGGTGCATCGAGGTTTCAAACGAGAGGCGGGTGCGGGTAGAGGCCTCAAAGAAGCAGCTGGCAATAACCTTATGCTTCAGCAACTCCGGCTGTGGGTGCGCTTTCAGTTTGGCGGCAGTCGCCAGCACCAGTTCGAGGTCTTCGCGGCTGAGATCGTTTATGGAAATGATATGTTTTTGATATAGCGGATTAGCCATGGTTATCTCCTGACGCCTGGGCAAAAAAAAAGCCCCTTAAAAAGGGGCTTCTTGAATGGGGTGATGCAACGGGAGAAAAACGGCAGGCCAGCGTCTGTTTTCAGACGCGGTAAGACAGAATGTCGAACGCAGTTGACCATGCTTCCTCCCGGCAAATCGGCTGGCATTATACGCAGCTAAGCGCGGGATTCAAGCGATTCGTTCACAGACAGGAAAACGTTTGCCTCAAAAGATCCTGCGGCAGTGCAAATATCCCTAAAAAAGGAGTGGTGTGGCCCGGTGATTGCGCGTATAAAAATTTAAAATGAAACGTTGTTTTATATTTGGAGGTTTGAATGATCGCCGGAAATATTCACCATTTGCATAGCTGGCTGCCGCTGGAACTGCGTCAGGCCATCGAATACGTTAAGTCACACGTGACTGACGCCACGCCGCTTGGGAAACATGATATCGACGGTAACCGACTGTTTTATCTGATTTCCGAAGACAGCACTGAGCCGTTTGCGGAGCGTCGCGCGGAATATCATGCGAAATATCTCGATATTCAAATCATTCTCAAAGGCCAGGAAGGGATGACGTTTAGCACCCAGCCCGCGGGCAAGCCGGACACCGACTGGCTGGCCGATAAAGACATCGCGTTTCTGCCGGAAGGCGTGCAGGAAAAAACCGTGGTGCTGAGCGAAGGCGATTTCGTGGTGTTTTACCCCGGCGAAGTGCATAAACCGCTGTGCGCCGTGGGCACGCCTGCGAAAGTGCGCAAGGCGGTGGTGAAGATGTTGGTTGAATGATCGTGAGTTTGATATGCCCGGTGGCACTGCGCTGACCGGGCCTGCGACCGTTTTGTATGCCCGGCAAGCAACGCGCCGCCGGGCATATCCAGGGGATCAAGCCTGTGCCAGCGTCGCCACCATCACCGCTTTAATGGTATGCATCCGGTTTTCGGCTTGATCGAATACAATGCTCGCTTCCGACTCAAATACCTCGTCCGTGACCTCCATCCCACCGTGTAAACCGTACTCTTCGGCCATCTGTTTTCCGAGCGTGGTCTCATCATCATGGAATGCTGGCAGACAGTGCAGGAACTTCACCTGCGGGTTACCGGTCAGCGCCAGCATGTTTTTATTCACCTGGTAGTCACGCAGCAGCCCGATACGTTCGGCCCATTTTGACTTCGCTTCGCCCATCGACACCCACACATCGGTATAGATGAAATCGGCGTCTTTCACGCCAGCAGTGACATCTTCCGTCAGGGTGATATCGCCGCCATTTTTTTGCGCCAGCGCTTTGCATTCCGCAACCAGGCTCGCTTCTGGCCAGCAGCTTTGCGGGGCCACCAGGCGTAAATCCAGCCCCGTCAACGCCGCTGCTTCGAGCATCGAATTTCCCATGTTGTTGCGTGCATCGCCCGCATATACCAGCGTCATCTCATTGAACGCTTTGCCCGGCAGGTGTTCCTGCATGGTCAGCAAATCGGCCAGCAGTTGGGTTGGGTGGAACTCGTTGGTCAGCCCATTCCACACCGGAACGCCTGCATATTGCGCCAGGGTTTCAACGACTTCCTGACCGTGGCCGCGATACTGAATGCCGTCATACATCCGGCCCAGCACCCGGGCGGTGTCTTTAATCGATTCTTTATGGCCAATCTGGCTGCCGCTTGGGCCGAGGTAAGTGACGCGTGCCCCCTGATCGTATGCGGCAACTTCGAAAGAGCATCGGGTACGGGTCGAGTCTTTTTCGAAGATGAGCGCGATGTTTTTGCCGGTCAGTTTTGGCACTTCGTTGCCGCTTTTTTTATCGGCTTTCAGCTGTGCGGCCAGCGCCAGCAGGTGAGTGAGTTGCGCAGGGGTAAAATCCAGTAATTTCAAAAAATGGTTCTGATATAACGCAGACATATTTTCCTCTCATGGCTTAAGCCACTTATTGAATTAAAATTCAATTTATATGTATGAATATTCATTTGCAACCCCGTTTCACAATTCTTTCTCGGAAAGGTGGAGGCATTGACTGCGGTATGTGAAAATAGAAGTATCTGCCGCACATCATGAGGAACGAGCTATGGCAAACCCGGAGCACCTGGAAGAGCAGCGTGAAGAGACGCGTCTGATTATTGAAGAGTTACTGGATGATGGCAGCGATCCGGACGCGCTGTACACCATCGAGCACCATTTCTCTGCGGACGATTTTGAAACGCTTGAGAAAGTGGCGGTTGAAGTCTTCAAACTGGGTTACGAAGTGACCGAGCCGGAAGAGCTGGAAGTGGAAGAGGGCGGCGAAGTGGTTATCTGCTGCGACGCACTCAGCGAATGTGCCCTGAACCCAGAGCTCATCGATTCACAGGTTGAACAGCTGATGAACCTCGCTGAGAAGTTTGGCGTGGAATATGACGGCTGGGGAACCTACTTCGAAGATCCGAACGGTGAAGGCGAAGAAGGTGATGACGAAGACGAGATCGACGAAGACGACGATGGCGTTCGCCACTAAGTCATGACGGATGCGGCAGCGCGAGCTGCCGCATTTTATTCAGAGTTTATCCACGAGACCGCGCAAGACTCATGCATTACCCGCAAATACTCGCTCCTGTTTTAACCTTTCTGCAGTGCCCTACGCCGCAGGCGTGGATAGACCAGGCCCGTTCTCCTGAACACCTTCCTCTGTTGCTGACTGACCATCTGGTGTGCGAGCTGAAAGCCGCGCAGACCGCCATGCTATTGGTACGCAAATACGTGGCCGACAAAGACGGGGCCGACGCGTTGCTGGCGTGGCTACAGCCGTACGAAGCCTTTGCGTTTCGTGGTGGCCCGGAGCCTGATTTTGCCGCCCTGCAAAAGCAGATTGGCAAAAGCGTGATGCCGCAGACCGATGATGTCTGGGGCCGACAACTCATCGACAGTATGGTGCTGCTCATCAAAGAGGAGCTGCATCACTTCTGGCAGGTGCGGGAAATCATGACTGCGCGAGACATTCCGTACGTGAAGATAACCGCCAGCCGCTACGCCAAAGGTATGCTCAAGGAAGTGCGCACTCACGAACCGCTGACGCTTATCGACAAGCTGATTTGCGGAGCGTACATCGAGGCGCGTTCCTGCGAGCGTTTTGCTGCGCTGGCGTCGTATCTGGATGAGGATTTGCAGAAGTTTTATCTGTCGCTGCTGCGCTCCGAGGCGCGGCATTATCAGGATTATCTGGCGCTGGCTCAGCAGGTGTCAGACGACGATATCACCCCGCGCGTGCGACATTTTGGAGAAGTGGAAGCGGCGCTGATTTTGACGCCAGATGCAGAGTTTCGTTTTCATAGCGGGATACCCACTCCCTGAGGGAGTGTACAGAGAGAGGGCAGAGGTGAGGGGGAAGAACCCCGCACCAAACCGCATTACAGCGTTTTCAACATCCGCACTTCACAGTCCACATGGCCGGTACAGCCCAGTGGCTCATCAATATGCTCAAAACCGAGGCGTTCATACAGCGCGATGGCGTCCGTCAGAAACGCTGTCGTTTCCAGATAGCAGCGGGTAAACCCCTGCTCCCGGGCGTAGTCCATCGCCATCAGCGCTAGCTTCTTCGCCAGGCCTTTCCCGCGAGCCGTCGGCAGAAAGTACATTTTTTGCAGTTCACAAATACCGATTTCACTGCATTTTAACGGCGCAACCCCGCCGCCGCCCACAACCTGGCCGTCTTGCTCAATCACCCAGTAGGCGTGGTCCGGTTGACTGTAAACCTGGTACAACTCGTCCAGATTAGGATCGGCTACGGTGTAGCCTTTATCAGCCGTGAGGCCGTATTCAGCGGAGACGGTGCGGATGACGCGCGCGATGGCGGCATTATCTTCAGGTGCGAGGGCGCGTAACGCGAACGGTTGTGCGGAGACTGCATTCATTTAATTACTCAATATAAATACTTCAATCATTTTTTTATTTAATACCACTCTCATTAAATCTGTGCAAGGTCCATTTCCACGCCGTCACCGACTTGCCGTTGGGATTGCATAAGGCTCATACTATCGTGGGATGTTTCTCAAAGTATTTTATTCAGTGGATTTATATTTTTAAATAAAATGGAGTTTTATTTGTATGGTTGGGACTGAGCATGATGTTCGCAATACGCAACATGGATTTGTATTTCATGGTAGTGCCGGACGGTTTTTTGTAATTTGTCTGGTGAATTTTTTACTGACAATAATTACCCTGGGTATTTATTTCCCATGGGCAAAGGTGAAGTCTCGGCATTATATCTATGAAAACATGGAATTGAATGGGGCTCGTTTTAAATACAGCGCAACCGGTGGGGCAATATTTTGCAGTTTTATTCTGTTATTTGTCAGTCTTCTGGGGACGACGCTAATCTTTAGTTTTATCAGCCCGGTATTGAATTGGCTTCCGATGATTGTTCTGATATTGGTTATGCCATTAATGATAGTGAAGGGCCTGCGTTATGAGGCGATGATGACCTCGCTGAATAATGTGCGCTTTGGTTTTAACTGTCGTAATGGTCAGGCTATGTGGGTGTTACTGGGGTTGCCGGTAGTGATCACGATTGCAGGTGTGGTAGTCCTCTTTCTTTTGAATAAAATATCAGGAGAGGTTTCAGATATAACTGATCTGATTATCCGCGTAGTTGTCCTGGCAGTGGCGGTGTTAATACTTATCGGGATTGTGAATGGTGTTTGCTATGGCAAATGGATGCAGCTGCTGAGTAAAAATGCCCGCTTTGGTACGCATGCTTTTGACATTAATGTTTCCATTAAAAAATGCGTGATCGCCTGTACGCTGGCGATGCTCATTCTTCTGCCTTTCATTATTGTCATTGGGAAATTAATGATACCCACTTACATGGCATTCGTCTTTGCGTCGATGAGCGGTAAAATGGATGCCATGACCCAACAGGCGCTATTAGCCGAACATATGCCGCAGATAATGATGGGCTACTTGCTGTACTTTGTCGGCGGTATGTTATGCGGAACGTTTTTCGTGACGTCTTTGCGCAATATCTTCATTAATGGCCTGACGTTAGCTAACACACTGCGCTTTCAGTCTTCCATCACCTTTATCGGGATGCTGGCGCAAATCGTGCGACTGGTGCTTGCCACAATGTTGACGTGTGGCCTCGCCTACCCATGGGCGAAAATATGTTTTATCCGCTATCTGGCCAACAACACCAACGTTGTGGGTGACCTTGATGCACTGGCACTGGCAGATACTGATGAGCAGGAAGATAAAGGCTTTTTGGCCGCCGTCTCCCGAGGCATGTTCCCGGCATTACCGTTTATTTGATATAAAAAAGCCGGGGAGATATCCCCGGCTTGAGAGTGCTGACAAAGAAGGAAAAAGCGTGGTTTTTCCTTCTTTGTGGTGATCAGCCGAAAATCAATGAATTGATTTTCCTTGTTTTTTATCTGGTGCGATCGGTTCGACTCTCAAACGTTTTAGGTTTGTCATCAGTCTGAAGCCGGGGAAGCATCCCCCGGCTTTGTATTTCACCAACTGAGAGGATTACAGCGCAGCGATAACAGCCTGCTGCTCAATCAGCTTGGTTTTCGCTTCTGCGTAACCGTCCAGCTTCTCGCGCTCTTTGGCAATAACGGCTTCCGGGGCACGCGCCACGAAACCTTCATTGGCCAGCTTGCCTTCGATGCGGCCAATCTCACCTTCGATTTTCGCCACTTCTTTCGCCAGACGCGCCAGCTCATCTTCTTTGTTGATGAGGCCAGCCATTGGGATCAGCAGCTCAGCGCCGTCGATAATTTTGGTCACGGATACCGGACCTTTGTCATCGGCTGGCAGCACGGTGATGCTTTCCAGACGCGCCAGATTTTGCAGGAAGCCGAGGTTGTCGTTGACGCGACGCTGCGCATCCTGACTGCAACCACGCAGCAGCAGCGCCAGCGGCTTGCCCGGTGCGATGTTCATTTCAGCGCGAACGTTACGCACCGCGATGATTGCCTGCTTCAGCCATTCGGTATCAGAAGCCGCAGCTTCATCCACCTGAGCGGCATCGAACGCCGGGAACGGCTGCAGCATGATGGTGTCGGCGGAGATCCCGGCGATAACCTTCACGCGCTGCCAGATGGTTTCGGTGATGAATGGAATGATTGGGTGCGCAATACGCAGCAGACCTTCCAGCACCGTCACCAGTGTATGGCGAGTGCCGCGCAGTTCAGCTTCTGAGCCACCGGTCATCACCGGTTTGGTCAGCTCCAGATACCAGTCGCAGAACTGGTTCCAGGTGAACTCGTACAGGATGCCTGCGGCGATATCGAAGCGGAAGTTGTCCAGCGCGTCACGGTACGCTTTGATGGTCTGGTTGAATTCGGCGAGGATCCAGCGATCTGCCAACGACAGCGTCATTTCACCGCCGTTGAAGCCGCAATCCTGGTCTTCGGTGTTCATCAGCACAAAGCGGCTGGCGTTCCACAGCTTGTTACAGAAGTTACGGTAACCTTCCAGGCGCTTCATGTCCCAGTTGATGTCGCGGCCGGTAGAAGCCAACGCTGCCAGGGTGAAACGCAGGGCGTCGGTGCCGTGCGGCTCAATGCCGTCCGGGAATTGCTTCTCGGTGCGCTTGGCGATTTTCTCTGCCAGCTGCGGCTGCATCATGTTACCGGTACGTTTCTCCAGCAGGTCTGCCAGCGAAATCCCGTCGACCATATCCAGTGGGTCAATAACGTTGCCCTTGGATTTGGACATCTTCTGGCCTTCGTCATCACGGATCAGACCGGTCATGTAGATGGTCTTGAACGGGATCTGCGGCTTGCCGTCTTCATCTTTGATGAAGTGCATGGTCATCATGATCATGCGGGCAATCCAGAAGAAGATGATGTCGAAGCCGGAAACCATCACGCTGGTCGGGTGGAACTGACGCAGCGCGTCGGTGTTTTCCGGCCAACCGAGGGTGGAGAAGGTCCACAGCGCGGAGGAGAACCAGGTGTCGAGCACATCTTCGTCCTGGCGCAACGCAACGTCGGCGCTCAGGTTGTAATCCTTACGCACTTCGTCTTCGGTGCGGCCCACATAGACGTTGCCGTCGTTGTCGTACCATGCCGGGATACGGTGACCCCACCACAGCTGACGGGAGATACACCAGTCCTGAATGTCGCGCATCCAGGAGAAATACATGTTTTCGTACTGCTTCGGTACGAACTGAATGTCACCGTTTTCAACGGCTTCCACCGCCGGTTTGGCCAGCACGTCAGCACGCACGTACCACTGGTCGGTCAGCATCGGTTCGATAACCACACCGCCACGGTCACCGTACGGCACGGTCAGGTCGTGAGGTTTGATTTCTTCGAGCAGGCCGAGAGCGTCGATAGCCGCAACCACCGCTTTACGCGCAGCAAAACGCTCCAGCTTCTGGAATGCCGCCGGGATGTCTGAGGCGTATACGTCAGACTCTTCGCCTTTGGTGTCGAATACCTGCGCGCTTTCACGGATATCGCCGTCGAAGGTCAGGATGTTGATCATCGGCAGGGCGTGACGTTTACCGACTTCGTAGTCGTTAAAGTCGTGGGCCGGGGTGATTTTCACGCAGCCGGTGCCTTTGTCCATGTCGGCGTGTTCATCGCCCACAATCGGAATGCGGCGGTTAACCAGCGGCAGCACCAGGAATTTGCCAATCAGATCTTTATAACGCGGATCTTCCGGGTTTACGGCAACGCCAGTATCGCCCAACAGAGTTTCCGGACGGGTGGTCGCAACCACCAGGTAATCTTTACCGTCGGCCGTTTTTGCGCCGTCGGCCAGCGGATAGCGGATGTGCCACATCGAGCCTTTAGACTCGCGGTTTTCCACTTCCAGGTCAGAAATCGCGGTACGCAGTTTCGGGTCCCAGTTGACCAGACGCTTACCACGATAAATCAAATCTTCTTTGTACAGGCGAACGAAGACTTCTTTCACGGCATTGGAAAGACCTTCGTCCATAGTGAAACGCTCGCGCTCCCAGTCTACGGAGTTGCCGAGACGGCGCATCTGGCGGGTAATGGTGCCGCCAGATTCTGCTTTCCACTGCCAGATTTTGTCGATAAAGGCATCGCGACCGTAGTCGTGACGGGTTTTACCTTCTTCAGCGGCAATCTTACGTTCAACCACCATCTGGGTAGCAATACCCGCATGGTCAGTACCCGCCTGCCACAGGGTGTTTTTGCCCTGCATGCGCTGGTAGCGAATCATGGTGTCCATGATGGTTTGCTGGAAGGCATGACCCATATGCAAACTGCCGGTGACGTTCGGCGGCGGGATCATGATGCAGAAGCTTTCCTGGCTTTCATCACCATTCGGTTTGAAATAGCCCTGCTTTTCCCAGTGCTCGTAAAGCGGCTGTTCGATATCTTGTGGGTTGTATGTCTTTTCCATTATTTCCAGGTTGCCGTATTCAGGTTAAATCCAGCCATGCGGTACGCTTTGTAGCGATCGCGCGCCAGTTGTTTTAAAGAATCTTCGTGAGGAACGAAGTCTATCACTTCTGTGAAAGCGGTGGCAAAATCTGCAAAGCCCACTCGCAGGCTAATCAGTATATCTCGCGGGCTGCTGTTACGTTTTTGCGGCCAGGCGATTTCCACCGGCGCGCCGCCGCGTGGACCTTCACCGGACAAATTGTGTGGCACAAAGCTTTCCGGCGGCCGTGACCACAGCGCCTCATCGAGGCGAATGGCCTGCTTTTCATCTTCACAGGCAATCAGAATGCGCTTCCCCGCCCGCCAGCGGTCTGCCGCCAGTTCGCACACCAGTTGCTCTACGGCGCTTAATCCGTCGGCGGTGTCTTCGTTGTCGAGCAGGTAAAACGTCGCATTCTTATTCATATGGGGCTTCTTGTGGTGGATTTAAACGTATCGCCGGGCAGGCCCGGCTTACGTAAATCTTGTAGGCCCGGCAAGCATTACGCCGCCGGGCAATCATTGACTTACTCTTCGCCGCTAAATCCTGCGCGGTTCAGCAGGAACTGAGACAGCAGCGCAACCGGACGACCGGTAGCACCTTTGGCTTTACCGGAGCGCCATGCGGTACCGGCGATATCCAGGTGCGCCCAGTTGTACTTGCGGGCAAAGCGCGACAGGAAGCAGCCTGCGGTGATGGCGCCGCCAGGACGACCACCGATGTTGGCCATATCCGCGAAGTTGGTTTCCAGCTGTTCCTGGTATTCGTCGCCAAGCGGCAGTCGCCACGCGCGGTCGCCAGCCTGTTCGGACGCGCCGATAAGCTCATGCGCCAGCGGGTTATGGTTCGACATCAGGCCGGTGATGTGATGGCCCAGCGCAATCACGCAGGCGCCGGTCAGGGTCGCCACGTCGATAACGGCTTCAGGTTCGAAACGCTCAACGTAGGTCAGCACATCGCACAGCACCAGGCGGCCTTCGGCATCGGTGTTCAGCACTTCAACCGTCTGCCCGGACATGGTGGTCAGCACGTCGCCTGGACGATACGCCCGCCCGCCCGGCATGTTTTCACAGCCCGCGAGTACGCCGACCACGTTCAGCGGCAGCTGAAGCTCGGCCACCATGCGCATCACGCCGTAAACCGCCGCCGCGCCGCACATGTCGTACTTCATCTCGTCCATGCCTTCGGCCGGCTTGATGGAGATACCGCCGGAGTCGAAGGTCAGACCTTTACCGACCAGTACGATAGGACGCGCATCTTCTGACGGATTGCCTTTGTATTCAATGACCGACATCAGGGACTCGTTCTGTGAGCCGTTGCCGACTGCCAGATAAGAGTGCATACCCAGCTCGCGCATCTGCTGTTCACCGATAACGCGGGTGATGACGTTCTTGCTGTAGGAATCAGCCAGCTGACGCGCCTGCGACGCGAGGTACGCTGCGTTACAGATGTTCGGCGGCATATTGCCGAGATCTTTCGCGGCTTTGATACCGGAGGCAATCGCCAGACCGTGCTGAATCGCGCGCTCGCCGCTGGTTAATTCGCGACGGGTTGGCACGTTGAACACCATTTTACGCAGCGGGCGACGTGGCTCGCTTTTGTTGGTTTTCAACTGGTCGAAGCTGTAAAGCGTTTCTTTAGCCGTTTCAACCGCCTGGCGTACTTTCCAGTAGTTATTGCGGCCTTTAACGTGCAGCTCAGTCAGGAAGCAAACCGCTTCCATCGAGCCGGTGTCATTCAGCGTATTGATCGTTTTCTGAATAACTTGCTTATACTGACGCTCATCAAGCTCGCGTTCTTTGCCGCAACCAATCAGCAGAATGCGCTCGGAGAGCACGTTCGGCACGTGGTGCAGCAGCAGAGTCTGGCCTGGTTTGCCTTCCAGCTCGCCACGACGCAGCAGGGCGCTGATATAGCCGTCGCTGATTTTATCGAGTTGCTCGGCTATCGGGGAGAGACGGCGTGGTTCAAAGACGCCAACAACGATGCAGGCGCTCCGCTGTTTCTCCGGGCTACCGCTTTTTACACTGAACTCCATGCACTACGCTCCTGAATCTTAAAGACAACGGCGGTGGCTACGGGATAGAATTGCAAGCTTTCGTAACTCATGTCCGCTGTTGCGGTGACTTCGTGTTAATCTTAACGATATCGCGATGTTGGCTCGTCAGAACCGGGTCTGAAACGTAAAGCCGCTGAGTCATATAATCTTAGCGATGTTTTCGACGACTCAAGAGAATAAATGACGTTTAAGCCATGAAACAAGCAATTTTCCTGTAACAAGACGGGTTTTAACGGGCGTATTTATAGTGATAATCATAAGATATCTCGTGCGGGAGACGCTGAAAAGCCAGCTGGCGATCCTCTTCATCCTGCTTCTGATCTTTTTCTGCCAGAAATTGGTCAGGATCCTCGGCGCAGCGGTAGATGGTGACATCCCGACAAACCTCGTGCTTTCCCTGTTGGGTCTCGGGGTGCCAGAAATGGCGCAACTTATTCTGCCCCTCAGTCTGTTCCTTGGCCTGTTGATGACGCTGGGCAAACTCTACACCGAAAGTGAAATCACGGTGATGCACGCGTGCGGCCTGAGTAAAGCCGTGCTGGTGAAAGCCGCGATGATCCTCGCCCTGTTTACTGCCATCGTGGCCGCCGTTAACGTGATGTGGGCCGGACCGTGGTCTTCGCGTCATCAGGACGAAGTGCTGGCGGAAGCCAAAGCCAACCCAGGCATGGCGGCACTGGCTAAGGGGCAGTTCCAGCAGGCCAGTGATGGCAATTCGGTGCTGTTTATTGAAGACGTTAACGGAAGCAATTTCCAGAACGTATTCCTGGCGCAGATCCGTACCAAGGGTAACGCGCGTCCGTCGGTGGTTGTGGCCGATTCCGGACACCTCTCGCAGCAGAAAGACGGCTCTCAGGTGGTCAACCTGAACAAAGGCACCCGCTTTGAAGGCACCGCGATGCTGCGTGATTTCCGTATTACTGATTTCCAGGATTACCAGGCCATTATCGGTCATCAGGCGGTTGCGCTTGATCCTAACGACACCGAACAGATGGGCATGAGTGCGCTTTGGCACGCGGATACGCCACGAGCTAATGCAGAGCTGCACTGGCGTTTAACGCTGATAGCGACGGTGTTTATCATGGCGTTGATGGTGGTTCCGCTGAGCGTGGTGAACCCGCGTCAGGGGCGCGTGCTGTCGATGTTGCCCGCGATGCTGCTGTATCTGGTGTTCTTCCTGGTGCAAACCTCACTAAAATCCAACGGTGGTAAGGGCAAAATTGACCCGACCGTCTGGATGTGGGCGATTAACTTGCTGTACTTCGGCCTGGCTGTACTGCTGAACGTCTGGGATACGGTGCCGATGCGTCGCGTTCGCGCACGACTTAGCGGGAAAGGAGCGGTATAATGCAGTTATTTGGCGTACTCGACCGCTATATCGGTAGAACTATTTTCACCACCATCATGATGACGTTGTTCATGCTGGTGTCGCTCTCGGGCATCATCAAGTTCGTTGACCAGCTGAAAAAAGCCGGGCAGGGCACCTATGACGCGCTCGGCGCGGGCATGTATACCCTGCTCAGCGTGCCGAAAGATGTGCAAATCTTCTTCCCGATGGCCGCGCTTCTGGGCGCGCTGTTGGGCCTGGGGATGCTGGCGCAGCGCAGTGAACTGGTGGTCATGCAGGCGTCGGGTTTTACCCGTATGCAGGTGGCGATGTCGGTGATGAAAACCGCGATTCCGCTGGTGCTGCTGACCATGGCGATCGGCGAATGGGTGGCTCCGCAGGGCGAGCAAATGGCGCGTAACCTGCGTGCGCAGGCGATGTACGGCGGTTCGCTGCTGTCCACGCAGCAGGGCATGTGGGCGAAAGACGGCAACAACTACATCTACATCGAACGCATCAAAGGCGATGACGAACTGGGTGCCATCAGCATTTACAGTTTCAACGATCAGCGTCGTTTGCAGTCGGTGCGCTACGCCGCATCGGCGAAATTTGATAAAGACGCTAAGGCCTGGCGCCTGTCGCAGGTGGATGAATCCAACCTGAGCAATCCGAAGCAGGTGACCGGTTCGCAGACCGTAAGCGGGACCTGGAAAACCAACCTCACGCCGGACAAACTCGGCGTCGTGGCGCTGGATCCGGATGCGCTGTCGATAAGCGGCCTGCACAATTACGTGAAGTACCTGGAATCGAGTGGCCAGGATGCCGGACGCTACCAGCTGAATATGTGGAGTAAAATCTTCCAGCCGATGTCAGTGGCGGTCATGATGCTGATGGCGCTGTCGTTTATCTTCGGCCCGCTGCGAAGCGTGGCGATGGGCGTGCGTGTGGTGACAGGGATAAGCTTCGGCTTTGTGTTCTACGTCCTTGACCAGATATTCGGCCCGCTAACGCTGGTGTACGGCATACCACCGATTGTCGGTGCGCTGTTGCCAAGTGCTAGCTTCTTCCTGATTAGCCTGTGGTTGATGACGCGTAAAGCGTAATACTCCGCGAGCGCCCGGCGGCGCTACGCTTGCACGAGCCTACGGTTTGTAGGCCTGGTAAGCGTAGCGCCACCGGGCAATACTCACTACCGCTTTCTTCCCCCAAGCAAACTACCCAACATTCCACGTACTATCTGATTGGTTATCTGTCGGGTGGCACTCTTCGCCATCGTCTGCACGACCCCATCGCGCTTACCGCCGCGTGGGCCGGTGGTGCCGAACAGAATATCCTTCAGGCCGCCGAGAATACCCTCATCGACGTCAGCCGATGCTCCCTTCGCCGGAGGCGCATTCTGTTGTTCAGTGGTGGCCTGTACGCCTTGTTGCAGCTTTTCAAACGCCGACTCCCTGTCGACCTCATCTTCATATTTGCCGTACAGCGGCGAGTTGTTGATAAGCCCGTTGCGTTCATCATCGGTCACCGGCCCCATCCGGGAACACGGCGCAATCACCATCACCCGTTCGACAACCGACGGGCTGCCTTTTTCATCGAGGAACGACACCAGTGCCTCACCGGTGCCAAGCTCCTGAATCGTTTTTTCAGTATCAAATGCCGGATTGGCGCGCATGGTTTGCGCCGCCGTTTTCACCGCTTTCTGATCTTTGGGTGTAAAGGCTCTCAGAGCATGCTGCACACGATTCCCGAGCTGACCAAGTACGTTATCGGGAATATCTGATGGGTTCTGCGAGACAAAATACACCCCGACCGCTTTGGAGCGAATCAGGCGGATCACCTGCTCGATTTTATCCAGCAGCACCTGCGGTGCGTCGCTGAACAGCAGGTGCGCTTCGTCAAAGAAGAACACCAGTTTGGGTTTCTCTAAATCGCCCGCTTCCGGCAGCTGTTCGTACAGCTCTGACAGCATCCACAGCAGGCTGGCGGCGTACAGTTTTGGCATCTGGTAGAGCTTTTCGGCGCTGAGAATGTTGATCACACCTTTGCCGTTGCTGTCGGCCCGCATCCAGTCTTTGATGTCGAGCATCGGCTCGCCAAAGAAATGCTCCGCGCCCTGCTGTTCGAGCGTCAACAGCCCGCGCTGGATGGCACCCACCGAGGCGCCGCTGATATTCCCGTACTGATTCTGGAACGATTTGGCGTTATCACCGATGTACTGCGTGATGGCGCGCAGATCTTTAAAATCGAGTAGCAGTAGGCCCTGATCGTCGGCGATACGGAAGATAATATTCAGCACGCCCGACTGTACATCATTCAGATTAAGCAGGCGGGCGAGCAGCAATGGCCCAAGGTCTGATACCGTGGCGCGAACCGGATGCCCTTTCTCACCGAAGATATCCCACACCACCACCGGATTACTGTGCGGCTGCCAGTCAGTCACACCGATTTTTTTCAACCTTTCCAGCAGCTTTTCAGAGGCCTGGCCATCCTTCGCCACACCGGTTAAGTCACCTTTTACGTCGGCCATAAATACTGGCACGCCAATCTCTGAAAACGACTCGGCCATTTTTTGCAGGGTGACGGTTTTCCCCGTCCCCGTCGCACCGGTGATAAGCCCATGGCGGTTGGCCATGCCAGGCAGCAAATACAGTTGTTGTTCCGTCGTTTGGGCAATCAGCAGGGGTGAGCTCATGTTGTTTCCTCCGTTTCTCCTGCGTCGAGTATAGGTCAAAGCCGGGGAAAAAATGCCCAGTCAGTTTTCGACTTTGCGGCTTAAACCGCAGTGCCGACTATGCTTTTCATACCTGTTTCAAAAGAGTGGAAGGTAATGTCCAGATTCTTCTTTAATGACCGCAAACAGCTGGTCAACGACGCCATCGAAGGCATAGTGTTATCCGCACCGCACGGCAACCTGGTGCGCCTGGATATCGATCCGGCCATTCGGGTGATTGCCCGTAGCGATTGGGATAAAAGCCGCGTGGCGGTCATTTCGGGCGGCGGTTCCGGGCATGAACCGGCCCATGCCGGGTTTGTCGGCAAAGGGATGCTTACCGCCGCGGTGTGCGGCGACCTGTTCGCCTCGCCGAGCGTGGATGCGGTGCTCAACGCCATCGTGGCGGTGACCGGCGATAGCGGCTGCCTGCTGATCGTCAAAAATTACACCGGCGATCGCCTGAACTTTGGCCTGGCGGCGGAAAAAGCCAAACGCCACGGCCTGAAAGTTGAAATGGTGATCGTCGCCGACGACATTGCGCTGCCGGACAACAAACAGCCGCGCGGTATCGCAGGCACGGCGCTGGTGCATAAAATCGCAGGCTACGCCGCCGAGCAGGGGAAAACCCTCAGCGAAGTGCGCCACATCGCGCAGCAGGCCTGCGACAGCGTGTTCAGTCTCGGCGTGGCGATGGAGAGCTGTAACTTGCCGGGTAGCGATGACGAAGAAGGGCGCATCAAGCCTGGCCACGTCGAGCTTGGGCTGGGGATTCACGGTGAGCCGGGCGCTTCCGTGGTCGACAGCCACAACAGCAAAAAGCTCATCGAGACGCTGGTGCAACCGCTGCAGGCGAAAGTCGGCGACGGCAAAGTGGCAGTGCTGATCAACAACCTCGGCGGCGTGTCGGCGCTGGAGATGGCGCTGCTGACTAAAGAGCTGGCCCATTCGGCGCTGAAGAACCAGATAAGCTGGCTGATTGGCCCCGCGACGCTGGTGAGTTCGCTCGACATGAAAGGTTTTTCGCTCTCGCTGCTGACGCTGACGCCTGAGTTTGAACAAGCGCTACAGGCTGACGTAGAGACCCTCGGCTGGCAAAAACCGGTGGCTTTCGCGCCACTCAAAACCATCGCGCACGACAAAATTCATGACAGCGTCGAAGCCACGCCGTCTGACAATCCGCAGGTGAAAGCGATTCTGCTGGCCGCCACGCAGAGGCTCATCGACCTGGAGAGCCGCCTCAACGCGCTGGATGCAAAAGTGGGCGACGGCGATACCGGCTCGACGTTTGCTGAAGGTGCGCGGGATATCGCCGGGCAGCTCAACGCGGGCAAATTGCCGCTGAACGACAGCGCGCAGCTGTTACAGGTTATTGGCGAACGGCTGGCGACGGTAATGGGCGGCTCCAGCGGCGTATTGATGTCTATCTTCTTCACCGCCGCCGGGCAGGCCGTGCATGACGGCAAAAAACTCCCGGATGCGCTATTAACCGGTCTGCAGCAGATGAAACAGTATGGCGGGGCCGATCTCGGCGACCGGACGCTGATCGATGCGCTGCAACCTGCGCTCGAAAGCTTGCGCGATCAGAACCTGCAAGCCGCCGTCAGTGCGGCCAAAACCGGCGCAGAAAGCACGGCCAGAATGCAAAAGGCGGGAGCAGGGCGCTCATCGTATGTGAATAAAGAGAACCTGGATGGCGTCAGCGACCCGGGAGCGGTGGTGATTGCGGAGGTGTTTGCCGCTGTCGTGACGGGATAATCCTCCAGGCCCGGCAAGGCGTAGCCGCTGCCGGGCACTCATATTCAACTCGCGATGCTTAAAAATCCGCTTTCAACACCACGCGATAACGGGCTTTGCCCTCACGCACATGCTTCAACGCTTCATTGATTTGCGACATCGGGAACATCTCGGTGGTTGGCGCCACTTTGGTGCGACCGGCAAACTTCATCAGCTTACGCAGTTCCGCCGGGTTACCGGTAGCAGAACCTGAAATGCTGCGATCGCCGCCAATCAGCGTAAAGGCCGGAACCTGCAACGGTTTCATCACCGCGCCGACGGTATGGAAGTTGCCGCCGTAGGCCAGCGCTTCAAAGTACGGCTGCCAGTCCAGGTCCACGCTCACGGTGTTGATGATCAGGTCAAACTGACCGGCTAACGTTTTCAGCGCTTCCGGGTCGCGGCTATTCACCACGCGGTCAGCGCCCATCGCCAGCACTTCTTTTTCCTTCGCCGGATTAGAGCTAAACGCCGTCACTTCCGCACCCATAGCGTGCAGCAGTTTAATGGCGATATGCCCCAGGCCGCCAATACCAATTACGCCCACGCGGCTGGTGGCGGTCACGTTATTGAGCAGCAGTGGTTTAAAGACCGTAATGCCGCCACACAGCATAGGGCCTGCGGTTTCAATATCAATGCTTTCCGGCAGCGGAATAACCCATTGCCAGTCGGCGCGAAGCTTATCGGCGAAGCCACCGCGGTTCATGATGGTCGGCAGAGAGCCTTCCAGACAGTTAATTTGATTGCCGCTGATGCAGGCGTCGCAATGACCGCAGCTGCGTGCCGTCCAGCCCACACCCACGCGCTGGCCCACTTTCAGACCTTTGTTCTGTGCGGCTTCGCCTAATGCAGCCACGCGGCCAATGATTTCATGGCCCGCAACCAGCGGATAGCTCGACATGCCCCATTCGTTGTCGATCATCGACAGGTCGGAGTGGCAAATCCCGCAGTAATCTACCTGGACTTCCACATCTTCCGGCTTCAGCTCACCGGCATCGTATTCCCACACTTCCAGGTCGGCACCCGCCTGCTTCGCGGCGTAGCTTTTTATGATGGACATCGCACTTCCCCTATTATGGCGTTGAACTGAGAGTGTAGAGCATGGGGTCAGGTGGTGCTTAGCAGAAGGGGGCAGGAAAAGGGCTGTGGCAGAAGGGATTGTCTGATTTTTCAGGCAATTCCTTTGCCCGTTGAGCATAAATACTACGCCTTACGCAAAAGAGCGTTCAGCCAGGTTTCATTCCGGTCCGGCCGCTTATCTTCCGTCAGCCATGTCGACTGGATGTGAATGCCAGGTAGTTGCTGAATCAGGTTGCTGAATGTCCGTTCATTGAGATCGGTAAAATGCCGACCCTCTTTTACGCGTTCGCTGTCACCGTATTTGAACGAGACATACCAGATGCCGCCAGGCGTCAGAGCCCGTGCAAGCTTTTGCATCGCATCCGGCAGTTGTGATGCGGGCAGGTGCAACAGCGAAGCACAACACCAGATTCCCTGATAGCGCCCGGTGTCCGTGAGTTCATGAAACGACAACTGACGAACTGGAACGGCGGCATGCTGGGAAGCCAGCGTCACCATTTCAGATGATGCGTCGAAGGCTTCAACCTGATATCCCATTTCGCGAAAAGCTTTGCTGTCCCGGCCCGAGCCGCAACCGGCGTCCAGCACGCGGGCATTAGGTGCAAGCTGTTCGGTGAATGCGGCATACAGCGAAGACATATCCACGTTGACGGTGCTCTCAAAAAACTGTCGGGCGTTGGTCTGGTAAAAGTTGATAGTCATCAGAGGATCAGTGTCTCCCGAACGGGTGGCTTCCAGGTTTGCAGCCGCAGGCTAAATGCCGCGTTCCAGCTGGCGTTTAAAAATGTCCGACGTTGAGATTCATTTTTGCCGGTCTGATTAATAATCGCCTCATGCAGCGGCAGCCTGCTGTTAATAAAATACTCATTGCGGGCATGAAGACGATACAGTAAATCCAGCACAGGCACACGATCCGACTTCCCCTCAATGCCGCGATTACAGGGCTGGCAGGCCAGAACCAGATTCCAGACACCATTCAGGTTCACGCCCGGTAGCGACGATTGAATTTTCAGCGGCAGAAAATGATCGACATCCGCCAACTGCACATGGCCAGCCTCAAGGCTGATGGGCGCGTGGCAGTAGAAACAGTGACCTTTCTGATAGCCATTCAGGCTGTTGCGGCAACTGGTGAGCGTAATGCGTGACGATTTCGCCAGGGTGAACAGCGTTTCCTGATTCGGATCGTAATGGACATCC
This sequence comes from Scandinavium manionii, assembly GCF_024764775.1. NCBI lineage: Bacteria > Pseudomonadati > Pseudomonadota > Gammaproteobacteria > Enterobacterales > Enterobacteriaceae > Scandinavium > Scandinavium manionii. The sequence continues at coordinate 307,036 of NZ_JALIGC010000038.1, read as the reverse complement.
AGAAGTTCCGGCGGGAGGTTCATCTCCCAGGCTTTCTCCACCAGACGCCAACGGGCATCCGTTTCATGCGTCAGGTTATGAAACTGTACGCTCTGGGTGAGATGATAAAAATCATCCGTCAAGCGGATGCTTTTATTTGCGCGCTGTTCATTGATGAAAAACTGCTTAGCGATGGGGCCGCCACCGACGTTGTGAAACGCGTCCAGCACAATGCCGAACCCGTGCTTCACGGTCTGTTGAATGAGTTGGTCGTCAGAGATTGTGCCATCGTTAAACTGCATGCACGCTTTCAGTAATGGCCCGGGTTTGCTCATGTTGAGCGTTTGTTTGGTTGCATCCCGCAGATGTGCGCAGAGATGTCGGCTGAATGGAACCGCCAGGTCTTCAAGACGGATGACTTCATGGGCATGAGAGACGTCATACAGCGCATGTGCCAGCGCAAACTTATAGGTCGCGAAGTTCTTGCCAAAAAGGATAACCCCGCGCCAGTAGCTTTCAAGCGTGGGATCGACCTGATAAAACCGCATACGTTGTCCTGATTGATTCGGATGGTGAATAGTAAAACCCGTAACAGGATCAGATAACAATGGGAGAAGAATGTAAACCACCCTCGTCACGTTGCAGCGTTTTGCGAGCACGGTTCCAGAGTGGTAGGTAAGATGAGAGAAGTGTCGATTTTTTCGGCGTTCAGAAGGGCTTACGCTGAGCAAGGCTTGCACAGGGATGAGCAACAGGTATAATGCCACCCGCTATCAGCAGTTCCCCTTCCGTGCCGGAGTGGCGAAATCGGTAGACGCAGTTGATTCAAAATCAACCGTAGAAATACGTGCCGGTTCGAGTCCGGCCTTCGGCACCATTTGAATGTTCGAGAACGTCCGTAACAGTCCGTAAGTTACTAAAATTAAAGCCGAAAGGCTTTTTTTTGGTCCCAATTCGTCCGAGCACATCCGTTGCAATCCGGACATTGGTGGGGGCATAATTGGGGGCATCTTCACTTCGATTGAAAATGTGCCCCCAAAATGAAGCTCAACGCCCGCCAAGTCGAAACAGCCAAACCAAAAGAGAAAACCTACAAAATGGCCGATGGTGGCGGTTTGTATCTTGAGGTGACGAGCAAAGGATCTAAATACTGGCGCATGAAGTACCGGCGGCCAGTGGATAAGAAAGAAGACAGATTAGCATTCGGTGTCTGGCCGACAATCACTCTTGCCGAGGCACGAGCAAAACGTGATGAAGCTAAAAAACTTCTGGTTCAAGGAATAGATCCCAAAGCTGAGCAGAAAGAAGCCCAAGCTGAAACCTCCGGTGCCTATTCCTTTGAAACTATCGCGCGCGAATGGCACGCCAGTAATAAGCGGTGGGGTGAATACCATAGCTCGCGTGTGCTCCGTTATCTGGAACTGTATCTTTTCCCACATATTGGCTCTGCTGATATTCGTAAACTCAAAACCAGCAATCTCTTAGCGCCAATTAAAGTCGTGGATGCAAGTGGAAAACACGATGTAGCGCAGCGGCTGCAACAACGGGTTACGGCTATCATGCGTTATGCCGTTCAGAACGATTACATTGATTCTAATCCTGCCAGTGATATGGCTGGAGCGCTAACCTCAGCCAAAGCTCGTCATTATCCCGCCTTACATTCAAGTCGAATCCCTGAGTTCCTCGCCCGTCTTGCTGCTTATCGCGGCCGCAAAATGACGCGTATTGCAGTCGAGTTATCTCTACTTACCTTCGTTCGCTCCAGTGAGATGCGATTTGCTCGATGGGATGAGTTTGATTTTGATAACGCTTGCTGGCGTATACCGGCGCAGCGTGAGGAAATTAAAGGAGTGCGTTATTCCTATCGCGGAATGAAGATGAAGGAAGAACACATTGTTCCGTTAAGCACTCAGGTTTTAGCTTTGCTGGATGAGTTGAAGCAGCTCAGTGGGGATAATCCGAGGCTGTTTCCCGGCGATCACGATCCAAACAAAGTTATGAGTGAAAACACGGTTAACAATGCGCTCCGGACTATGGGCTATGACACACAAACGGAAGTCTGTGGGCATGGGTTCAGAACTATGGCTCGGGGTGCTTTGGGGGAGTCTGGATTGTGGAGTGATGACGCTATAGAACGTCAGTTAAGCCACTCTGAGCGTAATAATGTGCGTGCGGCTTATATCCATACTTCTGAGCATTTGGATGAACGTCGTTTGATGGTCCAATGGTGGGCTGACTATCTAGATGAAAATAAGAAAATATCTATAACCCCTTATGATTTTGGAAAACAATAGAGAACATATTCAAAATATGTAAGTACTAATGAATTGTTACTGTCCCATTATAAAAAACTTGGCTGCGTTAGCAGCCAAGAGATGGAAACTATTCTTTTTTATAAAACCATGCGTTCCTAATTTCTTCAAACTCATCAGAGGAAGTGCATGCTTCTTTCCATTCAATCAATATGGTTGGCATTTCCAAGCCTGACTCAATGTGTTGGTTATATATATATGATGCGAGCTTGGCAGCTTTTACCTTCTTTTCTAGGTGATTAAGAATTGACTCATTGCTGCTTTCATGGTTCTTATCTATTTCTATTATATTATGGAGGCCAATAAGTATATCTTGTATAAAATCAGAATCTAAAGGTATTGTTCTGTTTTTTATAATATCTAGAGATATACTTAGACTTTCTTGAACACAGGGTTCATGATTCCATGATAATTTTTGCCCAAGAAATAAAAGTATGTGAGAGAGGTCTATATGTAGATCTAGTAATATATACATTGATTCGATTGCATCAATGACATGTTTCTCAGCAGTCTGGTAAAATTGATTTTTTATATCAGCACATATCTCATTTATAGGGATATTGTTGATGATTGATAAAGTGGTTAATGCCCTACCAACTTGCACTCCTTTGCTCTTCATCTCTAGGAGTAATGAGCTAATCTCATTTTTTGAGTTTTCTGTTATTAAGTGGCTATGTTTTTTTAATATAATGGTAGTGATAAATGCAATATTCTTGTATCGTTTTAAAAACTCATCATGAATTTCATCTTTTTTATCTAGATAATGTTTATCCGAATGATACCATTCGATTAATTTAGATATAATTAGTTCAATGTCCTCCCCGGAAAATGACATGTGAGAAAGTGAGCCGACAAGCTCATTACAATAGTGTGAATTCCCCCCTGTTAGAGAAACGCCTTGTCCTTCCTGCCTAGGGAAAGAAAATTGTTTGATTAAATGAAGAAGCTTCTCTTCTACGTTCTCTGATTCAGGTTTTAAATCCTCGAGAAAAAAGAAACTATAATATCCTGATTCTCTCGGGAAACCATTTTCATCTAGTTTTGACCATAATGCCTTAATCAGGCTTTTCTCATCTGTTTTATTTAACTTACCAAGCTTATATAGAGTTATGAGTTTTGCTGAGGAGACTTGCCTAACTTGATCATCACCATATCTTACTTCTTGAAGGCTGTACTTTATTTTTGCTGATGATATTTTTTTATCATCACTTACATTTGATAAATATTTGTTCTTTTCGTCGGCAATTTTCAGCATTATTATAAATGGATTGGTGAAACCAAATCTTTGTAAGTGTTTTGCATTTTCATTTATTGGTTGGGAGGGGAAATCAACGAAAATTGGAATTAAAGATAGTTTTTGTTCGAGACTTAAATTATTAATTGTACGGGTTAAGAGATTCTTTGTATGATCGTAGCCAGTAAACTCTTTTGAGTTGTATAACCGACAAAGCAAAGATATTATTTTTTCTTTCTTTTCAAAAGAAACTTTAGTAATTAATCGAGATAGGATTTCTGGAACAACTTTCAGCATAGATCCTTCAATATCTAATGAATTATCTAATTTGTCGTTCATCTGCCTAGAAATTAAGTTTTCGTATTTTGAATAATATTTGTCAAATTGTATTTCAGCTTTGGTTCTACCCATTGTAGATAAATTATTTCTACTTAGGATATATTCAAAGTGTTTCTCATTAAAAACTCGTAAAATTGTGAAGGTAGACCATTGTGGACAATGGTCATAAATATTTTTTGCTGCATTAACGGCTGTTTTACCAAATATCGTACAACCAGGGATATGGAAAGGTAATCCAATATTTTCAGCTAAAAGTAAAAAATTGAACGAATTTAACGCTGCACTATCTGTTGTGCCAGAACCGAAATTTGTAGTTTGTGTTCTTCTACCCAAGTCAAAATCGGATCTCACTTTTGTTGCATTATGCTCTAAAGAAGACTCAAGCCTAATCTCTAGATATTTAAATTCATTATCGGGATCGCAACGATATTGTGATAAGTAAGCTAAGCGAGAACGATATTTGTTTGATAAATCTCTTTCGTTATCAGGTAAAGACCATGAGTGCTTAAACATTCTAAGTATAAAAATAACATATGCTTCCTGAGATGCACTGGAATAATCATTATCTTTTGATGATTGTAGGCTATTTCTCCTGATTATTGATAGCGATTCCTCTAGGATTGTTATAGCCTCATCAAGCATACCAAATTCGGCTAATAAACCGGCTCGTTTAACTTCATGGTAAGGTAGTTGTTTATTTATCTCCCAATTGTTAATTCTTGCTCTAGCTTCTTCAAAATTTAAGAGGTAATAAGACTGAAGTATATACTCATATTCATACTCCGCTCGTGTTTCCGGAGTTAAATTTATAATATGTTTAGTCAAAATCGAACTTAAATCGTTCCATTTGCTATCTAATGATTCTTGTCTACAATATTTTAAAAGCCCGATGATTATAGAAGGTAACTTCGCATTGATCTCTTTTTCCTTATCAGTTTTTATCTTTGTTTGAGAAAATAAAAAATCTTTATATTGCTCAATTATTTTAAATAAAAACTCTGCAACATCATCAAATATTGGCAGCAAACTTTTGTCAATTCGCCAAACTAGTTCAAATCCAAATGATAGGTCAAGGTTATTTTCCCAAGCATACTCTTCAGAGCATGCTTGGAGCCAATTTATGGTATTTTCCCATAGTTTACTTCGGTTTTCTTCTGGTGTAATAAGCCATTGAGGATAGTTCTTTTTTGTTTGCTCCCAGACAGCAATACATTTTTTTAATTTATTATTAATTATTTCCTCGGAATCACCACGTGATATTCTATCTGCGTTATCATTGGTGGGCCAATCAAACTGATTTTCAGCACCTTTACTTTGAATTAAAAAATCTATGAAACCTTTATGTGCTTCATAATGATTATCTCCAAAATCATCTAGTAAACTTAGGTCAACAATTACTATGTTTCTTTTTTCTAATAGTTTACGTTGTGCTTCGTTAAAGGAAAATAAACCAATCATGAATATTTTTGGGGAGTTTTCAGCACCTAAATTATCTCTAATCCAACCAATCCAACTTAAAAAATTAGGGTCATCTCCAGAAAAGCCAATAAGACATAGAGTGTTTTCAATCAGGGATTGCTGTACTGTATTTACAAACGGTGAATTATCTATAGGGTATCTTCGATAATCCTCTTCGGTGACTATAAATGGTCGTTCAGAAGGAAAGCTACCATGTAGTTTTATAATTCGTGGTCTCTCTGCATTCATGAGATCATTCTTGTTAAAAACAAAATCATATTTTCGCGAATCAACAGCCACGCATGCTCTTTCTAACAATGAATCATAGTTTGTAGTAAAAACATCAACCCAAGGTAAAGATAATAGGGATGAGTGAAGCTTGGACGGCTCATACTCTTTATCTGGAACATTTTCTATAATTAATTTATCTAATGTTGCACGCCCAAAAGCTGCTTGAACCTCATCACCTAATTTGAGTACGTTGGAGTATTTGCTGGTATTCTTTTCACAGTAAACTTTTTCATAAAATAGATCGCCAAGATCATTCCACATTGGAAATCTTCTTGATGTTCCACTCAAGGGTTTAGCATTACGGCTAAAACCAGCACCAACCAAAACAGCAGCATGACCTTCCCATAATCGAGAAGCAATATTTTTAAGTAGAGGTATGATTTTGCTTTTATTTGACATAGATCAATCCATGTTTCTTAACTGATTAATGATGTGATTATTTCTCTATAAGAATCAGTTTAATCTTGTTTGTACTATTTTAAAATCATAACAGTAAGCATCTGCGCGCAATGCTCTCCCCGCCACGCCTGCCCGCTTAAGGTGCCGCTTTTAATGCAGGTGCAAAGGCGGCCTCAGGCCGCGCCGGGACTGGCGCTGGTCGGGAGTACATGAACGGGAAAACGCATGCAAAACCATGCACCCTTTGGATGCATGGCTTAATTCGGGAAAAATGGCGGGAATTACGGGGATTGTTTGACAGGTTACTGCTCGGCCAGTTCGGCGCGTCGACGGGTGTAAATCATGCTCTGTGCAGGGGTGAATTTTTCACGATTATCATCCCGCGAAGGCGCGTCAGGCCTGTATCCGATGGCCGTTAAAATGTCTTTATCCTGTGCAGAATAATTAATGTCATTTCCTGCGGCCAGCCAGACGGAAAGAGCTTCGCGCAGGTATGCTACTGAACGGTCAAGCGTACGGTTTTTTATCATTGTGGGCTGGTTCTTAATTCCCATCAGCTCGGGTGCCAGTGTGGCGACCAGCTCTGCGCCGTTCTGCTGCATAAAATCGTGCAGCCGGTTATGGATGCTGATGCGCTGCACTTCCTCATGCGAGAAAATGTAGCGACCGGCGGCCTGATTAACCTCCCATTTTTTTACGTCAATGCGGTCGCGCAGCGACTGTAATCTGCGGGAGCCTGATGCGTTGTCATCCAGCAATAATGCCTGATATTCCTCCTCGGCAGCGGCCAGTTCGGTTCTACGGTTCAGCCATGCGGTTTTGTTTGTCTGACAGGCTTCATAGGCTTGCTGTAAGGTCAGGGTGGTCACGGGTTGTCTCTCCTGATTAATGGCGGAACGGTGAGCTGTAACAGCCTTTCACCTGACGTGGAGCTGCGGGTGCTGTCGGCACCGGTGCGGGTTTCTCATCGACGACCGGGGAACGGATCACCTCAAAGATGGACTCATGCGTTTTGAATGTCGCCGAGCAGTGCACATTCTGGCACTGCAGGTAACTTTCTTTGACGCTGTCAGACATATAGCGGCTGGTGCGAACGTGGGCCGCCGTGCGGCAGAAAGGGCAGCGCATCATGACAGTAATCCCCGTGCTTTCAGGTCGGCCTCACGTTCCCGCATTTTTTCCTGCCAGACCTTGCGCTGGCCGGGTGTGGTCGCAACGTCATGCTCCATATGCGGCAGAGTGGAGGCCGACAGACCCGTTTTAAACAGCACGGGTTCATCAGTCAGACGGATATTGCAGCCCTTCACCGCCTGCTCAAGCCACGTTTTCACCTGCTGCATAACGGCATGCTCTGGCTCGACATAGCCCTGATGCCCGATGGTGTTGGCAAGCGGATTTTCTTTAACCAGTATGCTGAGTTTCATTGCCCTGACGAGCGCACCGCAGCTTTCACGCAGGGCTGCATCAAGTTCATGCTCTGCATACTGACTGAGGGCGCTGTGATGTGCCTGACGGTATGCTCTGGCCGTGCGGTCACAGGCTCCCCGGAGGCTATCCAGCTCGAAAGAAAGCACTTCAGCCATGTTGTCACATTCCTGCGCCAGTTCACGCCGTGTCACGCGCTCTATATGGCGTTGTCTCAGCTCATCGGTAATGACAGCACCACCGGCACGAAAGGCGGTACGCCATGCGCCGGAATCAGTGCCGTTTTCCTGCTCCAGTTCATTTTTTTGCGATTGCACCTGGCTGATGGCCGTCGTGGTTTCGTCCATACGTCGGGCATTGGTGAGATGCACCTCTCTGGCCGTCTCAAGACGATCCATTGCGGGTTTAAGGTAGTCGGGAATAACAGCGGTCTGAGTCATGTCGGGTCTCCTATTCGTTTCAATCTGAGGAGATTCTGCCGCGCCAGACACAACAAGACGATTCATTGCCGTTGTGGCAAAAATGGCACAAACAGACCTTAAAACCCGGCTGGCCAGAGAAAGGTCTCTGGAAAACTATACTCACCATTTGTTTTTTTACTAATAACTATTCACTACTATTCACTCCAAAGAAAAAGATAAGTAATACAGTAAATTAAGAGGTGAACAGTTGAGAGGTAACTATTCACCGACTGTTCACTACTGTTCACCTTTCTGCTTTTACGATGCTCTGCCCATTTAGACTTTTTAGCGATTAAAAGTAAAATATCTATAATTAAAGGTAATTGGGATTGGGCCACCAGTTTGCCAACATTTGCCAAAGAAGGGCCAACGTTTGCCACGGTTTGCCACTCACTTGTTAACGGTTTGTTGCAGTGGTTTGCGGTGCAAAATGACTTGTTGCCCTGAGGGAAAATATTCACAAAATAGAGAGCTACCCGAAGCCGGACGGACACGACCGGCACTGTATGGACTTTGTGAGGTAGCCCGATGCACACTGCTTTTTCTTCCCCGTCTTCTGCCCCTGCCGCGCCTCTGATGCCGGTCTCTGACGCCGTTCATGAGCGTTTTATTCGTCTGCCCGAAGTGATGCATTTATGCGGCCTGTCTCGTTCGACTGTGTATGACCTCATCAGTCGGGAGGCATTCCCGAAACAAATCAGCCTCGGAGGAAAAAACGTGGCGTGGGCGAAGTCTGAAATCACCGCATGGATGGCGGATCGCATTGCAGAACGCAACCGGGGCTAAGACGCATGATGATGACCGTTCAGCAAACAGCCCCTTTTTCTGGCTTGCTTCTTTTCGCCGTTTCCAGGTATAGTTTTCCCGCTGTCGCAAAATCGACAGCCGGGCGTGAGAACCCGAGTTACTTCAAGGCGACACCGGACGCGCCATGCGTCTTTTTTTGTGTCTATGCCTATGTGCACCTGTTGTTTACGCATCGGTTCTTAAGCCGTTGCTGTATCTGCGTAATGGTGGCTCAGGCGGGGCAGCCTTCGGGCTGGCCGGTTCCCTTGAAGGCCGGTTTCTCACCCCCGTCTGGGCTACCACCCGAGCGTGAGAACTCCGGTGGTGGCGATAACCGCTACTTCAAGGAGGTTGCCCCTATGGCTACGACCCTCACCCCGTCACACCCGCAGTTTGTCTTTGTGTTTGCCGCCGTTCGTCGCGCAGACCGTAAACCCCGTATTTGTATGCTCCGCACCGTTGCCGGTGATGAACACGCCGCACGCCTTTCCCTTGTTCGTGATTACGTCCTCTCGTTCGCTGGCCGTCTGCCGGTTGCGGAGGTGCACGCATGAGAAATACCACTATTACCGCCCGTGACCTCGAATGCCTTGAGCATATGCGCAACGTCGGCCAGCTCGTCGGCGATCTGATGCAGGAACAGGATTGCGCGACCGTTCGTCGTGACCTGGTGCAGCAGTTACAGCTCACCTCCGTGATTTATCTCATGACCGCCCAGCTCGACGGCGTGGTCGAGCGCTGCAATCAGCGCTGGCTGACCGGGGAGGGCAACGTATGAAACAGCCATTACCGCCCGTATTACGTGCCGCACTGTATCGCCGCGCCGTGGCTTGTGCGTGGCTGACCCTGTGTGAACATCAGCGCCGCTACCCGCACCTCACCCTCGACGCACTGGAGAACGCCATTTCAGCCGAGCTGGAGGGCTTCTATCTGCGCCAGCACGGCGAGGAGGAAGGCCGTCAGATTGCCTGTGCATTACTGGAAGATTTAATGGAAGCCGGACCACTGAAAGCCGCGCCGTCACTGTCCTTTCTCGGGCTCGCGGTGATGGATGAACTTTGCGCCCGTCACATCACATCGCCTGTACTGCACTGAGGGAGAAAAAAACAATGAAAATGAACGTAACGGAAACCGTTAAACAGGCCTGCGGCCACTGGCCGCACATTCTCCCGGCGCTGGGTGTGAAGGTCATTAAAAACCGGCATCAGGCCTGCCCGGTATGCGGCGGCTCTGACCGTTTTCGCTTTGACGATAAAGAGGGGCGCGGCACGTGGTTCTGTAACCAGTGTGGCGCGGGTGACGGGCTTAAACTGGTTGAGAAGGTATTCGACATTTCTGCCTCAGAGGCCGCCCAAAAGGTGAATACTGTCACCGGTAATCTGTCACCGGTTGCCCCGAAGGTGATTGCGGCCGCAGAGACTGAAACCGATGCCGACCGTAAAGCGGCGACCTCACTGGCCGCGAAACTGATGGAGAAAACCCGACCGGCCACCGGCAACGCTTACCTGACCCACAAGGGCTTCCCTGTTCTGGAATGTCTGACGCTCACCGCCCTGCATAAAACCGGCGGCGTGACGTTCCGCGCCGGTGATGTGGTGGTGCCGCTGCATGACGGCACCGGTGCACTGGTTAACCTACAGCTTATCAATTCTGACGGTGTCAAACGCACCCTGAAAGGCGGCGCAGTAAAAGGGGCATGTCATATCATTGAGGGGCAGAAACAGGCCGGAAAACGCCTGTGGATAGCGGAGGGCTATGCGACCGCACTCACCGTGCATCACCTGACCGGCGAAACCGTCATGGTGGCGCTGTCCTCCGTGAACCTCCTTTCTCTGGCGAGCCTTGCCCGACAAAAGCACCCGGCCTGTCAGATTGTGCTTGCCGCTGACCGCGACCTTAACGGTGACGGCCAGACAAAAGCCGAAGCGGCCGCAGAAGCCTGCGAGGGCGTTGTTGCCCTGCCGCCTGTGTTTGGTGACTGGAATGATGCGTTTATGCAGAATGGCGAGGAGGCGACGCGGAAAGCGATTTATGACACCATCCGGCCACCGGCTGACAGTCCTTTCGCTACCATGAGCGAGGCGGAATTTACCGCCATGAGTACCAGTGAAAAGGCGATGCGGGTGCATGAGCATTACGGCGAAGCGCTGGCCGTGGATGCGAACGGCCAGCTCCTGTCCCGTTATGAGGCCGGGATATGGAAAATCATTCCGCCGTCAGATTTTTCCCGTGATGTGGCCGGATTGTTCCAGCGCCTGCGCGCGCCGTTCTCGTCGGGGAAAATTGCCTCAGTGGTGGAAACCCTGAAACTGATTATTCCGCAGCAGGATTCCCCGGCACGGCGTCTGATTGGCTTTCGCAACGGCGTGCTTGATACCGCCACTGGCACATTCATCCCGCACCATAAATCACACTGGCTGCGCACGCTCTGTGATGTCGATTTTACCCCGCCGGTCGAGAGTGAAACACTGGAAACCCACGCCCCGGCTTTCTGGCGCTGGCTCGACCGCGCCGCCGGTGGCAGACCGGAAAAACGCGACGTTATTCTGGCTGCGCTGTTTATGGTGCTGGCGAACCGCTACGACTGGCAGCTCTTTCTCGAAGTGACCGGGCCGGGTGGCAGTGGCAAAAGTATTCTGGCCGAAATTGCGACCATGCTTGCCGGGGAAGATAACGCCACGTCGGCTACCATCGAAACGCTGGAATCACCACGTGAACGTGCTGCGTTGATTGGCTTCTCGCTGATCCGTCTGCCTGACCAGGAAAAATGGAGTGGTGACGGGGCAGGACTTAAGGCCATCACTGGTGGGGATGCGGTATCGGTCGACCCGAAATACAAGGATGCGTACTCCACCCATATTCCGGCGGTGATTCTGGCCGTGAACAATAACCCGATGCGCTTTACTGACCGCAGCGGCGGTGTTTCCCGTCGCCGGGTGATCCTGCATTTCCCGGAACAGATTGCCCCGGAGGAACGCGACCCGCAGCTTAAGAACAAAATCGCCCGTGAGCTGGCCGTGATTGTGCGCCAGCTTATGCAGAAGTTCAGCGACCCGATGACCGCCCGCGCACTGCTCCAGTCACAGCAGAACTCCGATGAAGCACTCAGCATCAAGCGTGACGCCGACCCGACATTTGATTTTTGTGGCTACCTTGAAGCACTGCCGGAGCCCGAGGGTATGTATATTGGCAATGCCAATATCATTCCGCGTCAGCCGCGCCTGTATTTGTATCATGCCTATCTGGCGTATATGGAAGCCCACGGCTACAGGAATACCCTAAGCCTGACTATGTTCGGTAAGGGGTTGCCAGCCATGCTGAAAGAGTACGGGCTAAGTTATGAGATGCGCCGAAAAAATCAGGGCATACAGACCAATCTCACGCTAAGAGAGGAAAGCAACGCCGACTGGCTACCGAAATGCGATGATCCCATAGCGAAATAACCTACCCTGACCGGCAATCGCCGGTCTTTTTTTACCTGCGAAAAGGCAATAGTGAACAGTAAAGTGTTCACTGTTCACTAACCATTCACCTTATAACCACATGAATATTATAAATAAAAAACCTTAGTGAACAGTGTGAACAGTTTTTCCAAAAAAAAAGTTTTTTTCTGTTCTGGTTTGGATCCGTGCAACGGATCCAAACCGAAGATAGAATTTGTTATCTTTTTCCAGATAAACCAAGTAGTTGAGCTTAAAATTATCAAAATAAATGGTGGGGGCACAAAAGGGGGCACTTTGAATTGTGGTTTATATTTTTTGTTTGTATTTTATATGGTTACATGATGATTTGAGTCCGGCCTTCGCACCATCTACTATGCAATTCTAGCGCTTTTTTTGTTTCCTGCATCAACGCAACATAAACCTTTCCACTCTTTTTCATTCAATCCTTAAAACCAAAGCCCCCCAAAAACTGGAAGTGGCTACAAATGTCAGCCACCTCCCATTTACCGACGCAACTCTCTGATTCTCATCCCATATGCATCCCCAACCCGCTTTTCCCTTCGGCCAGCTCTGGCCGTAGCGTCAGCGCGGGGATCTCATAGTCGCCGTAGTTTTGGCGGCGAAACGGCAGCGGCGGGGTGTCTTCGAGCGTATCCAGTCGATGTAAAAGCTGTTGGCGATATTCAGCGTAGCGCGCGTCGTCAGTTTTCTCGGCGCGGTAGATAAGCATCGGCGGCAGAACGTCGAACCCCGGGTAGAACAGCATTCCGTGCTGGATGGGGAACAGAATGTCGTCGATGGCGCCATTTATGCCGCGCGCGGAATAATGCGATTCCCAGCCGCCGGTGCTCACCAGCAGCATGGCGCGTTTGCCCGCCAGCGTGCCTTCGCCGTAGCGGTCGCCCCAGTGTGTTTCGTTGTGTTCACCCACGCCGTAAGCGAACCCGTTGGCATACACCCGATCGAACCAGCCCTTCATGATGGCCGGCATGGAGAACCACCACAGCGGAAACTGGAATATAACGGCATCGGCCCAGATGAGTTTTTCCTGCTCAGCGGCGATGTCTGAACTTTGCAGCGCATTATCAAAAGCATAGCGCGCATCGGTGATGGGGTTAAATCTCTCCCCGCGCAGTGGCGCGGTGGTATCTTGCGCATCCAGCGTCGGTTTCCACTGCATCCGGTAGAGGTCGGAAACCTGCACCTGATGCCCCGATCGTTGCAGATGCGCGACGGCATCATCCTTGAGTTGTCCATTAAGTGAGCGGGGTTCCGGGTGGGCGAAGACGATAAGTACGTTCATAACGAATATCCTGTCTGGTAAAAGTCTCTGCAGGGTATGTAATTTGGCGGTATAGTTGAAATTCATTGCTGCAATAACAGGTATTGTCATGGCTAATTTCAATCGGCTGGATCTTAATCTTCTGCTGACGCTGCAGGTGCTGCTCGACGAGCTCAACGTGACCCACGCGGCGCGGCGGCTCAATCTGTCTCAGCCGTCGGTGAGCGTGCAGCTCGCAAAGCTGAGGGAGATTTTTGACGATCCGCTGTTGCTGCCAGGCCCGCGGGGCATGCAGCCCACCTCCCGGGCCGATACGCTGCGTGAGCCTCTGCGTCAGGCGCTGAGCACGCTGGAGGCGGTGGTGGCGCCCGTCGAAGCGTTTGATCCGGCGAAGGCGGAGCTCACCTGGCGTGTGGCGGCCACTGACTATATGGCGACGGCCATCCTGTTGCCAATGCTGGAAGGGCTGCGCCAGGAGGCGCCGCTATCCCGCCTCGCGGTGTATGAGTTGCAGCCCCAGCGCTTTTTGCGTCAGGCGGAGCAGGGTGATATCGACCTGATTTTCCACACCCGCGATGGCGCGCCGGATTCGCTGCATCAGCGAACTTTGTTCCACGAACGCTACGTGCTAGCCGGGCGAGAGCAGCATCCAATGCTGCAATCTCCCCTGACGGCGGCGGAGTTTTGTCAGCTTGAGCAGGTGATGGTCTCGCCGGATGGCGGTGGATTTTGGGCAGCGACCGACGATGCGCTGGCCCGCAGCGGGTTGTCGCGTCGCGTAGTGTTGTCGGTGCCTCACTTTTTATTCCTGGTCGAGACGCTGCTGAAAACCAATCTGGTCGCAGTGGTGCCGGAGCGGCTTACGCGAAACGTGGCTGGGTTAACCACCGTCGTGCCACCGGTTGATGTTGAAGGATTTGAAATGCTGATGCTCTGGCATGAGCGGCAGCACCGCGATGCAGGGCACCGCTGGCTGCGTCAAAGAATGACGGAATCGCTGAAATGACCGGGAAACGCGAGGCGCGTATTGATCAGCCCGCCACAATCTCGATCATGTTGCCATCCGGATCGAGAATGATCGCTTCGTAGTATCCATCCCCGGTCATGCGCGGGCCGCTTTTCAGAATGCCTTCCTCGCGGGCTTTATCTGCCAGTGCATCCACCGCCTGCTTGTCACCGACGTTCAGCGCGATGTGCGCCCAGCCGCAAAACTCGCGGTTGTCCGGGGCGTCAGGCAATTCCGGCAGGGTCATCAACTCAACCGTTGGGCCATCTGCCAGAGTGATGAAATAAGAGGCAAATCCTGGACGGTTTTTGCTGAGGTATTTCTCATTCGGCGTGCCGTCGAAATACCGCTGCCAGAATGCTGCCTGTGCGTCCAGGTCGCGGGTCCACAATGCCACGTGCGCAATCTTCATTATCACCTCCATAATTCATTGTTTTCCTGAGTATGCCGCGACAACCCGTCGGTTCAAACCGTGTACTATCCAGGGTGTGATCAAGGCTGCTAGTCTTGTTCTTTTAATCGCACTGATGGACAACGCTTCTATGCTGACCGGCCTCAACCATTTAACGCTTGCGGTGACTGACCTCCCGCGCAGTATCACGTTTTATCAGCAACTGCTCGGGATGCAACTTCACGCCCGTTGGGATAACGGCGCATACTTTAGTTGTGGCGCGCTGTGGCTGTGTTTATCGTCTGATTCTGCGGTGACGGAAAAGGTTGATTACACGCACTATGCCTTCACGATTTCGCCATCTGATTTTGCCGTTTTTGTCGCACGCCTACAGGCGCAGAGCGTGGTGATGTGGAAAGCCAACAAGAGCGAGGGTGAGTCTTACTATTTTCTCGACCCGGATGGCCATCAGCTTGAGATCCACGCCGGCAGCCTCGAACAGCGGCTGGCGGCCTGCCGTGAAAAGCCGTATGCCGGAATGGTTTTTTTTGACTGAATACGCGAGGCGGCTTTCACCGCCTGCGCTTAGTCCATTGCCAGATGAATGGCTTCGCCGAGTTTTTCCATTACTTCGCGGTGTTTCTCGGTGGTTGGCAGGGCGCAGTTGATGCGCAGGCAGTTGCGGTACTTGCCAGAAGCGGAAAACAGCGTGCCCGGCGCCACCTGAATTTTCAGCTCGCACAGCTGTTTCGCGACGCACACCATATCGACCATTTCCGGCAGTTCGACCCACAGCATAAAGCCGCCTTCGGGCCGGGTGACGCAAATTCCACACGGAAAATACTGACGCAGCCAGCAGGTGTAAGTTTCCATATTGCTCTGATAAATCTGCCGTATCCGGCGCATGTGGCGGTGGTAATGCCCCTCGCGCACGAAAGCCGCGACCGCCAGCTGAGTGGTCGGTACGTTGGTGCCGGTGGCGGCGTATTTCATGTGCAGCACCCGGTCATGGTAGCGGCCCGGCACAATCCAGCCCACGCGCAGGCCCGGGGCGATGGTTTTGGTAAATGAGCTGCACAGCAGCACCCGGCCATCGATATCCCAGGATTTGATCGTGCGCGGTCGGGGATAAACGTTTGCCAGTTCACCGTAGACATCGTCTTCGAAAATAACGATATCGTGGCGTTGAGCCAGCGCCAGCACCGCACGTTTACGCGCATCCGGCATGATAAAACCGAGCGGATTGTTGCAGTTCGGCACCAGAATCACCCCTTTGATCGGCCACTGCTCCAGCGCCATTTCCAGGGCTTCTACGCTGATCCCGGTTTGTGGATCGGTCGGGATCTCAATCGCTTTAATGTCGAAACCGCGCAGCAATTGCATGGTGCCGTAAAACGACGGCGATTCTATAGCGACGATATCGCCCGGTTTACACACCGCCAGCAGGGCAATCGCCAGCGCCGCGTGGCAGCCGCTGGTGATGATAATGTCGTCGGCGCTGACTACCGCTTCGCCATCGAGCATCAGGCGGGCGATTTGTTCACGCAACTCCCTACGGCCAGCGAGTTCGTCATAGCTGAAAATATCGGTGGCATGATGCTGCACAAGGCGCGCCATTTCACGCCAGAGCGGCTTCAGACTCGGCTGGGTGATATCCGGCGAGCCACCGCCGAAGGGGACTATCGATTTATCGTGGCGCGCATCCAGCATGGTGAGGATCTGATCCCAATGGGTGACATCCACCGGGCGCTGCACCGGGCGTGACATCGCTGGCACGGGCGGCTGGGCTTTACGCGGCGCGATAAAATAGCCGGACCGCGGCTGGGGCGTTATCAGCTGCAGCGTTTCCAGCGTCTGATAGGCCTGCTGCACGGTGCTGATACTGACGCCGTGTTCCTGACTCAGCGCACGCACTGACGGTAATTTTTCGCCATGACGGTACAGCCCCTGTTCGATTCTTTCGGCGATCAGATTCGCCAGATGCTGGTAACGCGTCATCGCTGTATCCTCATTTGATGCCATACAGATGGCAAAACCAGTACAGATTGGCGTGAAAAACGCCGTGCAGATACCGTTTTAGCGGATCTGTATGTTAAATAAAAGTACAATTTGAATCTGTATTGTTAACCCTCCTCACGGCGAAAATAGCGTCATTGACAGCGTGAGGAGGTGCAGGATGGAATTTCATGAAAATCGCGCGAAAGCGCCGTTTCAAATATTCGTATTGATGGGCCGCTGGCTGCGGCAAACCTGGCGTATCTGGAAAACACGTCGGGCACTCGACCGACTCAGCGACGCGCAGCTGAAGGATGTTGGGCTGCGACGCGAGGATTATTGAGTGCATCATCCGGCCTGAGCGCCGGGTTTTTTATTTCGCATTCCATGCTCTTTCGTTAAGACGTTTCTTGATACTTATCAGGGTAAGTATTAATCTTCTCCTGCGTTGTTAAGGAGACCTCATGACTGAAGATGCTTTGTTCGCCCGCCGCCCGATGGGGATGCGCATGGCGATGGTGGTGCGCCAGTGGCGAGCCATTATCGACAACGCGATAACCGACACTGGCCTGACGCAGTCCAGCTGGACGACGCTGATGCAGCTGCAACAACTGGGTGATAACGTCTCAACCAGCGAACTGGCGGAAGTGCAGGGCATTGAACTGCCGCCGCTGATGCGCACGCTGGTGCATCTCGAGGAACAGGGCTATCTGCTGCGTACGATATCGCCGTACGACAAACGCTGCCGTCTGTTAATGCTCACGCCAAAAGGCCGTGACGTGCTCAAGCGGTTGACCCACGTGATCGAAACCTGCCAACAGCGGGTGACGGAAAACATTCCTGCCGATGTCATGGACGCCTTCAGCAACACGCTTAACCAACTCGCCTGCAATATGCGGAACCTCCGCGACGACATTAAATAAGACCTAAAAAATGATGAGCCCCGAACAAAAATTTGCCCGCTGGGTAAGGGTGAGTATTGCCTCTTTCCTGCTGATGTTTGTCTATTTCATCGTGGCGGATATCTGGATCCCGCTCACGCCGGATTCCACCGTCATGCGCGTGGTGACCCCGGTGTCATCGCGCGTCTCCGGCTACGTGGCCCACGTCTACGTGCATAACAACAGCCCGGTGAAAAAAGGCGATCTCCTGTATGAGCTGGACCCGACGCCGTTTATCAATAAGGTGCAGGCGGCGCAGATAGCACTGGAACAGGCGAAGCTCTCCAACCAGCAGTTGGACGCGCAAATCGCCGCCCAGCAGGCCAATCTCAAAACCGCGCAAATCACCGCCCGCAATAATCAGGCGACGCTGAGTCGTTATCAGCGTCTGGCGACGATGCAAAACGTGTCGCAGCAGGATCTGGATAACGTCCGCACCGCGTGGCAAAACAGTGAGCAGTCGGTGAGTTCACTCACCGCAAGCATCCATAATTTGCAGATTCAGCGCGGCGAACGCCACGACGATCGCAACGTCACGCTGCAAAAATACCGCAACGCGCTGGAAGAGGCGCAGCTCGATTTGGGCTGGACGAAAATCCGCGCGGAAGCAGCGGGCACCGTCAGTAACTTGCAGTTAAGCCCCGGGCTGTATGCTTCAGCGGGTACCGCGCTGCTGGCGGTGGTGAACGACGAGACCGATATTGTGGCGGATTTCCGCGAAAAAAGCCTGCGCCATACGCAGCCCGGAACCGATGCCGCGGTGGTCTTTGACGCACTGCCCGGCAAGGTATACCGCGCCCATGTCACCAGCAGCGATGCCGGGATTTTGGCCGGGCAGGAAGCGGTCAGCGGCAAACTTTCGCAGCCGGAAGAGTCCAACCGTTGGGTGCGCGATGCCCAGCGGATGCGCATTCACGTGGCGCTCGATGAGCCGATCGATAAAGCGCTGCCAACCGGCGCGCGGGCCACGGTGCAGCTTTATAACAGCGAAGGTGTGCTGGCCCGTTTTTTCTCCGGCCTGCAAATCCACCTCGTAAGCTGGCTGCATTATGTCTATTAATACCCTGGCGCGGGTATTTACCCCGCACGACAACATCGTCTACAGCGCCAATGATTTTCGCCAGACGCTGCGCATAGTCTTCGCGGGGATGATTGCGCTGAGCATTTCCACCTTCTACAACGTGCAGTACGGCGTCTTTTTTGTGGTTTATCCGGTAATGCTGCTGTCGCTGGTGCCGGTTTTTAACCGCCATGTGGCGACGCAGTTTATCTTCAGTGCGGCGCTGAACTGTGTCGAAATGGTGCTGATCATCGGCTATCTTTCGCAATGGCCGATCGTCATGACTCTGGTGGTATTTGCGCTTTACGTGATGCGTTTTCGCTTTATGAGTCAGGGCCCGCTATTTCTGTTTGGCTCGATGGGCGTGGTGTGCCAGAGCGTGATGCTCAATTTTATGAGCTACCCCGCTAACAGCTGGCACACGCTGCTGTCGTCCAACCTGGAAGCCAGCGTGATGGCGGTTAGCCTGAGCGCGTTGATGCATTTCCTGCTGCCCGACGTTGAACCGCGCCAGCCGCCACCGCGCATTGAAAAGAATGCCGCGCGGGTTCGCCATGAGTCACTGCTCTCTGGCACCGTGGCGACGGCTATCTTTGTGATTTTCCAGGTCTGCGATCTCAGTGATTCACTGTCGGCGCTGATGGCGGGGATCCTTATTCTGTTTCCGATGCATTATCGCGGGGCGGTGCTGAGCTCGCTCTGGCGCGTGGTGGGCGTGGTGCTGGCCTGCTTGTATATTCTGCTGGTGCAGCTGATCCTTTACGATCACAGCAGCCATATGCTGCTGATGATGCCGTTGATTGGCCTCGGGCTGGCGTTCAGCGCCCGTCTGCATGTGATGGAAAAGGTAGGGGCAGGCGTCGGGTTTGCCAGCATCACCACCATTGGGATCATGTTTGGGCAGAATCTCCATCCTGAACAGGATCTGGTGTTCAGCGATCTTTATCGCGTGGTGTCGGTCACGGTGTCGCTGCTGGTAACGCTAACGATGGTGTTTCTGGTGCACCTGATCCTCAACCGCTTCGCCGCCACGCGGTTCGTGGTGAATAATCCGAATGCGTAATTCGCAGATTGGTAAGCGTTTTATGCCCGGCAAGCGTAGCCCGCCGGGCACAGCGTTAATGAATTAACGGCATAACCAGCGCTGGAAGCTGTGAAAGCAGCCACAGGATCAGGCCAATCGTGCCGCCAACCAGCGTGCCGTTGATGCGGATAAACTGCAGATCCTTACCGATGTTCAGCTCAATCTGACGCGACATATCGCGCGCGTCCCAGCTTTTCACTGTGTCGCTGATATGACGGGTGAGGAATTTGGCAAAGTCAGGTGCCACGCGGCGTGCAGCCTGTTCGAGATGCTCGTTCAGCGAGGCACGCAGCGCGCCGTCCGTTACCAGCGCTTCGCCGAGCCACATTCCGGCTTCCGCAATCCGCTTCTGCGTGCGCGAATCTTCTGTTTGCAGATCGTTCTTCAGCCACTGACGCAGATCGGCCCACATTTCCCCCAGATACCGGTTAAACGCCTCATCGTCTTTCAGGTAGCGTTTGATGTTCTCCGCTTTCTCGGCCATCTCCGGATCGGTTTTCAGGTTGTCGATAAGTTTTCTCACCGCTTTATCAAAAGCATGTCGCACCTGATGCGCGCTGTCCTGGCTGACATCGTCCAGCAGCGTATTCACCGCCTCGGTGACCATTTCGGCGCTGTGTTCGCCGAGCCATTCGGTCGGCAGAATTTTGGCTTTCAGCGGGTGCTCTTTCTCCAGCCAGTGAATGATTTGCCGGGCAATGAATTCGCGGCTGCTGTCGCGCTGGAGCAGGGCTATCAGCTGCGCAATCAGCGCGTCGAGCAGCTTCTGATGCCGGTTGTTTTTGGTCATGCTTTCCAGCATCAGTGCGCTGGTGCCGGTTAAATCAACCTTATCAATCGCCTTATGCACCGCGCGTTTAAGCAGGCCCTGAATGCGCGAATCATCGGTCAGTTCGAGAAAACCGCCCATCACCTTAATCAGATGTTGCCCCACGCGCTGGGCGTTTTCGGGCTGGCTGAACCAGTTGCCAATCATCAACGCCGGTTCATGCTTCTGAATTAAATTCACCAGCGACTGGGTGTCGAGAAATTTTTCCTGCACGAAATGACCGAGATTGTCGCCGATCCGGTCTTTATTGCGCGGAATAATCGCCGTATGCCGAGAGATGAACGGCAGCGGCACGCGACGAAACAGCGCCACCACGGCGAACCAGTCTGCCAGGGCGCCGACCATCGCCGCCTCGGAAATGGCTTTCAGCGCACTGACCCACCGCGCAGGGGGCAGGAACAACGTGGTCACAAAAAGGGCGGCCGCAATGAGCAGTAATGAGAGCGCCAACAGTTTAGCGCGTTTGAGTTCAGCTAATTTATCCATGATCTATACCCAAAATAATTCGAGTTGCAGGAAGGCGGTAAGTGAGTGAATCCCCAGGAGCTTACTGAAGTAAGTGACTGGGTGAACGAGCGCAACCAACGCACATGCAACTTGAAGTATGACGGGTATAAGCATAGAGCGGGACGGCGGGGGAGTGCAAAGCCTGGCATCAAATCGCTACGCGGCGGCTGATCTCCACCACCTGATCGCCCGGCAGTTGATAATAGTGCGTGGCGTGTGTGCAGTTGCGCACCATGAAAGCGAAACAGCGGCGTTGCCACTGGGCGATACCCTCTCCGTCTTCGCGCCCAACCAGGGTTTCATGACCCAAATAGTACGTGGCGTCGGCCAGTTCAAACGGGCAGTTTCGTTTCTTGATTTCGTACTGTAACGCCGGGATGTTCGGATGTTCCATAAAGCCGTAATAGGCTACCGCGCGCCAGTAGCCGGGCGCGGCTTTACGGATAACCAACCGGTTCACATTGGCAATATGCGGCACGTTGAGAATGGTGACGGTCAGGGCCATCACCTGCTGCTGCAACGCGCGATTACGTATCACATGCCAGCGCATTACCGGCGGAACGCCACTTTGTGAGCGGGTTAAAAACACCGCTGCGCCTGGCCCGCGGGGAATCTCATTCTCGCGAATTTTGTCGAAAAAGGCCTCGGTGTCCATGCCAGTATCGTTCAGCGCCCGCAGCGTGGCGGTGTGGCCGCGATGCCAGATAACCATCACGCAGCAAATCGCGGCGGCCAGCAGCAGCGGAATATAACCGCCTTCCAGCACCTTAATCAGATTGGCGATCAGGAAACAGATATCAATGGTCAGGAACAGCAGGGCGGCTAGCGCGCTGGCGGTGCGGTTCCAGTGCCAAATCCGCCGCATAGCGACGAACAGCAGCCCGGACGTCATCAGCATGGTTAACGACACCGCGATACCGTACGCGGCGGCGAGGTTATCAGATGAACGGAAGAACACTGCGAGAAACACCGTCGCCACCATCAGCAGCCAGTTGACGATGCCGATGTAAATCTGGCCGTAGTTAGCTTCAGCCGTCTGTTTAATCCGCAAACGCGGCAGCCAGCCGAGCTGGATGGTCTGGCGCGTCATCGAGAACGCGCCGGTAATGATCGCCTGGCTGGCGATAATAGTGGCGAGGGTGGCGAGGATAACCAATGGAATTTGCAGTGCGGGCGGGCACAGGCGAAAGAAGATGTTGTGCGAAATATCCCCGCCGGACAGCAGCAGCGCCGACTGCCCGGCGTAGTTCAGCAGCAGGCTCGGGAACACCAGGCCAAACCACGCAATCCAGATAGGCTTTTTGCCAAAGTGACCCATGTCGGCATACAGCGCTTCCGCCCCCGTCACGCACAAGAAAACCCCGCCGAGCACCAGAAAGCTGACGAAACCGTGGGACAGCAAAAAATGCACGCCGTAATACGGATTAATCGCCATCAGCACCGCCGGATGCTGGCCTATCCCCCAGATGCCCAGCCCGGCAATCACCAGGAACCACAGCATCATGACTGGGCCAAACACGATGCCAATTTTGGCCGTACCAAAAGGCTGAATGGCAAACAGCGCCACCAGAATCGCCACGGTGCCCGGCAGGATCAGATGCCGGGCTTCTGGGAATACGATGTTCAGCCCCTCGAGCGCCGACAGCACCGAAATTGCCGGGGTGATGGCACCGTCGCCGTAAATCAGCGCCGCGCCGAGCAGTCCGGCAAAGATGATCAGCGCCCGGCCTTTGCCGTTGTGCTGCAACAGTGACATCAGCGCCATGATCCCGCCTTCGCCACGGTTATCAATGCGCATCGCAAAGGCCGCGTATTTTATCGACGTGACGAGGATAAGCGTCCAGATAATCAGCGACAGCAGACCGAGAATAATGCCCGGCGTCGGGCTGCTGCCGGAAAGCAAGATGACAGTTTTGAGGGTATACAGCGGGCTGGTGCCGATATCGCCGAACACCACGCCGAGTGCGCTGCCTGCCAGCAAAATCGCGTTAGGCGGTTTTTGTGCTGTGCTGTTTTCCGTCGCCAGTGCCGTCTGGTCCATGAAAACATCCTGTGGGTGAATGTGACCTTTTTACACTATAGCCCTGAATAATGCGTCACACGGCGGCAGGCAGTTATTCGTCGCGCAACGCCTGTAAAAAGCGGGCGAAAAGATCCGGCAACGGTTCGTCGTACCACAGCGCGTAGAGATCGGCGGGGATCGACTCTTCGAGTTGCAAAAAAGCCACGCCAGGCCAGTGGATCAGGGCGCAGGATTCGGGCAGCAGCGACACACCGTTACCGGTGCTGACCAGTGCCAGCGCGGTTTGGGGTTCAAAAACCTGATGGGTGACCAGCGGAGATACGCCCAGTTCAAGGCAATTGTCATACACCTGACGGGCGAAATCACTGCGGTTGAAGGAAAGTGAGATAAAGGCGCGATCGGCCAGATCTTTCAGGGAAACCGTGGCGCGAGCGCACAGCGGATCGCTCTCATGCACCGCCACGCAGATTGCCTCCCGGGCAAACAGCTGACAGCGGATCTTCGCTTCCACATGCGGGATAACGTTGCGGTTAATGGCGATATCAATGGTTCGCGCGCGCAGAGCTTCGGTTTGTTCCTGCTGGCCCAACTCATGCAGCGACCAGTTCACGTCCGGGTTGGCTTCGCGAAAGACCTTCATCCGTGTCAGCAGCGGGCCCCACATCGCGCTGCCGATCACGCCGATGTTGATGTGCTGTTTCTCGCTGCGGCCAATCTGGCGTACGTAATTCAGTGACTGCTCTGTGGCGCTGAGGAGTTTATCGACCTCCGCTTTCAGCACTTTTCCGGCGTGAGTCAATGCGACTTTACGGCTGGATCGTTCGAATAATTCCACGTCAAGAATCGCTTCCAGCTCTTTGATTTGCATACTGAGCGGCGGCTGAGAGATGTTTAACTTCGCGGCGGCCCGGCCAAAATGCAGCTCGTCGGCGAGGGTCTGGAAATAGCGCAGCATCCGAAAACGGATGCGGCTGTTGGCCTGTGGATCGAGCATGCCGGGCACCGAGAAAAAGGAGGGTGGCGGTATCATGCAACCCTCCCTGAAGGCTGTCAAACCGCGACCGCCTCGCCCTGATGCAGGCGTTCTGCCTTGCTGCAGGCAATGGCGGCGAGCAGCGTCACCATCAACAGCGCATACGCGCAGGTGGATGCATTGACCGCGCCGTACAGGCCGTAATGGCTGTTGACCAGCGAAGAAACAGTGGCGAACAGCAGCGTGCCCACGGTGCCGCAGGTGAGCAGCGCCGAAATCAGGGTCGGCGAACTGCGACTGACCTGCAACGAACCGTAACTCATCAGGCCGGAGAACAGGCCGGAGTTAAAGAAACCAAACGCGCCGCAGGCAATCAGGATAAGTGTCGTATTGGCACTATTACTGATTAGCGCAATCGAGCCCAGCCCGACGGCGGTACACATCAGCAGGAAAGTACGCAGCTTCATCCATTTCACGGTGAACTGATTGAGGAACAGGCCGGTGGCTTTCGCGACCCAGTATACGGTGGTGAACAGTGCCGCTTGTTCTGGTAATAACTGGAAGCGCCATTGCAGATAGCCAGGCGTCCAAAGGGTGAAAATCGGTTCGGCGAGCAGGAACAGGAACAGCGCGCCGCACAGTAGCCACACCGAACGACCCCACGGTTCCGACGACGTTTCCTGATGCGCCGCTGCCGGTGCTTCGGTGGTCGGATAACGGCTACGTAGCGTCAGCAGCAGCATCAGCACGCCGAGGCCGCCCATAATGCCGTACATCGCAATCCAGCTCGCACCCATTTTGAACAGCCACGCCAACAGGAACGAGAGCGTGGCGCCGGCCAGGCTGAAGAAGAAGTCTGTGAAAATCAGGCTCGACGAACGGCTTTTCTCGTCCGGATTGATACGCACCACCAGGTAACTGCCGATGGTCATGAAAATACCGCCGCAGGCGCCGATAATAGCGACCGCCACGCTAAACATGGTCAGCGTTGGAGTGACGAACAGCAGGGCGCTGATGAGGATGGTCAGCGCGGCGGCGATCACCAGCGGCTTTTGCAGACCCCATTTTTTCATCAGGATACCGCCGAGCATAATCGGCACGAACATGCCGATATTCATCAACGTAAAGACCTGGCCGATAAAACTCGGATCTTTGTTGAACGCGGCGCACAGCGGGCCGAGAACGATGCCGAGCGTCGACACCAGCGCGCCGACAAAGTAATAGCTCAGATAGGAAATCGCGTTCAGATTACCGCGAGAGTAATTTTCTGACATCTGCACTTCTCCTGGCGGGCTGTACGGCCGCCGCTGGACGGGAATTTAGCGGCAGCTCTTCACGAACTGGCTAATCAGGCGAATGAAATCATCGGTGACCATCGCCGCGCATTTCAGGGTTTGTTCGTGAGACAGTTCTACATCGCTCAGGCCTTCCGCCATATTGGTTATCGCCGATACCGCCAGCACCTTCAGGCCGCAGTGGCGCGCCACGATAACTTCCGGCACGACCGACATGCCGACCACATCGCCGCCCATGTTTTGCATCATGCGAATTTCTGCTGCGGTCTCGAAGTTCGGCCCTGGATAGGAAACGAAAACGCCTTCGTGTAGCGTCAGGCCCAAATCACCGGCGGTGTGCTGCAGTTTCGCGCGCAGGTCTTTGTCATACGCGTTGGCGAGGCTGAAGAAACGTGGGCCAAAGCGGTCATCGTTCGGGCCAACCAGCGGCGTGGACGGCATGGTGTTGATGTGGTCGTTCAGCGCCACCAGGCTTCCGGCAGGGATGCTCGGGTTGAGTGAACCAGCGGCGTTGGTGCAGAACATAAATTCACAGCCGAGCAGCTTAAAGGTGCGCACCGCGTGAGTCATGATGCCCATCCCGACGCCTTCGTAGAAATGCCCGCGACCCTTCATGCAGATGATGTCCACGCCGTGCAGCGAGCCCATCACGACTTCGCCCGCATGACCAATCACGGTGCTTACCGGGAAGCCGGGCAGTTTTTCGTAAGAGATGACGGTCTTGTTATCGAGCTTATCGGCCAGCGACCCAAGGCCGGAGCCGAGGATAAACGCGATGCGTGGCTTAAAACCTGGCTTAACGGCGTTAATGATTTCAACGGCGTCGTAGGGGGTGTCGTTAATCACGGAATGAGACATAAAAACTCCTGAATGCTTTGGGATATACATCCATTCTGAGAAATGAGTGATTGGGAATCCAATTGGATAACAGAGGTTATTGATAGTTTTTTTCGAATGAATTGGCGTGGGCATAGAGCAGCTCAACGGTATTTCAATGAGTTACGATGCGGTTGCCTGACAGCGAGGGACTGATAGCGGAAAAGCACATAGCGGAAGTGTGATGGAGTTCACTGGCATGCTCATTCGCGAAATTGAGAATGAGGATCCTCATTCTGTCATCCTTCCGTCATCTTTCTGTCATGCCACATTCTTATGGTGTTTCACATTCATAAAAAGGTGACAACAACATGAAAATTAAACTTATTTCTCTGGTGTTTGGCAGTACCCTTTCTCTCTCGGCTTTTGCAGCAGAGCCCACCGCGGAGCGCTTTGTGGTGAGTTTTCCTGAAGGCTCACACGTCAATTACAGCGGTGCGTTTTCCAGCGCGTTTGCGAATGGTTTACCGGTGGGGATTGGCTCTGGTTTACTGTTTACCGGTAAGCAAGGCGATGCGCTGACGTTTGCGACGGTGACCGATCGCGGCCCGAACGCTGATTCGCCGAATGTTGGTCAGAACGAAGCTAAAATTTTTGTCACCCCGGACTTTACGCCGTTACTGATGTCCATTCGTGTTGAAAACGGCAAAGCCGAAGCGACCCATCTGCGTCCGCTGCATGATGAGAAAGGCAATATCAACGGTCTTCCGCTGCAAAGTGGGGTGATTGGATCGACCAACGAAGTGGCGCTGAGTGATACCCTGAAAACGCTGACGGGCGATAACCGCGGGCTGGATACCGAAGGCATCACCCCGGACGGCAAAGGCGGTTTCTGGCTGTGTGATGAATATGGCCCGTTCATGATTAACGTCGATGGCAATGGCAAAATCATCGCGAAGCACGGCCCGCAGGCGCTGGACGGTGAAAAGTCGATTGCTGGTGGTCTGCCGAATATCATCAAGTGGCGTCAGTCAAACCGTGGCTTTGAGGGCATCACCCGGACGCCGGATGGGCGCATTATTGCCGCTGTGCAGAGCACACTGGATATTGACGGTAAGAGCAAGAAGAAAGCCCTGTTTACCCGTCTGGTGAGTTTTGACCCGGCGACAGGTAAAACCGCAATGTACGGTTATCCGATTGATAACGTCTACAGCAAAAACAGCGATGCCAAAATCGGCGATATCGTGGCGCTGGATAATGACCACATCCTGCTGATCGAGCAGGGCGGCGATAAAGATGACGTGATGCGCAATAACATCTACAAGGTCGATCTGAGCCAGGCCAGCGATCTGGCGGCATTTGATAAGCCGGGTGAATATCCGGAGTTTGATAGCGCGGATCAACTGGCGAAACGCGGGATCGCTTTAGCGAGCAAAACTCTGGCGGTTGATCTGCGAAAACTCGGCTGGAAGCAGGAAAAAGCCGAAGGTCTGGCGCTGATCGACGGCAAAACTCTGGCGGTGGCGAACGACAATGATTTTGGCGTGAAAACGACGCTGAAAAGCCCGGTGGAAGGGAAGAAACTGAAGGATTATCGGGTGAATGATCAGGGGAAATTGACGGTGGATGACCAGGCGGTGGCGACAACCATCGACATCCAGCCACTGGAAAAACCGGCGTCTGATAGCGAGCTGTGGGTGATTACGTTGCCTGAACCGTTGTTGTAGTTTTTGCGGTTTTCCTCTCCCCATAGGGGAGAGGGTATCGTGCCGTTAGCGCTTCAACCCTGCAAACGCCGCACGAATTTCTGTTTCCGGTAATTGAACGCCGATAAACACCAGCACGCTGTGCGGTGTTTCGTCTCCCCACGGGCGGTCCCAGTCGGCGCTGTACAGGCGTTGCACACCCTGGAACAGCAGGCGATTTGGTTCACCGTCAATCCACAGCATCCCTTTATAACGCAATAGCTTATCGGCAAAATCGAGCAGCAGGTTTTCCATTACGCGGGAAACGTCGCTGATATCGACCGGGTAATCGAGCTCGACCACAATCGATGAGATGTCGTTTTGCTTATCCGCCATAAAGTGAAAACGCGGCTTAGGCTGGATGACGTTTTCTTCGAGCATAAAGCCGTTGGTATTGAACAATAATTCGAGGTCAATATCACCGTGCGTCACGGTGTAAATCGGTGCGCGGGCGTTGATGCGCGTCAGGCGCTCACAGAGTTTTTCTGTCTCTTGCGCCACGTCGGTTTTAGTCAGCAGAATGCGATCCGCGTAGCCTACCTGCGACTGCGCCAGCGTGAACTGATTCATCTGCTCGTCGGCGTGAACGGCGTCGACCAGGGCTATCACCCCGTCGAGCATGTAGCGCTCGCAGAGGATCTCATGCGAGAAAAAGGTCTGCACGATAGGTCCTGGATCGGCCATGCCGGTACATTCGATGATCAACCGGTCGAATTCGATATCGCCGCGATCGCGACCGTCGAGCAGATCCAGCAGCGCGTCTTCCAGTTCGTTGGATCGACTGCAACAAATACAGCCGTTGGTCAGGGTGGTTATCTGCGTGGCGCGTGAGCCAATCAACTGATCGTCCATCGAGACTTCGCCGAACTCGTTTTCGATCACGGCAATTTTGAACCCGTGATCCGCGTTGAGAATGTGACACAGCAGAGTCGTTTTACCTGCGCCGAGAAAACCGGTAAGTAGGGTGACGGGAATCGGGGTCATTATTTCTCCTTTAGCAGCAGCGCATGCCGCCTTCTCCACTGCCGCCGTAGCGCGCTTGCTGGCGCTCGCGGAAGAATTCTTCGTAAGTCATGTACGGTTTATCCGGATGATTGCTCTGCATGTGTTCGACGTAGTTGTCGTAATCCGGGATACCAATCAGCATCTTTGCCGCCTGACCGAGATATTTTTTGGCCTGCCCTAAGTTACCAAACATAATTCATCCTGATAAGACAAAGCCCCGCCGGAGCGGGGCTGAATACGATTAATGATGTGAAGAGGTCTTCACGCCACCTTCTGGCACCGGAACATACGGCGTTTCCTTGTCGGTTCGCGCGTCGATAGCGCGCGCCTTCATACAGGTTTTGATGCCGTAGAAAATGATGCTGTAAACCACCACCAGGAACAGAATGCTCAGCCCTGCGTTGGTGTAGTTGTTGATGACGATGTGGTTCATGTTAGCAATCTGTTGGGCAGTCAGGTCGCTGCTGCCTGCGGCAATTTTCGCTTTGTACTGGTTCGCCATGAAGAAGAAGCCTTCCAGCTGCGGATTATTGCTGAACAGTTTCAGGCCGAGCGCCCAGGTGGTACACAACAGCAGCCATAGCGCAGGCACCACGGTGACCCAGATGTATTTGGTGCGCTTCATTTTCACTAGCACCACGGTGCCGAGCACCAGCGCCACGGCCGCCAGCATCTGGTTAGAGATCCCGAACAGCGGCCATAGGCTCTTCACGCCGCCCAGTGGGTCAACCACGCCCTGATACAGCAGATAGCCCCACAGGCCGACGCAGCCCGCCGTCCCGGCGATACCCGCCACCAGAGAGTCGGTTTTCTTCAGGAATGGCACGAAGTTACCGAGCAAATCCTGCAACATAAAGCGACCGGCACGGGTGCCTGCATCCAGCGCGGTCAGAATGAACAGCGCTTCGAACAGAATACCGAAGTGGTACCAGAAGCCCATGTCCGCCCACGGCAGTACTTTGTGGAACACGTGGGCGATACCGACGGCAAGCGTAGGCGCGCCACCGGCACGGTTCAGTACCGACGGCTCGCCGATGTCTTTCGCGGTCTGCATGATTTGCTCAGGCGAGATAACGAAGCCCCAGGAGCTAACGGTCGCCGCGGCGTGAACGCTGGCATCTTTCAGCTGCGCCATGATCATCGCCGCATTTTCGCCGCCCATTTCGTGCAGGTTCGGCATGGTGATACCGAGGCCCGCAGGCGGGGTATTCATCGCGAAGTACAGGCCCGGCTCGATGATAGACGCCGCAACCAGCGCCATGATCGCCACGAAAGACTCCATCAGCATCGCGCCATAGCCAATCAGGCGCGCATCTTTTTCATTCGCCAGCAGCTTCGGCGTGGTGCCGGACGCAATCAGCGCATGGAAACCAGACACCGCACCGCAGGCGATGGTAATGAACAGGAACGGGAACATCGCGCCTTTCCACAGTGGACCAGTACCGTCGATGTACTGGGTCACTGCCGGCATTTTCAGCTCCGGGTTGAGGATAACGATGCCGAGCGCCAGGCCCACAATCACCCCGATTTTCAGGAAGGTGGCGAGGTAGTCGCGCGGAGCCAGAATCAGCCACACCGGCAGCAGCGCAGAGACAAAGGCGTAGCCAATCAGCGCGAAGGTGATGGTGGTGTCTTTAAAGGTCAGCGCCGGGCCCCAGTACGGGTCGTGAGCGATGACGCCGCCGAACCAGATGGATGCCACCAGAAGCACGATGCCGATAACCGAGATTTCGCCCACGCGGCCGGGGCGAATAAAGCGCATGTAGACGCCCATAAACAGCGCAATTGGCACGGTCGAGCAGACGGTGAATACGCCCCACGGG
The DNA here is from genome assembly GCF_024764775.1 of Scandinavium manionii. Classification (NCBI taxonomy): domain Bacteria; kingdom Pseudomonadati; phylum Pseudomonadota; class Gammaproteobacteria; order Enterobacterales; family Enterobacteriaceae; genus Scandinavium; species Scandinavium manionii. The sequence continues at coordinate 276,134 of NZ_JALIGC010000038.1, read as the reverse complement.
CTTTCGGCGAGGGCTTTCACCACGATAAGCGCCAGTACCGCGAGGATAATAATCATGATAAGGAAGCAGCCGAACAGGGCAATCGAGCCCGGCACGCGGCCCATTTCTTCTTTTACCATTTCACCGAGCGAGGAACCGTTACGGCGCGAGGAGATAAACAGCACCATAAAGTCCTGCACCGCCCCGGCCAGCACGACACCGGCCAGCAGCCACAGCGTGCCGGGCAGATAGCCCATTTGCGCTGCCAGCACCGGGCCGACCAGTGGGCCTGCGCCGGCGATCGCCGCAAAGTGGTGCCCGAACAGCACGTAGCGGTTGGTCGGGACGTAGTTCAGACCATCGTTATTGATAACCGCCGGTGTGGCGCGGGTCTCATCGAGTTTCATCACCTTCTGGGCGATGTACAGGCTGTAGTAGCGATAGGCCACCAGATACACCGAGACCGAGGCGACCACGATCCACAGGGCGCTGACGTGCTCGCCGCGACGCAGGGCAACCACCGACAGGCAGAACGCCCCGATGATTCCAATAATGGCCCATGGCACATGCTTGAGAAGTTTTTTCATATCCATAGTTAAAAACCTGGCGTTTATAAGAATGAGTGAAGTGTTACAACGACTTCTGGAGGTATTGATGCTGGGAGCTATGGTGCCAGAGCTTCGCGCGCGCAGAAGGGGGAAAATGGGTGAGTGGTTGTCAGACGCAGGTAAGCGGTCAAAAAGGCGGGCGAGCGGTTCAGGCTCGCCGCAATTGACTGAATTTGTGTGATTGGGATCACTTAAGGCGGGCCGCCATTTTGCACTTCAGCCCGCTTTTTGATGTCCCGATACGTTTTACCGTCGATGTGCAGGTGGTTAAATCGCCGCTTCCAGTTCCATCATCACCGGATGGAAACGGCGTTTGAAATAGATAAGACCGTGGCCCGCATCGCTGAGAACGATATTTTTAATTTCAACCAGATAGGTCAGATGGGTGCCGATGGTTTGCACCTGGCTTATCTCCCCTTCAAGGCTGGCGAGTGCGCCTTTTAACACCGGTTGCGCCAGCGGGCCTTTCTGCCAGCAGGAGAGGTTAAAACGCTCCTCCATCGTCATCCCGGTCATGCCAGCAAAGTGGCGCGCCATCAGTTCCTGTTCGTGATTCAGTACGTTGACACACAGTCTGCCATTCCCCTGAAACACCGGGTTCATCGCGCTGTTGGCGTTAATGCACACCAGCAGGGAAGGCGGCGTGTCGGTGACTGAACAGACCGCGGTGGCGGTTATCCCGCAACGTCCGGCTTCACCCTCGGTGGTGACAATATTGACTGCCGCCGACAGGCTGGCCATCGCCTCGCGAAAACGCAGGCGTTGTTCATCTGATTGCATTGAAGCCTCCCGCTGCGTTATTTCAGCAGCTTATCCAGCAGGTTGATATCGCTGTTGTTGTGTAAATGGGGAACCGTCCAGCCGTGCTGGTCGTACTCAGAGAGACAGCGGTCGACCATCGCCATCATTTTGTCCATGTTGCCGGAGCTTTGTGCCTGACGCAGACACTGCAGGCGGATTTCATCCTGGCTGCCTGAGTAGTTGATTTCATACAGCTCGTGACGGCCGCCAAATTCACTGCCAATCGCATCCCACATCAGTTTCAGGATCTTAATGCGCTCAACATGATCCATGCCGTTGGAGCCACGCACATATTTCGCCAGATACTGATCTATCTGTGGGTTGTTCAGATCGCGGGCGCTGGAGGGCAGATAGATCAGACCGCTGGTGACGTTACGCTCGATAATGTTTTTGATCTTGGCGTAGGCCATCGGCGCCATTACGCGATAGGTCTGCAGCGCGGCGTGATCTGGCAGATAAGCGCCGTTCACCCACGGAGTCGCTTCGGAACACATGGAGTCACTCAGCGCCCAGAACATGTTGCGCCAGGCCACCACTTCACCGAGGTCGGCCTGTACGCCACGGAACTCAACGGTACCAGTGCATTCCAGCGACTTTTTCAGCAGTGCGGTGATGAAATCGAGCTTCACCGCCAGCCGTACGCAGGCTTGCAACGGATACATACGGGCGAAGCCGCCTTCCATCGTCCAGCGACGGCAACGATCGAAATCACGATAGATAAGCACGTTCTCCCACGGGATCAGCACCTTATCCATCACCAGGATCGCATCGTTTTCGTCGAAGCGGCTGGAGAGCGGATAGTCGAATGGCGACCCGGTAGCCCCCGCCACCATTTCATAGGAGGCGCGTGAGATAAGTTTCACCCCTTCTGCGTCCATTGGGGCGACGAACATCAGCGCGAAGTCCGGGTTTTCGCCCATCACCTGTGCGGAGCCAAAGCCAATCATGTTGTAGTGAGTCAGTGCGGAGTTGGTCGCCACCACTTTTGCCCCACTGACGACTATCCCGGCATCGGTCTCTTTTTCCAGCTTGATGTAGACATCTTTTACTTCATCAGCGGGTTTATGGCGGTCAATCGGTGGATTGACGATGGCATGGTTAAAGTACAACCCGGTTTCCTGGATGCGGCTGTACCAGTTGCGGGCGTTTTGCTCGAACTGGCCGTAGAAAGCCGGGTTAGCCCCGAGTGCGCAGCCAAAGGCGGCTTTGTAGTCCGGTGTGCGCCCCATCCAGCCGTAGCTCAGGCGTGACCATTCTGCGATCGCGTCACGCTGCTGGCGCAGGTCGTCGGCACTTTTCGCCACGCGGAAGAACTTATGGGTGTATCCGCCGCTGCCGGTATCGGTGCCCCAGCACAGGGCATCCTGCATTTCTGGTTTATGCAGCGCGTCATACAATTGCCCCACGGAAGCCGCCGCATTACGAAACGCCGGATGGGTGGTGACGTCTTTAACGCGCTCGCCGTAGATATAAATCTCACGACCGTCTTGCAAGCTTTTTAAATACTCTTCGCCGGTTAATGGACGTTTGGTATCAGCGCGGAAATCTTCAGGTTTCATGTCGACCTCTTCAGTAGTCATCGGAATTTGATTGTTAAATTTGTGTTTTGTTTTTGTTGTTTAATTGAAGCGCCAGACCGGGGTTACGTGAAGAGACTTTTGCGACAACGGCGGGTACTTTTCGGGGACGTCCGGGATTTGTGAGCGGTATCGCTTTTAACCTTGCCGGGTAGAGAAAACGCAAGAAAAAAGGGCCAGATTTCAGGAGACTGGCACTTTTTGCGCCCGATATGCACTGGGGGAACAGCCCACTAAGCGATTAAAAAAGCGCGCAAAATAGGCCGGATCTTTAAAGCCTAATTGCCAGGCAATTTCATTCACCGCGCGATCAGAAAAAAGCAGAAGCCGTTTGGCTTCACGCAGCTGGCGGTCAAAGATCAGGCGTTTGGGGGGACGATTGGCAAAGCGGCGGCAGATATCGGTCAGCCGCGATTCCGTCAGATGCAATTCGCTGGCGTAATCCGGCACCGTCCAGTGCTGGTGGTAGTGGCTGTCGATCATCTGGTTAAAGCGCTGAAACAGTTTGAGCTCACCACGCATCCCGCTGGCGGCGTGATCGTCGAGCTTTGCGTTACGCAGCAGCAGGGTAAATACCGCCTGGGCAAGCAACACCAGGGTGTGCTCGCGCCCCGGCAGGTGTGCTGTCGATTCCCGGGCAATCAGTTGCCAGTAGTGTGTCAATGCCGCGAGTTCATCGGGTTTATCCGCCAGTGAAAGACAGATCCCCGGCAGGCCGAATGCTTCCCGTGTGCCGGGATAGAGCACTTCCAGCAGCGGCCAGATAAGATTTTCGCGAACCGTCAGCACGTGGCCATCGCTGTCAGACTCGGTGATAAAGGCGTGCGGCACCGACGGAGGCGTGATGACAAACAGCGGTGCCTGCACCGAGTAGCGATGATCGTCGAGCTGAAGTTCAATCTGCCCGGTATCGAGAAAATGCATCTGGAAAAACTGGTCATGGCGATGCGCCTGCATGTCGCGCCCGAAGAACGCGGCCATGCGGGCGAATGACTGATAGTGCACATCGTCGGTGCCGAGACTTTCATCATACTCTTTGCTGATGTCGATATTGGCGACCGGACTCTGGCACATAACCACTCCTTAATGACTTTTCTGCGCAGCAAGCCCTGGGGCGCTGGCTGGGCTTTCCTTCTGGGTCATGGGGATACGTGTCAGCACCAGTGCGCCGAGCACCAGCAGGCCGGCGACAAACCACAGGCCGGAGCTGAAACTGCCGGTGGCATCACGCAGAATGCCGATCAGCAGCGGACTGACCGCCGATCCTACGTTACCGATGGCGTTGATCACAGCCAGTGCCACCGCGCGGGATTGCAGGCTGATAACCTGATCCGGCGTGGTCCAGAAGATGGCCATTGCGGTAAACGATCCAGTTGAAGCGATGATTATCCCGAGTAGCTGGATCAGACTGTGATCGGTGGCGGAGGCCAGCAGCCAGCCCACGGCGGCAAACAGATACGGCACAATGGTGTGCTTTTTGCGCTCTTTCAGTCTGTCGGATCGGCGGCTCCACCAGATCATTCCAAGGATGGTGCAAAACTGCGGGATCGCCGCCAGCAGGCCAATCACAATATTACTGCTGCCGGTGTTGAAGCTTTGCAGGATTTGCGGCGTCCAGATATTGATAGCACTCAGCGTATTGGTCAGGCAGAAGTAGGCCAGCGTGTACAGCAACACCGCCGGGGTAAGCACTTCGCGCAGCGTCGATCGCGGGGTGTTCGGGCGGGCAAGGGCGTTTTCCTGCTCGCGGGCGATCATGGCTTTTAGCGTCTGTTTCTCTTCGGCATCCAGCCAGCTGGCCTGGTCAGGCGTATCGTTGAGGTAGAACCAGGTCACCACACCGAGCACCACGGAAGGCAACCCTTCCAGCAGGAACAGCCATTGCCAGCCTTTCAGGTTCCACAGGCCATCAAGCGCCAGAATGTAGCCTGAGAGTATTGAGCCAAGCATCATGGTGACCGGCATCGCTATCATAAACAGGGCGTTAGCCCGGGCGCGATGGTAAGCGGGGAACCACCAGGTCAGATAAACCAGAATACCCGGCAGGAAACCGGCTTCCGCAATACCAACCAGCATACGCAGGATGTACAGCGTGTGTGGGCTGGTGGCAAACATCGTGCAGGTGGACGCGATGCCCCACACCACCATGATCCCGGCAATCCAGCGGCGTGCGCCCACCTTCGCCAGCATGATGTTGCTAGGGATCCCGCACAGCACATAAGTGACATAAAACAGTGTCGCCGCCAGGCCAAACATGGTGGATGTCAGGCCCAGATCTTTGCCCATAGTCAGACCGGCAAAGCCGATGTTGATACGATCGAGAAATGAAAAGACAAACAGAATAAAGAGAAAAACAATTAAACGACGGAACAATTTATTGATGACGCGATGTTCTATTTCAACGGCTTTATTATCATTAGGTTGCAGGGTAGCAGTCGTCATGATGCGCTCCACATCGTACGGTCAGTAGACGGATTTATTGTTATGTACTGCGGTGACGGAGGTGCGATTAAAGCGTGCGGCCAGCGCTTCTGCGCCACGCGCGAGCAGGGTAGTATCGACTCCAACGGCGACAAACAGCGCGCCGAGTTCGAGATACCGTTTGGCCTGTTCTTCATTGGCCATCAGGATCCCTGGGGCTTTGCCGGCCTGACGGATGTGCACAATGGCCTTTTCAATGGCGGCCTGTACCTCGGGATGCTGCGGATTACCGGCAAATCCCATATCTGCGCTGAGATCGGCCGGGCCGATAAATACGCCGTCCACGCCCTCGACATCCAGGATTTGCGGCAGATTTTTAAGCGCTTCCCGGGTTTCGATTTGTACCAGCACGCACATGGCGTCATTGGCCTGCGCGAGATAATCCGGAATGCGATTCCAGCGCGATGCACGGGCCAGCGCACTGCCCACGCCGCGAATACCGGCCGGGGGATAGCGGGTTGCGCTGACCGCAAGTCGCGCTTCGTCAGCATTCTGCACCATTGGAACGAGCAGTGTTTGCGCACCGACATCCAGCAGCTGTTTGATTTGCACCGGGTCATTCCACGATGGGCGGACCACCGGCTGGCTCGGGTAGGGCGCAATAGCCTGCAACTGGCTCAGCACCGTTTGCACATTGTTAGGCGCGTGCTCACCGTCGATAAGCAGCCAGTCAAAACCAGCCCCTGCCAGCAGTTCGGCACTGTAGCTGCTGCATAAACCCAGCCACAGGCCGATTTGCGGATGACCCGCTTTCAGCGCGTCTTTAAAGGCATTATTCATGAGTATCTCCTTATACGAAGCGACAGCTGACAGAACCCATGTTGCCGTAGTCGACATGGAAGGTATCGCCTTTGCTGGCGGCGACCGGGCGGGTAAACGAGCCGCCGAGGATAATTTGCCCCGGCTCAAGCTGTACGTCGTACGGCGCCAGCTTGTTGGCAAGCCATGCCACGCCATTAGCCGGATGATTCAGTACGCCTGCCGCGACACCGGTTTCTTCGATAACGCCGTTGCGATAGAGCAGAGCGGAGATCCAACGCAGATCCAGTTCGTCTGGCCGAATTGGGCGTCCGCCGAGGATCACCCCGGCGTTGGCGGCGTTATCGGAAATGGTGTCGAACACTTTGCGTGGGCGTTGCGTTTGGGGATCGACGCTGTGGCAGCGAGCGTCGATCAGTTCCAGCGCCGGGATCACGTAGTCGGTGGCGTTGTAAACATCGAACATCGTGCAGTTTGGCCCGCGCAGCGGTTTCGCCAGCACGAAAGCCAGCTCCACCTCGATGCGTGGGACGATAAAGCGATCCGCAGGGATATCGCTGCCATCGTGGAAGAACATGTCGTCCAGCAGCGCACCGTAGTCGGGTTCACTGATTTGTGAGCTGGCCTGCATCGCCTTTGAGGTCAGGCCGATTTTGTGTCCTTTCAGCACGCGGCCTTCGGCGATTTTCAGGCTGACCCACTCACGTTGTATGGCATAGGCGTCGTCGACAGTGATCGTCGGATAATCCAGCGAGATCTGACGGATCTGCTCGCGGTTCTGTTCTGCCTGATGCAGACGATGGGCTATCAGGGTATGAGTATGTTTATCGAGCATAGCGATTTCCTGTGACCGTGCCCGGCAGGCAAGTGCCGTCGGCTGTAACGCGCACTACTTAAATAAAGCGTGCACGTTGTTTTGTTTGTAATTGAGCGTCGGATGCAATTCGTCTATCTCAAATGACAGCGCCAGATAGCGATTGGCCATCAGGTGCGCAAAATGGTCTTTGATCAGCGTAAACAGCATTTCGCCCACTTCCTGACGGCTCTCCAGGCTGCGGCCTGATCCAATTTTTAGGGTGATGTGGACGAAGGCGTAATCGTGCTTACCGTCCGCCATTTGCCAGGTATCTATCCAGTGCGCGCGGCTGCGGATGCCGCCGAGCGGGAAAATACCGGTGGCCGCCAGAGCCTCGTTAACGTGGGCGAACAAACCCGCTAAATCGGCCTGTTCGCGGATATTCTCCGTACATTCGACGATAAAGTGCGGCATGGTGACCTCTTATGCAGGCAGGGGGAAAACGGCGTTGACCTGGCCGGTGCCGGAGCTGGCGAACAGCTCGGTGAGGAATTCCACCTTGCCGTCATAGTTATCCCAGCCGAGCATGCCGAGCAGCATCACCGTGTCATGCATATTGCCTTCGCCATAGCAGTAGTCGGCATACTCCGGCAGCATGCTACAAAATTCTTTGAACTGGCCTTCGCGCCACAATTTGACCACGCGCTCGTCCATCTGCCGGTCAAACTCGCGGGTGTAGCTGTTCATTCCCTCCTCGGCGCGCTGATCGTCGATGAAGCGGTGTGACAGCGACCCGCTGGCGAGCACCGCCACGGTGCCGTCATATTTTTCAATCGCCGTGACGATGGCTTCCCCCAACTTGCGGCTGTCGGCAAAGTCATGCACGGTGCAGAAGGCGGAGATGGAGAGCACTTTGAAATGCTTGTCGCTGTTCATGTAGCGCATTGGCACCAGCGTGCCGTACTCCAGCTTCAGGCTCGGGATGTTGTGCGCTTTGGCACGCACGCCGAGCTTCACCGCTTCGTCAGCAATCAACTGACCCAGCGCCGGGTTGCCGTCGTAGTCGTAGGTCATGTCGCGGATAAAGTGCGGCAGCTCGTTACTGGTGTAGACGCCGGAAAAGTGATCCGCACAGTTGATGTGGTAAGCGCTGTTCACCAGCCAGTGGGTGTCAAAGACGATAATGGTATCGACGCCCATCTCGCGACAGCGCTTGCTGATTTCTTTATGCCCATCGATAGCCGACTGACGGCAGCCATAGTTTTTACCTGGCAGTTCAGACAGATACATTGACGGAACGTGGGTGATTTTGGCCGCTAAGGCTAATTTGCCCATTTTTATACCCCCCATTTTGGGATCGGGTGGTCGCCCATGGAAATACAGACGTTTTTCATTTCGGCGAACACCTCAAAGCTGTATTCACCCCCTTCGCGCCCGGTGCCGGAAGCCTTCACACCACCAAATGGCTGGCGCAGATCCCGCACGTTCTGGGTATTCACAAACACCATGCCCGCTTCGATATTACGGGCCAGGCGCAGCACTTTGCTGACATCCTGGGTCCAGATGTAAGACGCCAGGCCATATTCCACGTCATTCGCCAGGCGCAGACCCTCTGCTTCGTCTTTGAACGGCAGCAGGCAGGCGACCGGGCCGAAGATCTCTTCCTGTGCCACGCGCATGCGGTTATCGACATCCGCCAGCACCGTCGGGCGCAGGAAGTTGCCGTTTTTCAGATGGGCAGGGAGATCGGTCGGTTTATCAGGGCCGCCCGCCAACAGGGTGGCGCCTTCTTCAAGGCCCAGGCGGATGTAACCAGAGACTTTCTCCCAGTGCTGCTGGCTGATAAGCGCGCCAATCTGGGTATTGGGATCGGTTGGATCACCCACCCGCAGACGGTTGGCGCGTTCGGCAAAACGCTTCACAAACTCCGGGTAGATGCTCTGCTGAATAAAGATGCGTGAACCGGCAGTGCAGCGCTCGCCGTTGATGGAGAAAATAGTAAACAGCGCGGCATCCAGTGCGCGTTCGATGTCGGCGTCTTCAAACACCAGCACCGGCGATTTACCACCGAGTTCCATCGAATACTTTTTCAGTCCGGCATTCTGCATGATGCGACGGCCGGTGGCGGTGCCGCCGGTAAAGGAGACAGCGCGGACGTCATGATGGCGGACCAGCGCATCGCCAGCGCTTGCACCATACCCCTGTACCACATTGAGGACCCCGGCTGGGATCCCGGCTTCCAGCGCCAGCTCACCCAGACGGTCAGCGGTCAGTGGCGACAGTTCTGACATCTTCAGCACCGCGGTATTGCCCAGCGCCAGACACGGCGCAACCTTCCAGGTGGCGGTCATAAACGGCACGTTCCACGGCGAAACCAGTGCGCACACACCGACCGGCTGCACCAGCGTGTAGTTGAGCATTTTGTCATCCACCGGATAGGTCTTGCCGTTCATCTGCTGGCACACTTCGGCGAAGAATTCGAAGTTGTGTGACGCGCGTGGGATCAGCACGTTTTTGGTCTGGTGAATGGGCAGCCCGGTATCAGCGGTTTCCATCGCCGCAATCTCAGGCACATTGTCGTCAATCAGCTCGCCGAGGCGGCGCATCAGGCGTGCACGCTCTTTCATCGGCAGGTTAGCCCATTTCGGGAATGCGGCTTTGGCGGCGTCTACCGCCTGATGAATTTCACGTTCACCGCCGGAGGCAACCTCGGCCAGCACCTCGCCGGACGCCGGGTTGGTGGTGTGAAAATAGTCGGTTCCCGCTACGTTTTTACCGTTAATCCAGTGGTTTATTTTTTTCATCGCAGCGTCTCCTCATGCGTTTGCGCGCTGATAATTCGGTTGGTCACACGACCGATACCTTCGACTTCCACCACCACTTCGTCACCCGGGACGACGTCGGACAGCCCTTTTGGGGTGCCGGTCGCAATCATGTCCCCTGGCTGCAAGGTCATAAATTCGCTCAGCCAGGCGATAAGAAACGGGATGCTGAAGATAAGATCGGCGGTGGTGCCTTGCTGGCGTAACTCGCCGTTGACCCAGGTGCGCAGGGTTAAGTTGTGCGGATCGGGGATGGCGGATTTATCGATGACATCCGGGGCAATCGGTGTCAGCCCGTCGCGGCTTTTTACCCGCAGGTTGGGACGGTAATAGTTTTCCAGATAGTCACGAATGGCATAGTCATTACAGACGGTATAGCCCGCCACGTAGTCCATCGCCTCGGTTTCACTCACCTTGCACGCAGTTTTGCCTATCACCACCACCAGTTCCGCTTCGTAGTGCATGTACTCCACATTGTCGGGGCGTACCGAATTCTGCGCATCACCGGTCCAGCTGTTGGGGGATTTGATGAAGACCAGCGGTTCCTGCGGTGGTGTAAATTCCAGTTCACTGGCGTGATCGGCATAGTTCAGACCCAGCGCGAAGAGCGTACCGTGGGGGTGAGATGACGCCGGGAAAGTTCGGGTTTCAGTTATCACCTGCTCCGCTACCACCGGGTTTTCCAGTGAGGGGAAGCCTGGTGCCTGAATGCTGACGCGATCGCCAGGATGCAGTTCCACGCGTTTATGTGGCGTACCGATCAGAATGGCATCACCGGGGTTAAGGGTGGCGAACTCACTCAGCGCGCTCAGCAGTTCGACGGCGCTGCGTTGTAAATCAGCCGTATTCCATTGGTCAACTTCACGGCCATTGATAGAGGTCACGATAGTCAGATTATCGATGTTATCGACGCTCGCCATTTCCCCCAGCGGGCAAAAACCGTCACGGCATTTTGCTTTAATCGCAGGGCGGTAAAAGCTCTCTTCCGGCAGGCTGACTTCATTCGCCAGTGCGTAACCGGCGATGTACCCGGCGGCGTCTTCCGCCCGGATTTTACTCGCCGTTTTTCCCACAATCAGCGCCACCGTTGCGCCGCTGAGCACCGTTTCTCCTTGCGGATGCGGAATAGGCTCGTCGGCGCCAATGACAGTATTACGGGGTTTGATAAACCAGACGGCTGTCTTTGGTAGAGCCTGGTAAGGCGGGCGTTCGAACGCTTCGCGCCAGACATCGAGCTGGCTGCGATGGTTGAGTGCCACGGCGAAAACAGTACCTTTCATGCATATACTCCTCAGGCCGGAAGACCGGGCTGTAATTTCATTAATATATTAATAATCAGGTTTTATGCTTTTGCTGATTGTTTCGCAAACAGAAGTGAATTATTTGTGATGTAATTAACAATAAATTTACACATTGCGATAAATTCTGTTATTTATCATTGTTTTAATTTATTGCGTTGATTTCTGTTAAACTTTTTAGCTAACATTGGCTTGTTGATAAAAACAGCATAATTAAATCATTCATCTATTAATGATTTCATCGAGGGAAGGCTATGCATGATTCACTAACGATTGCGTTGTTGCAGGCGCGGGAAGCGGCAATGTCTTACTTCCGGCCCATTGTGAAGCGGCATAATCTGACAGAGCAGCAGTGGCGTATTGTGCGTGTACTGGCTGAGCATCCTTCTATGGATTTCCATGACCTGGCTTTCCGGACCTGCATCTTGCGCCCCAGCCTGACGGGGATCCTCACGCGCATGGAGCGTGACGGCCTGGTGCTGCGTTTAAAACCGTTGAATGACCAGAGGAAACTGTATGTCTCGCTGACCAAAGAGGGGAATGCGCTGTATGAACGCGCTCAGGCGCAGGTGGAAGAGGCTTATCGACAGATTGAAGCGGAGTACACGCCGGAGAAAATGCAGCAACTGACCGCGTTACTGGAGGAATTTATTGTGCTGGGTAACCGGCATATTGCTGAGCGTGACCGCGAAATACCCTCAGAAGAGTAGTGATAACTTTCTCATTTTCAATGATATAGCGTACATGGTTAAATTATAGCTGTTTTGGTCAGCATGAATGGAGGGTATTAATCCCTCTTTTCAGCCTGTTTTTCCTTAAAGTTTTCTCTTTTCAGGCCGAATAACTGTTAACTTCCCACTGGATAGAGACAACATGTTAAACCGTATTAAAATTGTGACCAGCCTCGTGCTGGTTTTGGTCATATTTGGCCTTTTACAACTGACATCCGGCGGTCTGTTCTTTAACGCGCTGAAACACGACAAAGAAAACTTCACCGTTCTGCAAACCATCCGCCAGCAGCAGGCCACGCTGAACGGCAGCTGGGTGGCACTGCTGCAAACCCGTAACACCCTCAACCGCGCTGGGATCCGCTATATGATGGATCAGAACAATATCGGTAGCGGCGCGATCGTGGCGGATCTGATGAAGGTCGCCACCGCCTCTCTCAATGATGCGGAACAGCGTTGGGCAGAATACGAAGCCCAGCCTCGCGATCCACGCCAGAGTGAAGCGGCCGCGCTCGACATTAAACGCAATTACGATATCTATCACGGCGCGCTGGCGGAGCTTATCCAGCTACTCGGTGCGGGTAAGATCAACGCCTTCTTTGATCAGCCGACCCAGGGCTATCAGGATGGCTTCGAGAAAGCCTATGTGACGTATTTCCAGCAAAACGATCATCTTTACGAGCTGGCAGTAGAAGATAACAGTAGCTCATACACTCAGGCGATCTGGGTGCTGGTAAGCGTATTGATCGCGGTGTTGGCGGTGATCGTTGTGGTCTGGCTTGGGATCCACAAAACGTTGATCCAGCCGCTGACGCGGGTGATCGACAGTATTCGCCATATTGCCGGCGGCGATCTGGTAAAACCGATCGACGTGCACGGCAGCAATGAAATGGGCCAGCTGGCGGATTCTCTGCGCCATATGCAGAGCGAGTTGGTGCGTACCGTCGGCGAAGTGCGCAACGGGGCTGACGCCATTTACAGTGGTGCCAGTGAGATTGCGATGGGCAACAACGACCTCTCTTCCCGTACCGAACAGCAAGCTGCTTCTCTGGAAGAGACTGCCGCGAGCATGGAAGAACTGACCGCGACGGTGAAACAGAACGCCGAAAACGCCCGTCAGGCGAGCCATCTGGCGCTAAGCGCGTCGGAAACCGCGCAGAAAGGCGGCAAAGTGGTGGATAACGTGGTGCAGACAATGCGCGATATTACCAGCAGTTCGCAGAAAATTGCCGATATCATCAGCGTTATTGACGGAATTGCCTTCCAGACTAACATTCTGGCGCTGAACGCCGCGGTAGAAGCCGCGCGTGCTGGTGAGCAGGGCCGTGGTTTTGCGGTGGTCGCCGGTGAAGTGCGTAATCTGGCGCAGCGCAGCGCCCAGGCGGCACGTGAAATCAAGAGCCTGATTGAAGACTCGGTCAGCCGGGTTGATATCGGTTCGACACTGGTCGAAAGCGCCGGTGAAACCATGGATGAAATCGTCAATGCGGTAACCCGCGTGACCGACATCATGGGTGAAATCGCGTCGGCATCCGACGAACAGAGCCGGGGTATCGATCAGGTGGGTCTGGCAGTGGCCGAGATGGATCGTGTGACGCAGCAGAACGCCTCGCTGGTGGAAGAGTCCGCATCGGCAGCGGCCGCACTGGAAGAGCAGGCGAGTCGTCTGACGCAGGCGGTGGCGGTATTCCGTATTCAGCAGCAGCAGCTGACGGCCAGGCGTGAGTCATCTGCCCCGAAAACCAGTGTGCCGGTTAAGACTCTGCGTAAAACCGCAGCGACTGAAAACGGTGAGAACTGGGAAACCTTCTGATACGCAAATGCCCGGCGGCGCAGGCTTGCCGGGCCTACTAAACCTGATTGTGTAGGTCCGCTTTGCATCGCGCCAGCGGGTAAAAAAGAGGGGAGCCTAAGCTCCCCTTGATTTTACCCTTCCGATTTCACCACTTTGATCTCCACCATCCCAATCCCCAACTGGCGTGGGGCGTGGCCGAGAATATTGCCCTCGTTGGTGGTCTGCGGATCCGGCGGCGCGATAGTCAGCAGATTACTGTTTGTCGGGTTGTCGAAATGCAGCGTGGTGGTGGTGACGTCTTTGCCCAGGGTCAGCGTTTGCTCACTGTTGCCGACCCGCACAGGAATCGGTTTATCAGCGTTTTCGCCATAGGCTTTGGCGGTGATCACCAGGTCGAATTTCTGCGGCAGTGGCGTTTTGTACTCAATCTTCACTTCATTGCCCAACTGTGCGTTAGACCAGCGGCCCCAGCTTTCCGGACGTGAAATTCCGCTGAACTGTTTGACCTCTTCCGGCGCACCGGCGACGTTGAAGATGAAACTGTCCGCTTTATAACGAATGTCGTTATCGACGATTTTCAGGGTATCGACGTTGCCTTTATAGCGCTCCATGTCGATAACCGTGTCTTTAAACGCGGCTTTGCCTTTCCATTGCGCTTTATCGACGTGCTGCACAATTTGCTGGCCGCCAAGCTGGCCCTGAGACACGCACCAGTCAGTAGAAAGAGCCAGTTCCGGCGCCCACATCTGGGCCATTTTGTAGCAGCGGTCAATCCACATGAAGTTGTCGCGCGGGGCGAAATCTGCCAGCTGGTAACGCAGCGGGGCGGAGTATTCACTTTCCGGCAGCGGCTCAACGCGGTTATCCGACACCTTCAGCAACAGCGGCAGACGGAAGTGCGACCCGGAGAACGCAATCATCCCTTTCTGCTCATCGATGGTGAAATCTTTGATCGATTTCGGGAAGTTCCACAGGCGAATAATGTCCGGCTTCCACGCCAGCACTTTCTCTTTCATGTTGAGGAACACTTCCGCCAGCGACTGGCCGGACAGGCTGCTGCGACCGAGGCCGATAAAGTTATCGCCGCCAAGAATATCCAGCACCGTCGCGCCGTTATCCATGGTGCTGCGCTTCACGCCCATCACTTCCTGCTGCGGCTTATCGCCACGAATCACGAAGAACAGGTTGCTGCGATCCTGTTTGTTGAGGTAATCCCAGGCGGTGTTTTTCATCGCCAGATGGTCAGATGACACCACGATCACCGTGTTCTTAAAGTACGGAGAGGCTTTGATTTTTTCGATCAGCGCCGCCACGTGTTCCTGGCTGCAGGTTACCGCGCTGAATGACTGGTTGGTTTTACCGTCAATCTCATATTTTTTGCGATCGCAGGTGCGGGAGATGAATCCATCCGGGTGATGGGTATCGACCGTCAGCGTGAACAGCGAGAAGCGCTGGCCGGACTTCGACAGCTCTTCGTACTTTTTCCACACTTCGTCGAGAACCGTGTCGTCGTAGAAGCCCCAGTCATTGCGGTAGCCTGGGTCTGAAACGAGGGTTTTCAGCTCTTCGGCACCGTAAAGATGGTCAAAGCCGTGTGATTGCAGGAATACGTCTTTCCCGGCGAAGCGCAGGTTAGCGCCTTGCATAAAGTAGTTTTTGTAGCCTGAGTTTTTCAGGATGTCACCGAGGCAAATGTTCTGCGGGAAGAAGCTCGAGACCGAGGCCGAGGCGTTGCCTTCGAATGGCGCGAACAGCGGAATACCGCACTGGGAGGCGACCATACCGGCGATGGTGTAATCGGTGCCCGGCAGCTGCATGGTGTGGCTGAAATCGATGCTCTCGTTTTTGAGCTTACCGAGTTCCGGCGTCAGATTCGGGAACGCTTTATTATCGAAATAGGTGCGTTCGAGGCTTTCACCGTAGATATACACCAGGTTCAGCTTCGGATTTGGAATGGTTTTCGACGGCTCTTTATACCAGGCGGCAAAGTCCGGATCGCCATCGCGGGACTGGGATTTTACCAGTTCGGTTATCTGGCGAAATGCCGGGCTGGCATCTACGGACGCGAGAGCAAGCCCCAGCGCCAGGACACTGTAGCCAAGATGATGCGGATGATGGCGACGACGGCGTAGCACCCAGCCGAGTCCACCAAAGACCAGTACCAGCGCCACGACCAGACCAATGCCAGGCAGGATATATTTGCTGATACCCGCACCGGTCAGGCTGTTGGTCAGGGTATAGAGCACGGCATCGTTAATGCCGTCGCCGGTGAAATAATCGCTGGCGTAAAGAGTCAGATTCAGGACCACAAAAAGTCCAAGCACCATCAGGATGGAGGCAAACCACCAGGTATTACGTCCCGCTTTCCATGAATAAATCACGACGGAAGCGAGAAACAGAGCAATAGAAACAAGCTCGGACACGGCACATCCTCAGTCACACAGGCCATCCGCTGACCCGATACTATTTTTTGACCCTACACTGTAATTGCAGTGCCATATTGCTGCAATTATAGCGTCATTAAAATGTGCGCTGATTCAGAATTGGATTAGAAATGGGTGATTTTTAACCCGCTCACATCCGGTGTGTGCGGGTGTTTAGCGGAGATCAGGAGAGGAAATTGGCGCCTTGTTTGAGTACCAGATCGCAAGCCTTGGTTTTCACTTGTTTTCCAAGATCTGAATCGCCCAATGAGCTCAGATTCAGCTGCTGGCCATTTTGGGCGTTAAGCAGACCCTGAATACCGTCCATATAGTTGGTATCGGCTTTCTGTTCTGGCGCGGTATCCAGACCCAGTTTATCCAGCACCTGATTCTTCACGTTTTCGGTATCGGTAACGGAAGTCAGTTTCTGTTGGGCGCAGTAGCTGAGAATACCCGCGGCGTTGTTCATGTTGTCGGCGCTCAGCGCTTTGCCGCTGTCGCTCAGCAGGCTGGTCAGCGAGGAGAGCGAAGTTGTGCCTGTTGACGAAGTGCTTGAGCCACCCAGTTCGCTTGCGGCGCTGGAAAGCGTGTCACTCAGGGAAATTGCGAAGGTGCTGGTGGAGAGCAGGGCGCTGGTCAGCGCGGCAGTGCAAAGAAGACGTTTAGCAGTATTCATAGGTTTTACTCAGTTGACTGAAACCCGGTCAGTATAGCGCTGCCGGGGTTCGGAAAAATCTCAATACTCTTTGCCAGTGACGCGGCTGCGGTAGCTATCCCAGTTGAAAATCACCCACAGGCTGTTGCCCAGACGCATACGGTCCATGACACGTTCGCCCAGCAGCTTATTCATCTCGTCCATGTTGCTGTTGGTCAGCATCCCGGTCGGACGTTTTGACGAAGAGCGGCGGTCAACAATCTGGTTGATGATCACTTTTTCATAGCGCGATTCCGTCTGGACGCCGATCTCATCAATCACCAGCAGATCGACATTGCTCAGATCGTTCAGCAGCTTTTCTTCGGTGGTTTCGCGGTTAGTAAAGGTGTCTTTCATCGCGGACATGATGTCGGCCACGGTGATGATTAACACTGATTTCCCGCGCAGCAGCAGCTCATTGCAGATGGCTGCCGCCAGATGGTTTTTACCGGTTCCAGGTTTACCGGAAAAGATGAAGCTGGCGATGTTGCCGTCGAACTCTTCGACGTACTGACGCGCTTTGGATAACGCGTTCATCTGCCCGTCGCTTTCCACGCGGTAGTTATCAAAGGAACAGTTTTGGTGCAGCGGACGAATGCCGGAGCGGTTGAACGTCCGCTGCATTTTCATCGCCCGGTTTTCACGTTCCAGCGCGGCGGAACGCAGCTGGCCCTGTTCTTTTTGCCACGCAAGCAGCTCTTCACCCGTTTTGAATGCCGGTTCAATATGTTTCGGCATCATTTTCTGCAGGCGCAGCATCAGATCACCAACATTTTTCATCATTAACCTCGGAAACCTGGGGGAATTTGATTATCGGGTTCGGAGAGCGTGTTGAGATCACGTCTCGGCTGCCCGCCGTTGCTGGCTCGCCCGATTTGCAGGCTGCGGGCCAGTTTCTGCTGCCACTGAACGTGATGGAACACTTTGCCTTCCGCCTGCCAGTAGGCGGTAAAAGAGGCCAGCTCTTCCGGGGTGGCGGGCTGCGTCAGCGAGATGCCCCACAGTGCGGCCATCCGCTGAAAATCAGCATCCGGCTGCCAGTCGGCATACATGGCGAATTTGCCCATTGGCACCGCAACCGGCGCGGCCGTCGGCTCGTCGAAGAATTGACCATCCAGCACCACGTCACTGCCCGGTTGGGAGAGTTTAGCCTCCAGCTCAAGCAGTTGCGCCAGGCGTGCGGGCGCAATGGCATAAAACGCCGGTGCATTATTGGCAAACACCGCGATAGCACCGTTTTCGGCATTGTTTAACACGCCGTCGGGATCGCGCAGAAACGCATCAATCCCAATGACGCTGGACGTTAAAATTCTGGAGGACATGGCAATTACTCAAACAAAACGACGACAGGTATAACATGGGCTGATAGTAGCACAGACCAGCCCGCGGGAGGAGATTCCCCAGGCGACGCCTGGGCAGGTAGCTCAGACGCGCGGGCGTTTACGGTACAGCCACAGACCGGGGATCGATAATCCAACCGACAGTGCACCGACGATCGATGTAGCTTTGAGGAAGTTTTCCAGCAACAACATCATCAGCTCATTGCTGTAGCCGACGTGGCTGATTTTCACCGCGGAGATCATCGCGGTATAAGCGGAGATCCCGGGAAACATGGGAATGACCGCGGCGACGGTGAAAATTTTAGGGTGCGCCAGATACCAGCGTGACCATTGGATCCCGATGCTGCCAACCAGCATTGAGGCGATAAACGTCGCCCATTCGATGTTCATCCCTGCCAGCATGATGACCATTCGCGAACTGTGCCCGATAGCGCCCAGTAGCGCACACCAGGCCAGCGCGCGGTGCGGCACGTTAAACACCATCGCAAAACCCACAGCGGGAATGGCGGACAGCAGCATGTCTTGCAGCAGCACTTGCAAAAAATCGATTATACCCATCCGCGCAGCCCCCACAGTGTCATCGCCATCACTACCCCAATACACGTGGCGAGCGTCAGCAGGCTGGCGATAGCCCAACGTGCCAGCCCGGTATTAATGTGACCTTTGAACATATCGGCGACGGCATTGATAAGCGGGAAGCCCGGCACTAACAGCAGCACGCTGGCGGCCATCGCCACCGTAGACGTTTGCTCGAACGCGGGCAGGCGCAGCATCAGCCCGGAAATGGTGGTGGCGACAAACGCGGTGATGCAGAAGTTTATTTGTGGGTGCATCGAGCGATGGGTGAGCACCTGGCGAATATACATGGCCAGCGCGCTGGCGCAGAGAGTGATAAAGGCCCCGTCCCAACCGCCGTTATTAAGTTTGCAGAAACAGGCGCAGGAGAGGCCAACCATAGTGACAACCAGCCAGCGTGGATAGCGCAGCGGTTTTATCTGTGCAAAACGCTTATCGACATCTTTGGTATCCAACAGCTTGTGCTCGGCCATGATCACGATGTGCTGGACCTCAGTCACCACATGCATGTTGATACCGCGATCGTTGTTTTTGCGGGTCGAGGTCAGGCATTTCCCGTCCAGAATCGTGGTCAACACAATAGCGTTCGAGGAGATGGCGCTTTCCACGCCGTCCATGGCCAGTGCTATCCCTAGCCGGGTTGAGAGCTCCTCGACCAACGCGCTCTCTGCCCCGTGTTGCAGCAGTAGCAGGGCGCACTGAATACATAACCGGGTGACTTTTCGTTGCTCTGCGCTATCTGCTTCCATAACGACCGTTCTTGGTTGGCTATTGTCAGGTTCTGAAACCAGGTTTTACCTGAATGCCACGTGAAGCAAGGCCCGGCGAGATCAAACATTGTGAATATGACCTTCGGTTAACGTCTGTTTTTTGAACTGCTCCACAATTTCACAAGATCGTTGAAAAGTGCACGTTTTGTCTGATTTATGCCCTTCTTTTTCCGTTCAAGCTTATCAAAAATGCAATAAGACACTTTATAGATACAAAAAATAAACAAATAATTAACCATTCTGGAGCGGAACTCATGAAAACGCAGGTCGCGATTATCGGGGCGGGCCCATCAGGGCTGTTGCTTGGACAGCTGTTACACAATGCCGGGATTGCTACGGTCATCCTCGAACGTCAGACCCCGGAATACGTGTTGGGTCGTATCCGGGCAGGGATCCTGGAAAGCGGTACCGTAGATTTGCTGCGCCAGGCGGGCGTTTCGCAGCGAATGGATGCCGAGGGCCTGGTACATCATGGCGTGGAGTTTTTGTTTGACGGCGTGCGGATCCCGGTGCCGTTGAGTGAGCTCACGGAAGGTAAAAGCGTGATGGTGTACGGCCAGACCGAAGTGACGCGTGACTTAATGGAAGCCCGTGTCAGCAGCGGCGCGCCGATTGTGTACGGCGTGAGTCAAGTTGAGCTGCACGATATGAAAACGGACAAGCCTTTTGTCACCTTTGAAAAACAGGGCGAAGCCTGTCGGATTGACTGCGATTTTATTGCGGGCTGCGATGGCTTTCACGGCGTGTCGCGTCAAAGTATCCCCAAATCGGTGCTGCGTGAATATGAAAGCGAGTGGCCATTTGGCTGGCTGGGGTTGTTATCCGACACGCCTCCGGTGAATCCGGAGCTTATCTACGCCCATCATGAACGCGGGTTTGTATTATGTAGTCAGCGCTCACTAACCAGAAGCCGCTACTATTTGCAGGTGCCATTGAGCGAGAGCGTTGACGCCTGGAGCGATGAGCGCTTCTGGCAGGAGCTGAAATACCGCTTGCCATCCGAGCTTGCTAATAAGTTAGTGACTGGTCACTCACTTGAGAAGAGCATTGCGCCACTGCGCAGCTATGTTGTCGAGCCGATGCAGTTTGGCCGACTGTTTTTGGTCGGCGATGCGGCGCATATCGTGCCGCCCACTGGCGCAAAAGGGTTGAATCTTGCGGCCTCTGACGTGAACTATTTATGGCGAATTCTCTGCCAGTTCTACCATCACGGGCGTGAAGATTTGCTCGCCAGCTACTCCTCGTTTGCCCTCAATCGGGTATGGAAAGGTGAACGTTTCAGCTGGTTTATGACCCATTTACTGCATGATTTCCAAGATAAAAGTGCATTCGACCGAAAAATGCAGGAAGCCGATCGCCGCTATTATTTAGGCTCACGGGCCGGGCTGACGACGATAGCGGAAAACTATGTGGGCCTGCCTTACGAAACGGTCCGTTAATTACGCCTGCCGCAGGAGTGTGTATGACGCAACAGAGCACGATCCCCGTCTTTAAGCTGTATGGTGAACAGCTTGGTTGGCCGACGCCGGAGCTTCTGCATTGCGAATCTATCCATCAGCGAAGCAGCCTTTATGAATGGCACATCCGTGTGCATCAGCATGCGGAAATGGTGCAGCTGCTGTATCTGCACAAAGGGCAGGCCGAAATTGAAATCGAAGGGGAAAGGAAAGTTGTAAAGGAAGCCAGCATTCAGGTGGTGCCTTCGCTGTGCGTGCACGGTTTTCGTTTTTCGCCCGGCACGCAGGGCTACGTTTTGTCCTTAGCATTACCGTTGCTCAGCCAATTCGACGCTCAGTTTGGCCGCCAGCTTGGGGTCCTGAATCAGCCACATTGCGTCAGCGTAACGCACTCCCGGTCGCACATTCGCACACTGTTTTCGACGTTGCTGGAAGAATATCAGCAGGATAACGACGCCCGCGAATTAATGCTGCACGCGATGCTCAGTGCGCTGCTGGTGTGGCTCAATCGCCAGTGTCAGGGAGCACCGCCTGCAGAAGACCGGGCGGAACGCCGACGTGCGGTGATGCAACAGTTTGCCCGTCATATTGAAAGCCATTATCGGGAACACCTTCCGATGTCCGATTACGCACAGGCGGTGGGTTTATCCGTCACACATTTGAATTATTTGTGCCATGAATTTCATAACTGCAGTGCGCTGAATGTGTTACATCAAAGGCTAATGCTTGAAGCGAAGCGGAGTCTGCAATATACCAGCATGTCGATTATACAACTCTCTGATTACTTAGGTTTTAGTGACGCCACCTATTTCTCTCGTTTTTTTCGGCGCTATGCGGGGATGCCACCTAAAATATTCAGGGAAAAAATGAAATAAGCTGAAAATATATAATTATTTTCTTGATGAATATTCTTTAACGATTTCACTCTGGATGTTAGCTGATGGAGTGTTTATTCTTAATGTGCTAATGTTGAAGGGTTATTTTGTCCGTTACTGCCTTTATTTAACGTTGCAACAAATTAAATTATAGCCCGAGTCAATGGAAGCGTCCTTAGAATAATTCTAATCATGAATGATTGGATGGTTTTAATCAATTATGTAAATAATTCTGGAACATAAAAGGGAGGTTTTATGCTCACGGTATTTAATAGATGTGGCGTAATGATCAGCAATGTCCCCATCATTCAAGCAGGTCTTTTGTCTATCATGAAAGACAACTTTCCAGAATATGAGGTCAGTTGTCATCATCACGTCGATGAGCTCACGATAATACAACTCCAGCGCACGAGTTTGATTGTATGTGATCTGTCTGGCGATCGTTTTCAGGTTAAAGCGCTCTGCGAAAAATATTATTCATTAATGACGCAGTATAGAGAATGTCGTTGGATTTTTATGCTGAATCAAGCCAATTATGCGCTCGCAGTTGAATATTTATTGCGCCCGGAAAGTATCTTACTTTCTGACGCAGAATCTATTCCTGAACTTATTGCGGCTATCCGTGATCAGGGTTCCCAGGCGAATCGCATCAGTACGTCTTTGATGTCACTTGAAGCCACGCCCGCACTCTCTCCTCAGGGATTAAAAACCTCATTGTCTCTCGCAGAGCGTCAGGCCTTACGATTGCTTGCTAAAGGCTGGGGAGTCAATCAGATAGCGATGCTGCTCAGAAAAAGCAACAGGACCATTAGCGCGCAGAAAAATAGCGCCATGCGTCGTTTGTCATTGCGCGGCAACGCAGAGTTATATGCCTGGCTCAACAGCGAACAGGGGATGAAGGAGTTGAATCTCCTTTCCGTATGGGGAGAGCCAATGCCATGGAAAAGCGCACCGCAAATAAACACGTCGCTGTCGTTGAAAACTGTGTAATGACGGAAGCAGGGCTGCGCGGGCTCTTTTCTTGTTGTGCGGGTTCGTTTTATGAATTGCAGGTCTATAAAGGCAGTCAGGAATGGTTTGCACAGACAGAGCAGCGCTTTTATGACATGGTGATTTACTCTGTGGCGGGGGCTCGTGACTCACGCCAACAAAGTATTCGCTTTTTTTCCGATCTTGCTTGTATGCAGCCTGAAGCACTTCGGGTTCTGCTTGCAGAGGATGAAGGACAGGCGACATTAATTCATCACCTATTACCTGTCCCATTACATGCGGTATGGTGCAAAACTTCTTCCGTTGAAAGGCTTCTGATGCAAATTAACGGCTTAATAACCCAGGAGGAGTCGGTACATTCGGCCTGTAAAACGCTCAATACTGTTTCAGGTTCGGTAGGATTAAGCCCGACGGAACGCGCGATTCTTTATTATATGGGAAAGGGCTTTTCCATTCCGGAGATTGCCGTACAGATGGCGCGGAATCCAAAAACTATTCGCACGCATAAGTTCAATGCGATGAATAAGCTCGGGGTGAAGAACTACACGGGATTGCTCTGTGCGGCAGATATCTTACGTTATCTGCCGTTACAGGCGCGGAATGTGACCTGGTGAGACGGTGAGTTTACAGACAGACGTCGATCCAGGTGGCATCGGTGAGTTCTGCCAGGCGTTCAGGGGAGATGCGTACCGCGCTGTGTGTTGCGCCAGCGGCAGGTAATACTTCGTCAAAAGCTTTCAGGGAAACGTCGCAGTAAATGGTCAATGGATTTTCCAGACCAAAAGGGCAGACGCCGCCAACGGGGTGTCCGGTCCAGGTGACGACTTCGTCGCAGCTGAGCATTCGGGCTTTGGCACCAAATGCTGATTTCAGCTTTTTGTTGTCCAGGCGCGCATCGCCTTTCGCCACAACTAAAATGACTTCATCTTTGACTTTCAATGACAGCGTCTTCGCAATCTGACCTGGCGCCACGTTATGCGCCGCTGCAGCAAGTGCCACAGTCGCAGTACTCTGATTCAGTTCTATAATTTCGATATCGGGGGCGCGGTCAGCGAAAAATTGCCGCACGGTTTGCAAACTCATAGTTCTCTCCTGATATAAACAAAATTAATCTGTCACAAGCGGCTGAGGCTGTAAATAAGAGGATGAGTATTCCCAG
Source organism: Scandinavium manionii (assembly GCF_024764775.1). NCBI lineage: Bacteria > Pseudomonadati > Pseudomonadota > Gammaproteobacteria > Enterobacterales > Enterobacteriaceae > Scandinavium > Scandinavium manionii. The sequence continues at coordinate 252,206 of NZ_JALIGC010000038.1, read as the reverse complement.
TATTTCATTGATTTCTCGATCCCCTTCACATTCACTGCAACCGGTTACAGTAACCGGTTGCAGAAGTGTGTCATGCCGATTAATACTGAATGTGTAACTTCCTCTGTATCGCTAAAAAAATAAGAGCCGTGTATGAAACCTATCTTTATCTGCTGTAGATCGGGCCAACCCCCCGGCGTGGTAGTGAACTCACAGTTCGAGATTGCACATCGCGGCACACTAACCGTCGCTGTGCTTACGTCTATCGTTCGTCAGGAGAGCTGCTATGTCTGCTAACCATGCTGCGTTTAATTTGATTTTCCGTTTTGTAGAAAACTATATCAGTCCTGTCGCCGGGCGTATCTCGTCCCAGCGCCATGTGATGGCAATCCGTGATGGCTTCATCTCTGCGATGCCATTTATGATTGTCGGCTCGTTCCTGTTGGTGTTTGCTTATCCTCCTTTCTCGCCGGACACCACCTGGGGCTTTGCCCGCGCGTGGCTGGACATGGCGAAGCAGTTTGAAGGCCGCATTCTGACTCCGTTCGATATGACCATGGGCATTATGTCCATTTATATCTGTGCGGCGATTGCCTATAACCTGGGCAGACATTACGAAAAGAGTTTCCAGCTTGATCCGTTCATGAGTTCAATGCTGTCGATCATGGCGTTCCTGCTGGTTGCTGCGCCTAAGACTGATGGCACGCTGCCGGTTCACAGTCTGGGTGGTACCGGGATTTTCACCGCTATTCTGGTCGCTGTGTACTGCGTAGAATTGATGCGCTTCCTCAAGGCCCACAACATCGGTATTCGTCTGCCAGACCAGGTACCGCCGATGATCAAAAACTCGTTTGATCTACTTATCCCGGTGCTGGTCGTCGTGCTGACGCTGTATCCGCTGAGTCTGTTCATCCAGAGCCAGTTCGATATGCTGATCCCTCAGGCGATCATGTCTATCTTTAAGCCGTTGGTATCCGCTGCTGATTCCTTGCCTGCGATTCTGCTGGCGGTCCTGATCGGTCACCTGCTGTGGTTTGCAGGCATTCACGGTGCGGCTATCGTGTCCGGTATGCTGCAGATGTTCTGGCTGACTAACCTCGGTCTGAACCAGACGGCGCTGGCGCAAAGTGCACCATTACCGCACATCTTTATGGAAGCATTCTGGACCTTCTTTATTGTTATCGGCGGTTCCGGGGCGACGATGGGCCTCGTGTTCTGCTACCTGCGTAGTAAGTCCGCGCACTTGCGTTCGATTGGTCGTCTGGGTGTGGTACCGAGCATCTTTAACATCAACGAACCGGTTATCTTCGGTACGCCAATCGTGATGAACCCAGTGTTCTTCATTCCGTTCCTGTTGGCACCAATGGTTAACGCCACGCTGGCCTGGGCCGCAATGAAGCTGGATCTGATTGGTCGCGTGATCTCCGTTGTTCCATGGACCGCGCCAGCCCCTATCGGTGCGGCATGGGCGTTAGGCTGGGATTTCCGTGCCGTGATCCTGGTCGTACTGCTGGCCTGCGTGTCTGCCATCATCTACTTCCCGTTCTTCAAAGTGTACGAGAAGCAGCTGCTGGAACAGGAAGCCGAAGAAGCGCAGCGCTCAGCGGGAGAAGCTGAACAGGCTGCTTAAGGTTTAGTTAAAGCAAAACAAAAGACCCGGTCGCGTTGCGTTACCGGGTCTTTTTGTATTCAGGGATGTGATTATTTCAGCGTACAGTCGCCGCACTGTTGGACGTCCGGCAGACGGTAGCGCTGACAGCAGGTGCGACGCACCAGCAGACCCTCACGCATCACCACGGTGCGCCACAGCGGATTATCCCGTCCATCGGAGAACTGTTTTTCAAAGAAGAGATGCTGACGCAGGCTGTTGACCTGTTCATCGCCGAGCAGCGTTTTCATTTCACCCAGATACCAGTTAATGAGATAGCCGGTATTACTCCAGATGAGTTTCGCGTTGATCTCCCCGGTCGCTTCCAGAGCCTCGATAACCGGTACCAGTGTTTGCGTCACAAGGTTTTCCATGCGAATCAGTGAAGACTGCTGAGTTAAATAAGGGTCTTCTTGCACATCGACCCAAAATTTGGCGGCACGGCCCGTTTCGTGAAACTCAACGTGAAAATGTTGCGGAGAAAGACTCAGTGCCCGTTTTTCAGTCAGCAGCGCCAGCATCAGCGGTGGCACCTGTAGCCCGATATACCACTGCGCCCACAGGGACAACAACGGTTTGTTTTCCCGCGTCTGAGTGAAATTATTGCGATAGATATGATCGGAATATTGCGCGCACAGCGTAGTCAGCTCGCTGTGGCGGCTCCACTGTGCCAGCGTCATCGTCTGATGTGGATGAGGTTCGTCAAGACGAATGAAATCCAACAGGTGGGGGCGGTGTTCTGCAAATTTATTCTGCAAAGATGCCGCAAGCCCTTGTTCACGCTCAAAGAGCGGGGCGCGCCAGATAATATCGTCAGTGATCGGTGCAGAACGGTAGGCCATGAGCGTAGCTTGGATACAAATCTAAATGATAATGATTGCCAATCCTAGCTATAGCCATAAACAATCGCAACCCTTTTATGCATCTACTGCACTTCATGTACCCTGCAGCGCTTCGCTGGTCAGAATGTTATTACGCCCCAGATGCTTGGCCTCGTACAGCGCTTTGTCAGCCAGCGCCAGCGCTCCGTCGATATCTTCGCCGAGTAGCGGCGCAAGACCGATACTGACCGTCACATTGGTTGCGACGCTGTGGTTAAACATGTGCGGGATTTTCAGGTCGTATACGCGCTGGCGAATACGTTCCGCCGTTTCTAAGGCGGCTTCCGAAGTGGTGGACGTCAATAACACCATAAATTCTTCGCCGCCGTAGCGAGTCACAATGTCTCGAGAACGCACGGCATTGCGTATCGCGGCCGACACCTGGATCAGCGCCTGATCGCCCATCATGTGCCCATAATGGTCGTTGTAGGCTTTGAAATAGTCGATATCCAGCAACAAGACGTAATGCCCGCTGGCATCCAGCGACATCAGTGTTTCAAGGCGGTTTTGCAGACCACGACGGTTATAAAGCCCGGTCAGTGGGTCGAGCATGCTCAGGTCGTTAAGGGTCTGACGCTCTTCCAGCAGCTTGTACATCAGCCCCTGGGCAAAGTCATCGTTACGTCGTTGAATTACGCTCTGAATGGAAATGCCAATAACCGGCAGGGCAAAGCAGTACACCATGCGCAGCCACTGATCGCCTTCGCCAAGGATGAGGCAGGTGATAAGTACGGGCAAAGAATGAAACGTAAAGGCAATGATATTATTAGAAAAAGCAATTGCACCAACAAACAGCACGCTTAATAAAGCGATCACCAGATAGTTAAAATTAGCGTTATCCAGTAAGGGTAATTTAATGGCGATATGCCAGGCCCACAGACAGCCAAACAAAATGGAGATGGCGGGAATATTGATTTTTTTCTCGGCCCAGGCCCAATGACCCAACAGCAAACCTGCGCTGATAACGGTTATCAGCACCAAAGGAAGGGTGATCGCCGAAATGGAATACACCGGGCTAAGCATAGAAAAAAGTGATGAAGCTAAATTAAGAAATAAAAAAAGTCGTAATGAAAATTGATATTTCTTAATGCGCAGCGAACGCCAGGATTGTGATGTCATGTCAGGAAATCGTTTTTATTGTGTGATTGCAGAAACACTAAGCATCAGGAATGACACATTTCACACGGGAACGTTTCGCGCGAAAATATCAGTAACACTAATCAATTCGTATAATCCGCACAATTTATCACCTTAAAGCAACACTGTCACCTGCGTGAAAGTAAAGAGCGCCGCGGTTTTCAGTGCGATCTTGCAAATGATAAAAATTATCATATGATATTGGTTATCATTATTGTTTCGAGAGTCAAAACCATGTTGCAGCGGGCGTTAGGCAGTGGGTGGGGTGTGTTGATTCCTGGCGTGCTTTTAGCCGGGTTGGGCTTTGCCGGTCTGTCAATTGATACCTGGCGAGGTCTGATAGCGCTGGGTTTACTGCTTTCTTGTGTGATGATCTGGCATCGTCAGCTGCGGCATTTTGTGTTGTTGCCATCGGCATTTGCGTTGATAAGCGGGATGATGCTGGTGATGATGAATTTGAAACTGATGGGATAATGAGAAAATCAGGGAGAGAGTAAAGAGAGATAAGAAGCTGGTGCGAGGGGGGGGACTTGAACCCCCACGTCCTTACGAACACTAACACCTGAAGCTAGCGCGTCTACCAATTCCGCCACCTTCGCACAGTCGTCTTATCTTGATATTGTCTCGTTGGTGCGAGGGGGGGGACTTGAACCCCCACGTCCTTACGAACACTAACACCTGAAGCTAGCGCGTCTACCAATTCCGCCACCTTCGCCCAGTGCGAGCAATATCTTACGTGGTATATGGTGCGAGGGGGGGGACTTGAACCCCCACGTCCGTTAGGACACTAACACCTGAAGCTAGCGCGTCTACCAATTCCGCCACCGTCGCATACCATCGACTCTTAAAAAGAATCTTTACCACGGAGGCGCATTCTAGTGGTTTTCGGATTTTCGTCAACAGTTAATTGCAGCAGAATTTTCCGATCGCTGTAAAAATGGGCGCTTTTCGACAGAAAGGGTGGTGCGGTGGGAGCGCCCGCAAGTCAAAGCCTGCGGGCGGGGTAAGTAATTACTTCTTCGCCTGGCGAGTCATCACAGTGCGATAGACTTTAAACCGGCCAGTCTGCGCGAGCACTTCGTGGAAGCCGAAGGTTTCGTCCAGAATTTTTGGATAGGCCAGGAAGGCGTTGGCCACAATGCGCAATTCACCGCCGCTATTCAGATGACGTACCGCCCCGCGGATCAGCTGCTGAGCGGCTTCGAGGCTGGTCTGCAGCCCGTCGTGGAACGGCGGGTTGGAGATAATCATATCGAAACGGCCGGTCACGTCAGAGAAGACGTTACTTGCCAGCACTTCACCTTCGAGGCCGTTAGCGGCAAGCGTTGCACGGCTGGCTTCGACCGCGGCAGCGCTGACGTCACAAAGGGTCAGGCGTACTTTCGGCGAATGGCTCGCCAGCACGGTGGATAACACGCCCGCGCCGCAGCCTACGTCCAGCACTTTACCTTTAGTGTGTGGCGTCAGGGTGGAGAGCAGCAGCTTACTGCCGGTATCCAGGCCATCGCGGCTGAACACGCCCGGCAGCGTTTTGACGGTCAGACCGTCAAGCTGATACTCAGCCCAATTGTCTTCGGCGTTGAACGACGGCTGTTTTTCCAGACGACCGTGATACAGGCCGCAGCGACGTGCGCTGTCGACTTTATTCAGCGGGGCGAATTCAGCAAGCATCTGCTCAGCGCTGCGCACGCCGCTTCGGTTCTCACCGACCACAAAAATATCGGTGCCAATCGGCATCAGCGATAAAATGTTGGTCAGCTGATACAGCGCTTCTGGCTTATTTTTAGGCCAGTAGTAAATCAGCGTATCGCAGTCGGCAACGTCCGCTGCTTCTGCCGTCAGGCTAAAGCGCACGTTCTCACCCATCTCGCGACTCAGGTTCTGCCAGTGGTGATACTGTTGCGTATGGGCGCGGCTAAACGCGGTATCCAGACGAGCGGGCAGGTCATCCTGCAGATCACCGGCAAACATAATGCGGCTTTGTTCGAAATCATCACTGTGGCGCAGCAAGACTTCACTTGCCGGGGTCAATGCAGACATAACGCGTAATCCTCTATAAACGACGGCCGCGATTATACACACTATCTGCCCTCTCTGCGCGTGAGCCTCCTTGCTTTATTGGCGCAAGTTCGACGAATTTGCTATATTTCCGCGCCTGACAGACAGGAGAAACCCGCGATGACATCCCGACGAGACTGGCAACTACAGCAACTGGGCATTACCCAGTGGTCTTTGCGCCGTCCTGCGGTTTTACAGGGCGAAATCGCTATCTCTCTGCCTGACCATATTCGTCTGGTGATGGTGGCGCAAACGCTGCCGCCGCTGACCGAACCGCTGGTGAACGATATCCTCCGTGCGCTGGCCGTAACGCCGGATCAGGTATTACAGCTGACGCCGGAACGCGTCGCAATGCTGCCTGAGGGCGGCCGCTGTAACAGCTGGCGTCTGGGCGACAGTGAACCGGTCGCGCTGGAAGGCGCGCAGGTCATCAGCCCGACATTCGAACAATTGCAGTCCAGCGCGACGGCCCGCGCCGAACTCTGGCAACAAATTTGCGCCCATGAACACGATTTCTTCCCTAAGCCAGACTGATTTACCCCGCGCCCTGCTGATTGAGCAGCGCGCTCACGCTTTCCCGTGGAGCGAGCAGACCCTCGCCAGCAATCAGGGCGAGCGTTATCTCAACCTGCAGCTGACGGTACACGGCGAAATGGCGGCCTTCGCCATTACCCAAATCGTGCTAGACGAAGCCACGCTGTTTAACATCGCCGTTGATCCGGCGTATCAGCGCCGAGGGCTAGGGCGGGAATTGCTCGAACAGGTTATCGACGAAGTAGAAAAACGCGGCGTGGTTACGCTGTGGCTGGAAGTCCGCGCCTCGAACGTTGCCGCCATCGCACTGTATGAAAGCCTGGGTTTCAACGAGGCGACGATTCGACGCAACTACTATCCGACCGCGGAAGGGCGTGAAGACGCAATCATTATGGCACTGCCAATCAGTATGTAAGACAAGGGTTTACGATGAAGATGTGGGACTGGATTTTCTTTGATGCCGACGAAACACTGTTTACTTTCGATTCGTTCAGCGGCTTACAGCGGATGTTTCTTGATTATAGCGTGACCTTCACCGCAGAAGATTTCCAGGACTATCAGGCTGTGAATAAGCCGCTGTGGGTGGATTACCAGAATGGAGCCATCACTTCGCTGCAGTTGCAGCATCAGCGTTTTGAAAGCTGGGCTTCACGCCTGAACGTCAACGCGGGTGATTTAAACGACGCTTTTATGAATGCGATGGCCGAGATCTGCTCCCCGCTGCCGGGAGCCGTTTCACTGCTGAATGCCCTACAAGGCAAGGTGAAAATGGGCATCATCACCAACGGCTTTACCGCGTTGCAGCAAATTCGCCTTGAGCGTACCGGTCTTCGCGATCATTTTGATTTACTGATTATTTCTGAGGAAGTGGGCGTGGCAAAACCTGACGCGCGCATTTTCGACCATGCGCTTGAATGCGCGGGCAACCCGGATCGTTCGCGGGTGCTGATGGTAGGCGATACCGCAGCATCGGACATTCTGGGTGGCATGAATGCCGGTCTTTCTACCTGCTGGTTGAATGCGCATCAGCAGGAATTGCCGTCGCACATTAAACCGACCTGGACAGTGACATCACTTGCCGAGCTGGAGCAACTCCTGTGTAAACATTGATTGTCAGCCCCCGGCTAACGGGTAAAATAGCCGCAATTTCGTATTTAACATGCGCGGTTTGCTGCCGCGTTTACTGAAGAAGAACTGACTATGACGTTGTCTCCTTATTTGCAAGAGGTGGCGAAGCGCCGCACTTTTGCCATCATCTCCCACCCGGATGCCGGTAAAACGACCATCACCGAAAAGGTGCTGTTGTTCGGACAGGCCATTCAGACTGCCGGTACGGTAAAAGGCCGTGGCTCCAGCCAGCATGCGAAATCTGACTGGATGGAGATGGAAAAGCAGCGTGGTATCTCCATTACCACCTCTGTAATGCAGTTCCCGTATCATAACTGCCTGGTCAACTTGCTGGACACCCCGGGTCACGAAGACTTTTCCGAAGATACCTATCGTACCCTGACTGCGGTGGACTGCTGCCTGATGGTCATCGATGCCGCGAAAGGCGTTGAGGATCGAACCCGTAAGCTGATGGAAGTTACCCGTCTGCGCGATACGCCGATCCTGACCTTCATGAACAAACTCGACCGCGACATTCGTGACCCGATGGAAGTGCTGGATGAAGTGGAAAGCGAGCTGAAAATTGGCTGTGCGCCAATCACCTGGCCTATCGGCTGCGGCAAGCTGTTCAAAGGCGTTTATCATCTCTATAAAGATGAAACCTATCTGTACCAGACCGGTAAAGGGCACACTATTCAGGACGTGCGTATCGTTAAAGGGTTGAACAACCCGGAACTCGATACCGCTGTCGGTGAAGATCTGGCCGCGCAGCTGCGTGACGAGCTGGAGCTGGTGCAGGGCGCATCGAATGAATTCGACCAGGAGCTGTTCCTGGCCGGTGAAATCACCCCGGTATTCTTCGGGACCGCACTCGGCAACTTCGGTGTAGACCACATGCTAGACGGTCTGGTGGAATGGGCGCCTGCGCCGATGCCGCGTAAATCTGACACCCGTGAAGTGGAAGCGAAAGAAGAGAAGTTCTCCGGCTTCGTTTTTAAAATTCAGGCCAACATGGACCCGAAACACCGTGACCGCGTGGCGTTCATGCGTGTGGTTTCCGGGCGCTATGAGAAAGGCATGAAGCTGCGCCAGGTGCGCACCGGTAAAGATGTGGTGATTTCCGACGCGCTGACCTTCATGGCGGGCGACCGTTCGCACGTGGAAGAAGCGTACCCGGGCGACATCATCGGTCTGCACAACCATGGCACCATTCAGATTGGTGACACCTTCACTCAGGGTGAAATGATGAAGTTCACCGGCATTCCGAACTTCGCCCCTGAGCTGTTCCGTCGTATTCGCCTCAAAGATCCACTGAAGCAGAAACAGTTGCTCAAAGGTCTGGTTCAGCTTTCCGAAGAAGGCGCGGTTCAGGTCTTCCGTCCGATTGCCAACAACGATCTGATCGTCGGCGCGGTCGGTGTGCTGCAGTTCGACGTGGTGGTTGCGCGTCTGAAGAGCGAGTACAACGTCGAAGCGATTTACGAATCGGTGAACGTGGCTACCGCCCGTTGGGTTGAAAGCACGGACGTGAAGAAGTTCGAAGAGTTCAAGCGTAAGAACGAAATCCAGCTGGCACTCGACGGCGGTGATAACCTTACGTACATCGCACCAACCATGGTTAACCTCAATCTGACCCAGGAACGTTACCCAGAGGTTCTGTTCCGCAAAACCCGCGAGCACTAATCGTCTCCAGAGCACGGCATGCGCCGTGCTCTGTCATTTCCCCTCCTTCTTGATTCCGTTGCAGAAAGTTCTTAAATGAGCCCGTTCACGCCCTAAAACGCCACTTTTTGGCCGTTTGCTCGGGCGAGTTAGAAATTGTTGGCTATATTTAACAAAGTGATGACAAGTTTGCTGGCTTAATCCGCTAATCAATGCGTGTTAAATGGCGTATTAGCCCGTTAAAATTGATAATCGCAATATTAATAACTGTGAGATTGTGGTGATGTTCACCCCTACAGCAATGCGATCATGAAGATCGCCTGAGCTCAAATTCTGAGCAAACTACAGGAATCGAGATGATGACAAGCCAAAAGATGTCCAAAACGCTGCTGGCGATTATGCTGGGTACTGCGATGATGAGCGGTTCTGCACTGGCAGAAACGACGATGGATAAAACGCAATCCGCGGCTGACAGCGCCGGGCAAAAAGTCGACAGCTCAATGAATAAAGTCGGCAACTTTATGGACGACAGCAGCATCACGGCGAAAGTGAAAGCGGCGCTGGTCGATCATGATTCGATTAAAAGCACCGATATTTCGGTGAAAACCGACGATAAAGTGGTCACGCTGAGCGGCTTCGTTGAAAGTCAGGCTCAGGCGGAGCAAGCGGTTAGCGTCGCGAAAGGCGTAGAGGGCGTTTCCTCCGTCAGTGACAAGCTCCATGTGCGTGACAGCACTAAAGAAGGTATGCAGGGTTATGCAGGCGATACTGCAACCACCAGTGAAATCAAAGCCAAACTCCTGGCTGACGACATCGTTCCGTCCCGAAAAGTGAAAGTAGAAACCACTGATGGTGTGGTGCAGCTTTCCGGTACTGTTGACTCCCAGGCGCAAAGTGAACGTGCCGAGAGCATCACCAAAGCGGTTGATGGCGTGAAAAGTGTGAAGAACGACCTTAAAGTTAAATAAATCTATTTAAGACATTCTTCCCCGGCAAATAGTCGGGGAAACGAGTCTGTCGTTTTGAGTGCCTGAGCGTTCATCAAAGCGGTCGACATTCACTATGGTAAAGGAGAATCGTATGTTTCGTTGGGGCATTATATTTCTGGTTATCGCGTTAATCGCCGCCGCTCTGGGCTTTGGTGGTTTAGCCGGTACGGCAGCGGGCGCAGCAAAAATTGTCTTTATCGTCGGTATCATTCTGTTCCTGGTCAGTCTGTTCATGGGACGCCGGCGTCCATAGCGGGTTTAATTTTCGTAACACCAAGCCAGTCCATTGGACTGGCTTTATCAGTTTAAGAGAATCCTTATCTGCGTTATGGTGATGTGACAAAACAATCAAAAACGGGAAAGCAGTGTGGGACAGCGAATTCCGGTAACGCTCGGCAATATTGCGCCACTTTCGGTGAAACCCTTTCGCCCAGGACCGTTAGCGCTGGTATGTGAGGGCGGCGGACAGCGCGGCATTTTTACAGCCGGGGTGCTGGACGAGTTCATGCGTGCGCGATTCAACCCGTTTGATCTGTTCTTAGGTACTTCTGCCGGCGCGCAAAATCTTTCCGCTTATGTGTGTAACCAGCCGGGCTACGCCCGTAAAGTCATCACCCGTTACACCACCTCCCGCGAATTTTTCGATCCGATGCGCTTCGTGCGCGGCGGTAATCTTATCGATCTTGACTGGCTGGTCGAAGCAACGGCGAGCAAAATGCCGCTGGCGATGGACGTCGCTGCGCGTCAGTTTGACGATGGAAAATCGTTCCTGATGTGCGCCTCCCGAGCCGATGACTACTCGCCTGGCTACTTTTCGCCTACCCGCGAAACGTGGATGGATCAGATTCGAGCCTCGAGTGCGATTCCGGGTTTCTATCGTCCAGGCGTGACGCTCGACGGCATTAACTGGCTGGACGGTGGCGTGAGTGATGCGATTCCGGTGCAGGAAGCGGTGAAGCGCGGTGGAAAAACCATTGTGGTTATCCGCACGGTCCCGTCGCAGATGTATTACACGCCGCAGTGGTTCAAACGAATGGAGCGCTGGCTGGGCGAAAGCAGCCTGCAGCCGTTTGTGAATCTGGTCCAGCATCATGAGAAGACCTACCACGCCATTCAGCAGTACATTGAAACGCCGCCGGGAAAAGTACGGATCCTGGAGATTTTCCCGCCTAAACCGCTGAAAAGCATGGCGCTCGGCAGTGGGCTACCTGCGCTGATGGAAGACTATAACGTCGGTCGCCAGTGTGGACGCTATTTCCTGGCGACGATGGGCAAAATGCTGGCCGACCAGCCACCGATATCCCGTTTCCGCCCACGCATAGCCACGCCTTCGCCGCTGGTGGTTCCGCCCGCAGCGGCTGCCAACGATCTTCACAGCGCGACGCTGGTCGATGCGCCGCAGGCCAACGATGCCAATTTTGATAACGAGGGGCTGGCGTGAGTTTCCGCTTTATCGATACCCACTGTCATTTCGATTTCCCGCCATTCGCGGACGACATCGGGCACAGCCTGACGCTTGCGGCGCAGGCGGGCGTCACCAACATCGTTATCCCGGCGACGGAAGCCTCGCGTTTTGAGCAGGTGTTGTCATTGGCGGCGGAACACACGCCGCTGTATGCTGCGTTGGGCCTGCATCCGATAGTGGTTGAAAAGCATAATGACGAGAGCCTGGCGCAGCTTGCGACGCTGCTGGCCCGGAAGCCGCCAAAACTGGTGGCGGTAGGGGAGATTGGGCTTGATTTGTATCGCGACGATCCGCAATTCGACAAACAGCAGGCGCTGCTCGATGAGCAGTTGAAGCTTGCCAAACGCTACGACCTACCGGTGATCCTCCACTCGCGCCGCACCCATGACAAACTGGCGATGCACCTCAAACGGCACAATTTACCCTGTACCGGCGTGGTTCACGGTTTTGCCGGAAGCCTGCAACAGGCGCAGCGATTCATTCAGCTTGGCTATAAGATTGGCGTCGGTGGCACTATCACCTATCCGCGAGCGAACAAAACCCGCGAAGCTATCTCGCAACTTCCTCTTTCTGCTTTGGTTCTGGAAACTGATGCGCCGGATATGCCACTGAACGGCTTTCAAGGGCAGGCTAATCGCCCTGAGCGGGCCGCGCGTGTGTTCGATTCTCTGTGCGAACTGCGTTCCGAATCCCCCGTTGAAATTGCCAATTCCTTGATTGATAACACAGGAAAACTATTCCCCGCCTTATTATTTACGTCGCGTTGAGTGACGTAGATCTCATTATTTAGTTTTGCATTCACATTATTGCCAGAAATGTGTGACACGGACTCACAGAATAGTTCCGGATCGTTATAATCGGCGCGATTGCTGAGTTTTTTCTCATTTTTAAACCTTTCACTTTCAATACACAGGGAATCTGTATGCAAATCCTCATGGGATTGATTGGCATGGTGGTGCTGCTCGCCATCGCCGTGCTGCTCTCCAGTAACCGTCGTGCTATAAACCTGCGTACCGTGCTCGGCGCGTGGATGATTCAGATAGCCATAGGAGCACTGATCCTTTATGTCCCTGCCGGACGTAAAGTACTGCTGGCGATGTCCGAAGGCGTGGCCAATGTTATCGCCTACGGTAACGAAGGCATCGGCTTCCTGTTCGGTGGCCTGGTGTCCGACAAAATGTTCGAAGTCTTCGGCGGCGGCGGCTTTGTTTTCGCCCTGCGCGTACTGCCGGTTATCGTCTTCTTCTCGTCGCTGATTGCGGTGCTTTATTACCTCGGCATCATGCAGTTCGTTATCCGTATTCTGGGCGGTGGCCTGCGTGCGCTGTTGAAAACCTCCCGTACCGAATCGCTGTCAGCCACCGCGAACATTTTCGTCGGGCAAACTGAAGCGCCGCTGGTGGTGCGTCCGTACATTGCAACCATGACCCGCTCTGAGCTGTTTGCGGTCATGTGTGGCGGTCTGGCATCGGTGGCCGGTTCTGTTCTCGCGGGCTACGCACAGATGGGCGTGCCGCTGGAATACCTGATTGCCGCGTCGTTCATGGCGGCGCCGGGTGGCCTGCTGTTCGCCAAAATCATGTTGCCAGAAACTGAAACGCCAAACGATTCGCCGGATCTTGAAGCACAAATGCCGGATATCGACAGGCCGTCTAACGTGCTCGACGCCGCCGCATCCGGTGCCGCATCCGGTATGCAACTGGCGCTAAACGTCGGTGCAATGCTGCTGGCATTCGTGGCGCTGATTGCGCTGTTGAACGGCATTCTCTCCGGGATTGGTGGCTGGTTTGACTATCCGCAGCTGTCGATGCAGCTGATCCTCGGTTGGATATTCTCCCCGCTAGCGTGGGTAATTGGCGTGCCATGGAGCGAGGCGAATGTGGCCGGATCGTTCATTGGCCAGAAGCTCATCATCAACGAATTCGTGGCTTATATGAATTTCGGCGAATATCTGAAAGATGACGCGGTTGTTGCCGCAGCGGGCCTGCAGGTGATTTCCGACCACACCAAAGCCATTATCTCCTTTGCCTTGTGTGGTTTTGCTAACCTGTCGTCGATAGCGATCCTGATTGGGGGGCTCGGCAGCATGGCGCCAGGTCGTCGCCATGAAATCGCCCAGCTTGGCCTGAAAGCCGTCGTGGCGGGTACGCTCTCGAACCTGATGAGTGCAACCATCGCCGGGGTGTTCCTTTCGCTCTAGTTTATAAGTAAAGCGCCGGGAGAATAACGTGGTGTATTCCCCGGTCCTTCAGTGCCTGCGCCAGTGGATCAACGTCCGCGGCGCAGGCGCTACGCCAGGTTTTCGCCTCGCCGTACACCCCGTGCGCGTGAAACGCATTCAGCCGCACCGGCACCTCGCCTAACGAACGAATAAATTCACTCAGTGGCTCAATAAACGGCAGATAATCCGTTTTTTCCGGGATCACCAGCAGGCGCAATTCCGCCAGTAAATGATGTTCCGCCAGCCAGCGAATGCTCGTTTTAATACGCGTGTTGCTGCGTTCGGTGAGCGCCTGATGGGTGTTCTCTTCCCACGCTTTTAGGTCCACCATCACGCCGTCACAAACGGGATGTAACTTTTCCCAACCGCTTATACCCAGCTCGCCGTTACTGTCGACCAGGCAGGTAAGGTGTTTCAGCGTGGGGATATTTTTGAGCTGCGTAAACAGTTCAATGATAAATGGCAGTTGGGTGGTCGCTTCGCCGCCGCTGACGGTTATCCCTTCGATAAACGGCGCGGCACGGGCGATGTGTTTCAGAACGTCATCTACCGACAGAGTTTGTGTCATCGGCGTGGCCTGCTGCGGGCAACTTTTCAGGCAGGTATCGCACTGTTGGCAGTTCGCTTCCAGCCACACAACGCGACCCTCCTGAATCGATAGCGCCTGGTGAGGGCAGGGTGCGACGCAGTCTCCGCAGTCGTTACAGCGCCCGATGGTCCACGGGTTGTGACAGCTTTTACAGTGCAGATTACAGCCCTGTAGAAACAGCGTCAGACGGCTGCCGGGGCCGTCGACGCAGGAGAAGGGGATAATGTTACTGACTAAAGCGCATCTGCTGCTCATGGCTGATGACTCTCGGCTGTCGTTCCAGAATGCGGGTATTACGGGCGGCTTCCTCTCCGAGCCAGGTGGTGTTGGTACGCGAACCTTCCTCGCGGAATTTCTCCAGGTCGGAGAGTCGTACCATATACCCGGTGACGCGCACCAGGTCATTACCGCTGACGTTGGCGGAAAACTCACGCATCCCGGCGTTAAATGCCCCGAGACACAGTTGCATCACCGCCTGCGGGTTACGTTTGATGGTTTCATCGAGAGTTAAAATATCGCTGATCCCGGCGTGATAAAACGCGTGATGCGGCGCAACGGTCAGCAGGTGGCTTACCGGGTCCGGTTCGCTGCCGTAAGGAATGCGCGCCCCCGGCGTGGTGCCGCTGTCGGAGCTGATTCCCGATTGTGCATGGAGCAACGCCCGCTGCTGCCAGCCGTATTTCACCGGCGTCTTTTCGACAAACTCGGCCAGCTGCGCGCTGATGCGCCAGGCCAGCTGATTGGCCGCGTCATCCTGGCCGTAGCGCGCCGGGCTACCTGCTTTTTCACACAGCACGTTCACCGCTTCGGCAAGGGCATAAATGCCGAACATCGGGGTAAAGCGTTGCGGGTCAATCAACCCTTCTGCGACCAGGAAGCTATTCTCAAAGAAGTGGGATTGTTCGTAGAGGAAGGCGCAGCGGGCATCAATGATGTCGATTTGCTGTTGGCAGTAGTACGGCAAAACGCGGTTGAGGAAGTCTGCTTCTGACTCACTTCGCAGCGCAATTTCCTTCAGGTTGAGACGCACCAGCGTGCTGCCGCCGCCCGCCAGCGGCAGTGAGTTGTAACAGCTGACCACGCCGTAACGGCCTTTTGTGAAAATTTTATCATTCACCGGGCCGTTAGAGATGTGCGGTTTACTGCACTCGCAAATGTTTTTGCTCACTTCCAACAGCAAATCATTTGGGGTGATTTCAGGATCGTAGATAAACGTCAGATTAGGCGCGACCTGCTTTAGTTCAGCGTCGGCACGTAAAATGGCACGTGTGACGGGCGTATCTTCCGGGCCGATGTTCACATGGGTAAAGGCGTCCGGCAGGGTTCTGTCGAGGTAGCGCCAGAAACGTTTTATTCGAATATCAATTTCGTCTTGTGTTAGAATTTTAACATGCGGTGAAAGGATCGTATCCAGATGCCCAAGGTAAACCGGCATCGACGTTACCGAAGGCACGTGGTGAAAGAGAATCGTGAGCAGTGATAGCGCGTCGTCTAAATCCTTCGCGCCTTCGAGCTCTAGCCACTGTGAGCCGTTGGCGAGGAAGCGGGCGTAGTCAGGCAGTACGTAGCGTGGTTTGTACGGCGCGTGACCTTCAAACATGTCGCAGATTACGCCGTCATCCAGCGCCATCCGGGCTTCTGATGACAGCTCGGGGTAAGGTAAAGCGTTTTCTGCTTCGAGCGCCAGAAAGTGACGTTTTTGCTCGGGGCTCAACGTATTGCTGGTCACAATGTTCTGGCAGCGTTGCTCAAAAGAGTCAGACATAGAAGTTCCTCAGACACGATGGCGATGAGGGCAGTGTAGAGAAAAGCGTCGGCGAGGCTTTTGATCCATATTCCCTCGCTGCAGCTTTAAAGAGTGATAAATGTCTCATTTCAGTAATGCAAATTTGTATCTGCGTTTCATTAACTGTGATGGGGATCGAAGTGAAACGCTGGGTCGGTGTTAAAATAGTCACAGACCCGCAAGGTAAAATTACACACCGGAGAGAATATGACCGATTTAACAGCAAGCAGCCTGCGCGCGTTAAAACTGATGGACCTGACCACCCTCAACGATGATGACACTGATGCGAAAGTTATCGCCCTGTGCCATCAGGCGAAAACCCCGGTGGGCAATACTGCGGCAATCTGCATTTATCCGCGCTTTATCCCGATTGCGCGTAAGACCCTGAACGCGCAGGGCACGCCTGACGTGCGTATCGCGACCGTCACCAACTTCCCGCATGGTAACGACGATATCGACATCGCGCTGGCGGAAACCCGCGCAGCCATCGCTTACGGCGCAGACGAAGTTGATGTGGTGTTCCCATACCGTGCGCTGATCGCCGGTAACGAGCAGGTCGGTTTTGACCTGGTGAAAGCTTGTAAAGATGCCTGTGCGGCAGCGAACGTTCTGCTGAAAGTGATCATCGAAACCGGCGAACTGAAAGAAGAGCAGCTTATCCGTAAAGCGTCTGAAATCGCCATCAAAGCGGGTGCCGATTTCATCAAAACGTCTACCGGTAAAGTGCCTGTTAATGCGACCCCAGAAAGTGCGCGCATCATGATGGAAGTGATTCGTGATATGGGCGTGGAAAAAACCGTAGGCTTCAAGCCAGCGGGCGGCGTACGTACTGCCGAAGACGCGCAGACCTTCCTGGCGATCGCTGATGACCTGTTCGGTGCCGACTGGGCCGATGCGCGTCATTACCGCTTTGGTGCATCCAGCCTGCTCGCGAGCCTCCTGAAAGCATTGGGTCATGGCGACGGTAAGAGCGCCAGCGCTTATTAAGTCAAACATTGCCGGATGACGCTTTGCTTATCCGGCCTACTGGATCGTAGGGCGGGTAAGCCACCCGCCACCATTCACCCGATTCCTCATGGGGGTTACCGTGTTTCTCGCACAAGAAATTATTCGTAAAAAACGCGATGGTCACGCGCTGAGTGACGAAGAGATCCGTTTCTTCATCAACGGCATTCGTGATAATACCGTGTCGGAAGGGCAAATTGCCGCTCTGGCGATGACCATTTTCTTCCACGATATGGCCATTGAGGAGCGCGTCTCGCTGACCATGGCGATGCGGGATTCCGGAAGCGTGCTGGACTGGAAGAGCCTGAATTTAAACGGCCCGATTGTGGATAAACACTCCACTGGCGGCGTGGGCGATGTGACCTCGCTGATGCTTGGCCCAATGGTGGCAGCCTGCGGCGGTTATGTGCCGATGATCTCCGGGCGTGGCCTGGGGCATACCGGCGGTACGCTCGACAAACTGGAAGCGATCCCGGGGTTTGATATTTTCCCTGACGACAACCGTTTCCGCGACATTATTAAAGACGTTGGTGTAGCGATCATCGGGCAGACCAGTTCCCTCGCGCCTGCGGACAAACGTTTTTATGCGACCCGCGACATCACTGCAACGGTTGACTCCATTCCGCTGATCACCGCATCCATTCTGGCGAAAAAGCTGGCCGAAGGGCTGGACGCGCTGGTGATGGATGTCAAAGTTGGCAGTGGTGCATTCATGCCGACTTACGCGCTTTCCGAGTCGCTGGCTGAAGCCATCGTTGGCGTATCCAACGGGGCTGGCGTGCGCACCACCGCATTGCTGACCGACATGAACCAGGTGCTGGCCTCCAGCGCAGGCAATGCGGTTGAAGTACGTGAAGCCGTGCAGTTCCTCACCGGCGAATACCGCAATCCGCGTCTGTTCGAGGTGACCATGGCGCTGTGCGTGGAAATGCTGATTTCCGGTCGTCTGGCGAAAGACGACGCCGAAGCCCGCGCTAAACTGCAGGCGGTACTGGATAACGGTAAAGCGGCGGAAATCTTTGGTCGCATGGTGGCCGCGCAGAAAGGCCCGACCGATTTCGTCGAAAACTACGCAAAATACCTGCCGACGGCGATGCTCAGCCAGGCGGTTTACGCTGATACCGAAGGTTTCGTGTCCGCGATGGACACTCGCGCGCTGGGCATGGCGGTCGTGGCGATGGGCGGCGGTCGTCGTCAGGCCTCTGACTCACTGGATTACAGTGTCGGCTTCACCGATATGACGCGTCTGGGGGACAGCATTGACGGACAGCGTCCGCTGGCAGTTATCCACGCTAAAGATGAAGCAAGCTGGCAGGAAGCGGCGAAAGCCGTGAAAGCGGCAATTAAACTGGACGACGTCGCACCGAAAGAAACCCCAACGGTCTATCGTCGAATCACGCAATAGCGGTATACTGATCTGATCGCTTTTTTGCAGCGCAAAACGTACGGAGAAGATATGAAACGTGCATTTATTATGGTGCTGGACTCTTTTGGGATCGGCGCCACCGAAGACGCAGAACGTTTTGGTGATGTCGGTGCCGACACCATGGGCCACATCGCAGAGGCCTGTGCAAACGGTGAAGCAGACAAAGGCCGTAAAGGCCCACTGACTCTGCCAAACCTGACCCGTCTGGGTCTGGTGAAAGCTCACGAAGGCTCGACGGGCAAGGTTGCTGCGGGCATGGACGGCAACGCCGAAGTCACTGGCGCATACGGCTGGGCACATGAACTCTCTTCCGGGAAAGACACGCCGTCAGGTCACTGGGAAATCGCCGGTGTGCCTGTGCTGTTTGACTGGGGCTATTTCCCGGAACACCACAACAGCTTCCCGCAGGAGCTGCTCGACAAACTGGTGAAACGCGCGAACCTGCCGGGTTACCTCGGTAACTGCCACTCTTCCGGGACCGTGATTCTGGACGAGCTGGGCGAAGAGCATATGAAAACCGGCAAACCGATTTTCTATACCTCCGCTGACTCCGTGTTCCAGATTGCCTGCCACGAAGAAACCTACGGTCTCGATAAGCTGTATGAGCTGTGTGAAATCGCGCGTGTTGAACTGACCGAAGGCGGCTATAACATTGGCCGCGTGATTGCGCGTCCGTTCGTTGGCGATAAAGCCGGTCACTTCGAGCGTACCGGTAACCGTCACGATCTCGCCGTTGAACCGCCAGCACCTACCGTGCTGCAGAAACTGGTCGATGAGAAAGACGGCCACGTGGTCTCCGTCGGTAAAATCGCGGATATCTACGCCAACTGCGGCATCACCAAAAAAGTGAAAGCCACCGGTCTGGACGCGCTGTTTGATGCCACCATCAACGAGATGAAAGACGCAGGTGACAACACTATCGTCTTCACTAACTTCGTCGATTTCGACTCCTCATGGGGTCACCGTCGCGATGTGGCGGGTTATGCTGCGGGTCTGGAACTGTTCGACCGCCGTCTGCCTGAGCTGCTGGAGTTGCTGGGTGAAGATGACATCATCATTCTCACCGCTGACCACGGCTGTGACCCGACCTGGAGCGGTACGGACCACACCCGTGAACACATTCCGGTGCTGGTGTACGGCCCGAAAGTGAAAGCAGGTTCTCTGGGCCATCGCGAAACCTTCGCGGATATCGGCCAGACACTGGCGACGTACTTCGGTACTTCGGCAATGGACTACGGCAAAAATATGCTGTGATGGGATTGCCCGGCGGCGCGAGGCTTGCCGGGCCTACGGTTAGGTTAACCGGGTTCGCAGCCCGGTGAATTAAACATAAAAAGGAAATAATGATGGCCACTCCACACATTAACGCAGAAATGGGTGATTTCGCAGACGTCGTACTGATGCCGGGTGATCCGCTGCGTGCGAAGCACATTGCTGAAACCTTCCTCGAAGATGTCCGCGAAGTGAACAACGTGCGCGGCATGTTGGGTTTCACCGGGACGTACAAAGGCCGTAAAATTTCCGTAATGGGTCACGGGATGGGTATCCCGTCCTGCTCCATCTACACCAAAGAGCTGATCACCGATTTCGGCGTGAAGAAAATCATCCGCGTGGGTTCCTGTGGCGCTGTGCGCATGGACGTTAAACTGCGTGACGTGGTTATCGGCATGGGTGCCTGCACCGATTCCAAAGTGAACCGCATGCGTTTCAAAGATCACGACTTCGCGGCGATTGCTGACTTCGGCATGGTGCGTAACGCCGTTGATGCAGCGAAAGCGCTGGGTGTTGATGCTCGCGTCGGTAACATCTTCTCTGCTGACCTGTTCTATTCCCCGGACGGCGGCGAAATGTTCGACGTGATGGAAAAATACGGCATCCTGGGCGTGGAAATGGAAGCAGCTGGTATCTACGGCGTTGCGGCTGAGTTTGGTGCGAAAGCGCTAACTATCTGCACCGTGTCTGACCATATCCGTACTCACGAGCAAACCACTGCCGCTGAGCGTCAGACCACGTTCAACGACATGATCAAAATCGCGCTGGAATCCGTACTGCTGGGCGATAAAGAGTAATTCTCGTTATGCCGGGTGGCGGCGACGCCTTACCCGGCATACGATTTTGTAGGTCCGCCAGCGGACATTTTCATTATCTCACCGCTTTTGCAATCCACTCCGATAATTCTCGTAGCTCTTTTTCCTGTTCCGGGAAATCCACTAACAACGCGTCACATTCCTGTTGCAGACTCTCTGCGCGATAAAGGCTGCCTTGCAAACGCGCCGCAAGGGCTTCGAGTGGGGCAGGGTTCAGGCTGTCGGTAAAAACCTGAGCGCGGGCGATGTGACCTTTCTCTACGTCAAAATGCAGTTCGATACCCCCCCAGGTAAAGCGCTCATCCAGCAGATGCGAGAACGCCGGCGCCTGACCGAAATTCCATTCCCAGCTGCTTTGACGAGCAAAGGTTTCCGCGAAGTTAGGCAAGTCCGGCGTTTTTTCCGGGGAAATGACCTCGGCTTCAACTCGCTCGCCGTAGTGATCGAAGAATGCCTCCGTCACCGCATCGCAAATCTGCTGATGAGTGATGCCTGGCAGCAGTTCGGTCAGGTTCGCCACCCGACCGCGAACGGAAGTGATGCCTTTCGCCTGCAGCTTTTTCTTATCCGGGTTCAGGTAATTTGCCAGACGGCTGAGGTCGGCATTCAGCAGCAGTGTGCCGTGATGAAAACCACGATCCATCGTTTCGCGATAGGCAGAGCCAGAGACTTTGCGATCGCCATCCTCGGTTTTAACGACGAGATCGTTACGCCCGGAAGCTTCAGCTTCCACACCCAATGAATTCAGAGCGTTAAGGACGATGTTGGTCGAGATGGTTTTATCATATTCCGGCTTGCCTGCCATAAAGGTAAAGCAGGTATTACCGAGGTCGTGAAACACCGCGCCGCCGCCGCTACTGCGACGCGCAAGGCGCACGTTATCCTCCTCCATGCGCCGCGTATTGCACTCTTTCCACGGGTTTTGCGCCCGGCCAATGACCACGGTATCCGCGTTGCGCCACAGGAACAGTACACGTTGGGTGGCCGGCATCTGGCGGAAAATACACTCTTCCACCGCCAGATTGAACCATGGATCGTATGAATCAGAGATAAGCAAACGTAGCGTCGACATAACAGATTTCCTTTCTTATTCACTTCACTCAATATATCAATTATCTATCGTTCTTTTCGTCTTCATCTTCTTCCGGCACGGACTTACTGGCCGTCAGCAGGAACGGGGATTGCTGCCAGCGGGTGCGTTTACCTTGCAGCAACGTACGGGTCAACACCACGCCGATCGCCAGCGAAAGCAGCAGCATCAGGCGTAAAATGTTGGTGGTGTTATCCACCTGCTTGGCTTCCGTCGCCAGCGTATGGGTGTCGAGGGTTAGCCGCAGGTAGCCGAGCGGTTCATTCTTCCCTTGAATGGGTTCGACGATCTGCTGGTTGAAGTATCCCCCGGCTTTTTTCCCGTCGAGCGCCAGCCTGTCGCGAACGTTCACGCTTTCCCCGGCGTGAGTGACCAAATCGCCTTGTTCGTCATAGACGCTGGCATCTAACAGGCGGCTTCTTGTGGTCAGCTGCGTCAGCAACTGATTGATTTTCTTCTCATCAGGCGTTTCTGAACGCATTAGCGGCGCCAGGTTCAGCGTGACCTGATGGGCGAGTGTGCGGGCCAGTTCTTCCATCTGCGGATTACGCTGCCGCTGGTGGCTTTGACTGAACCACGACGCCCCTTGCATCAGGGCAACCAGCAGTGCGAGACAGATAAGGACGATCACGGCGCGATGCAGCCGAAATTTCAGTTTTGCGCGAACCATATTCCACCTTTGAAAATTTGCAGCTTAATGTTGCCAGAAGCGCTGGATACAAGGTAGCCTCATGCGTTATTTTCCTGCTCAAATCTCGATTACTGGAGCTGTAATGCCGAACAGTCTGACCTGGTGCGACCTGCCCGATGATGTCTCCTTCTGGCCTGGGCTGCCGCTGTCTTTAAGCGGTGATGAAGTCATGCCGCTGGATTACCATGCCGGACGCAGCGGCTGGCTGCTATATGGTCGTCGTCTCGATAAGCAGCGCCTGACCGATTATCAGCACAAGCTGGGTGCGGCGATGGTGATTGTTGCCGCCTGGTGTGTTGAAGATTATCAGGTCATTCGCCTGGCGGGTTCACTGACGCCACGCGCGACGCGCCTGGCGCATGACGACGGGCTGGACGTGGCGCCGCTGGGAAAAATTCCGCATCTGCGCACGCCGGGGCTGCTGGTGATGGATATGGATTCCACCGCAATTCAGATCGAATGTATTGATGAAATTGCCAAGCTGGCGGGCACCGGTGAGCTGGTGTCCGAAGTGACCGAGCGCGCCATGCGCGGTGAGCTGGATTTCACCGCCAGTCTTCGTCAGCGCGTCGCCACGCTGAAAGGCGCTGATGCGAACATTCTGCGTCAGGTTCGCGATACGCTTCCGCTGATGCCGGGTCTGACCCAACTGGTGCTGAAGCTGGAAACGCTGGGCTGGAAAGTGGCGATTGCCTCCGGTGGTTTTACGTTCTTTGCCGATTATCTGAAGGACAAACTGCGGCTGACGGCTGCGGTGGCCAATGAGCTGGAGATTCGTGACGGTGTGCTGACCGGAAATGTGACCGGCGACATCGTAGATGCGAAATATAAAGCCAGCACCCTCATAAGCCTGGCCGAAACGTACGAAATCCCGACTGCACAGACCGTGGCGATTGGCGACGGCGCCAACGACCTGCCGATGATCAAAGCGGCGGGGCTGGGCATCGCCTATCATGCCAAACCGAAAGTTAACGAGCAGACGGAAATTACCATCCGTCACGCTGACCTGATGGGCGTGTTCTGCATTCTCTCCGGCAGCATGAATCAAAAGTAAGAGGTTATTGTGGCGAAAGCACCCAAACGCGCGTTTGTCTGTAACGAGTGTGGCGCGGATTATCCGCGTTGGCAGGGACAGTGCAGCGCCTGTCATGCCTGGAACACCATTACTGAGATGCGCATTGCCGCTTCGCCCACAGTGGCACGCAATGAGCGTCTGAGTGGATACGCGGGGGCGTCCGGCGTATCGAAAGTGCAGAAGCTGTCAGAAATCAGCCTTGAAGAGCTGCCGCGCTTTTCCACCGGTTTTAAAGAATTCGATCGCGTTCTTGGCGGAGGCGTGGTGCCAGGCAGTGCAATTCTGATTGGCGGCAACCCAGGTGCGGGTAAATCCACGCTGTTGCTGCAAACGCTGTGCCTGCTCAGTGAAAACATGAAAACCCTGTACGTGACCGGTGAAGAGTCCTTACAGCAGGTCGCAATGCGTGCGCACCGCCTCGGATTACCAGCCTCGAACCTCAATATGCTGTCGGAAACCAGCATTGAGCAGATTTGCCAGATTGCTGAGGAAGAAAAGCCGAAGCTGATGGTTATCGACTCGATCCAGGTGATGCACATGGCGGACGTTCAGTCGTCGCCGGGCAGCGTGGCGCAGGTGCGTGAGAGCGCGGCCTATTTAACGCGCTTTGCCAAAACCCGCGGCGTGGCGATAATCATGGTCGGTCACGTCACTAAAGATGGCTCGCTGGCTGGTCCAAAAGTGCTGGAGCACTGTATTGACTGTTCCGTGCTGCTGGACGGCGATGCCGATTCCCGTTTTCGCACCCTGCGCAGCCATAAAAACCGCTTCGGTGCCGTGAACGAGCTCGGCGTGTTCGCCATGACCGAACAAGGGTTGCGCGAAGTCAGCAATCCGTCGGCCATTTTCTTGAGCCGTGGCGATGAAGTGACGTCGGGAAGCTCGGTGATGGTGGTTTGGGAAGGCACGCGCCCGCTGCTGGTAGAAATTCAGGCGCTGGTCGATCAGTCGATGATGGGCAATCCGCGCCGTGTCGCAGTCGGTCTGGAACAGAACCGTCTCTCTATTCTGCTGGCGGTGTTGCATCGCCACGGCGGTTTGCAGATGTTCGATCAGGACGTGTTTGTCAACGTGGTGGGGGGCGTAAAGGTCACCGAAACCAGCGCCGACCTGGCGCTGTTGATGGCGATGGTCTCCAGCCTGCGCGACAGGCCGCTGCCGCAGGATCTGGTGGTGTTTGGCGAAGTCGGGCTTTCGGGCGAGATTCGCCCGGTGCCGAGTGGCCAGGAGCGTATTTCCGAAGCGGCTAAACACGGCTTCCGGCGTGCGATTGTCCCAGCCGCCAACGTGCCGAAAAAAGTACCAGAAGGGATGAAGGTCTTTGGCGTGAAGAAGCTTTCCGATGCGCTAAACGTCTTTGACGACTTATAATAAAATCCCCGTCGTCTTTCCGGCGGCAGGTGTGTTGGCTACATTCTCTCACCCGAATCACTTAGTTTTCTAAGTTCATCGGGATTCGTTTACTTGCCGCCTTCCTGCCACCCGAAATCCATAGGGAATTTCTACATGTGCCCGACTAATCCGGGAGAGATCATCAGCAGGAGGCTCCTTTGTCATCGTTCGATTACATTAAAACCGCGATTCGCCAGAAAGGCTGCACGTTGCAGCAGGTGGCGGACGCCAGCGGGATGACCAAGGGCTACCTTAGCCAGTTGCTGAACGCCAAAATCAAAAGCCCGAGCGCGCAGAAACTTGAAGCGCTGCACCGCTTTTTGGGCCTTGAGTTTCCGCGCCAGCAGAAAAATGTCGGCGTCGTGTTCGGCAAATTCTATCCGCTGCACACCGGCCATATTTACCTGCTTCAGCGCGCCGGAAGCCAGGTCGACGAACTGCACGTCATCCTGGGCTACGACGAAAAGCGCGACCGGGCGCTGTTCGAAGACAGCGCGATGTCACAGCAGCCGACGGTATCTGACCGTTTGCGCTGGCTGCTGCAAACCTTCAAATACCAAAAAAACATCCGCATTCACGCCTTTAACGAAGAGGGTATGGAGCCGTATCCGCACGGGTGGGACGTCTGGAGTAACGGTATCAAGGCCTTCATGGAAGAGAAGGGGATTGAGCCGAACTGGATTTACACTTCGGAAGAAGCAGATGCCCCTCAGTTCCGCGAGCATCTTGGAATCGAAACCGTGCTTATCGATCCGCAGCGCACGTTCATGAACATCAGCGGGGCGCAAATTCGTGAGAACCCGTCGCGCTACTGGGAATACATTCCGACCGAAGTGAAGCCATTCTTCGTGCGCACGGTGGCGATTTTGGGCGGCGAATCAAGCGGTAAGTCGATGATGGTGAATAAGCTCGCCAACATCTTCAACACCACCAGTGCCTGGGAATATGGCCGTGATTACGTCTTTTCTCATCTGGGCGGCGACGAGATGGCATTGCAGTATTCCGACTACGATAAAATCGCGCTGGGTCATGCGCAGTACATTGATTTTGCAGTGAAATATGCAAATAAAGTGGCGTTTATTGATACCGACTTTGTGACTACTCAGGCTTTCTGTAAGAAATACGAGGGCCGCGAGCATCCGTTCGTGCAGGCGCTGATCGACGAATACCGTTTCGACCTGGTTATCGTACTGGAAAATAATACCCCGTGGGTCGCCGATGGTCTGCGAAGCCTGGGCAGTTCGGTGGACAGAAAAGAGTTTCAGACCATGCTGGTCGATATGCTCAATGAAAACAACATTGAGTACGTTCACGTTGAAGAGTCAGATTACGACGCCCGCTTCCTGCGGTGTGTTGAGCTGGTGAAGCAGATGATGGGCGAGCAGGGCTAAAAAAAACCGGGTGCTGTGAAAGCGGCCCGGTTTTGTCATTTCACCCTTTCCCAACGGGAAAGGGCATCAGACCGCAGAATTACTTCGAAATACGCTTGTACTTGATACGCTTCGGCTCCAGCGCATCTGCGCCGAGGGTGCGTTTCTTGTACTCTTCGTACTCGGTAAAGTTACCTTCGAAGAACTCCACTTTACCTTCATCCTGGTAATCCAGAATGTGGGTGGCGATACGGTCGAGGAACCAACGGTCGTGGGAAATAACCATTGCGCAGCCCGGGAACTCCAGCAGGGCGTTTTCCAGCGCGCGTAGGGTTTCGATATCCAGGTCGTTGGTAGGTTCATCGAGCAGCAGCACGTTCCCGCCCACCTGCAGCAGTTTTGCCAGATGCAGACGACCACGCTCACCACCGGACAGTTCGCCAACGCGTTTGCCCTGGTCGGTGCCCTTGAAGTTAAAACGACCCACATAGGCGCGGCTTGGCATTTCGGTGTTACCGACCTTCATGATATCCAGGCCGCCAGACACTTCTTCCCACACGGTTTTGCTGTTATCCATGGCGTCACGGAACTGGTCAACGGACGCCAGTTTGACCGTTTCACCCAGGGTGATGCTGCCGCTGTCCGGCTGTTCCTGGCCTGACATCATACGGAACAGGGTAGATTTACCCGCGCCGTTCGGGCCGATGATGCCGACAATCGCGCCTTTCGGCACGGAGAAGGTCAGATCATCAATCAGCAGACGCTCGCCGTAGGATTTACGCAAGTTGCTGACTTCCACCACTTTATCCCCCAGACGTGCTCCAGGTGGAATAAACAGTTCGTTGGTTTCGTTACGTTTCTGGTATTCGGTATTGTTGAGCTCTTCAAAGCGTGCCAGACGGGCTTTGCCTTTAGACTGACGGCCTTTCGCGCCCTGACGTACCCATTCCAGCTCTTTTTCGATGGATTTGCGACGAGCGGCTTCTGAAGACGCTTCCTGCGCCAGACGCTGATCTTTCTGCTCAAGCCAGGAAGAGTAGTTGCCTTCCCATGGAATGCCTTCGCCACGGTCCAGTTCGAGGATCCAGCCCGCCACGTTGTCGAGGAAGTAACGGTCGTGGGTGATTGCCACCACAGTGCCTTCGAAGTCGTGCAGGAAGCGTTCCAGCCAGGCCACGGACTCGGCGTCCAGGTGGTTAGTCGGTTCGTCGAGCAGCAGCATGTCTGGTTTTTCCAGCAGCAGGCGGCACAGGGCCACGCGGCGGCGCTCACCACCGGACAGGTTTTCGATTTTCGCATCCCAGTCTGGCAGACGCAGCGCATCTGCGGCGCGCTCAAGCTGCACGTTCAGGTTGTGACCGTCGTGCGCCTGAATGATTTCTTCGAACTTGCCCTGCTGAGCTGCCAGCTTGTCGAAATCGGCATCCGGTTCGGCATACTTCGCATAGACTTCGTCGAGGCCTTTCAGGGCATTAACCACTTCAGAAACGGCTTCTTCAACGGATTCGCGAACCGTTTGTTCCGGGTTGAGTTTCGGCTCCTGCGGCAGGTAACCAATTTTGGTCCCTGGCTGCGGACGTGCTTCGCCTTCAATGTCGGTATCGATACCGGCCATGATGCGCAACAGGGTGGATTTACCGGCACCGTTCAGGCCCAGTACACCGATTTTTGCGCCAGGGAAGAAACTCAGGGAGATGTTTTTCAGAATATGACGCTTCGGCGGGACCACTTTACCGACGCGATGCATGGTATAAACGAATTGAGCCACGTTGGACTTCGCCTCTTTTATTTTGATGATAAGGAGTCAAAGGCGAAGTGTAGCCTTTTTCCCACGCTAATCCCAGCCAGGCGATCGTGATAACAGTAAAGGTAAAAAAGTGTTCATAACGTGGCGCAATCCCTGTTGTCTGGTTAGCATAAAGAGAGGATCCGAAACACAAGGATAATGACCGGATACGGCTTTTTTACGCGGCATGATGCTGCATTGACACAATTTTCTAAGGAGCGCATGTGGAAAAAGCTACACCCATGACGTGGCGTCTTCTGGCTGCTGGCGTCTGTCTGCTTACGGTCAGCAATGCGGTTCACGCTGATTCACTGGATGAACAACGCAGTCGTTACTCTCAGATTAGACAGGCGTGGGATAACCATCAGATGGATGTTGTTGATCAACTGATGCCGACCCTGAAAGACTATCCACTCTATCCCTATCTCGAATATCGTCAGCTGACTGACGACCTGATGAACGAACCGGCGGTCAGTGTGACCCAGTTCGTGCAGGCCAATCCGACGCTGCCGTCCGCGAGGACCCTGAAAAACCGCTTTGTGAATGAGCTGGCACGCCGTGAAGACTGGCGTGGCCTGCTGGCGTTCAGCCCTGATAAACCCGGTACCACCGAAGCGCAATGTAACTACTACTACGCAAAATATAACGTGGGCCAGACTCAGGAAGCCTGGGATGGTGCAAAAACACTGTGGTTGACGGGTAAGAGCCAGCCTAACGCCTGCGATCCTTTATTCAGCGCCTGGCGTGCGTCCGGGACTCAGGATCCTCTGGCGTATCTGGAACGCATTCGCCTGGCGATGCAGGCCGGAAATACCCGTCTGGTTACCTCCCTTGCCAATCAAATGCCGACGGATTACCAGACTATTTCCGCCGCGGTGATAAGCCTGGCGAACAACCCAAACAGCGTGCTGAGCTTCGCGCAAAGCACCGGTGCGACTGATTTCACCCGCAAGATGGCGGCGGTGGCGTTCACCAGCGTCGCGCGTCAGGATGTAGAAAATGCGCGCCTGCTGATCCCGCAACTGGTTGAGGCGCAGAAACTCAATGAGAGTCAGACGCAGGATCTGCGCGATATCGTCGCTTGGCGTTTGATGGGCAACGACATCACGGCTGAGCAGGCGCAATGGCGTGATGACGCCATCATGCGTTCTGAATCGACCTCGCTGGTCGAGCGTCGCGTGCGGATGGCGATTGGCAATGGCGACCGTCGCGGGCTGAACACCTGGCTGGCGCGTTTGCCGATGGAAGCCAAAGATAAAGACGAATGGCGCTACTGGCAGGCTGACCTGTTGATGGATCGCGGTCGTGAGCAGGAAGCGAAAGATATTCTGCATTCCCTGATGCAGCAGCGCGGTTTCTATCCGATGGTGGCGGCGCAGCGTCTGGGTGAAGATTACTCGATTCGCGTCGAAAAACCGGAAGGCACAGTGGCTCCGCTGTTGGTCAATAGCCCAGAAATGGCCCGTGTGCGGGAGCTGATGTACTGGAATCTGGATAACACCGCGCGCAGCGAATGGGCGAATCTGGTGAGTAGCCGCACCCGTACCGAACAAGGGCAGCTGGCGAAATACGCTTTCGACCAGGACTGGTGGGATCTCAGCGTGCAGGCGACGATTTCTGGGAAGCTGTGGGATAACCTCAAAGAGCGTTTCCCGCTGGCGTACAAAGATTTGTTCGTGCGCTACACCGGCGATAAAGACATCTCCAAAAGCTATGCGATGGCGATTGCTCGTCAGGAAAGTGCCTGGAACCCGAAAGTTCGTTCACCGGTTGGCGCTACCGGGCTGATGCAAATCATGCCGGGCACCGCAACGCATACGGTGAAGATGTTCTCGATTCCGGGCTATAACAGCGCCAGCCAGCTGTTAGACCCGGAGACCAACATCAACATCGGCACTCACTATCTGCAATACGTTTATCAGCAGTTTGGCAACAACCGCATCTATGCGTCGGCGGCGTATAACGCGGGTCCTGGCCGGGTCAGAACATGGCAGGGCAACAGTGCAGGGCGCATCAACGCGGCGGCGTTTGTCGAGAGCATTCCGTTCTCTGAAACGCGCGGCTATGTGAAGAACGTGCTGGCGTATGATGCCTACTATCGCTATTTCATGGGCGAGAAACCGCAGATCCTCACCGATGACGAATGGAAGCAGCGTTACTGATCCGCTGAGAGTATGTTATGCTTGTACTCGCTAAAGAGTACATTCGGCGGATGGCCTTGTGCCATCCGCCCCAACATGGTGGCGTAACATGACCCAACAATCCCCTTACTCAGCCGCAAACGCGGAACAGCGCCACCAGGAGTGGCTGCGCTTTGTGGAACTGATGCGTCAGGCTTTTGCCGCTGACCTGGATCTGCCGCTTTTGAATTTGATGATGACGCCGGACGAGCGTGAAGCGCTGGGCACGCGGGTGCGAATTATCGAAGAGTTACTGCGCGGTGAGATGAGCCAGCGTGAGCTGAAAAGCGAACTGGGCGCGGGCATCGCAACCATTACCCGCGGCTCGAACAGCCTGAAATCAGCGCCTGCTGAACTGCGTCAGTGGCTGGAACAGACGCTGCCGGAAACTCACCGATAAACGGCGTTGTGAAAAGGACTGAGTGCCAGAATCACTGCCTGATGATAGACACTGCTGCGGGTCAGTTTGCCCGCAGTAAACACGCCAATCGCCCCTTCTTTACGGCCAATCTCATCGATACCGGTATAGTGTGACATCACCGGTCCGAGGGCATCGCCTGCACGAACGCGCTCGAGGATTACTGCGGGCAGTGGCAGGGTGGCCGAACGGGCTTCACCGCGCTGTTCGCGCGTTTCAATCACGACCCAACTGAAGGTGCTGCCTTCGTCGATACCCGCTTCAATCGCCACCCAAAAGTCAGCATCTGGTCGGACAAGGCGGGCATTTTCCACGCGATTTCGTGCGCCAGCACGCGTTTCCTCATTCCCGAGGGGTTGTTCTGGCACGCCGCTCTCGACGGAAACGGCGTCAATATGGCAGGATCCTTCGCCGAAGATCTCATTAAAAGCCTGCAGAATAGCCTGAATTTTGGCGGGATTGGTGGTAGCTGAGACAACCTTGTGCATAATCAGTACACTTACGAAAAAAACATCATCGCAGTATAACGGAAAATTAGCATGTTACAGGTATACCTTGTTCGCCACGGTGAAACGCAGTGGAACGCCGAGCGACGTATTCAGGGCCAGTCCGACAGTCCGCTCACTGAAAAAGGTGAGCAGCAGGCCCGTCAGGTAGGTGAGCGTGTCAAAACGCTCGGCATCACGCATATCATCTCCAGCGATCTGGGCCGCACGCGCCGTACCGCTGAGTTAATCGCGGAAGCCTGTGGTTGCAGCGTCACCTACGATCCGCGGTTACGTGAACTCGATATGGGCGTGCTCGAACGCCGTCTGATCGACTCACTGACTGAGGAAGAAGAAGGCTGGCGTCGTACGCTGGTGAATGGCACGGCCAACGGACGTATCCCGGAAGGGGAGTCTATGCAGGAGCTGGGCGATCGTATGAATGCGGCGCTGCAGGATTGCCTTGAACTGCCAAATGGCAGCCGCCCGTTGTTGGTGAGTCATGGCATGGCGCTTGGGTGTCTGGTGAGTACTATTCTCGGATTGCCGGCCTATGCCGAACGCCGTCTGCGTTTGCGGAACTGCTCAATCTCTCGCGTGGATTACCAGCAAAGCCCGTGGCTGGCACCCGGCTGGATTGTTGAAACCGCAGGTGACGTCACACATCTGGACGCCCCTGCCTTGGATGAATTGCAGCGCTAGCGGCGAATCGGAATCAGGTACTCGCAGCGTAGCTGGATAGGCGGTTCCTGATTCATCGCATCTTTCTGCGGGAAGAATCGTTCGATGTCCTGGCCCTTACGACGGGTCAGGCCGAGCATCGGCATGCAGGTGCCATAAACGGTCAGTACAAATTCCTGCAATCCGCTTCCCAGCCCTTCGTAGGTGAACATCACGTATTCACCCCCTTCCAGTTTCACCGGATGCGCATCCTGCAGATGGCCGTTGGCCATTTCAGGCGTCAGCGCCGTGGTGTACAGCACTTCCTGCTCATCGTCTCGTTCAAGGCTCGGACGCGGTTCATGCAGACCGTAAAGCATCGGCGGGAGCGACGGCGAATTGCCGAGGAAATCGCGCCAGAACTGGCCACGCATCTGCTGGCGGAATGCAGAAATCTCTTCCAGCTTACAGGTATAGCTCTGGGTGATACCGACCAGGTGTGTGTCCGGCATGGCGATGAATTCAAACTTCGGCATCGTAAATTCACCCAGGCGCAGCGGTGGACGCATACCGAACGAACTCCAGTCCGGCGAGCGGCGATAAAGCGCTGGCGTCAGGCTAAACTGTTTCTTGAACGCGCGGGTAAAGGTCTGCTGAGAATCGAAACGGTACTGCAGAGCAATATCCAGAATCGGGCGCGCGGTCAGGCGCAGAGCCACAGCAGATTTCGACAGGCGACGAGCACGAATATAGGCGCCGATAGCATGGCCAGTGACATCTTTGAACATCCTTTGTAAATGCCATTTGGAGTAGCCCGCTTTTGCTGCAACGTTATCCAGTGACAAAGATTGGTCGAGATGCCCTTCAAGCCAGCTAAGAAGATCGCGTATTATCCCAGCTTGATCCATATAATGTCCTCATCCTTTCGCAGGTGCCTGTAACTAGGGTAGCGGATAATAGCATTTTTTGATGTTTTAGCATTCAGTGTTTTTTTTGCTCTAAAGTGCGATAAAAGTTACTAAATAGGCATGATTTTTGTAAGGCTGTGATCTATAAATATTTTCTTCTGCGCAAGGGCATAAAAACGAATGACTTTTTCAAAAATGGTAACAATATGAAATACAAGCAGTTAATTACAGGATGTCTGCTGGCGTTGGCCTGCAGCGCCGCGCATGCGGAGCAAGTGGGTTCCGTCGATACCGTCTTCAAGATGTTTGGCCCGGACCATAAGATTGTCGTTGAGGCCTTTGATGACCCGGATGTGAAGAACGTGACCTGCTATATCAGCCGCGCTAAAACCGGTGGCATTAAAGGCGGGCTGGGGCTTGCGGAAGATACCTCCGACGCGGCTATCTCTTGCCAGCAGGTTGGGCCAATTGAGGTCAGCGACAAGATTAAGAAGGGCAAAACGGAAGGAGAGGTCGTGTTCCAGAAGCGGACTTCTCTGGTCTTCAAGAAACTTCAAGTCGTGCGTTTCTATGATGCTAAACGTAATGCGCTGATCTATCTGACCTATTCCGACAAAGTGGTCGACGGTTCACCGAAAAATGCGATAAGCGCGGTGCCGATCATGCCCTGGAAGGAATAACAGGCGAAAAAAAAACGGCGCGAAAGCGCCGTTTTTTTATGCACAGAGAAACCGATTATTCCTGCAGCTCGCCGCAGAAACGGTAACCTTCGCCGTGGATAGTCGCGATGATTTCCGGGGTATCCGGCGTAGATTCAAAGTGTTTACGGATGCGACGGATTGTCACGTCAACCGTACGGTCGTGTGGCTTCAGCTCACGGCCGGTCATCTTCTTCAACAGTTCTGCACGGGATTGGATCTTGCCCGGGTTTTCGCAGAAGTGCAGCATCGCGCGGAATTCACTGCGCGGCAGCTTATACTGTTCGCCGTTCGGGCTGACCAGTGAGCGGCTGTTGATATCCAGTTCCCAGCCGTTGAACTTGTAGCTTTCCACGCTGCGGCGTTCTTCGCTCACAGTACCCAGATTCATGGTACGGGAGAGGAGGTTGCGCGCACGGATAGTCAGTTCACGAGGGTTGAACGGTTTGGTGATGTAATCGTCAGCGCCGATTTCCAGGCCGAGGATTTTATCCACTTCGTTGTCACGTCCGGTCAGGAACATCAGAGCGACGTTAGCTTGCTCGCGCAGCTCACGTGCCAACAGCAGGCCATTTTTGCCCGGCAGGTTGATATCCATGATGACCAGGTTGACATCATTTTCAGATAGGATCTGATGCATTTCCGCGCCATCGGTGGCTTCGAACACATCGTAACCTTCTGCTTCGAAAATACTTTTTAACGTGTTGCGTGTTACCAACTCGTCTTCAACGATAAGAATGTGCGGGGTCTGCATGTTTGCTACCTAAATTGCCAACTAAAATCGAAACAGGAAGTACAAAAGTCCCTGACCCGCCTGATGCATGTCGAAAATTAACATGACCGGCATAACATGACTAAAGTACGTAATTGCGTTCTTGATGCACTTTCCATCAACGTCAACAACATCATTAGCTTGGCCGTGGGTACTTTCCCTCTGGACCCGACAGTGTCAAAAACGGCTGTCATCCTAACCATTTTAACAGCAACATAACAGGCTCAGAGATGACTGACACCCAATAAAACTACGCTTCGTTGACATATATCAAGTTCAATTGTAGCACGTTAACAGTCTTGTGAAATCCTTGCATCTAAATGCTAGCGTTTGTCACAATTTTTCAACAATCAATGTAATTGCAAGAATGAACTGATTAGCAAAATGAATCCAAAAGATGTGCCATAAACCAGTTTGAAATACCCTAGTAGAACATAAGGATATCGAGGTTCTGTTAACATGTCCTATGGGGTGATTCTTGGGTAATAGTTTAGCCTTGTTGATGTGTTAAGAAACACCCTTTCAGCGTTTTTTGTTGCAATTAAGTAAATTCGCGACGCGCAATATGATGATGTGCATCACATTGTGGTTGTGACAGAGCAAAAAAGAGAAGACTACATGCGCTTATCAATAGTGCTGGTTTCACCAGCAAGAGCCGAAAATATCGGCGCTGCGGCCCGGGCAATGAAGACCATGGGATTCACAGAAATGCGAATTGTCGACAGTCAGGCGCACCTGGAGCCTGCGGCAAAGTGGGTCGCACACGGGTCAGGTGAGATACTTGAAAATATTCAAACCTTTCCGACGCTTGCTGACGCACTCCACGATGTTGATTTTACCATTGCGACCACCGCCCGCAGTCGCGCTCGCTTCCACTATTACGCCGCGCCCCAGGAGCTGGTGCCTATCCTCCAGGAAAAATCACAGTGGATGGGCCACGCGGCGCTGGTGTTTGGCCGCGAAGATTCCGGGCTGACCAACGATGAACTGGCACTGGCTGATATCCTCACCGGCGTACCGATGGTTGCAGATTACCCGTCGTTGAATCTCGGCCAGGCAGTGATGGTGTTCTGCTATCAGCTTTCGGCGTTAACACAAATGCCGACGCCTCCTGTTGCTGAAAATAACGAAAACCAACTTCAGGCGTTACGTGCGCGGGCAATGTCGTTACTGAGCAAATTACAGGTCGCGGATGACGTCAAACTGGCTGACTGGCTTCAGCAGCGAATTGGCCTTCTCGGGCAGCGAGACACCGCAATGTTGCATCGATTACTGCATGATATCGAAAAAAATATTGCCGATTAAAGTGCTGTTGTAAGTTTTTGTTATGGGTTAATGCTCTACCATAGGCTTTTTTACCAGGTAATGCGTGACGAAGATCGATATTTTTCTGGCGCAGGCTAATGGTGTGACAAATAGGGGCGAATGTAAAAATTCGTTGACATACCAGGGCCAATACTTTAACCAATAGAGGCAGACGACAGACAATTAAAATGACAGAGCACACAACATCCATGATTCGCATCAGCCGCATGACAACAATTATTACCACCACCATTACCACAGGTATCGGTGCGGGCTGACGCGTACAGGAAAAACAGAAAAAAGCCCGCACCTGAACAGTGCGGGCTTTTTTTTCGACCAAAGATCAAGAGGTAAAAAACCATGCGAGTCTTGAAGTTCGGCG
This sequence comes from Scandinavium manionii, assembly GCF_024764775.1. NCBI lineage: Bacteria > Pseudomonadati > Pseudomonadota > Gammaproteobacteria > Enterobacterales > Enterobacteriaceae > Scandinavium > Scandinavium manionii. Next base: position 216,420 of record NZ_JALIGC010000038.1, on the reverse strand, counting down.
GTACATCAGTGGCAAATGCAGAACGTTTTCTGCGTGTTGCCGATATTCTGGAAAGCAATGCCAGGCAGGGGCAGGTAGCAACCGTGCTCTCTGCCCCGGCCAAAATCACCAACCATCTGGTCGCGATGATTGAGAAAACCATCGGCGGTCAGGATGCACTTCCAAATATTGCCGATGCCGAACGTATTTTTGCCGAACTGCTTCAGGGCCTTGCCGATATCCAGCCTGGTTTTCCCCTCTCTCAGCTCAACGCGTTTGTTGAACAAGAATTCGCACACATTAAGCATGTCCTTCATGGCGTCAGCCTGCTTGGTCAGTGCCCGGACGGCGTCAACGCATCCCTGATTTGCCGCGGCGAAAAACTGTCGATTGCGATCATGGCGGGCCTGCTCGAAGCGCGTGGTCACAAGGTCAGCGTCATCGACCCGGTCGAAAAATTACTGGCCGTTGGTCACTATCTTGAATCCACCGTCGATATCGCCGAATCCACCCGCCGCATTGCCGCAAGCCAAATCCCGTCAGACCACATGGTGCTGATGGCGGGCTTTACCGCGGGCAATGACAAGGGCGAATTGGTGGTGTTGGGCCGTAACGGCTCCGACTACTCCGCCGCAGTACTGGCCGCATGCCTGCGCGCCGACTGTTGTGAAATCTGGACCGACGTCGACGGGGTCTACACCTGCGATCCGCGTCAGGTACCGGACGCTCGCCTGCTGAAATCGATGTCGTATCAGGAAGCGATGGAGCTTTCTTATTTCGGTGCCAAAGTGCTGCACCCGCGTACCATCGCGCCGATCGCACAGTTTCAGATCCCCTGCCTGATTAAAAATACCGGTAACCCACAGGCGCCGGGCACGTTAATCGGTGCCAGTCATAACGAAGATGGCCTGGCGGTGAAGGGGATTTCCAACCTCAACAACATGGCGATGTTTAACGTCTCCGGTCCTGGCATGAAAGGCATGGTCGGCATGGCGGCGCGCGTGTTTGCCACCATGTCCCGCGCCGGTATTTCCGTCGTACTGATAACCCAGTCGTCTTCTGAATACAGCATCAGCTTCTGCGTACCACAAATTGACTGCGGCCGCGCGAAGCGGGCGATGGAAGATGAATTCTATCTGGAGCTGAAAGAGGGCCTGCTGGAGCCGCTGTCGATCATGGAGCGCCTGGCGATCATCTCCGTCGTCGGCGACGGGATGCGCACTCTGCGCGGTATCTCCGCCAAATTCTTTGCGGCTCTGGCTCGCGCCAATATCAACATCGTGGCGATTGCTCAGGGTTCGTCTGAGCGTTCAATTTCCGTCGTGGTGAACAACGACGATGCCACCACCGGCGTGCGCGTCACGCATCAGATGCTGTTCAATACCGATCAGGTGATTGAAGTGTTTGTGATTGGCGTGGGCGGCGTAGGCGGTGCATTGCTGGAGCAGCTCAAACGCCAGCAGACCTGGCTCAAGAATAAGCACATTGACCTGCGCGTGTGCGGCGTAGCGAATTCCCGCGCGCTGCTGACCAATGTGCATGGACTGAATCTGGAAGACTGGAAAAGTGAACTGGCCGAAGCCAAAGAGCCCTTCAATCTCGGTCGCCTGATCCGTCTGGCGAAAGAGTATCACCTGCTGAACCCGGTGATTGTGGACTGTACTTCCAACCAGGCGGTGGCCGATCAGTACGCCGACTTCCTGCGCGAAGGTTTCCACGTCGTGACGCCAAATAAGAAGGCGAACACTTCGTCGATGAACTACTATCACGAGTTGCGTCAGGCGGCTGCAGGTTCACGTCGCAAATTCCTGTACGACACCAACGTTGGCGCGGGTTTGCCAGTCATTGAGAACCTGCAAAATCTGTTGAATGCCGGTGATGAGCTGCAAAAATTCTCCGGTATTCTGTCAGGTTCACTGTCGTTCATTTTTGGGAAGCTGGACGAAGGCATGAGCCTGTCGCAGGCGACCACTATCGCCCGCGAAATGGGCTACACCGAACCTGATCCGCGTGACGATCTCTCTGGAATGGACGTGGCGCGCAAGCTGCTGATCCTTGCCCGTGAAACCGGACGCCATCTGGAACTGAGTGATATTGTGGTCGAATCCGTACTGCCGGATCACTTCGATGACAGCGGCGACACCGAGAGCTTTATGGCGCGACTGCCGCAGCTCGATGACGAGTTCGCGGCGCGTATCGCACAGGCCCGGGATGAAGGCAAAGTGCTGCGCTACGTCGGTAATATCGAGGACGATGGCGTGTGTCGCGTGAAAATTGCTGAAGTGGACGGAAACGATCCGTTGTACAAAGTGAAAAACGGCGAGAACGCGCTGGCCTTCTACAGCCACTATTATCAGCCGCTGCCACTGGTCCTGCGTGGTTATGGCGCGGGCAACGACGTTACTGCGGCCGGGGTATTTGCCGACTTGCTGCGCACCCTGTCCTGGAAGTTAGGAGTTTAAGATGGTTAAGGTCTATGCCCCGGCGTCCAGCGCCAATATGAGCGTTGGATTTGATGTGCTTGGCGCGGCGGTCGCGCCGGTTGACGGCACGCTGTTGGGCGATAACGTGGAAGTCGTCGCGGCTGAGACTTTCAGCCTGAAAAATGTCGGCCATTATGCCAGCAAACTGCCGCCGGAGCCGCGGGAAAATATCGTTTATCAGTGCTGGGAACGCTTCTGCCAGGAAATTGGCAAAACCGTTCCCGTCGCGATGACCCTTGAGAAGAACATGCCGATTGGTTCTGGCCTTGGCTCCAGCGCCTGCTCCGTGGTTGCAGCCCTGGTGGCGATGAATGAATTCTGCGGCAAGCCGCTCAACGATGGCAAAATGCTGGCGCTGATGGGTGAGCTGGAAGGACGGATCTCCGGCAGCGTGCATTATGATAACGTCGCACCGTGTTTCCTCGGCGGCATCCAGCTGATGCTGGAAGAAAACGGCATCATCAGCCAGCAAATCCCGGCCTTCGACGAATGGCTGTGGGTGCTGGCGTATCCGGGCATTAAGGTGTCAACCGCTGAAGCGCGAGCGATTTTACCGGCGCAGTATCGCCGTCAGGATTGCATCGCGCACGGCCGCCATCTGGCGGGCTTTATTCACGCCTGTTACAGCCGCCAGCCCGAGCTTGCGGCGAAACTGATGAAAGACGTCATTGCGGAACCGTATCGCACCAAGCTGCTGCCAGGCTTTGGCGAAGCGCGTCAGGCGGTGGCGGAAATTGGTGCGCTGGCCAGCGGGATTTCAGGCTCCGGCCCGACGATGTTCGCCCTGTGCGATAACCCGGAAACCGCACAACGAGTCGCAGACTGGCTCAGTAAACACTATCTGCAAAATCAGGAAGGCTTCGTTCATATTTGCCGGCTGGACACGGCGGGCGCTCGCGTAGTGGGATAACCGATGAAACTGTATAACTTAAAAGATCATAATGAGCAGGTCAGCTTCGCGCAGGCCGTGACGCAAGGGTTGGGCAAAAATCAGGGGCTGTTCTTTCCGCATGATCTGCCGGAATTCAGCCTGACCGAAATCGACGAGATGCTGAAGCTGGATTTCGTCACCCGCAGCGCCAAAATTCTGTCGGCGTTTATCGGCGATGAAATCGCGCCTCAGGAGCTGGAATCTCGCATTCGCGCGGCGTTTGCTTTCCCGGCACCGGTGAAACAGGTGCAGGAAGACGTTGGCTGCCTGGAGCTTTTCCACGGGCCGACTCTGGCGTTTAAAGATTTTGGCGGCCGCTTTATGGCGCAAATGCTGACGCACATCAGCGGCGATAAGCCCGTCACCATTTTGACCGCGACTTCCGGCGATACCGGCGCTGCGGTTGCACATGCGTTTTACGGTCTGAAAAATGTGCGCGTGGTCATCCTCTATCCGAACGGCAAAATCAGCCCATTGCAGGAAAAACTGTTCTGCACCCTCGGCGGTAACATTGAAACTGTGGCTATCGACGGCGACTTTGACGCCTGCCAGGCGTTGGTGAAACAGGCGTTTGATGATGAAGAGCTGAAAGTGGCGCTGGGCCTGAATTCCGCCAACTCGATTAACATCAGCCGCCTGCTGGCGCAGATTTGCTACTACTTCGAAGCGGTAGCGCAGCTGCCGCAGGAAGCCCGCAATCAGCTGGTGATTTCCGTTCCAAGCGGTAACTTTGGTGATTTGACCGCGGGCCTGCTGGCGAAATCGCTGGGCCTGCCGGTGAAACGCTTTATTGCCGCGACCAATGCCAATGACACTGTGCCGCGCTTCCTGCAGGATGGTAGCTGGGCACCTAAGCCAACGCAGGCGACGCTGTCTAACGCAATGGACGTCAGCCAGCCGAATAACTGGCCGCGCGTGGAAGAGCTGTTCCGTCGCAAAGTATGGCGTCTGAACGAGCTGGGCTATGCGGCTATCGACGATGAGACCACCAAAGGGACCATGCGCGAGCTGCAGACTTTAGGTTACACCTCGGAGCCGCACGCGGCGGTGGCCTACCGTGCGCTGCGCGATCGTCTCAACCCAGGTGAGTATGGCCTGTTCCTTGGCACCGCACACCCGGCGAAATTCAAGGAAAGCGTAGAAGCGATCCTTGAAACTGAGCTGCCGCTGCCTAAAGAGCTGGCGGATCGCGCTGACCTGCCTCTGCTGTCGCATCATCTGCCTGCTGACTTCGCAGAATTACGTAAGTTGATGATGACAAAAGCATAACTTTAGCCTGAACTGACATAAAGCCGGGTCGGCGTTTCGCGCCCCGGTTTTTTTATGGGCAAATGTGGAGAAAATAGGGAGGCAATAAGTAGGGATTAAGGACGAATTCCCAATAAATGCGGGTACTTAGAGATTAGGATTGCGGAGAATAACAAGTCCGCTTCTGGAGAGGTAATCTCACTCCATCGACCCGAAACGGGCAATGATGTGAATGGAGTAACCTATGTCTACGTTAAAACCTGTAATTTTGGCACTTTCTATGATGCTGGTGGCTCCGGCGGTAGTACATGCTTCTGAAATCACGCTGGTTCCTGCGGTGAAACTGCAGATTGGCGATCAGGATAACCGCGGTAACTACTGGGATGGCGGCAACTGGCGCGACCATGACTGGTGGGATCATCACTACGAGCGTTACAACAATCACTGGCGCGCACGTCATGAGCCGCATCATGATGATCACCACAACGATCATCACGACGACCATCACGGTAAAGAGCATCACGATAACGGCAATCACTATGGTCAGTACAAACACCACTAAACAAAACGCCAGCATTGCGCTGGCGTTTTGTTTTACTGTTCGTGCCGTTTAAACACCAGTTCGCCGTCACCCGACGCGGCTTCGTCAAAGAAATACCCTTCGCTATCAAACTCTTTCAGCTGTTCTGGCTTCGTCAGGCGGTTTTCAATGATGTAACGGCTCATCAGCCCGCGCGCTTTTTTGGCGTAGAAGCTGATAACTTTAAATTTGCCGTTTTTCTCATCCAGGAACACCGGCTTGATAATCGTGCCCTGCAACACTTTCGGTTTCACCGCTCTGAAGTATTCGTCTGAGGCCAGATTGATAACGGTGTCGTCACCCTGGGCCTTCAGCGCTTCATTGAGTTTGTTGGTGATAATCTCACCCCAGAAATGGTACAGATCTTTGCCTTTGGCGTTTTCGAGACGAATGCCCATTTCCAGACGATACGGCTGCATCAAATCCAGTGGACGCAGCACGCCGTACAGACCGGAAAGCATCCGCAGATGCTGCTGGGCGAAATCAAAATCGGCTTCGCTGAACTCTTCCGCCTGTAGTCCGGTGTAAACGTCGCCTTTAAACGCGAGGATAGCCGGGCGCGCATTTTGTGGGGTGAAATCCGGGTGCCAGTCGTGAAAACGTGTGGCGTTGAGGTCGGCAAGCTTATCGCTGATGCTCATCAGTTTGCCAATTTGCGGCGCAGACAGCTTGCGCGCTACGCTAATCAGCTGCTGGGAATAGTCCAGCAGTTCCGGATGGGTGTAACGCGCCGTTGGCAGGTCGCTTTGGTAATCGAGCGTTTTAGCAGGTGAAATCAGAATCAGCATAATCAGTCCTTGCGGGCATTTTTCCGTGACTTTAGCAAAAAACGCCCGAGAAAGGATCGATAGCTGCTATTGGCGAGGCACATCATCCCAGCTTCCTGGCGCCAGCTGCTGTTCAATGTCCGGATAACGTGCCGGGTCGAACACTGGTTTCACACCCATTTTGCGCTGACGCAGATAATCGCTGGCGATAATCTTCACCACCGGGGAGAGCAGCATAATGGCGGTCAGGTTGGTGATAGCCATCAGCGCCATGATGATATCGGCGAGCTGCCAGACAACCGGCAGGCTCAGCATCGTGCCCAGCATCACCATCATCAGGGTGATTCCGCGGAGCAGCCAGACGTTAAGCGGGCTATTCATCTTCAGGTAAATCAGATTATTTTCAGCGTAGATGTAGTTGGCCACGATTGAGCTGAAGGAGAACAGCAGCACGATCCCCGCCACAAACCCAGAGCCCCAGCCGCCGGCGAAAGAGGCCACGGCGTTTTGCACCCGCTGGATTCCGTCCAGTGAGCTTTGAGAGGTGGTATTCCCGGCTAGTAGCACAATCATTGCCGTGGCGGTACAAATCACCAGCGTATCAACCAGCACGCCAATCATTTGAACGATGCCTTGCGCCGCAGGGTGCGGAGGCCATGAAGCGGCTGCCGCCGCAGCGTTGGGCGTGGAGCCCATTCCGGCTTCGTTAGAGAACATACCGCGCTGGAAGCCGCTGGTTATCGCCTGGCTGATGGTGTAACCCACAGCACCGGCGGCGGCTTCCTGCCAGCCGAACGCGCTGCGGATGATGGTTTCAAACACTTTGGGAATTTCAGTGAAGTGCCAGAGGCTGATGATCACGCTGGTGGCGACCCATATCAACGCCATCACCGGCACCAGCCACTGCATCAATTTCGCTACGCCGCGCAGGCCGCGCATCACCGTCACCAGGGTGCAAACCATCAGGATCAAACCGGTCATAAATTCCGGAAAATGAAACGCATAATGCATGGCATTAGCGACGGAGTTCGCCTGGACGGTATTGAAAATCAGGCCATATGCCAGCAGCAGAAACGCCGAGAACATGACGCCCATCCAGCGCATACCAAGCCCGCGGGACATATACCATGCCGGGCCGCCGCGAAATTGCCCTTCGGCATCGCGTTCTTTGTAGAGTTGCGCGAGAGAGCATTCGGCGAAGCTGCTCGCCATGCCGATGATGGCAGAAACCCACATCCAGAAGACTGCACCGGGGCCGCCTGCGGTCAGCGCAATGGCGACCCCTGCGAGGTTGCCGCTGCCGACGCGAGCTGCCAGGCTTGTGCACAGCGCCTGGAATGAGGTCAGGCCGCCCGACTGAGGGGTGAGACTGCTTTTAAGACTTTTGCCAAACTGGCGAAGATAGCGAAACTGGATATAACCCGTCCGCCATGTGAACCACACTCCGGCGCCGAGCAGCAGGTAAATCATTACCGAGCCCCAGAGTATTTCGTTAATAAATGATAGGAATTCAGGCATTTGGCGTTCCTTGGTCGATGCCGAAGACAACTGTAAGCGCTACCATTTTGAGATAATCCATTATCGGATAGGCCATGAATATAAGGAGTTTATCATACTCTGCGCTCATGGACCGTCTGCGGTTGCGCTGAAAACGCGGCGTGATATTATCGGGTCAGAACGGTTACATCCCCCTAACAGCTGTTTAATAGAGAAACACTATCATGACGGATAAATTGACCTCCCTGCGTCAGTACACAACCGTAGTGGCTGACACCGGAGACATCGCGGCAATGAAGCTGTATCAGCCTCAGGATGCGACGACCAACCCTTCTCTGATCCTCGGCGCTGCTCAAATCCCGGAATACCGCAAGCTGATTGACGAAGCGATTGCCTGGGCGAAAAGCCAGAGCAGCAACCGCGAGCAGCAGGTTGTTGACGCTACCGATAAACTGGCAGTGAACATCGGTCTGGAGATCCTGAAACTGATCCCTGGCCGTATCTCTACCGAAGTTGATGCGCGTCTGTCCTACGACACCGAAGGCTCTATCGCCAAAGCGAAACACCTGATCAAGCTGTACAACGATGCTGGCATCAGCAACGACCGTATCCTTATCAAACTCGCGTCCACCTGGCAGGGCATCCGTGCCGCTGAGCAGCTGGAAAAAGAAGGCATCAACTGTAACCTGACCCTACTGTTCTCCTTTGCTCAGGCGCGTGCTTGTGCAGAAGCGGGCGTGTTCCTGATTTCTCCGTTTGTTGGCCGTATCCTCGACTGGTACAAATCCAACACCGACAAGAAAGAGTACGCACCAGCAGAAGATCCAGGCGTGGTTTCTGTGTCTGAAATCTACAGCTACTACAAACAGCACGGCTACGAAACTGTCGTGATGGGTGCAAGCTTCCGTAACGTGGGCGAAATCCTGGAACTGGCTGGCTGTGACCGCCTGACTATCGCGCCGCCACTGCTGAAAGAGCTGGCTGAAGCGGAAGGCGCAATCGAACGTAAACTGGTTTACACCGGTGAAGTGAAAGCGCGTCCAGAACGTATTACTGAATCCCAGTTCCTGTGGCAGCACAACCAGGATCCAATGGCAGTAGACAAACTGGCGGACGGTATCCGTAAGTTTGCTATCGACCAGGAAAAACTGGAAAAAATGATCGGCGACCTGCTGTAATCATTTCAGGTGTGGCCGGGCTTCCGGTCACATCTTCCTCGCGTTATTTGTCTCCGTTTCCCTTCCGCGTGTATCATTCCGCTTAACCGCATTTTTTAACGGAATTGATATGAACACTCTTCGCATTGGCCTTGTCTCCATCTCCGATCGCGCTTCAAGCGGCGTTTACCAGGATAAAGGCATTCCGGCACTGGAAGCCTGGCTGGCCCGCGCACTGACGACCCCTTTCGAACTGCAAACCCGTCTGATCCCAGACGAACAGGTCATTATCGAGCAGACGCTGTGCGAGCTGGTGGATGAAATGAGCTGCCATCTGGTGCTGACCACCGGTGGAACCGGCCCTGCGCGCCGCGACGTCACGCCGGACGCGACGCTGGCGATTGCTGACCGTGAAATGCCGGGTTTTGGCGAGCAGATGCGCCAGATAAGCCTGCATTTTGTGCCGACGGCAATCCTGTCGCGGCAGGTGGGCGTTATCCGCAAACAGGCGTTAATCCTGAATCTGCCAGGCCAGCCGAAATCCATCCAGGAAACGCTGGAAGGCGTGAAAGATGAAGCCGGGAAGGTGTTGGTGCACGGTATTTTTGCAAGTGTACCGTATTGTGTACAGTTGCTGGAGGGGCCGTATGTGGAAACTGACTCGCAGGTTGTCGACGCATTTCGTCCTAAAAGTGCGCGCCGCGACACAATCTCCTAAAGATAAATCTTTTCCAGTATAACTTTCGCGGGCCATCGATTGACCGAAGATTTACGGTATAGTAATTTTTTCTTTACAATATCTGTATGCCCTAAATAGTTCGAGTTGCAGGAAGGCGGTAAGTCTGGGAATCCCCAGGAGCTTACTTCAGTAAGTGACTGGGGTGAGCAGACGCAACCAACGCACCTGCAGCTTGAAGTATGACGGGTATAAAACAAATGGCCCGCTATGTCACAACATGCAAGACCTCTGAACCGACAGGATTATAAAACGCTGACGCTGGCCGCCCTTGGCGGCGCGCTGGAGTTTTACGATTTCATCATTTTCGTCTTCTTTGCCGCGGTTGTCGGCGAACTCTTCTTCCCCCCGGATGTTCCGGAATGGCTACGCCAGGTGCAGACCTTCGGTATTTTTGCCGCAGGCTATCTGGCGCGCCCGTTAGGCGGGATCATCATGGCCCACTTTGGCGACCTGGTGGGGCGTAAAAAGATGTTTACCCTAAGTATCCTGCTGATGGCGGTGCCGACGCTGCTTATCGGCCTGCTGCCGACTTACGCCTCGGTAGGCATTGCCGCGCCGCTGTTACTGTTGCTGATGCGCGTGCTTCAGGGCGCAGCCATTGGCGGAGAGGTGCCGGGCGCTTGGGTTTTCGTTGCTGAACACGTGCCTGCGCAGCGCATCGGCATTGCCTGCGGCACGCTGACCGCCGGGCTGACGGTGGGCATTTTGCTCGGTTCAGTGGTGGCGACGCTTATCAACACCAGCATGACGCCGCAGGTAATTCACGATGGCGGCTGGCGTATTCCATTCCTGCTCGGCGGAGCGTTTGGCCTGGTGGCGATGTACTTGCGCCGCTGGTTACAGGAGACGCCAATTTTCCTCGAAATGCAGCAGCGTAAGCAGCTGGCGCAAGAGCTGCCGGTGAAATCGGTGGTGATGAAACATCAGAAAGCGGTCGTCATTTCGATGCTGCTGACCTGGCTGTTGTCGGCGGGAATTGTGGTGGTGATTCTGATGTCACCGGTGTGGCTGCAAAAGCATTATGGTTTCGCACCCGCGTTGACGTTACAAGCCAACAGTATTGCCACCATTATGCTGTGCGTGGGCTGCCTGCTGGCGGGTTTATCCGCCGATAAGTTTGGTGCCAGCCGGACCTTTATCGTCGGTAGCCTGCTGCTGGCGGCGTCGAGCTGGGCGTTCTATCACCTGGCGGGTACCTCAGCGGAGCATCTGTTTGCGCTGTATGGACTGGTGGGGTTGTGCGTAGGTGTGGTCGGTGCGGTGCCGTATGTGATGGTCCGGGCGTTCCCGCCTGAAGTACGCTTCACCGGGATTTCTTTCTCATACAACGTGTCCTACGCGGTCTTTGGTGGGCTGACGCCCATTGCGGTCACGTTGCTGATGAGCGTCTCGCCAATGGCTCCGGCCTGGTATGTGCTGGCGCTTTCGCTGGTTGGATTAGGATTAGGGATCTGGCTGCGGCAGACGTACAGCGCACCTGAAAAGGCGTCGTTGGCGGCGCATTAAAAAAGAAGCCGGGCGATGCCCGGCTTCTTCACAATAAACCTTTAGCACACCAACTTAGTGTTTTTCACCGATTGGCAGCACGGTGCGACCGAATTTTTCATTCAGCACTTCACCCATTGCCAGCCAAATAGCGCTTGCGCCGCATACCAGACCGACGTAACCCGCGATTTTTACGATGCCTTCGTTGTCCGCCAGGTGACCGATAGCCAGCAGAGCAAACAGCACGGTCAGGCTCAGGAACACGAACTGCTGCATGCGTGGACCGTTCAGAGTGCCGAAGAACATGAACAGGGTAAACACGCCCCACAGGCCCAGATACATTCCCAGGAAGTGCGCATTAGTGGGTTCAGCCAGACCCATTTTCGGCATGATCAGAATGGCGACCAGGGTCAGCCAGAAAGAACCGTAAGAGGTGAATGCAGTCAGACCGAAGGTGTTGCCTTTCTTAAACTCCAGCAGGCCTGCGAAAATCTGCGCCAGTCCGCCGTAAAAAATGCCCATCGCCAAAATGGCAGTATCAAACTGGAAAAGACCGCTGTTTGCCAGGTTCAGCAGAATGGTGGTCATGCCGAAGCCCATCAGGCCCAGCGGTGCTGGGTTAGCCAACTTAGTGTTAACCATATTTCCTCAAAAACTCATCAATAAAGGGGGAATCGTCGTAATCCCACGCCGATCCTCTGGCTGCGGGGCGCGGCATAATAATCAGAGCCGTGCCCTCCGTCTATGATCTGAGCAGGGTGAATTTAAAATTTTTTTTTGCATCTCCCCCTTGATGCCCGATGTTACGACCCCATCTTGTATGCAACCGCAGTGGTGAGCCTGGAAAAAAAAGCATGAAGGCGCTTGAAACGACACGTTTCGCCCTTATTACAGGTTCATAATCACATGTTGATCGAATTTTTAGTGGAGACGTTTAGATGGGTAAAATTATTGGTATCGACCTGGGTACTACCAACTCTTGTGTAGCAATTATGGATGGCAACACCCCGCGTGTGCTGGAAAACGCTGAAGGCGATCGCACCACGCCTTCGATCATTGCTTATACCCAGGATGGTGAAACTCTGGTTGGACAGCCGGCTAAACGTCAGGCAGTGACTAACCCGCAGAACACTCTGTTCGCGATCAAACGCCTGATTGGCCGTCGTTTCCAGGACGAAGAAGTGCAGCGTGATGAAGCCATCATGCCGTACAAAATCGTTGCTGCTGATAACGGCGATGCATGGCTGGACGTGAAAGGCACCAAAACTGCACCACCGCAGATTTCTGCTGAAGTGCTGAAAAAAATGAAGAAAACCGCTGAAGATTACCTGGGTGAGCCGGTAACTGAAGCTGTTATCACCGTACCTGCATACTTCAACGATGCTCAGCGTCAGGCAACCAAAGACGCTGGCCGTATCGCGGGTCTGGAAGTAAAACGTATCATCAACGAACCAACCGCAGCTGCACTGGCTTACGGTCTGGATAAAGAAGTCGGTAACCGCACCATCGCTGTATACGACCTGGGCGGCGGTACTTTCGATATCTCTATCATCGAAATCGACGAAGTTGATGGCGAAAAAACCTTCGAAGTACTGGCGACCAACGGTGATACCCACCTCGGTGGTGAAGACTTCGACAGCCGTCTGATCAACTACCTCGTTGAAGAGTTCAAGAAAGATCAGGGCATCGACCTGCGTAACGACCCGCTGGCAATGCAGCGTCTGAAAGAAGCAGCAGAAAAAGCGAAAATCGAGCTTTCTTCTGCACAGCAGACCGACGTTAACCTGCCGTACATCACTGCAGATGCGACCGGTCCGAAACACATGAACATCAAAGTGACTCGCGCGAAACTGGAAAGCCTGGTAGAAGACCTGGTTAACCGTTCAATCGAGCCGCTGAAAGTTGCACTGCAGGACGCTGGCCTGTCCGTATCCGACATTCAGGACGTTCTCCTGGTTGGCGGTCAGACCCGTATGCCAATGGTGCAGAAAAAAGTTGCTGAGTTCTTCGGTAAAGAACCGCGTAAAGACGTTAACCCGGACGAAGCAGTTGCCGTTGGTGCTGCGGTTCAGGGCGGCGTGCTGACCGGTGAAGTGAAAGACGTTCTGCTGCTGGACGTTACCCCGCTGTCGCTGGGTATCGAAACCATGGGCGGTGTGATGACTGCGCTCATCAACAAAAACACCACTATCCCAACCAAGCACAGCCAGGTGTTCTCTACCGCTGAAGACAACCAGTCTGCGGTAACCATCCATGTGCTGCAGGGTGAACGTAAACGTGCAGGCGATAACAAATCTCTGGGTCAGTTCAACCTGGATGGTATCAGCCCGGCACAGCGCGGCATGCCGCAGATCGAAGTAACCTTCGATATCGATGCCGATGGTATCCTGCACGTTTCCGCGAAAGATAAAAACAGCGGTAAAGAGCAGAAGATCACCATCAAAGCGTCTTCCGGTCTGAACGAAGAAGAAATCCAGAAAATGGTGCGTGAAGCAGAAGCTAACGCCGAGTCTGACCGTAAGTTCGAAGAGCTGGTTCAGACCCGTAACCAGGGCGACCACCTGCTGCACAGCACGCGTAAGCAGGTTGAAGAAGCCGGTGAACAGCTGCCAGCTGACGACAAAACTGCTATCGAGTCTGCACTGACTGCGCTAGAAGGCTCTCTGAAAAGCGAAGACAAAGCGGATATCGAAGCGAAAATGCAGGCGGTTGCCGAAGCTTCTCAGAAGCTGATGGAAATTGCTCAGCAGCAGCACGCACAGCAGCAGGCTGGCGGCGCTGACGCTTCCGCGAACAACGCGAAAGATGACGATGTTGTCGACGCTGAGTTCGAAGAAGTTAAAGATAAAAAATAATCGCCCTGATGCAGGGTAATTAACTGGCACGGGCGTCGGAGTTTACTCCACGCCCGTGCTCGCATGTTAAGGGCAGAAAAACAGAAATGGCGAAGAGAGACTATTACGAGGTTTTAGGCGTTTCCAAAACATCGGAAGAGCGTGAAATCAAAAAGGCTTACAAACGCCTGGCGATGAAGTTTCACCCGGACCGTAATCAGGGTGACAAAGAAGCCGAAGCCAAATTCAAAGAAATCAAAGAAGCGTATGAGATCCTGACCGACGCGCAGAAGCGCTCGGCGTACGATCAGTACGGTCATGCAGCCTTTGAACAGGGCGGCGGTGGATTCGGTGGCGGCGGCTTTGGCGGCGGCGGGGCAGACTTCGGCGACATCTTCGGCGATGTATTTGGTGATATCTTCGGTGGAAGCCGTGGTCGCCAACGTGCATCCCGTGGTTCAGACCTGCGCTACAACATGGATCTGACGCTGGAAGAAGCCGTTCGCGGCGTGACGAAAGAGATCCGCATTCCGACGCTGGAAGAGTGTGAAGTTTGCCACGGCAGCGGCGCGAAATCCGGTTCCAAACCGCAGACCTGTCCGACCTGTCATGGTCAGGGCCAGGTGCAAATGCGTCAGGGCTTCTTTGCCGTGCAGCAGACCTGTCCGCACTGTCAGGGCCGCGGCACACTGATTAAAGATCCGTGCAACAGCTGTCACGGTCACGGTCGCGTTGAGAAGACCAAAACCCTGTCGGTTAAAATCCCGGCGGGCGTCGATACCGGTGACCGTATTCGTCTGACAGGCGAAGGTGAAGCGGGTGAGCACGGTGCACCAGCAGGCGATCTGTACGTTCAGGTGCAGGTGAAACAGCACCCAATCTTCGAGCGCGAAGGAAATAACCTGTACTGCGAAGTGCCGATCAACTTTGCGATGGCTGCGCTCGGCGGTGAAATCGAAGTTCCGACCCTCGACGGTCGTGTGAACCTGAAAGTGCCTGGCGAAACCCAGACTGGCAAGCTGTTCCGTATGCGCGGTAAAGGCGTGAAGTCCGTTCGCGGTGGCGCTCAGGGCGACTTGCTGTGCCGCGTAGTGGTAGAAACACCGGTCAGCCTGAACGAAAAACAGAAGCAGCTGCTGAAAGATCTGCAGGATAGTTTTGGTGGCCCAACGGGTGAGCAAAACAGCCCGCGCTCCAAAAGCTTCTTCGACGGCGTGAAAAAATTCTTTGATGATTTGACCCGATAATTCTTCTGGCCTCATCATTAAACCTAAAGCCCGGGTCTCAACAACCCGGGCTTTTTTTAATCCTGGCATTATACTTCGATAATGCCGATCTAAATTGCAGTGATAATCTGTTTTTAACGAGCCATCCTGGTGGTTATTATGGTTTTATCGATGTATTAACGGAAAAGAGAGAGTAAAAGTGAAACATCTTCAGCGTTTTTTTAGCAATGAGGCTTCAGGGGGCATCATCTTGATCATCGCCGCCGCGCTGGCGATGCTGTTGGCGAACATGGGTTCGACCAGCGGTCTGTATCATTCTTTTCTGGAAACACCGGTGCAGCTCAAAGTGGGCGCGCTGGAAATCAACAAGAACATGCTGCTGTGGATTAACGACGCGCTGATGGCGGTGTTCTTCCTGCTCATCGGACTAGAGGTCAAACGTGAGTTGATTGTTGGCTCGCTGGCTAGCCGTCGAGAGGCGATTTTCCCGGTGATTGCGGCCCTGGGCGGCATGGTGGTCCCGGCGCTGGTGTACCTGGCCTTTAACTTCCAGGACCCGATTACGCGCGAAGGCTGGGCGATTCCGGCTGCGACTGATATAGCCTTTGCGCTCGGCGTGCTGGCGTTGCTCGGTAGCCGTGTTCCGGCGTCGCTGAAAATTTTCCTGATGGCGCTGGCGATCATTGATGACCTGGGCGCTATCGTCATTATCGCGCTGTTTTATACCAGCGACCTGTCGCTACTGTCACTGGGCGTCGCTGCGGCGGCCATTGTGGCGTTGGCTATTCTCAACCTGACGGGCGTACGTCGTACCGGGATTTATATCCTGGTCGGGGTCATCCTGTGGACGGCGGTATTGAAATCGGGTGTGCATGCCACACTGGCGGGCGTAATTGTCGGTTTCTTCATTCCGCTGAAAGAGCAGAATGGCAAATCTCCGGCGGTGCAGCTTGAGCATGTGCTGCATCCGTGGGTCGCGTACCTGATCCTGCCATTGTTTGCATTTGCCAACGCCGGTGTTTCGCTGCAAGGCGTGACGATTGAAGGTCTGACTTCACTGCTGCCGCTGGGCATTATTGCCGGTCTGTTTATTGGTAAGCCGTTGGGTATTAGCCTGTTCTGTTGGCTGGCGCTGAAAATGAAATGGGCGACGCTGCCTGCGGGCACCACTTTCAAGCAGATTATGGCAGTCGGGGTGCTGTGCGGTATCGGTTTTACCATGTCGATATTCATTGCCTCGCTGGCTTTCGGGGACGTTGACCCTGCGCTGATTAACTGGGCGAAGCTCGGCATTCTGATTGGTTCGGTGCTGTCGGCGGTGGTCGGCTATGGCTTACTCAGAATGCGCACATCCTCGGAGCAGGCCCAGGTCTGACATCACATCACAAGAGAGCCCTGAGTGGCTCTCTTTTTGACATCCATCAGGGAGCGAAAACGTGTCGCACATTAACTACAACCACCTCTACTACTTCTGGCACGTCTACAAAGAAGGCTCGGTCGTGGGCGCCGCGGAAGCGCTGTATCTGACGCCGCAGACTATCACTGGTCAGATTAAAGCGCTGGAAGAGCGTTTGCAGGGCAAACTGTTTAAACGTAAGGGCAGGGGACTTGAGCCGAGCGAACTGGGCGAACTGGTTTTTCGCTACGCGGATAAAATGTTTACCCTGAGTCAGGAGATGCTCGACATCATCAACTACCGCAAAGAGTCGAACCTGTTGTTCGACGTCGGCGTGGCGGATGCGCTGTCGAAACGGCTGGTCAGCGGCGTGCTGGACGCGGCGGTGGTAGAGGATGAGCAAATTCACCTGCGCTGCTATGAATCGACGCACGAGATGCTGCTGGAGCAGCTCAGTCAGCACAAGCTGGACATGATTATTTCCGATTGCCCGATTGATTCGACGCAGCAGGAAGGGCTGTTCTCGGTAAAAATCGGCGAATGCAGCGTCAGCTTCTGGTGTATGAATCCGCTGCCGGAAAAACCGTTCCCGGCTTGTCTGGAGGAACGTCGGTTGTTGATCCCAGGGCGTCGTTCGATGCTCGGACGCAAGCTGCTGAACTGGATTAACACCCAGGGGCTGAAAGTGGAAGTGCTGGGAGAGTTTGACGACGCGGCGCTGATGAAAGCCTTTGGTGCGGCACATAACGCGATTTTCGTCGCCCCGACGCTCTACGCGCACGATTTATATGCCGATGACAACATCGTTGAAATCGGGCGAGTGGAAAACGTCATGGAGGAGTATCACGCGATCTTTGCCGAACGCATGATCCAACACCCGGCGGTGCAGCGAATCTGCAATCGTGACTACTCTGCGCTGTTTGAACTGCCGCGTTAGGCAAAACGCAGATATAAAAAAACCCGCCGAGGCGGGTTTTTCTTCAACAAAGACTCAGCGAGCGGGCGATTAAGCCAGTTTGCTGATCTGCGCAGCCAGGTTGGCTTTATGACGCGCAGCTTTGTTTTTGTGGATCAGACCTTTAGCAGCCTGACGGTCCACGATTGGTTGCATTTCGTTAAATGCTTTCTGTGCAGCAGCTTTATCGCCTGCTTCTACAGCTGCGTATACTTTCTTGATGAAAGTACGCATCATAGAACGACGGCTAGCGTTGTGCTTGCGGGCCTTTTCAGACTGAACGGCGCGCTTCTTAGCTGATTTGATATTAGCCAAGGTCCAACTCCCAAATATGATCTATATAGACAATTCAAAGGCCGAGGAATATGCCCTCTTAGCCTTCTTTTGTCAATGGATTTGTGCAAATAAGCGCCGTTAGTAATACAACGCTTGGTTACGTAGTGATGGCGCAGGATTCTACCAGCTTGCGCCCACCGAATACAGCCTTTCTGCGATAAAAATCGCCAGTGACGCCAGATTTGAGTGGTGTTTATATCAAGGTGGATGAAATCGTTGCATCTTTCGTAAACGAGGTGCAATCGCCGGTTAACGTCGCCTGCTCGACAAGGTATACTTTCACGATTTTCACTGTATTGAGCCAGACATGAAGCTGATACGCGGCATACATAATCAAGGTCAGGCACCGCATGGGTGCGTGTTAACCATTGGCAATTTCGACGGCGTGCACCGTGGGCATCAGGCGCTATTAGAGCGTTTGCGTGCAGAAGGGCGCGAGCGCGGCCTGCCAGTTGTGGTGGTGATTTTTGAGCCGCAGCCGCTGGAGCTTTTCGCGACGGATAAAGCCCCGGCGCGTCTGACGCGTTTGCGCGATAAGGTCCGTTATCTGGCCGAAAGCGGCGTGGACTACGTTCTTTGCGTCCGCTTTGACCGCCGTTTCGCGGCCCTGACGGCGCAGGAATTTATCAGCGAGCTGCTGGTGAAACGCCTGGGCGTACGGTATCTGGCGGTCGGTGATGATTTCCGCTTCGGCGCTGGTCGCGAAGGGGATTTCTTGTTATTACAGAAGGCTGGCGCGGAATTCGGTTTCGACGTCACCAGCACCCAAACGTTTTGTGAAGGCGGCCTGCGCATCAGCAGCACCGCGGTGCGTCAGGCACTGGCTGAGGATGACCTCGAGCTTGCACAAACGCTGCTGGGCCATCCTTTCAGCATTTCTGGGCGCGTGGTTCACGGTGATGAACTGGGGCGCACCATTGGTTTCCCGACGGCGAATATACCGCTGCGTCGTCAGGTTTCCCCGGTTAAAGGGGTATATGCGGTGGAAGTGGCGGGGCTGGGCGATAAGCTATTACCCGGCGTGGCCAATATCGGCACCCGCCCAACGGTGGCTGGCGTGCGCCAGCAGCTGGAAGTACATCTGCTAGACGTTGTAATGGACCTTTATGGTCGCCATATAGACGTCATACTGCGTAAAAAAATACGCGACGAGCAGCGATTTTCATCGCTGGACGAATTAAAAGCGCAAATCGCGCGTGATGAATTAACGGCTCGCGAGTTGTTCGGGCTATCAAACCCGGCGTAATGCCAACGTAAATAGACGGAAACGAGAATCTGATGAGTGACTATAAATCAACCCTGAATTTGCCGGAAACAGGGTTCCCGATGCGTGGCGACCTCGCCAAACGCGAACCGGGAATGCTGGCCCGTTGGACCGATGATGACCTTTACGGTGTCATCCGTGCAGCGAAAAAAGGCAAAAAGACGTTCATTCTGCATGATGGCCCTCCCTATGCGAATGGCAGCATTCATATTGGTCACTCCGTCAACAAGATTCTGAAAGACATTATCGTTAAGTCTAAAGGCCTGACGGGCTTTGACTCGCCGTACGTACCGGGTTGGGACTGCCACGGTCTGCCAATCGAACTGAAAGTTGAGCAGGAATTCGGTAAGCCAGGTGAGAAATTCACCGCGGCAGAATTCCGCGCGAAATGCCGTGAATATGCGGCCACTCAGGTTAATGGGCAGCGTGAAGACTTCATCCGTCTGGGCGTGCTGGGCGACTGGTCTCGTCCGTACCTGACCATGGACTTCAACACCGAAGCCAACATCATCCGTGCGCTGGGTAAAATCATCGGCAACGGCCACCTGCATAAAGGCGCGAAGCCTGTGCACTGGTGCGTAGACTGCCGTTCTGCGCTGGCTGAAGCGGAAGTGGAATACTACGACAAAACCTCTCCATCCATCGACGTGGCGTTCAACGCCGTCTCCGAGGATGCGGTGAAGGCGAAATTTGGCGTGGCTTCCGTTAATGGCCCAATTTCTCTGGTTATATGGACCACCACGCCGTGGACCCTGCCCGCTAACCGCGCCATCTCTCTGTCAGCAGAGTTTGAATATGCGCTGGTGCAGGTAGAAGGTCAGGCAATTATCCTGGCGAAAGATCTGGTTGAAAGCGTGCTGAAACGCGCGAACATCACCGACTTCACCGTGCTTGGCACCGTGAAGGGGGATGAGCTGGAACTGATGCGCTTCAAGCATCCATTCCTCGATTTCGACGTGCCGGCCATCTTGGGCGATCACGTTACCCTGGATGCGGGTACCGGTGCGGTACACACCGCCGGTGGCCACGGTCCTGACGACTACACCATCAGCCAGAAATACGGTCTGGAAATCGCCAACCCGGTTGGACCGGATGGCGCGTATGTGGCGGGTACTTATCCGACCCTGGACGGTGTGAACGTTTTCAAAGCTAACGACGTTATCGTCAACATGCTGCGTGAAAGCGGCGCGCTTTTGCACGTTGAGAAGCTGGTTCACAGCTATCCGTGCTGCTGGCGTCACAAAACGCCGATCATCTTCCGTGCGACCCCACAGTGGTTCATCAGCATGGATCAGAAAGGCTTGCGTGAGCAGTCGCTGAAAGAGATCAAAGACGTGCAGTGGATCCCGGACTGGGGCCAGGCGCGTATCGAATCAATGGTCGCAAACCGTCCTGACTGGTGTATCTCCCGTCAGCGTACGTGGGGCGTGCCAATGTCTCTGTTCGTGCACAAAGAGACGCAGGAACTGCACCCGCGCACGCTTGAGCTGATGGAAGACGTGGCGAAACGCGTTGAGCAGGACGGCATTCAGGCGTGGTGGGATCTCGACCCACGCGACATCATGGGCGACGACGCTGACACCTACGAGAAAGTGCCAGACACGCTCGACGTATGGTTCGACTCCGGTTCTACCCACTCGTCTGTGGTTGACGTGCGTCCGGAGTTCTCCGGTCACGCGGCAGATATGTATCTGGAAGGTTCTGACCAGCATCGCGGTTGGTTCATGTCTTCGCTGATGATTTCCACGGCGATGAAAGGCAAAGCGCCTTACCGTCAGGTACTGACCCACGGTTTCACCGTTGACGGTCAGGGACGCAAAATGTCCAAGTCGATCGGTAACACCGTATCGCCGCAGGACGTGATGAACAAACTGGGCGCAGATATCCTGCGTCTGTGGGTGGCTTCCACCGACTATACTGGCGAAATGGCGGTCTCTGATGAGATCCTCAAACGTGCTGCCGACAGCTATCGTCGTATCCGTAACACCGCGCGCTTCTTGCTGGCGAACCTCAACGGTTTCGATCCGGTAAAAGACATGGTGAAACCGGAAGAGATGGTGGTACTGGATCGCTGGGCGGTGGGCTGTGCGCAGGCCGCACAGGAAGACATCCTGAAAGCGTATGAGTCTTACGATTTCCACGAAGTGGTGCAGCGCCTGATGCGCTTCTGCTCCATCGAAATGGGCTCGTTCTATCTCGACATCATCAAAGACCGTCAGTACACCGCGAAACCAGACAGTGTTGCACGTCGCAGCTGCCAGACCGCGCTGTATCACATCGCGGAAGCACTGGTTCGCTGGATGGCTCCTATCATGTCCTTCACCGCGGATGAAATCTGGGGCTACCTGCCAGGCTCCCGCGAGAAGTATGTCTTCACCGGTGAGTGGTATACCGGTCTGTTTGGCCTGGCGGAAACCGAAGCGATGAACGATGGCTTCTGGGACGAACTGCTGAAAGTGCGCAGCGAAGTGAACAAAGTCATCGAGCAGGCGCGTGCTGATAAGAAAGTGGGCGGTTCTCTGGAAGCGGCGGTCACGCTGTATGCCGAGCCAGAACTGGCGGCGAAACTGACCGCGCTGGGCGATGAATTGCGATTTGTCCTGTTGACCTCCGGGGCTTCCGTTGCGGATTATGCTGCGGCAACTTCCGAAGCGCAGCAGAGCGAATTGCTGAAAGGCCTGAAAGTGGCGTTGCAGAAAGCCGAAGGTGACAAGTGCCCGCGCTGCTGGCATTACACCACCGATATCGGCCAGGTGGCGGAACACGCAGAAATCTGCGGCCGCTGTGTCAGCAATATCGCCGGTGCCGGCGAAAAACGTAAGTTTGCCTGATGAGTCAATCACTCTGTAAAAGCGGACTGCGCTGGCTGTGGCTGGTGGTGGTTGTGCTGATTATCGATCTTGGCAGTAAGTTCCTGATCCTCCAGCATTTCATGCTGGGGGAAACGGTCTCGCTGTTCCCATCGTTGAACCTGCACTACGCCCGTAATTATGGCGCGGCGTTTAGCTTCCTCGCCGACAGAGGTGGCTGGCAGCGTTGGTTCTTTGCTGGCATCGCCATCGGTATCTGTGTGATTTTGGCGGTACTGATGTACCGTTCGAAAGCCACTCAGAAGCTGAATAACATCGCCTATGCGCTGATTATCGGCGGCGCGCTGGGTAACCTGTTTGACCGGTTGTGGCACGGTTTCGTGGTCGACATGATCGACTTCTACGTCGGCAACTGGCACTTTGCGACCTTCAACCTTGCCGATTCCGCAATCTGTATTGGTGCGGCACTGGTGGTGCTGGAAGGCTTTTTGCCGAACGCGGCCGCGAAGAAACAGGCGTAAAAAATCGCCGGCGGCGCTAACGCTTGCCCGGCCTACGACATCCGTAGGCCCGGTCAGCGCAGCACCACCGGGCAACATTAGCGAGCAAATCTGCATGTCTAAATCTGTACAGAGCAATAGCGCGGTGCTGGTGCACTTCACCCTGAAACTCGAAGATGGCTCCACGGCTGAATCCACCCGTAACAACGGTAAACCCGCGCTGTTTCGTTTGGGTGATGCCTCGCTGTCAGAAGGGCTGGAGCAACATCTGCTAGGCTTGAAAGAAGGGGATAAAACCACCTTTTCCCTCGAGCCAGACGCGGCCTTTGGCGTGCCGAGCCCGGACCTGGTTCAGTACTTCTCGCGTCGTGAGTTTTTAGATGCTGGCGAGCCGGACATTGGCGCGATCATGCTCTTTACCGCAATGGATGGCAGCGAAATGCCAGGGGTTATTCGTGAAGTTAACGGCGACTCGATCACCGTCGATTTCAACCACCCGCTGGCGGGGCGTACCGTTCATTTTGATATTGAAGTGCTGGAGATAGACCCGGCACTGGAGGCATAAAATGCAGATCCTGTTGGCCAACCCGCGCGGTTTCTGCGCCGGTGTAGACCGCGCTATCAGCATTGTTGAAAACGCGCTGGAGATCTTCGGCGCGCCGATTTACGTCCGCCATGAAGTGGTGCACAACCGCTACGTGGTCGACAGCCTGCGTCAGCGCGGCGCTATCTTCATCGAGCAAATCAGCGAAGTGCCGGACGGCACGATCCTGATTTTCTCCGCGCACGGCGTTTCTCAGGCGGTACGAAACGAAGCCAAAAGCCGTGACCTGACGGTCTTCGACGCGACTTGTCCGCTGGTGACCAAAGTACATATGGAAGTCGCCCGCGCCAGCCGTCGTGGCGAAGAGTCGATTCTGATTGGTCACGCCGGCCACCCGGAAGTTGAAGGCACCATGGGTCAGTATAGCAACCCAGCCGGAGGCATGTATTTGGTCGAATCGCCGGAAGACGTCTGGACGCTGAACGTTAAAAACGAAACTCGTCTGTCATTCATGACCCAGACCACGCTCTCCGTCGACGATACCTCTGACGTGATTGATGCCCTGCGCCAACGTTTCCCGAAAATCGTCGGACCGCGTAAAGACGACATCTGCTACGCGACGACTAACCGTCAGGAAGCGGTGCGCGACCTCGCACAGCGCGCGGATGTGGTACTGGTGGTGGGTTCCAAAAACTCCTCCAACTCCAACCGTCTGGCTGAGCTGGCTCAACGTATGGGCAAAGCGGCATTCCTGATTGATGATTCCACCGATATTCAGGAAGAGTGGGTGAAAACGGCAGGCTGCGTCGGTGTCACCGCCGGAGCCTCTGCGCCGGATATTCTGGTGCAGAACGTGATTTCACGCCTGCAGGAACTCGGTGGCGGCGATGCCATCCCGCTTGAAGGCCGCGAAGAAAACATCGTTTTCGAAGTGCCGAAAGAGCTGCGACTCGATATCCGCGAAGTGGAATAAGTTTTTTTCGATGCCGATATACTCTAAATAATTCGAGTTGCAGGCAGGCGGCGAACCTGTGAATTCCCAGGAGCTTACTAAAGTAAGTGACTGGGGCGAACCGGTGAAGCCAACGCACATGCAGCTTGAAGTATGACGAGTATAAAAATGCCAGGCTAACACCTGGCTTTTTTATGGAGGAATCATGCCCTTATCTTTTATTCTCGACACCGACCCTGGCATCGACGACGCTGCCGCCATTGCCGCCGCGCTGTTTGCCCCTGAACTCAAACTCCAGCTGATAACCACCGTCGCCGGGAATGTCTCCGTAGAAAAAACAACGCGTAATGCCCTGCAATTACTGCATTTTTGGCAGGCTGATGTGCCGGTCGCCCAGGGTGCAGCCACGCCGTTATTACGCCCGCTGCGCGATGCCGCCTATGTTCATGGCGAATCCGGAATGGAAGGCTACGACTTTGTCGATCACCAGCGTCAGCCGCTGGCGAAACCTGCTTTCATTGCTATCCGTGATGCGCTGATGAGCGCCCCGGAGCCGTTGACGCTGGTGGCGATTGGCCCGCTGACCAACATTGCTCTGCTGCTGACGCATTATCCGGAGTGTAAATTCAATATCCGCCGCCTGGTGATTATGGGCGGTTCGGCCGGACGCGGTAACTTCACGCCGAATGCAGAATTCAATATTGCCATCGACCCGGAAGCCGCAGAGCGCGTGTTCCAGAGCGGGATTGAGATTGTGATGTGCGGCCTGGATGTCACCAATCAGGCACTGTTAACCCCGGAATATCTGGCGACGCTGCCCGAAGTGAACCAGACCGGGAAAATGCTGCATTCGTTGTTTAGCCACTATCGCAGCGGCAGCATGGGCAGCGGCCTGCGGATGCATGACCTCTGCGCCATCGCCTGGCTGGTACGCCCGGAATTATTCACCCTCAAACCGTGTTTTGTGACGGTCGAAACCCAGGGGACCTGGACTGCCGGCACCACGGTGGTCGATATCGAAAACCGCTTCGAACGCCCGGCAAACGCGCAGGTGGCGCTGGGTCTGGACGTCGACGGCTTCCGTCAGTGGGTGGCTGAAGTGATCGCGCTGGCACCGTAAGCACGACTAAAGCTTCTCGCTGAGATAATCAATCATCGCCCGCATTCTGGCGGGCATGTGTTTATTGCCCGACCACAGCAGCCATAGCTGGCCGGAATAGCGACTGATAAACTCCCATTCCGGCAGCACCTGCACAATGTCCCCGTTTTCCAGCGCTTCTCGGGCGGTAAACAGCGGCAGGCTGCCGATTCCCAGATGCTGTTTGACGGCGTCCAGACGCACCGCGGTATGGTTGGCGGCATAGCGGCCCTGAGTCCGAATGGTCTCCGTTTTGCCCTCACGCCGAAATTTCCAGCGGGCGTCCCCAGGCATCTCGCCGAGACTAATACAGCTATGCGCGGCCAGTTCCTGAGGGGTTTTGGGTGTGCCGTGCTGCTGTAAATACGCGGGTGTTGCGCAGATGATATGTGTGACCGGTATCAGCAGCTTACCGTGCAGCCCGGGAGAAGGGGAATGGGTAATGCGCAGCGCCAGATCAATCCCGTCATCAATGAAATCCAGCACTCTGTCCTCCAGTCGCAGACAAACGTCCACCTGCGGATAGCGCGTCAAAAATTCCATCATCAGAGGATGTACCACAAACCGCCCGACGGCTTTCGGCACACTGAGCGTCAGTTTTCCCTGCGCGATGGCCTGCTCACGGTTGGCGCCATCCATCGCCTGGCGAGCGGCCTCCAGCATCTGCTGCGCATGTTGATAAACTGTCTTTCCGCTGTCGCTCAGACGCAGTTTTCGCGTTGTCCGGTGTAGCAATTTGCTGCCAATTTCGTGTTCCAGTCGAGAAACGCTGCGACTAATGGCTGAAGGCGTCGCCCCGGATTTTCGGGCTACGGCGGAAAAACTGCCCTGGTCGACAACCTGGACGAACAGCGCGAGATCGGGAAGTAAGCTCAGATTCATTTGTGCCTGCTGCGCAAAGGTGCATTGAGAATGAATGGGATTATCGTTACAGATGATATCAATATACTGTCCAGAACCAGAGGAGAACAACCATGACAGAACGCCTTTATTACACCAGCGACGCCACTGAAGGGCGGGCACAAATACTGCGTTGCGAGCCCGACGCGGAAGGGCGCTACGCTGTGGAACTGGACCGAACGTTGTTTCATCCACAGGGGGGCGGCCAGCCCGCAGACAGCGGCTGGATTGCGGGCGTGGCGGTCGAAAGCGTAATGACGCGCGGCGACCACGTCGTACATTTATTGTCGCAGCCGCTGTTGCCTGGCGAGGTGTCGATTGAGGTGGATGCGGCGGCGCGGTTACTGCATTCCAGGCTGCATTCTGCCGGACATATGATTGGTCAGGCGGGCGAGCAGCTCGGCTGGCAGCCCGTCAAAGCGCATCACTGGCCGGGGGAAGGGCGGATTACGTTTGTGGCCAGAGATAATTCCGCGTTACCGGAAGCCAGCGCATTACAGGCAAAAATTGACGGCTGGGTATCAGAGAATCTGCCACGGCGCCTTTCCATTGAAGAGGGCTTACGCCAGGTCGGATTCGGCGAGCAGACTGCATATCCGTGCGGCGGCACTCACGTTGCCAGCTTGTCAGCGCTCGGTGAAGTGGTGATAACCCAACTGAAGCTCAAAAAAGGCCAGATGGTGGTCAGCTATACCCTAGCGTGATCCTGCGGCAAAGTGAGCCATCTCACAGTCGGTTAATCGATTAATCTGCTAATCTTATTCCGTTGTTCTCCTCGGGCCGGAGAAACTGATGAATCCTTCAATAACAATGCCGCCGCAGGTGGCATGGGCAAGCGGTGCTCTTTCTGACGCGCCGCTCATCCAAAAAACGACTCACCTCGGTGATTTAAATAACGTCTTTGCCGACGATGACGCGTGGCGGTGCTGTGAACCTACGCTCGCCGTCTATCGCGTTGAAATGTTTGATACTCCCTCGGGGGAGGGCGAACTGTATACCGGCGTGACCCATCTCAACCCAGGCCGCGTCGGCAATGAGTTCTTCATGACCCGTGGTCATTTCCACGCCCGCCGCGAGCAGGGCGAAATCTACTTTGGTCTGCGTGGCGAAGGACTGCTGCTGTTGCAGGACGAGCAAGGACACACCCGGCTGGAGCAGGTTCGGCCAGGTTCTGTGCATCACATCGCCGGTTTCACGGCGCATCGACTGATCAATATCGGCAGCGATATTCTGTCGGCGCTGGCCGTATGGCCCAGCGTCGCCGGGCATGATTACGCTGCGCTGAGCGGCGGTTTTGCTCTGCGGGTAACGGCTGACACGCTGAAGTTGATGGCGAAAGAGGTGCAGAATGGCTGACCGCGCGCGACGTTTTGGCCTGGATATGACTATTCAGCGCCAGCCGATGGGTTTTACCTACGGCGACGATGTCATTGGGCCGATGCCGGAGATCCGCACCCTGGCGCAAATCCGGCCTTCGCTGCGGGATCCGACGTGCGACGGGCCGGAAGAGGTGTATGCGATAGCCATGGACGTCGCCAGACTTCAGGATCGCGAAGAGCTGAAAAAGCGTATGCTGCTGTTTGGCGTTGTTACCTATGCGGCCGGAAAACTAGGGGATGAACCCGTTCGCAGCCAGGGGCATATTCATCGCATCAGCCAGCACAGCGGCTGGTCGCCGCCGGAGCTGTATGAAATCTGGCAGGGCAAAGCGATTATTTATATGCAGGAGTATGTGGCTGACGATCCGGGGCGCTGCTTTGCGGTGATTGCCGGGCCTGGCGAAAAAGTGCTGGTACCGCCGGGCTGGGGACATGCCACGATTTCGGCCGATTCAGAGCAGCCGCTGACCTTTGGCGCCTGGTGTGACAGGGAATATGGCTTTGAATATGACGCCGTACGGGCACGTAAGGGGCTGGCATGGTATCCGTTGTGGCAGGATAAACAGATTATCTGGCAGCATAATTCTCACTATGCTTCCGCCCGCTTGCAGGTGATCCCGCCACGCGCATATCGGGAGTTTGGTCTTACCGACGCCCCCATTTATCAGCAGTTTATCGACTCCCCCGCGCGCTTCCAGTTCATCTCACGCCCGGATAAAACCGCCGCGTTGTGGCAGAACTTTCATCCATAAAATTATTCCGGTGGCGCTACGCCTACCGGGTCTGCCGAGTATTCCAGGCCCGGCAAACGCAGTGCCGCCGGGCGAGTCAGGCAAACAACCCTGTCGCGACACCGACCGCTGCCAGTACCAGCAACAGGAGCATCGCTTTGACCGGTGATACGCCGCGCTTGGCCATCAGATACCAGGTGCCGAGCACCACGATCAGCGGCAGCAACTGTGGGAAAATCCCGTCCAGCATCTGTTGCAGGTGTATATTCACGCCATCTTTGGTCACGAACTCCAGGCCTGAGCCGAGCTTAACGTAGCTCGCTGCTACGCCGCCCATCACAAACACCCCGAGCAGCGACAGCGCTTCACGCAGACGAGTCGATTTGCTGCTGACCAGCATTTCAACCGATCCGGAGCCCATCTGGTAGCCCTTCAAAAACAGGAACCACGATCCGGGCAGAATGATCGCCAGCCACGCGACGGTGTAAAACAGCGGGCCAAGAATATTGCCCCCAGCGGCCAGTGCCATGCCGATACTGAGCAGAATGGGGATTAGCATGCCGGGGATCATCGAATCGCCGATCCCGGCGATCGGTCCCATGAGCCCGACCTTCAGGGTGTTAATGGTTTCTCCGTCGATTGGCTCACCGTTGGCTTTTTTCTCCTCCAGGCCCAGCGCCATGCCGTTGACGATCGCGCCCAGTTGCGGCTCGGTGTTGTAGAACGACGCGTGACGACGCAGCATTTCGGTGCGCTGTGCGGCATCCGGGTACAGCTTTTTCGCCACCGGCAGCATGCTCAGGCAGAAACCGAACGATTCCAGACGTTCGAAGCTCATTGAAGACAGATTATGCATCATCCACGCGCGCCAGCAGCGGCGCAGATCGGTGCGGGTCAGTTTACGTTCTTCCATCAGAATTCATCCTCATCATCGACAGTCGGCTTCGCGGCGGCAGTCTGCGGCGCTTCTGGCTTGTAGTTGTAGTGGATAAGCGCCAGCAGCGCGCCAACAATCACCAGCGCCACCATGTTCAGTTTCAGGAACACGATGCAGATAAAGCCGACGAGGAAATAGATAATCATGGTGTAGTTTTTGATGATTTGTTTCAGCAGGATAGCGATACCCACCGCCGGTAAAATGCCGCCCAGGACGCTCATGGTGGAAATGACAATCGCCGGCAGGCTGTCCATAAAGCCGCTGATGTACTGCGCGCCAAAGTAAACGGCAATAAACGTCGGTACGAAGCGCAGCACAAAGTTTGTGGCCTGGGGCCAGATGGCGCTGTTGAGGTAAATGCCGCGTTCGTCGCCGCGCTCAAGGGCGCTGTCTGCCCGGTGGTTCCAGAAGGAATTGAGCATCATCATGGTGTTGAACAAAATGGTGCCCGCGATCCCGATGGTGGCGGCCAGGGCGACGGCGACTTCCGGGCCTTTGCCGGACAGGATCCCCAGCGCGATTGCGGGATATGCGACAAAGTTCAGGTCCGCAGGCATCGAACCGCCCGGCGTGACCATCGCGATATACACTGCCTGCACCGCGACGCCGATCAGGATCCCGGTTTTCACATCGCCGAGGATCAGGCCGACCAGCATCCCGGAGACCAGCGGGCGGGAAATCAGATACCAGCCGCCGGTCAGACCGAACAGCCAGGGGCTGCTGAGCGCGCCGAGGTAACAGAGCAGGCCAATCAGAGTGGCTTCGAATATCATTTTCGGCTCCTTATTTCAGTTTCTGACGCGCGTCCTGCCAGCTGTAACAGCTGGCATCGGGCACCAGGCGAAACTCGACGTGATGGCCTTGGGCGCAGAGCCATTCAAACGCGGCCGCTTCCTCGGCGGTCACCGACTGGTTCGGGCCAATAGTGGTGCTGTTGGCGCGCGCGCTCATCGGCCCGACGTTGATTTTGCCGTTGCTGTTTTTCAGGCTGATCCCGGCCTGCTCAATGCGCTGCAGCGTGAGCGGAGATTTGCCAATCACGAAATACCGTTTCTCGCTGGCAATGACTTTGGGCAGCTTTTCGATGGCGGTGGCGGTATCAAACAGCCAGACTTTGGTGTCCGACACCGCACCTTTCATTACCGACGAGAGCAGCGGGTCGGCCGCAACGGCATCGTCAATCGCCACGATACCGTCACAGGGCAGCTCTTTGGCCCAGCGTGTGACGAGTTGCCCATGGATGACGCGGTCATCAATACGTACGAAAGAAAGACTCATAGAACACCTCGTTAAAAATCATCAGATTGGGTGAATGCGACCGGTACCGCGATGACCAGCGTGGGCTGAGTTAATGCCAGCAGTTGTGCTGCGGCGGCATGAACGTCGGTCAGGAGATGGATGTCGTCGGTTTGCAGCAGCATCGGCAAATTTACCCCTGCCAGAACTGCCATTGGCGGCGTCATAGCGGGTGAAAAGGCGTGCTGGCAGGCGACGTTCCACGGCGTGCCGCTTTGCATATCGCACAGCACCAGTACGCCGTCTGCATTGTGTTGGGCCTTCACCAGGGTGGTGGCGAAATCGTCTCTGAAACCGTCTATCCCGGCGGTTTCATTGAGCGAGACGGGAAAGATATACGGCAACTCGCCGTACACCAGCGTCGCGCTGTCCAGCAGGGCGTTCGCCAGCGGGCCATGAGACGCGACAATCACGTTAATCATTTTTACCCCCTGACCCAGGCTTTGACGGTGGCCAGCTGTTGGCCGAGGCCTTTGCCCCACGGTGTGATGCGGTATTCACCCACGGCGGCGGGCACAATAAAGGTTTCGGCGTAATGGATAACGAAGGGCTCAAATGCGCCCGTCGGGCTATCGACGCGCGCTTCGTCTCCGGCCACCAGGTTCAGCACGTTTACGCCGCCCCGGGTATGGTGCGTAACGGATTTCGTAAACCAGTGGCGGCGGGTTTCAATAAATTCACGTTCGTGCAGCCCGGTACGCTCCTCGCGCCAGCCGTCACCTTCGCCCATTGTCTCAATGCAGTTCACCAGATGTTGATGCACCCATTGGGTATCGCGCTGCCAGTCGATCACCTTTTCACCGTGTTCGAGGTGCACTGGTCTTGGCAGGCCGTCCATTCCCAGCCGACCCCAGTCCCAGAGCTTGAAGGTGAAAATATACGGCGTAGCGCTTATCTCCAGCACCATCGTGCCCGAACCGGAACAGTGGACGGTGCCTGACGGGATCAGGAAATGATCGTGCTTGCGCGCCGGGATCTGATTGACGAAACGCTCGTCGTCAAAGTCGGTTTGTCCTTGCGCAGCCTGATGTAAATTGTCCAGCATCGCCTGCGGATCGGTTCCGGCTTTCGTACCGAGATACACCACCGCATCTGGCTCTGCATCCAGAATGTAGTAACTTTCATCCTGGGTGTAGTGCATGCCGAACTGCTGCTGGATATATTCGGTCAGTGGGTGCACCTGGAAACTGAGGTTCTGCCCGCCCATGGTGTCGAGAAAATCGAAGCGAATCGGAAACTCAGCGCCAAAGCGCGCATGGACTTTTTCGCCCAGCAATTCGCGCGGGTGAAGCAGCACCACATCCAGAGAAGGGATCTCGATCCGCACGTCGCCAAATCGTAGCAACAGGCTGTTTTCCTCGGGCACGCAGTCAAAACACCAGGCGTAGTTTGGTTTCGAGGGATCGAGATCGAACTGGTTTTTCATCCACTGACCGCCCCAGACGCCGGGATCAAAAAACGGCACGACGCGAAACGGGCGCTGGACGGTGTGCGCCAGACCGGCGCGGAGCGCATCGCCGCTGACCATCGCGGGATTGTCCGCCACGGTGGTATCCAGCAGGAAATCGGCGCGTTGTAATAAAGGCGTTTTATGGCGATCGAATACCCGCCATTCGATAAAAAAGGCCCGCTTATAGCGGCGCAGAATATCTTCATCATTATTTTCCGCGCCCCAGTTGCCCAGTTCGCCGCTGCGCATCCGCTGCTGAATTTCCCAGCGTGGCAAATCGGCATACACCAGTACGTCGCCGTTGTGGACCAGCGCAGCCCCTGGGCCGTAGACAATCACCAGCCCGCTGGCATCTGCCACCCGCTGACGCATAGCGGCAAGCTGCTGCGGGTCAAAAAATTCAGTGAGTTGATGGCAGGAAAGCACACCAAAAACGCGATCGTCAGTCAGATTTCGGGCCAGCAAGCTGTGTAGCGCTTCCTGGTTTTTGCGCGCCGCTTCAACGTTTAGCAAACTGCTGCCCGCGAACTGCGTCTGTAACGCCTGCTCCAGTTCGTCGAGACGCACGCCGGGATAGCAATCGATCACCAGCACGGTTTTTTTTGTGTCAGAAAGTCGGGCGTTAAGTGCGACAAGTAATGCAGGCCAGTCTTGCCAGGCCTGCTCGTCGTAACCCTGAACGGGGACTTCAGGGTGTTTATCGTAGGTTGTCGATTTCATTCTTTTCTCCGCGATGGCCGGAAGAGGTTGGGGTAAAAGAAATGCTTAAAGTCAGATAATCACTGGCCTTCAGTGTGATTTCTCCGGTCAGGGGTTTGATCTTTTCGTCGCGCAGTGACACTTGCCAGATGTGCAGGGGATAGGGACTGTTCAGCGCGAACGTTTCGTCATCCTCACCCGGGTTGAAAAGCCGGAGTGTGACGTCACCCTTGTTACCCGGGTTACACAGGCTCATCTGGATCCTCGGATTATTGAGCGAGAGCCATTCCGCAGCAGGTAAGATTGGGGTCGTCGATAGCGGCAAGGTGAAACGCTCAAGGCGCTCTTCAAAGGTATTCAACTGCTGTACCTGATAGGTCAGATAGCGTTCGCGATAGCGGGCGCAGGCGCTGAATATTTCTGCATCAGACAGCGGGGACGTAATAAAGACGGCATATTCAAAGCACATTGTCTGTTGCATTTGTGCATCTGGAGTCGACACCACTTTGTTGTTGATCCCGGATGCGCGGCCCGGACGCCAGGGGGTATTGTCTTTACCCAGTAGTCCCACGCTACGAAACAGGGTCAGCGCCAGAGTATCTTCGTCAGGCAGTACCTCATACTCTTTGATGCCTTTGGTCATGACGCCCACGCAATGGTCAGCATCACGCAGGAAAACACCGTTTTCCATCGTAAAAATCGGCACCGGTTTTTCGACAAAACCGTTTTCACGCCACTGCCCGGTATAGCGGCTGATCGTTTCTCGACGCACCAGGGAAAAGCCCTGATCGGCCCAGCTATAACGTGGTGAAACTACCGGCGTCTTCAGGTGGATGCGTAAACGGTGATCGCTGGCCGCGTTGTCGAGTTCATGCTGGATCCGAAGCCAGTTTTCGCCTTGTCGCAACTCCAGGCGGGTACGGATAATCATGCTCTGATCGTGTTCACCCGCCAGCCGATGCGTGATATCTGAGGGAAGCAGAAGCGTGCACTCCATCGTCATGATGGCCGTGTGCGGGTGGGTTTCAGCGCCGATAACCCGAAACGGACCGGAACTGAGCGGCGTGTCGTTTGCCAGTGGTGCAAAATCAAATTCATCGCCGTTGTCGGCGCAATCGCTGAATTGTATCAACGCGGGGTAATGCGTATCGCTGCGGCGATCTGTCAGTGTGATACTGCCATTCTCAATACTGAGGCGGTAATAGTCGTTCTCGATACTCTGGTTCCACTGTGGCGAGAGGGAGTCAACGCCAGTAGATGTTTCTTCCACCGACCAGGTCTGATATCCCAACCCGTTGAGGTCCGATACCGGGAACAGGATTTCACTGCGCCAGTAATCGTCCACTGCTTCCAGTTTTTCTCCTCCAGCGGTCACGATAACCCGTTGCCCGCCGCTGATACGCTGCTGGCTAATGACACTGTGCGCTACTGGATCCTCCTGTCGCCGTAGAGTGAAATCACGCTGCTGGGTAAAGACCACCGCATTGACCAGACCGTTTTGCGCCTGAATATCGCAATTGAACACCACCAGAAGATTGTTTTTCCCGGTCATCAGCCCGATGCCGTGGCTGATTTTTTTCTTCAACAGATTAATCAGACTTAAGACCGAGCGCTCGACGCTAATCAGGCGCTGGATAATGTTGTGGTTAACGGGATCCGCGTTGCTCGCCTCAATGCCGTTATGGGCATGTGCAGAGAAGACCTTCTTCCAAAGCGAAGCCATCAACGGCTGCGGCCAGTGAATGCCCAGTTGATTGGCGATGACCGTTAGCGGTTCGAGTTTATCCAGCAGGAGGTGCTCGGTCTGCCATGTCTGGCGTTTAATATCGTAGCGGGTCGAATGGCAGGTACGGTGAATACGCGATTTCTGACAGGCATACAATTCGCCCTCGAGGGTATGACTGAACTCACTTTCAGCCCAAACTTCCTCCATATAGCGCTCATAGCTCGCCATTTTAAACCGGTAAGGCAGCGCCATTTCATTCAGTGTCGCAACGGTCTGTGGAAACGAGGCATTGGGCAGGACCTGATCGCCACCGCAGGGCAGCAGCAATTTGTCGGTGTGAGTGTTCTTTTGCGCAAGCTGTTGCAGAATGGGCAACAGCCTGTGAGTCAGATAGTCATCGTCGTGAGCTAAAAATTTTCCTGGCCCGTAGCCGTAATAAAGGTAGTTGGTTGCAATGGAGACCTGATTGGGCGCCCGCCACCAGAAATTGAGATCACCGTCCAGTTGATCGGTATAAATCCCGCGTTGCAGGACGCAGTACTCAATCCCAAGATCGCGATATAACGCGGGCAGCCAGCAGTGCTGACCAAATATATCGGGCATATAGCCAATGTTCATACTGTGGCCGAACGCTTCGGCAATGCCGATCCCACACTGCAAATTACGGATCAGCGATTCGCTGCGGATCAACAGTGAATCGCACTGCGTATACCAGGGGCCGACCAGAAGCCGACGCGCCTGAATCAGTTTGCATAGCCGCTCGCGATTTTCCGGGCGGACCTGCAAATACTCATCCAGCACGATCGACAGTCCGTCAAAGGTGTAGCTCGGAAAATCGTCGCGCGTTTCCAGCAGATCGAGCAGATAATCGATATTTTCGACCAGCAGGATATGTGAGTCCTCACAGGTGAAATACCATTCGGCGTCCCAATGACAATGCGGGACCACATAGACCTCTTTTTGAGACATAACTTTTCCTGTTAATTCAGTGTGATCCTGCCGGATCTAAGCAAATAGAAGCGAACGAAGACGTTAGCAAAAGCCACGAACAACACCCCCGTGGTCATCCCGGCCAGATAAGCGGGTAAATTCTGAACCAGTGGCCAGCCCCAGATAGCAGGGAGAGGGAACCATTGAACGGAACCCATACTGATGGCGATAAGCGAGCCGATGATTGCGCCCAGGATGTTGATCGAGATGGTGATCACTGGATTTTTCAGCATGAACGGAATGGCGCCTTCGCCAATGGCAAGAAAGCCCAGAATCAGCGACGTCGTGCCGGTCACCCGCTGGTTTTCATCAAACACCCGCTGGCGTACAACAAAGCGGTCAATCACCGTCGCAAGACCGATGCCAATCGGCGGGATCACAATCCCGAGCACGCGGGCGGTGAGCGGGAAGATATGGTCAGCGGCAAGCCCTATGGCGATAGCACCAGCCGATTTGTTGACTGGCCCACCCAAATCAAACGCCGTCAGAGAGGTGATGATGACCGCCAGGGTGAGTGCGCTGGAACGGCCGTGATCAAGGATGAACTGCTGGAAGAAATGGTTAATGCCGCCAAAGACTGGGTCGACAAAATAAAAGTTGAAGAAGAAGATCGCCAGAACCGTCAGGCCGGGCACGATCAACATCGGTTTCATCGCCTGCAGATGCTTGTGCAGGTGAATATGACGATTGAGAAAGTCAGCCAGTAAGCCCGCAACCATGCCGAGCAACAGCGCCCCGAGAAAGCCGGAAGGAATGCCGCCAGGCTGCGCCCATAGCGTGAAGTGCAACCCGCCCGCGAACGCTCCGCCGATAAAACCGGGAACCAGGCCGGGTCTGTCGGCAATGCTATAGGCCATATAGGCGGCAAACACCGAATACATGAACTTCATGATCATGCTGCCGTACAGCGTCAGGTAGTGGCAAATCTGTAAAAGGCTATTGGCGTCAGTGGCATAACGGGTGTCCCCGATCGCCGTCACACCCATGATGCTGGCTGAAAGCTGACCGATGCCGATCATCAGCCCTGCCGCGACGATCACTGGGATCATATACGAGATGCCGCTGGAAACGCCCTGATAAAGGCGAGCGCCAAATGACAGAGCGCGTTGCGGCGAAGGGCTAGCCGATTCACCGCTCCTTTCGACAATGCCGTCCGGCTGATGAAGCATACGCTCAATCAGAGCGGCTGCGTCTTTCAGCGGCTCAGAGACCGATGTGCTGATGAACGGTTTTCCGGCGAAACGCTCGCGCCCTTTCGGCGGCAGAGTGGCGGCAAAAATAACCCCCTGCGACTGTTCAATCTGTTCTGCGGTGAGGGGGTCTTCCGTTCCACTGGCTCCCTGTTTTTCGCTGTAAACGCGGATCCCTTTTGCGGCACCGGCTTTCTCCAGCGCCTCGGCAGCCATATAGGTATGAGCGATTCCGGCAGAGCAGGAGGTGATCACCACGATGCTTTTACCGCTATCGTTGACGATCTTTTTCTCCGCTGTCGGCTCAGTAGCATCGAGCTGCGCCAAAAAAGCACTAACCGTTGGGGCGGTGCGTAACGCGGCAACGTTCTGCTCATCCATCAGTGCCAGGCTCAGTGAGGACAGGAGGCGTAAATGGCCTTCATCATCGTCGTTTGGCACGGCCAGTAAAAAGACCATCGATACGCTATCTTCACCCTCCATTGTCGGCCAGTCATCGACGGGCTGCGTCAGGCGCACTGCGGCAAAAGCAGGGCGTTTCACCGTCGATGATTTGCCGTGTGGAATAGCGATACCTTGTTCAAATCCCGTTTCGGAGAGGGCCTCTCTCGCCCATACCGCTTCGCTAAAGTCTTCTTTACTGGACACTACGCCCTCGTCAAACAGGCGCTGGCAAAGGGCGGTGATGATCTCACCCCGGGTTTGCCAATTTTTATCGAGCAGAATCAAACTTTCCTTCGTTACGCTACTGAGCTGCATACAAACCCCCAAAGTGTTTCAATCAATCCTTGCTTCCACATCTTCTTACGCTCAGATTAATCGATTAACCGTAAGAGGGAAGGGTGGTTAATGGGATTAACCCGGCAAAAATCAGCGTTGGGTGATTTTTATCCACCAGGTTGTGAAGCGCCTCACAGGGAGTAATGCAAAATTAAGGTTATTCGATTAATCTGAGGGAAACACAAGGAGGAATCATGACCACTGTTACGCTGGCGCAGGTCGCCGCGAAAGCTGGCGTGTCGACCGCCACGGTCTCGATGGTACTGCGAAACCGCGGGCGTATCTCACAGGCAACCCGGGAAAGAGTGCTACTGGCGTTGGATGAATCCGGCTATGTCTATAACCAGACTGCCGCGAATCTGCGCAACCGCAGCAGCAATCAGGTCGGGCTGCTGTTGCACGATATCACCAATCCGTTTTACGGCGAGATGACCGCCGGGCTGAGCCATGAAATGGAGCGTCATGAGATGCTGCTGTTTCTGGCTAACAGCGAAGAGTCTGAAGAGCGGCAGCAGAAGTTTGTCGATTCGCTGATGCGAAACAGCGCCTGCGGAATGGTGCTTTGCGCGGCGAGGGGCACGCCGCAGGCGTTTTTCGATGGCCTGAAGCGGCGCAATATCCCGGCAATTATGGTGGTGCGCCCGCTGGAGGACCCGGATTTCGATTTCGTCGGCACCGATAACTTTCTCGGTTCGCGAATGGCGACCGCGCATTTGCTGAAACTGGGCCATCGCAACATTGCGTTTATCGGTGGGAGCCTGAATTCGGGGACGCGCGCTGAGCGTATTGGCGGATTTACCAGTAAGCTGCTGGATTATGGCGTGGCGCCAAAGCCGGAGTGGATCGTCGCCTCGCAGGCAAGCCAGAGTGATGGTGCGCGGGTGGCGGAAGCGCTGTTTAGTCAGTTTCCACAGATTACCGCTGCCGTATGCTATCAGGATATTGTCGCGCTGGGGGTGATGCTGGCGCTGCGTAAAGCGGGCCGCGAGCCGGGGCGCGATTTTGCGCTGGTCGGCTTTGACGATATCACCGAGGCGGCGCTGGTACAGCCCGCACTGACTACGGTTTCCGTTGCCGCGAAAGAGATCGGGCGTAAGGCCGGAGAGCTGTTATTCAGTCGGATTCAGGGCAATAGCGAACCACCAAAACGGATAATTCTGCCTCCGGCGCTGGTGGTCAGAGAATCCTGTGGTTTTCGCTGATCATGCCTTTTACTGATATTGGCTGCAGTTTCACGTTAAATTCTAATTATCGCCGTTTTTAGTGGCAGGGCCCTCAGGCGCTGGTTACTCTGAAAACGATTTACATTGTATTAACGAAGAGAATAGATATGCAAGATGGACACATCCGTGTCGCTATAGCAGGCGCGGGCGGCCGTATGGGACGGCAACTGATTCAGGCGGCGGCACAGCTGGCAGGTATTAAACTGGGTGCGGCGCTGGAGCGTGAGGGTTCTTCTCTGCTGGGCGCAGACGCAGGCGAGCTCGCAGGCATTGGTGCGACGGGCGTGAAGGTGCAAAGCAGCCTTGATGCCGTGAAGGATGATTTCGATGTCTTCATCGATTTCACCCGTCCGGAAGGCACGTTGCATCATCTGGCTTTTTGTCGCCAGCACGGTAAAGGCATGGTTATCGGCACCACCGGTTTTGATGAGGCGGGCAAACAGGCAATCCGTGACGCGGCAGAGAGCATCGCGATTGTGTTTGCTGCGAACTTCAGCGTCGGCGTGAACGTGATGCTGAAACTGCTGGAAAAGGCCGCGAAGGTGATGGGCGATTATACCGACATCGAAATCATCGAAGCGCATCATCGTCACAAAGTGGATGCGCCATCAGGTACGGCACTGGCGATGGGCGAAGCGATTGCTCATGCCATGGATAAAGATTTGAAGGAGTGTGCCGTGTACAGCCGTGAAGGCTATACCGGTGAGCGTGTACCTGGCACTATCGGTTTTGCGACCGTGCGTGCGGGGGATATCGTCGGGGAACATACTGCGATGTTCGCCGATATTGGTGAACGCGTTGAAATCACGCATAAAGCTTCAAGCCGAATGACCTTTGCCAATGGCGCAGTGCGATCTGCTCTGTGGCTGAAAGAGAAGCCTAACGGTCTTTTTGATATGCGTGATGTGCTTGATCTCAACAATTTATAATGAGTTTACCCCATCGTGATGTGGTTGTGGCAATCACAATTAGTTGATTGCAAAGGGCAATATTTTATTGCCCTTTAATTTTTCCTTCTTCATTTTAATTTCTTCTTATATCGCTCAAAACAATGTGTTTTCATGTCTTTTTTCGTTATGTGAATGTAAATTTTGACCATCTGGTCCACTTTTTTACTTCCACTGGGCGGGTTTAACAATTATCCTGGTGCGCAAGCGTGTACGGAAAGGCCATTAGCTGATCTTTTTGCCTGCTTTACAGCGTCATAACCCCCAGTGGCGCAAAATGACATAAAAAAACCCCTCGTTTACGTTGACTTTCTCCCCGTAAATATCCAGAATGCCGCCGTTTGCACGAATTTCGCGGGCAGCAGATTTGCATTGATTCGTCATTGTGAGTGAATTAATATGCAGATAAACTGAGTGAATATTCTCTGGAGGATGTTTTGATTAAGTCAGCGCTTTTGGTTCTGGAAGACGGAACCCAGTTTCACGGTCGGGCCATAGGGGCAACGGGCACGGCGGTTGGGGAAGTCGTTTTCAATACTTCAATGACCGGTTATCAAGAAATCCTCACTGATCCTTCCTATTCTCGCCAAATCGTCACTCTCACTTATCCCCATATCGGTAATGTCGGCACCAATGCTGCTGACGAAGAATCTTCCCAGGTACACGCTCAAGGCCTCATCATTCGCGATCTGCCACTGATTGCCAGCAACTACCGCAACACCGAAGACCTCTCTTCTTACCTGAAGCGTCACAACATTGTGGCGATTGCCGATATTGATACCCGCAAGCTGACCCGACTGCTGCGCGAAAAAGGCGCTCAGAACGGCTGCATCATTGCCGGTGACCACCTGGACGCCACCCTGGCGCTGGAAAAAGCGCAGGCCTTCCCGGGTCTGAACGGTATGGATTTGGCGAAAGAAGTGACCACCACTGAGCGCTACAGCTGGACTCAGGGTAGCTGGACGCTGGCAGATGAACTGCCAGAAGCGAAGAAAGAAGAAGAGCTGCCTTTCCACGTGGTGGCCTACGACTACGGCGCGAAGCGCAACATCTTGCGCATGCTGGTTGACCGCGGCTGCCGCCTGACGGTAGTCCCGGCGCAAACCTCTGCCGAAGACGTGCTGAAAATGAATCCGGACGGGATTTTCCTCTCCAACGGTCCTGGCGACCCGGCCCCATGTGATTACGCGATTACCGCGATTGAGAAATTCCTCGAAACCGATATTCCGGTATTTGGCATCTGCCTCGGCCATCAGCTTCTGGCGCTGGCGAGCGGGGCGAAAACCATCAAGATGAAGTTCGGCCACCACGGCGGCAACCATCCGGTGAAAGATATCGACAACGACACGGTGATGATCACCGCGCAGAACCACGGTTTTGCGGTGGACGAAGCCTCGATGCCCGCCAACCTGCGCGTCACGCACAAGTCACTGTTCGACGGTACCTTGCAGGGTATTCATCGTACCGATAAGCCCGCGTTCAGTTTCCAGGGGCACCCGGAAGCGAGCCCAGGCCCGCACGATGCCGCACCGCTGTTCGATCACTTCATCGAACTTATCGAGCAATACCGTAAGACCGCTAAATAATCAGGAGCTGAGAAAACCATGCCAAAACGTACAGACATAAAAAGCATCCTGATCCTTGGCGCTGGCCCGATCGTTATCGGTCAGGCTTGTGAGTTTGACTACTCCGGTGCCCAGGCGTGTAAGGCGCTGCGTGAAGAGGGCTACCGTGTCATCCTGGTGAACTCCAACCCGGCGACGATTATGACCGACCCGGAAATGGCCGATGCGACCTACATCGAGCCGATTCACTGGGAAGTGGTTCGCAAGATTATTGAAAAAGAGCGTCCGGATGCGGTGCTGCCAACCATGGGTGGCCAGACCGCACTGAACTGTGCGCTTGAGCTGGAACGTCAGGGCGTGCTCGAAGAGTTCGGTGTGACCATGATTGGCGCAACGGCTGACGCGATTGATAAAGCAGAAGACCGCCGTCGTTTCGACGTAGCGATGAAGAAAATCGGCCTCGACACCGCGCGTTCCGGCATTGCACACACGATGGAAGAAGCGCTGGCGGTTGCCGCTGACGTCGGTTATCCGTGCATCATCCGTCCGTCCTTCACCATGGGCGGCACCGGCGGCGGTATCGCCTACAACCGTGAAGAGTTCGAAGAGATTTGCGAACGCGGTCTGGATCTTTCCCCAACCAAAGAGCTGCTGATTGATGAGTCTCTGATTGGCTGGAAAGAGTACGAGATGGAAGTGGTGCGTGATAAAAACGACAACTGCATCATCGTCTGCTCTATCGAAAACTTCGATGCGATGGGTATCCACACCGGTGACTCCATCACCGTGGCCCCGGCGCAGACTCTGACCGACAAAGAATACCAAATCATGCGTAACGCCTCGATGGCGGTGCTGCGTGAAATCGGCGTGGAAACCGGTGGCTCTAACGTCCAGTTCTCTGTGAACCCGAAAAATGGTCGTTTGATTGTTATCGAAATGAACCCGCGCGTGTCCCGCTCTTCCGCGCTGGCGTCCAAAGCGACGGGTTTCCCGATTGCCAAAGTGGCAGCGAAACTGGCCGTGGGTTACACCCTCGACGAGCTGATGAACGACATCACTGGCGGCCGTACCCCGGCTTCCTTCGAACCGTCCATCGACTACGTTGTGACCAAAATCCCTCGCTTTAACTTCGAGAAATTTGTGGGTGCTAACGACCGCCTGACCACGCAGATGAAATCCGTCGGCGAAGTGATGGCGATTGGCCGCACTCAGCAGGAATCCTTGCAGAAAGCGCTGCGCGGCCTGGAAGTGGGCGCGACCGGTTTCGACCCGAAAGTGAGCCTGGATGACCCGGAAGCGCTGACCAAGATTCGCCGCGAGCTGAAAGACGCGGGCGCCGAGCGTATCTGGTACATCGCTGATGCCTTCCGTGCGGGCCTGTCAGTCGACGGCGTCTTCAACCTGACCAACATCGACCGCTGGTTCCTGGTACAGATTGAAGAGCTGGTGCGCCTTGAAGAAAACGTGGCGGAAGTCGGTATTACCGGCCTGAATGCTGATTTCCTGCGTACGCTGAAGCGTAAAGGTTTCGCCGATGCACGCCTGGCAAAACTGGCAGGCGTTCGCGAGTCAGAAATCCGCAAGCTGCGTGAACAGTACAACCTGCACCCGGTCTATAAGCGCGTGGACACCTGTGCGGCAGAATTCTCCACCGACACCGCGTACATGTACTCCACGTATGAAGACGAGTGCGAAGCGAACCCGTCCGTGGACCGCGATAAAATCATGGTCCTCGGCGGCGGCCCTAACCGTATCGGTCAGGGTATCGAATTCGATTACTGCTGCGTACACGCCTCTCTGGCGCTGCGTGAAGACGGTTACG
Organism: Scandinavium manionii; assembly: GCF_024764775.1. Taxonomy (NCBI): domain Bacteria; kingdom Pseudomonadati; phylum Pseudomonadota; class Gammaproteobacteria; order Enterobacterales; family Enterobacteriaceae; genus Scandinavium; species Scandinavium manionii. The sequence goes on along the minus strand of NZ_JALIGC010000038.1, from coordinate 173,964 downwards.
AGACCATCATGGTCAACTGTAACCCAGAAACTGTTTCCACCGATTACGACACCTCCGACCGCCTGTACTTCGAGCCGGTGACCTTTGAAGACGTGCTCGAAATCGTGCGCATCGAGAAACCTAAGGGCGTTATCGTGCAGTACGGTGGTCAGACTCCGCTGAAACTGGCGCGTGCGCTGGAAGCCGCAGGTGTGCCGATTATCGGTACCAGCCCGGATGCTATCGACCGTGCAGAAGACCGCGAACGTTTCCAGCAGGCGGTTGACCGTCTGAAGCTGAAACAGCCTGCGAACGCCACCGTGACCGCGATTGAAATGGCGGTAGAGAAAGCGAAAGAGATTGGCTACCCGCTGGTGGTGCGCCCGTCCTACGTGCTTGGCGGTCGTGCGATGGAAATCGTGTATGACGAAGCTGATCTGCGTCGCTACTTCCAGACCGCAGTCAGCGTCTCTAACGATGCGCCAGTGCTGCTGGACCGTTTCCTCGACGATGCGGTTGAAGTGGACGTGGATGCTATCTGCGACGGCGAAAACGTGCTGATTGGCGGCATCATGGAGCACATCGAGCAGGCAGGCGTTCACTCCGGTGACTCCGCATGTTCTCTGCCAGCGTATACCCTGAGCAAAGAAATTCAGGATGTGATGCGCCAGCAGGTGCAGAAACTGGCCTTCGAACTGCAGGTTCGCGGCCTGATGAACGTCCAGTTCGCCGTGAAAGACAACGAAGTGTATCTGATTGAAGTCAACCCGCGTGCGGCTCGTACCGTACCGTTCGTCTCCAAAGCCACCGGCCTGCCGCTGGCGAAAGTGGCGGCGCGCGTGATGGTCGGTCAGACGCTGGCGCAGCAAGGCCACCTGGAAGAGATCATCCCGCCGTACTACTCGGTGAAAGAAGTGGTACTGCCGTTCAACAAATTCCCAGGCGTTGACCCGCTGTTAGGGCCAGAAATGCGCTCTACCGGTGAAGTGATGGGCGTGGGTCGTACTTTCGCAGAAGCGTTTGCCAAAGCGCAGCTCGGCAGCAACTCCACCATGAAGAAGCAGGGCCGTGCGCTGCTCTCCGTGCGTGAAGGTGACAAAGAGCGAGTGGTAGACCTGGCGGCAAAACTGCTGAAACAGGGCTTCGAACTGGATGCGACCCACGGGACTGCCGTTGTTCTGGGCGAAGCGGGCATTAACCCGCGTCTGGTGAACAAGGTGCATGAAGGCCGGCCGCACATTCAGGACCGTATCAAGAATGGTGAATACACCTACATCATTAACACCACCGAAGGTCGTCAGGCGATTGAAGATTCCAAGCTGATTCGCCGCAGCGCGCTGCAGTACAAAGTGCATTACGACACCACCCTGAACGGCGGTTTCGCGACAGCCATGGCGCTGAACGCGGATGCGACCGAGAAGGTGATTTCGGTGCAGGAAATGCACGCGCAGATCAATAAGTAACCCTCGCTGTATGGGGTGTGCGGGCTGATGCTCTACTAAAAACGGCAACCTTCTGGTTGCCGTTTTGCTTTTACCTTGTCTCTCATCCCATCGTCCCATCTTCAGAGTGTTCTGGTTTTCCATGTGCGTTCAGTCAGTTAGCCTAAAATCATTAGGCAGATAATGATTCTTTAACCGAAGAGCACGGGAGAACACCATGCGTAACAATCTACTGATCACCTCCATTTTTACCGCCGCAGCACTGTTTACCGTAGCAGGCTGTTCCTCAAACCAGGCGCTGAAAACGACCGATGGTAAAACCATCGTCACCGACGGTAAGCCAGAGGTTGATAGCGACACCGGCCTCGTGTCCTATAAAAATGCGGAAACCGGTAAGACCGAACAGATCAACCGCGATCAGGTTCAATCCATGGGCGAGCTGGACAACTAGTTCACCAATCTTCGCTGTTAGCCTGTAAGTTAACTGACTACACTTCGCTGATAAAACAGTGAAGTGCAAAACAGGCTAACAGATGATTTTGATTATTTATGCGCATCCTTATCCGCAGCATTCGCATGCGAATAAACGGATGCTCGAGCAGGCAAGGGAAATCGATGGCGTAGAAATTCGCTCTCTGTATCACCTCTATCCCGATTTCAATATCGACATTGCCGCTGAGCAGGAGGCGCTTTCCCGCGCCGACCTGGTCATCTGGCAGCACCCCATGCAGTGGTACAGCGTGCCGCCACTCCTCAAACTCTGGATTGATAAAGTTCTGTCTCACGGCTGGGCCTACGGGCACGGCGGAAAAGCGCTGCACGGTAAAAGCCTGTTGTGGGCAGTGACGACCGGTGGCGGAGACGATCATTTCGCGATTGGCAGTTTCCCCGGTTTTGACGTTCTGGCGCAGCCATTACAGGCGACGGCGCTGTATTGCGGCCTGAACTGGCTGCCGCCGTTCGCCATGCATTGCACCTTTATCTGCGACGATGAAACGCTTGTCGCCGAGGCCCGGCATTACAAACAGCGTCTGCTCGAGTGGCAGGAGGTGCATCATGGATAGCCATACGCTGATTCAGGCCCTGATTTACCTCGGTTCGGCGGCGCTGATCGTGCCGATTGCCGTGCGTCTGGGATTAGGTTCCGTGCTCGGCTACCTGATAGCAGGCTGCATTATTGGGCCGTGGGGTTTGCGCCTGGTGACGGATGCCGAGGCCATTCTGCACTTCGCTGAAATCGGCGTGGTGCTGATGCTGTTTGTCATTGGCCTGGAGCTTGATCCGAAGCGTTTGTGGAAGCTTCGCGCGTCGGTATTTGGCGGTGGAGCGCTGCAAATGGTCGCGTGTGGTGTCCTGATCGGTGGCTTTTGCATGCTGCTCGGTCTTGACTGGAAAGTGGCTGAACTTATCGGCCTGACGCTGGCACTCTCTTCCACGGCCATCGCCATGCAGGCGATGAGCGAACGGAATCTGACCGTCTCTCAGCTTGGCCGCAGTACGTTTGCGGTGCTGCTGTTCCAGGATATCGCGGCGATTCCGCTGGTGGCGATGATCCCGCTGCTGGCCTCCAGCGGGGCGACTACCACGCTTGCCGCTTTTGGGCTTTCCGCCCTGAAAGTTGCCGGCGTCCTGGAGCTCGTGATTTTGCTCGGGCGCTACGTCACGCGCCCGGTGCTGCGTTTTGTCGCTCGCTCAGGCCTGCGCGAAGTGTTCAGCGCCGTCGCGCTGTTCCTGGTTTTCGGTTTCGGACTGCTGCTGGAAGAAGTGGGCTTATCGATGGCGATGGGCGCATTTCTGGCCGGCGTGCTGCTGGCGAGTTCGGAATATCGCCATGCGCTGGAAAGCGATATCGAACCGTTTAAAGGCCTGCTGTTGGGACTGTTCTTCATCGGCGTTGGCATGTCTATCGACTTCGGCACCCTGGTGACGCATCCGCTACGTATTCTGATTTTACTGGCCGGATTCCTTATCATTAAAGCGGTGATGCTGTGGCTGATTGCACGCCCGCTTGGCGTGCCGAAAGCCCAGCGTCTTTGGTTTGCTGCGCTGTTAGGCCAGGGCAGTGAGTTTGCGTTTGTGGTGTTTGGTACGGCGCAGATGGCGAAAGTACTGGACCCGGAATGGGCCAAAGCGTTGACCCTGGCAGTGGCGCTGTCGATGGCCGCCACGCCGATTTTACTGGTGCTGCTGTCACGCATGGAAAAAGCCAAAGGCGGTGACGATCGCGAGGCGGATGAAATTGATGAAGAGCAGCCGCGGGTGATTATCGCCGGATTTGGTCGGTTTGGTCAGATTACCGGTCGTCTGCTGCTGTCGAGCGGCGTGAAGATGGTCATTCTCGATCACGATCCAGACCACGTCGATACGCTGCGTAAATTCGATATGAAGGTGTTTTACGGTGACGCGACGCGGGTCGATATGCTTGAGTCAGCCGGTGCAGCCCGGGCGGAAGTGTTGATCAACGCCATTGATGACCCGAAAACCAACCTCGAACTGACGGAACTGGCGAAAGCGCATTTCCCGCATCTGCGGATTATCGCCCGCGCCCGCGATATCGATCACTACATTCAGCTGCGTCAGGCGGGTATCGAAGCGCCGGAGCGTGAAACGTTTGAAGGCGCTCTGAAGTCAGGTCGCATGGCGCTGGAAGCGTTGGGGCTTGGCGCCTATGAAGCCCGCGAGCGTGCAGATGTGTTCCGCCGTTTCAACGTGAGAATGATAGAAGAAATGGTCGATATGGCGGATGAAGACGATGCGTCCTTCGCGGCGGCGTTCAAACGCACCAGTGCGATGCTGACCGATATCATCAACGAAGACCGCAGCAACATGTCGATTATTCAGCGTCACGGCTGGCAGGGAACCGAGGAAGGAAAGCACACCGGTAATCCGGCTGACGAACCAGAAGCGAAACCATCGGCATAACGGGCACTTAGTGAGAAGGCGAAAATATTTCGTCTTCTTTACTCTCCCTATTGTCGACGAAAGATTAAGCTTTCCGTATAGTGGCGGCAATTTTTACATCCGGGATATTTCAATGATCAGTCTGATTGCGGCGTTAGCGGTGGATCGCGTTATCGGCATGGAAAACGCCATGCCCTGGAACCTGCCTGCCGATCTCGCCTGGTTTAAACGTACCACGCTCAACAAACCTGTGGTGATGGGTCGCCTGACCTGGGAATCCATTGGACGTCCGCTGCCAGGACGCAAAAACATTGTGATTAGCAGCCAGCCAGGCACTGACGATCGTGTTGAGTGGGTAAAGTCGGTAGATGAAGCGATTGCCGCCTGCGGTGACGCAGAAGAGATCATGGTGATCGGTGGTGGTCGGGTTTACGAACAGTTTCTGCCGAAAGCGCAGCGCCTGTATCTGACGCACATTGATGCGGAAGTGGAAGGCGATACCCATTTCCCGGACTACGATCCGGATAACTGGGAATCGACATTCAGTGAGTTTCATGATGCCGACGAGCAGAACTCGCACAGCTATTGCTTTGAGATCTTAGAGCGTCGATAAGCGTATCCCCTCACCCGACGGGTGGGGGGATAATATTAAGACGCGACGGCTTCTTCTTCGCCGAGATCGAGATGACGATTAGACGGTTGCACAAAGTATTTCTTATCTTCCCAGCGCAGACACGTTAAATCCCCGCCCCAGCAGCATCCGGTATCCAGACCGTAAATCCCTTCCGGCGTACCTTTGCCTTCCAGCGAAGCCCAGTGGCCAAAAATGACGCTGTACTCTTCAGTGACGGGGCCAGGAATAGCAAACCACGGTTTTAGCGGTACAGGCGCGTTTTCCGGCGACTCTTTGGTGTACATATCGAGCTGACCGTTCGGGAAGCAGTAACGCATCCGCGTAAAGGCGTTGGTGATAAAGCGCAGACGTGCAAGACCTGTCAGCTCTGGCGACCAATGGTTCGGCAAATCGCCATACATGGCGTCAAGGAAGAACGGATAGGAATCGCTGCATAGCACCGCTTCAACGTCGCGAGCGCAAAGCTCCGCGGTATCAAGATCCCACTGCGGAGTGATCCCGGCATGGGCCATCACCAGTTTCTTCTCTTTATCAACTTGCAGCAGCGGCTGACGGCGTAGCCAGTTCAGCAGTTCGTCAGCATCCGGCGCTTCCAGTAGCGGCGTGAGTCGGTCTTTCGGCTTATTACGACTGATCCCGGCGAATACCGCCAGCAGATGCAAATCGTGATTGCCGAGAACCATACGCACGCTATCACCCAGAGATTTCACGTAGCGCAGAACGTCGAGCGATGCGGGGCCGCGGGCCACCAGATCGCCTGTCAGCCACAGCGTGTCTCGTCCAGGGGTAAATTCCACCTGCTTTAATAACGCGATCAGTTCATCGTAGCAGCCGTGAACGTCGCCAATAAGGTATGTGCTCATTTTATCAATGGATGAGAGCTGGCACGGCCAGACGGAAAACGGGAATATCAATGCTGAACGGGTTACCGTCAGCGTCGATCATGTCATAGTGACCCTGCATGGTGCCGAGTGGCGTTTCCAGCACGGCACCGCTGGTGTACTGATATTCGTTGCCCGGAGCAATGTGTGGCTGAACGCCGATGACACCTTCGCCCTGAACCTCGGTTTCATGACCGTGGCCGTTAGTAATCAACCAGTAGCGCCCAAGCAGCTGCACCGATCCTCGCCCCAGATTACGAATCGTGACCGTATAAGCAAAAACATAGCGTTCATCGTCCGGCGAGGACTGGGACTCAATGTAGACGCTTTGTACCTGGACACAGACACGGGGCGAATTGATCATGGTTTAGCTCTCCTTCTGAGGCGCATTTTCTGACAGCCAGTTTGCCAGGCGGCAGTACTGGGCCACAGAGATATTTTCTGCACGCATCGCCGGGTCAACGCCAAGCTCAGTCAACAGTTCGACAGAGAAGATATTGCCGAGGCTGTTACGGATAGTCTTACGACGCTGGTTGAACGCTTCGGTGGTTATTCGGCTTAACACACGAACCTCTTTAACCGGATGCGGCAGCGTGGTGTAAGGCACCAGGCGAACAACGGCAGAATCCACTTTTGGCGGTGGCGTAAAGGCGGTTGGCGGCACTTCCAGCACAGGGATAATCTGGCAGTAGTACTGCGCCATGACGCTTAAACGACCATACGCCTTACTGTTTGGCCCTGCAACCAGACGATTTACCACTTCTTTTTGCAGCATGAAGTGCATGTCGGCAATGGCATCAGTATAGCTAAACAGGTGGAACATCAGCGGGGTAGAGATGTTGTACGGCAGGTTACCGAACACGCGCAGCGGCTGGCCCATTTCCTTCGACAGCTCGCCGAAGTTCATGGTCATCGCATCTTGCTGAAAAATGGTCAGCTTTGGTCCAAGGAACGGGTGCGTTTGCAGGCGTGCAGCCAGGTCACGGTCCAGTTCGATGACGGTCAGTTTATCCAGACGTTCGCCAACCGGCTCGGTCAATGCGGCAAGACCCGGGCCGATTTCAACAATGGCCTGACCTTTCTGCGGGTTGATAGCCGAAACGATGCTGTCGATGACAAACTGATCGTTGAGGAAGTTTTGCCCGAAGCGTTTTCGGGCTAAGTGGCCCTGATGGACTCGATTATTCATTGAGAGTTACTGATCATTTTGATGGCGAGATTAAGCGCCGTAATAAAACTGCCGACGTTTGCTTTCCCCTGACCCGCCAGTTCTAGCGCGGTGCCGTGGTCAACGGACGTACGGATAAAAGGTAAACCGAGCGTGATATTCACGGCACGGCCGAAACCCTGGTATTTTAGCACGGGCAGGCCCTGATCGTGGTACATCGCGAGGACTGCGTCGGCATTGTCGAGATATTTTGGCTGAAACAGGGTATCTGCGGGCAGCGGCCCACTCAGATTCATGCCCTTAGCGCGCATTTTTTCGAGCACCGGAATGATGGTGTCTATCTCTTCCATCCCCATATGCCCGCCTTCACCGGCATGCGGATTCAGCCCACACACCAGGATATGCGGCTTGGCAATGCCAAACTTCGCGCGCAGGTCGGTATCCAGAATGGTAATCACGTCGCTCAGGACATCTGTCGTAATCGCATCGCTAATGGCTTTGAGCGGCAGGTGGGTCGTTGCGAGTGCGACGCGCAGCTCTTCTGTTGCCAGCATCATCACCACTTTAGCGGTGTGAGAACGCTCTTCGAAGAATTCGGTGTGTCCGGTAAACGCAATCCCGGCATCGTTGATGATGCTCTTTTGCACCGGCCCGGTAATCAGGGCGGCAAACTCGCCTTCGGTACTGCCATCGCAGGCGCGTGCCAGGGTTTCCACCACATAAGGGCCGTTCAGCACGTTAAGTGTGCCTGGTGTAACGGGAGCCTGAAGGGGGACGGGAAGGAGAGTCAGCGTACCGGCTTTTTGCGGCACAGGTGCCAGAGCGGCATCGTAGGGCAGGAGCGTTAACGGCAAACCGAGCATTGCTGCCCGGTCTGTCAGAAGCGTTTCATCAGCGCAAACCACCAGTTCAACAGGCCAGTCACACTGTGCCAGTTGAACCACGAGGTCTGGGCCAATCCCGGCAGGTTCGCCGGGAGTGATAACCACACGTTGGGGCTGTGTCATCAGTTGCTCAGAATTTTGACGTACGCGCTGGCTCGTTGTTCCTGCATCCAGGTTGCAGCTTCTTCAGCAAACTTACGGTTCATCAGCATGCGGTAAGCCCTGTCTTTCTGTGCTGCATCGGTGCGGTCCACGTTACGGGTATCCAGCAGCTGAATCAGGTGCCAGCCGAACGAGGAGTGAACCGGGGCGCTGATTTCGCCTTTGCTCAGTTTCATCAGTGCATCACGGAATGCCGGATCGTACATGTCCGGAGTGCCCCAGCCTAAATCACCGCCCTGGTTTGCAGAACCTGGGTCCTGAGACAGTTCTTTCGCCGCTTTATCAAAGGTGGTTTTACCACTCTTAATGTCCGCAGCCACGGCTTCCAGCTTCGCACGTGCCTGGTCGTCAGTCATGATTGGCGATGGCTTCAGCAGGATGTGACGGGAATGAACTTCGGTCACAGAAATGCTCTGGCTCTGACCGCGCAGATCGTTCACTTTGATGACGTGGAAGCCCACACCGGAACGGATCGGACCAATCACATCGCCTTTTTTCGCAGTGCTCAGGGCCTGCGCGAAGATGGACGGCAGTTCCTGAATACGTCCCCAGCCCATCTGGCCGCCTTTCAGTGCCTGTTGGTCAGCGGAGTAAGTGATAGCGAGTTTCCCGAAGTCAGCGCCTTTGTTTGCCTGATCGACAACCGAGCGCGCCTGAGCTTCCGCTTCGTTAACCTGATCAGAGCTTGGGTTTTCCGGCAGCGGGATCAGGATGTGGCTCAGATTCAGCTCAGTGCTGGCATCGTTCTGATTGCCAATCTGTGAAGCCAATGCATCAACTTCCTGCGGCAGTACGGTAATACGACGACGAACTTCGTTATTACGCACTTCAGAGATAGTCATCTCTTTGCGGATCTGTTCGCGATAGGTACTGTAGTTCATACCATCGTAGGCCAGACGGCTACGCATCTGATCCATCGACATATTGTTCTGCTTGGCGATGTTGGTGATGGCCTGATCGAGCTGTGCGTCAGTGATTTTTACGCCCATTTTCTGGCCCATCTGCAGGACAACCTGGTCCATGATCAGACGTTCCAGAATCTGGTGACGCAGCGTGGCGTCATCCGGTAATTGTTGTCCGGCCTGGGTTGCATTTCCTTTTACGGACTGCATCAAATTATCGACATCGCTTTCCAGTACAACGCCGTTATTTACGACAGCTGCTACCTTATCGACAACCTGTGGGGCGGCGAAACTGGTATTCGCAACCATGGCGATACCGAGAAGCAGCGTTTTCCAGTTCTTCATACTCTTTCCATTTCAATTAACCGCAAAGCGGATTACGTTTCTAATACCGTGGCGTTACAAAGAGCTTTGGTACGGCATGATGGTCGAACGCAACATCTGCTGTGTGCCAAGACCATAGTTAGAGCTCAGGCCACGCAGTTCGATATTGAAGCCGACGACGTTGTCGTACACACCCTGGACATTGTTAGGATCCCAACCGTTGAGCTTACGCTCATAGCCGAGACGGAGAGCATAACAGCAGGAGTTATACTGTACGGCTATCATCTGATCCGCTGGTTTGTTGGCGTTAGTGTCGTAGTAATACGCGCCAACGACAGACCAACGGTCAACGACCGGCCAGCTTGCCGTCATGCCCACCTGGGAAATCCCGTCTTTATACTGCTGTGCCGTGGAGTAGGAAGGCAGTGTCGCCTGAATATACTCCGGGCTGGCGTAACGGTAGTTCAACTGGACTAAGCGGTTTTCATCGCGACGATACTCGACGGTACCGTTGCCGGTGGCCACGTTATCCAGACGCGTATCGTATTGAATACCGCCACGCAGGCCCCATTGGTCAGTCATGCGCCAATAGGTATCACCGGCCCATACCAACGAGCCTTTTTGATCGCTTTGAGACCATTCGGCTCCTTCATCACCCGTACGCGTTGGCGTGAAGTAGTAGATTTGACCCACAGAAACGTTAAAACGTTCAACGGCGTTTTCATCATAAACGCGAGAGGTGAGGCCGGTCGTCACCTGGTTAGCCGACGCGATTCGGTCCAGGCCGCTGTAGGTCCGGTCACGGAACAGGCCGCTGTAGTCCGATTGCAGCAACGTTGAATCGTACGACATGATATCGCTTTGATCTTTGTACGGCACATACAGGTACTGTACGCGTGGTTCGAGGGTCTGGGTATAGCCCTGTGACCAGTCCATATCGCGCTCAAAGACCATTTTGCCGTCAATTTTAAACTGCGGCAGTACGCGGTTAACGTTTTCTTTCAGATTCGTGCCATAACGGGTGTTGTACCAGTCGACGTCATCCTGCTGATAATGTGTCGCCATCAGCTTGGCTTCGGTGTCGATGCTTCCCCAACCGTTCGACAGTGGCAAATCGATTGTCGGTTCCAGGTGTACACGCGTCGCTTCTGGCATGTTGTCATTAGTGTTTTTGAAATGCACTACCTGACCATAGATATGGGTGTCAAACGGCCCAACGTCATTCTGGTAGTAGTTAACGTCCAACTGCGGTTGTGCGGCATAGGAGTTTGAGTTTTCTGTATCAAAGACCTGGAACTGCTTGCTGGATACGGTGGCGTTAAAGTTCTCAATGGCATAGCCAACGCTGAATTTCTGCGTGGCGTAACCGTCGGTACTGGAACCGTATTTGGAATCAAAGTCGTTGAAGTAGGTCGGATCGCTGACTTTGGTGTAGTCGACATTGAAGCGCCACACCTGGTCCATCACGCCGGCATGTCGCCAGTAGAAGAGCCAGCGACGGCTATCATCGTCTCCAGGGTGTTCGTCTTCGTAGACTTTATCTTTGTTCAAATAGTCGAATTCAAACAGCCCTGCACCCGCCTTAGTCAGATAGCGGAATTCGTTCTCCCACATCACGCCGCCGCGCTTTTCCATATAGTGTGGCGTGATGGTGGCATCGAAGTTCGGCGCGATGTTCCAGTAATACGGCAGGTAGATTTCCGTACCGTTATTACTGCTGTATTTGGCATTCGGGATCAGGAAACCTGAACGGCGTTTGTCACCAATCGGTAGCTGCAGATAGGGGCTATAAAACACCGGCACCGGGCCGATTTTAAAGCGGGCGTTCCAGATTTCGGCAACCTGCTCCTGGCGGTCCTGAATCACTTCGCTTCCGACCACGCTCCAGGTGTTCGAACCTGGCAGACAGGAGGTAAAGGTTCCGTTATCGAGAATGGTATACCGGTTTTCGCCACGCTGTTTCATGACGTCAGCAGTACCACGGCCTTGACGGTCGACCATTTGATAGTCGCCTTTCCAGACGTTGGTATCTTTGGTATTCAGATTGGACCAGGCTTTAGGACCTTTCAGGATCACCTGATTATCGTCATAGTGTACATTGCCCAAAGCATCTACGGTGCGAACCGGATCCGCCTGTCCAGGCGCCTGCTTCTGGTGCAATTGCACTTCGTCTGCCTGTAATCGACTGTTCGCCTGATTAATATCGACATTGCCGGTAAATACGGCATCATCAGGGTAATTACCCTTGGCATGGTCGGCATTGATGGTGACAGGCAGGTTATTAGTATCCCCCTGAACCAGCGGACGGTTATAGCTTGGTACCCCCAGCATACATTGTGATGCGAGGTCGGCCGCCGCACCCTGTTGACTGTACAGGGCGCTGGCGATCAGGGTTGCCAGAAGGGTGGGAATACGTTTTTTCATACGTTTTATTTGTTGTTCCGTCATCTGTGGCTTCGCGGCTTGCAAACGGTCAGAGACTAACGTACTCATCGGTCACGCGCCAGTGTTAATCCTGCCGCTTCGAGCCAGTGGCGTTAGGCACTGTGTAGAATGGCGAGTATGATAAAGCAAATTATAGGTTATGTCCTGCACTGACCATCAGGTCATCGCTGCGAAAATCGCCTTTTATCAAGGCGGAAGTCATTACCTGCGACATGATGATTATGACTATCCGGGGAGTCTATGCAGTATTGGGGTAAAGTGATTGGTGTGGCCGTCGCACTTATGATGGGTGGCGGATTCTGGGGAGCGGTACTTGGACTGCTGATTGGCCACATGTTTGATAAGGCGCGTAGCCGCAGGCTCAACTTTTTTGCCAACCAGCAAGAGCGTCAGTCGCTGTTCTTTGCCACCACCTTTGAGGTGATGGGGCATTTGACCAAATCGAAAGGTCGCGTGACCGAAGCGGATATCCATGTTGCCAGTATTCTGATGGACCGCATGAATCTTCACGGCGAGTCCCGCATCGCGGCGCAGCAGGCTTTCCGTGTCGGTAAAGCGGATAATTACCCGCTGCGTGAGAAGATGCGTGCGTTCCGTGGTGTCTGTTTTGGTCGCTTCGATTTAATTAGGATGTTTCTGGAAATTCAGATTCAGGCCGCGTTTGCCGACGGCTCATTGCACCCTAACGAACGTGAAGTGCTGTTTGTCATCGCCGACGAACTCGGTATCTCCCGCGCCCAGTTTGAACAGTTCCTGCGCATGATGCAGGGTGGCGCACAGTTCGGCGGCGGCTATCAGCAGCAATCGCAGTCCGGCGGTGGCTGGCAGCAGGCGCAGCGTGGCCCTACGCTTGAAGATGCGTGTAACGTGCTCGGTGTGAAATCGACGGATGATGCGACGACCATCAAGCGCGCCTATCGCAAGCTGATGAGCGAACATCACCCGGATAAGCTGGTGGCGAAAGGTTTACCGCCGGAAATGATGGAAATGGCGAAGCAAAAAGCGCAGGAAATTCAGCGAGCTTATGAATTAGTGAAGGAACAGAAAGGAATTAAGTAACCTGTTCTGAATGCCCTCTCCAGCCGGAGAGGGACATCTCAAAAATCTACCGGTGCCTTAAACGTCATGCTATTACCAAACTGCGGGTGGGTGATGGTCAGCATTTCTGCGTGCAGCAGAAGGCGAGGTGCCATTGCCAGTGCTTCAGGCGTGGCGTAGAAACGATCACCCAGAATCGGATGCCCCAGCGCCTGCATATGCACGCGCAGTTGATGCGAGCGGCCGGTAATGGGCTTAAGCAGCACCCGCGCGGTGTTGTCGTTGGCGAACTCCAGCACTTCAAATTCGGTTTGCGCCGATTTGCCTGTCTCGAAACAGACTTTTTGCTTTGGACGGTTCGGCCAGTCGCAGATCAGCGGTAAATCCACCACACCGTCGGCTTTTTCCGGATGTCCCCATACACGGGCCAGATACTGCTTTTTCGGTTCACGCTCGCGGAACTGGCGTTTCAGCTCCCGTTCCGCCGCTTTGGTCAGAGCCACAACAATCACGCCGCTGGTCGCCATATCGAGACGATGCACCGACTCAGCCTGCGGAAAATCACGCTGCACCCGCGTCATCACGCTGTCTTTATGACTTTCCAGGCGGCCGGGGACGGACAACAGGCCACTAGGCTTGTTGACCACCATGATGTGCTCATCCTGATAGAGCACCACCAGCCACGGATCCTGTGGCGGATTGTAGGACTCCAGTACCATACTTTTTTCCTTACTGATGCGTAACGACGATCAGTCGCAGCGCATCGAGACGCCAGCCGGCCTGCGCCAGGGCTTCCATCACCTGTTGACGATTGCTTTCAATCGCTTCCAGCTCGTCATCACGGATGTTCGGATTGACCGCTTTCAGTGATTCCAGACGCGACAGCTCGGCGCTCAGCTTATCGTCAGCTTCCTGACGAGCCGCTTCTATCAGCGCCTTCGCCACTTTTTCTACCTGCGCTTCGCCCTGTTGCAGAATGGCGTGAACGTCCTGCTGCACGGCGTTAACCAGCTTGCTGCCGGTATGACGGTTAACGGCGCTCAGCTGACGGTTAAAGGTTTCAAACTCGACTTGTGCCGCAAGGTTGTTGCCATTTTTATCGACCAGCATACGGACCGGCGTTGCAGGCAGGAAACGGTGCAGCTGAAGCTGCTTCGGTGCCTGCGCTTCAACCACATAAATCAGCTCAAGCAGCAGGGTGCCAACCGGTAACGCTTTGTTTTTCAACAGTGAAATGGTGCTGCTACCGGTATCACCGGACAGGATCAGATCCAAACCGTTGCGGATCAGCGGATGTTCCCAGGTCAGGAACTGCGCATCTTCGCGGGACAGCGCCACGTCACGTTCAAAGGTCACGGTGCAGCCATCTTCGGGCAGGCCCGGGAAGTCCGGAACCAGCATATGATCGGAAGGCGTCAGGACGATCAGGTTTTCACCGCGGTCATCCTGATTAATGCCGATGATGTCGAACAGGTTCATGGTGAAGCTAATAAGCCCGGTGTCGTCATCCTGCTCTTCAATGCTTTCTGCCAGCGCCTGCGCTTTTTCACCGCCGTTGGAGTTGATCTCCAGCAGACGGTCACGGCCTTGCTCAAGCTGGGCTTTCAGCGCATCGTGCTGTTCGCGACAGGTTTTGATCAGCGCATCGAATCCATCGGTATTTTCCGGTGCCGCAAGGTATTCAATCAGCTGCGGATGCACGTTGTCGTAGATGGTGCGGCCGGTCGGGCAGGTATGTTCGAACGCGTCCAGACCTTCGTGGAACCAGCGCACCAGCACTGACTGCGCGGTTTTTTCCAGATACGGCACGTGGATTTGAATATCGTGCGCCTGGCCGATACGGTCCAGACGACCAATACGCTGTTCCAGCAGATCCGGGTTAAACGGCAGATCGAACATCACCAGATGGCTGGCAAACTGGAAGTTACGGCCTTCAGATCCGATTTCAGAACACAGCAGCACTTGCGCGCCGGTATCTTCTTCGCCAAACCAGGCGGCGGCGCGGTCACGTTCAACAATCGACATGCCTTCATGGAACACGGCGGCACGGATGCCTTCGCGCTCGCGCAGCACTTGCTCCAGCTGAAGCGCAGTGGCGGCTTTGGCGCAGATCACCAGCACTTTCTGTGAGCGGTGGCTGGTCAGATAGCCCATCAGCCACTGAACGCGCGGGTCGAAGTTCCACCAGGTTCCGGTATCGCCTTCAAATTCCTGATAAATCTGCTCTGGATAGAGCATGTCGCGGGCGCGTTCTTCTGACGATTTACGCGCACCCATGATGCCGGACACTTTAATCGCGGTCTGATACTGCGTCGGCAGCGGCAGCTTGATGGTGTGCAGCTCGCGTTTCGGGAAGCCTTTCACGCCGTGACGAGTATTACGGAACAGTACGCGGCTGGTGCCGTGGCGGTCCATCAGCATCGAGATCAGTTCCTGACGGGCGCTTTCGCCGTCATCGCTGCTGCTGTTCGCCGCCGCAAGCAGTGGCTCAATATCCTGCTCGCCCATCAGTTCGCTCAGGGCGTTCATCTGTTCGTTATTCAGCTTCTCGCCGCTCAGCAGCAGAGAAACGGCGTCGGCTACCGGACGGAAATTCTGCTGTTCTTCGACGAACTGCTCGAAATCGTGAAAGCGGTTCGGATCCAGCAGGCGCAGACGCGCAAAGTGGCTTTCGAGGCCCAGCTGTTCCGGCGTCGCGGTTAAAAGCAGAACGCCCGGCACGCGTTCGGCCAGCTGTTCGATGGCCTGATATTCACGGCTCGGCGCGTCTTCGCTCCAGACCAGGTGATGTGCTTCGTCCACCACCATGATGTCCCACTCGGCATCGCACAGGTGTTCCAGGCGCTGCTTGCTGCGGCGCACGAAATCCAGCGAGCAGATCACCAGCTGTTCGGTTTCAAACGGGTTGTCCGCGTCGTGCTGCGCTTCGGCATAACGCTCATCATCAAACAGCGCAAAGCGCAGGTTGAAACGGCGCAGCATCTCGACCAGCCACTGATGTTGCAGGGTTTCCGGCACGATAACCAGAACGCGCTCGGCTGCACCGGACAATAACTGCTGATGCAAAATCATCCCGGCTTCGATGGTTTTCCCGAGACCCACTTCATCGGCCAACAGGACGCGTGGCGCGTGGCGACGACCCACGTCGTGGGCAATGTGCAACTGGTGTGGGATCAGACTGGTTCGCTGACCGCGCAGGCCGCTCCATGGCATACGGTATTCTTCACTCTGATACTTACGCGCACGGTAGCGCAGGGCGAAACGGTCCATACGGTCAATTTGCCCGGCAAACAGACGGTCTTGCGGCTTGCTGAAGATGAGTTTGCTGTCGAGCAGAACTTCACGCAGTTCCACGCCTTCTTCTTCGGTATCCAGACGCGTACCGGTGTACGCCAGCAGGCCATTTTCTTCTTTTACTTCGTCAACGCGCAGCTGCCAGCCCTCGTGGCTGGTAATGGTATCGCCTGGATTGAACATCACGCGGGTGATGGGGGAGTCGTTGCGGGCGTACAGTCGGTTTTCACCCGTTGCCGGATAAAGGAGAGTGACCATGCGCGCATCCAGCGCTACGACTGTCCCTAATCCTAACTCGCTTTCTGTATCGCTGATCCAGCGTTGACCAAGTGTAAAAGGCATATAATTTGGGCTCTATATCTTCAATTGCAGGCAATAATTGTCCTCCGCAGAAAAAACCACGGAGAGTCAAAATTGGGGTCCAGGAATGGAAAGGGCGCTATGGTACTGGAAGCCAGGGTGTTAGTCACCTGTCAAAATAGCCCCAGTTGTCCTGTCAGTAGTGTAGCAAAATCATCATGGACAAAGGGCAAAATTCCATCGGCAATGGGTTCTAACTGTTTCGTCAGATAGTGTTCATAATCCAGCGGAGATTGCTGATAGGCCAATGGCTCCGGGCCGCTGGTGGTCCAGACATATTTAATACTGCCGCGTGATTGGTATTGTAAAGGGCGGCGAAGCCGGGCGTTATGTTCATCGGCAAGCCGCGCGGCTCGGACATGCGGCGGAATGTTGCGTTGATATTCCGCCAGCGGACGCCTGAGTTGTTTGCGGTACACCAGCCTGTCGTCGAACTCACCGGCCATCAGCTTATCAATGGTTTCGCGAATAAAATCCTGGTAAGGCTCGTTGCGGAAAATGCGCAAATACAGCGTTTGCTGGAACTGTTGCGCCAGCGGCGTCCAGTCCGTTCTCACCGTTTCCAGCCCTTTAAACACCATCTTCTGCTCATCACCCGTCTGGATCATACCCGCATAGCGTTTTTTACTGCCCGTCTCGGTGCCGCGAATGGTGGGCATCAGGAAGCGGCAAAAATGGGTTTCGAATTCCAGCTCCATCGCGCTGGTCAGCCCCTGTTTTTGCAGCTCTGCTGACCACCAATCGTTGACGAATTTTACCAGTTCACGGCCAATTCCCGCAGCATCTTCTTCGCTGTGCGCACGTTTCAACCACACAAAAGTGGAGTCCGTATCGCCGTAAATCACGTCGTAACCTTGCGATTCAACCAGCTCTTTGGTCTTACGCATGATCGCATGACCACGCATGGTTATTGATGAGGCCAGGCGCGGATCGAAAAAGCGGCAGGCGCTGGTGCCGAGTACGCCATAGAAGGCGTTCATGATAATTTTTAGCGCCTGGGAGAGCGGTTTATTACCCTGTAATTTGGCTTCATCGCGCCCGTGCCAGATTTGCCCGACGATGTCCGGCAGGCAATTCTGCGTGCGAGAAAACCATGCGCCAAGAAAACCCTCGGTGCTGTGTTCAGCGTCCGGCTGCGCCATGCCTTCCACCAGGCCGACAGGGTCAATCAGAAACGTGCGGATAATCGACGGATACAGGCTTTTGTAATCCAGCACCAGCACGGAGTCGTAGAGCCCAGGACGCGAATCCATGACATAGCCGCCAGGACTGGCCTGGGGTGGCACTTCGCCGAGATTAGGTGCGACGTAGCCCAACCGGTGCATCCGCGGAAAATAGAGGTGACCAAAGGCTGCAACCGAACCGCCGTGACGATCGGCAGGCAGGCCATTGACCGTCGCGCGTTCCAGTAAGAACGGCATAATCTCCGTTTTGTGGAAAATGCGCGTCACTAGCTCGCAGTCTTTGAGGTTATATTTCGCCAGTGCGGGTTTATCTTCGGCAAAACGGCGGTCAATTTCGTCCATCCTGTCCCACGGGTTATCGATAGACTTGCCTTCCCCGAGCAGCTCCCGTGATACGGATTCCAGTGAAAATGACGGGAAATTCCAGAATGCGGATTTCAGCGCTTCGATGCCGTCGATAATCAAACGACCGTTGGCCTGAGCGAAGAATACGCCGTTCTTAAAGCCGTGCTCACGCCAGTCAATCTCAACGTTTCCGCGCCCGAGTGTCAGCGGGATTCGGTAACGCTCGGCATGTTTTTGCAGGACTTTGAGGTCAAACTGCACCAGATTCCAGCCGATTACCACATCCGGATCGTGTTCGGCAAACCAGGCGTTCAACTTCTCGAGTAATTGCGGACGACTGGTGACATATTCCAGCCGAAAATCGAGCTGCGAAGGGTCGCCATTTTCAGGCCCCAGCATGTACACCACGCGCTGACCACAGCCTTCAAGGCCAATGCAGTAAAGCTCCCCGTGGCGCGTGGTTTCGATATCCAGCGATACCCACTTCAGCGGTGGGCGATAGTGCGGGCTCGGCTTCAGACGCGCGTTAATCAGCGAATTACCCTGACGCTCACCTTCCACCCAAACGGGAGCGGTGATAAAACGCTCCATCAGGTAGCGTTCTGGTGGACGGATATCCGCTTCATAAACGGTAATGCCCTCTTCGCGGAGCCGTTTTTCGAGGCGCATCAGCTGTCGGTGGGAGCGGCAGTAAAGGCCGAAGACCGGCTGGCGATGGAAGTCTTTCAATGAGAGAGGCGCCAGCCGAGCATCGCGCTCGCTGCGAAGCACGCGCTCGGTCTGAGCGCGTTGTGATTCAGGAATAAACGCCACCGAATCCTGCGGCGCAAGGGTGACCTGCAGCGGACCGTCGTCGGTTGCCAACCAGAATGTCACTTCTGTTCCCTGCGGGGTATCCCGCCAATGACGGGTTAATAAAAAACCTTCTCGCGCCTGCGTCACACGCTCTACTCAAATAGAAAACCAGGCCTGATTATAGCCTGGTTTAGCGTGAATTGCTGTGGTTTTATACAGGTATTACTGCCCGTAATAGGCTTTCGCACCGTGTTTGCGCAGGTAGTGTTTATCCAGCAACGTTTGCTGCATATCCGGAAGTTGTGGCGCCAACTGGCGACAGAAAATCCCCATGTAAGCGACTTCTTCGAGCACGATGGCATTGTGCACGGCATCTTCGGCATTTTTTCCCCAGGCAAACGGCCCATGGGAATGCACCAGCACGCCGGGCATTTGTGCGGCATCGATCCCCTGTTTTTCGAAGGTTTCGACAATCACATTCCCCGTTTCCCATTCGTACTGGCCGTTAATTTCGCCGTCGGTCATTTTGCGCGTGCAGGGAATTGCGCCGTAGAAATAGTCCGCGTGAGTGGTGCCGGTGGCCGGAATTGACTGACCCGCCTGCGCCCAGATGGTGGCGTGGCGCGAGTGGGTATGCACAATCCCGCCGATGGTCGGAAACGCCTGGTACAACAGGCGGTGCGTCGGCGTGTCCGATGACGGTTTTTTGTCGCCTTCCACCACTTCGCCCGTTGCGAGACTCACGACCACCATATCGTCTACGGTCATCAGGCTGTAATCGACGCCCGAAGGTTTAATGACGAGCACACCTTTTTCGCGGTCAACTGCGCTGACGTTGCCCCAGGTCAGGGTGACCAGATTGTGTTGCGGGAGCTGAAGATTGGCGTCCAGCACCTGCTGTTTTAACTGCTCTAACATAGTGAACTCCTTGCCCGATGGCGCGTTGCTTATCAGGCCTACACGCGTGTAGGCCCGGTAAACGGAGCGCCACCGGGCATCGTCTTAGCGTTTCGAACCGTAATAGACTTCGTTCCAGCGCAGCGCGTCTTTGAAGGCTGGCAGGCGCGTGTCGTTGTCGATGACGGTCAGCTCGATGTTGTGCAACTCGGCGAACTGGCGCATGTCGTCCAGGGTCAGCGCATGGCTGAATACGGTGTGGTGCGCGCCGCCTGCCACGATCCATGCTTCGGACGCAGTTTGCAGATCCGGATGGGCTTTCCACAGCGCATTCGCCACCGGCAGTTTCGGCAGGTTGTGCGGGGTCTGGACCGTTTCAATGGTGTTCACCAGCAAGCGGAAACGATCGCCCAGATCGATAAGGCTAGCGACCAGCGCCGGGCCGGTTTTGGTATCGAAGATCAGACGCGCCGGATCGGCTTTGCCACCGATGCCCAGATGCTGCACGTCGAGGATTGGTTTCTCGGCGGTGGCGATCGTCGGGCACACTTCCAGCATGTGCGAGCCCAGCACCAGATCGTTGCCGTTATCGAAGTGGTAGGTGTAATCCTCCATAAAGGAGGTTCCGCCATTCAGGCCGGTCGACATCACCTTCATGATGCGAAGCAGCGCCGCGGTTTTCCAGTCACCTTCGCCCGCAAAGCCGTAACCCTGCTGCATCAGACGTTGTACCGCCAGGCCAGGCAGCTGTTTCAGGCCGTGCAAATCTTCAAAAGTGGTGGTGAAGGCGTGGAAGCCGCCTTGTTCAAGAAAGCGTTTCATGCCCAGTTCGATACGCGCGGCATCCAGCACATTCTGGCGTTTATCTCCGTGCACCTGTGCCGCCGCCGTCAGGCGATAGCTGCTTTCGTATTCATCGACCAGCGCACTGATATCGCCGTCGCTGATTTCATTGACAACCTGCACTAAATCGCCCACTGCCCAGGTATTCACCGAGAAGCCAAATTTAATCTGCGCCGCCACTTTATCGCCGTCAGTCACCGCGACTTCGCGCATGTTGTCGCCGAAACGCACCACTTTCAGCTGGCGGGTGTCCTGTTTGGAAACTGCCTGGCGCATCCATGAGCCAATGCGCTGATGCGCCTGTTTGTCCTGCCAGTGGCCGGTGACGACGCCGTGCTGCTGACGCATACGCGCGCCGATGAAACCGAACTCGCGGCCGCCGTGCGCGGTCTGGTTGAGGTTCATAAAGTCCATATCGATGCTGTCCCACGGCAGGGCCGCGTTAAACTGGGTATGGAATTGCAGCAGCGGTTTATTGAGGATTGTCAGACCGTTGATCCACATTTTGGCTGGAGAGAAGGTGTGCAGCCACACCACCATACCGGCGCATTTATCGTCGTAATTGGCATCACGACAGATAGCGGAAATTTCGTCCGGCGTGGTGCCAAGCGGTTTCAGCACCAGCTTACACGGCAGTTTGGCTTCGGCATTCAGCGCATTAACGACGTGTTCCGCATGCTGTGTCACCTGACGCAGCGTTTCCGGGCCATACAGATGCTGGCTGCCAATCACAAACCACACTTCGTAGTTGTTAAAGATTGAGTTGTTAAAAATCGTCATCTTCATTTCCTTAATGAGTCATTGCTGCCTGAACCACCGGCTTGCTTTCCGTCGGGGCTGCAGAAGGGAGATAGTGTTGTTCGGCGCTTTTCGCCCATTGCTGGTAGCGCTGATAAAGCTGTTCAAAACGCAGGGCCTGAGCAGGGCGAGGCTCGAGCGTGTGCTCGACGCGACTGGCCATTTGCTGCTGCGCTTGTGGAATATCGGCGTGAACGCCTGCGGCCACGGCGGCAAAAATGGCGGCTCCCAGCGCACAGCACTGGTCAGAGGCGACGATTTGCAGTGGGCGATTGAGCACATCGCTGCAGGCCTGCATGATTTCGACGTTTTTACGGGCGATACCGCCCAGCGCCATCACGTTGTTCACCGGGATGCCCTGCGAGGTGAAGCACTCCATAATGGCGCGCGCGCCAAAGGCGGTGGCGGCGACCAGGCCGCCGAACAGGGCCGGAGCATCCGTCGCCAGGTTCAGGTCGGTAATCACGCCCTTCAGACGCTGGTTCGCATTCGGTGTGCGTCGGCCGTTAAACCAATCGAGGACTACCGGCAGATGTTCGAGAGAAGGTTGTTGCGCCCAGGCGGCGGTCAGCGCAGGCAGAAGCTGTTTCTGACTGGCTTTGATGTGTTCTTTCAGTTCAGGATGCTGGGTGGCGAGTTGCTCCAGCGGCCAGCCGAGAATGCGGCCAAACCAGGCGTAGATATCGCCAAAGGCAGACTGCCCGGCTTCCATCCCGATGAAGTCTGGCGTCACGCTGCCGTCCACCTGCCCGCAGATACCCTGCACGGTGCGGTCGCCGACGCTGGATTTGTCAGCGATCAGGATGTCGCAGGTCGAGGTGCCAATGACTTTGACCAGGGTATTCGGCTGCGCACCGGCCCCGACGGCACCCATATGGCAGTCAAACGCGCCGCCGGAAATGACCACGCTTTCAGGCAGGCCCAGGCGCTGCGCCCAGTCGGCGCTGAGCGTGCCCACCGGGATATCGGCAGTCCAGGTGTCGGTAAACAGCGGGTAATCGAGATGCTGATTGAGCAGCGGATCGAGCGCATCAAAGAAGCTGGCTGGCGGCAGGCCGTTCCAGCTTTCATGCCACAGGGATTTGTGTCCGGCGCTACAACGCCCGCGACGAATATCCTGCGGACGGGTGGTGCCGGAAAGCAGGGCAGGCACCCAATCGCACAATTCAATCCAGGAGGTGGCTGCCTGCGCCACGCTGCTGTCGGCGCGAGTCACATGCAGGATTTTTGCCCAGAACCATTCGCTGGAGTATATCCCGCCGATGTAGCGCGAGTAATCAACGTTACCCGGCTGATGGCACAGGCGGGTGATGGCTTCGGCTTCTTCGACGGCGGTGTGATCTTTCCACAGCACAAACATGGCGTTTGGGTTGTCGGAGAACTCAGGGCGTAGCGCCAGCACGTTGCCGTTGGCGTCAATCGGGGCCGGAGTTGAGCCGGTGCTGTCTACACCGATCCCGATGACCTCCGCCCGGCGAGAGCCGAGTTCGTCCAGCACGCTTTTCAGCGCAGTTTCCATTGACTCGATGTAGTCGAGAGGATGATGGCGGAACTGATTATTAGGGGCGTCGCAGTAGCGACCTTCCTGCCAGCGCGGATACCATTCCACGCTGGTGGCGATTTCATTCCCGGTGGCACATTCCACCGCCAGCGCTCGCACTGAATCACTACCAAAGTCGAGGCCAATTGCTATTGCCATCGTGTTGCTCCATGAAGAATGTCAGACATGGTGAAACAGTAGATATCAGGGAAAAAAAACGTCAGGCGGGAACCGCTAATCTTATGGATAATAATGCTGTGCCATTGCAAAGTGTGACGGCGTGCAAATATTCTCGTAGGCCATTTCGCCCTTTTTCACTTCGCTGGCAATATGGACAATTGATTTCCTGATGAGCATGCTGAGCGAGTATTTTTATGCCTGAACTCCAGAATGACCCGCTGTTACCCGGCTACTCTTTTAACGCCCATTTGGTGGCGGGGCTGACGCCAATTGAGGCCGAAGGCTATCTCGATTTTTTCGTGGACAGGCCGCTCGGCATGAAGGGATATATCCTCAACCTCACGGTGCGGGGAGAAGGGGTTATCGACAATCAGGGGCAACAGTTTGTATGCCGTCCGGGGGATATCTTGCTGTTTCCACCGGGCGAAGTTCATCACTACGGCCGTCACCCCGAGGCCAGTGAGTGGTATCACCAGTGGGTGTACTTCCGTCCACGCGCTTACTGGCACGAATGGCTGGCGTGGCCCGCGTTGTTTGCGCAGACCGGGTTTTATCGTCCAGACGATGCGCACCAGGCGCAGTTTGCCGAACTGTTTGGGCAGATAATCGATGCCGGGCAGGGCGTTGGGCGATATTCCGAATTACTGGCAATCAATCTGCTGGAACAGCTTTTACTGCGGCGTATGGAGGTCATCAACGAATCGCTGCTTCCGCCGATGGACCACCGGGTGCGCGATGCTTGCCAGTACATCAGCGATCATCTGGCGGACAGCCACTTTGATATTGCCAGCGTTGCGCAGCATGTGTGTCTGTCGCCGTCACGCCTGTCGCACCTGTTCCGCCAGCAGCTCGGCGTCAGCGTGCTGAGCTGGCGCGAAGACCAGCGCATCAGCCAGGCGAAGCTGTTGTTGAGCACGACCCGGATGCCAATCGCCAGCGTAGGGCGCAACGTCGGCTTCGAAGATCAGCTCTACTTTTCCCGCGTTTTCAAGAAGTGTACCGGTGCCAGCCCAAGCGAGTTTCGTGCTGGTGTAAACAATGTGTGAAAAAAGTGAACCCCTTTACGCGAATGCGGGTCATAACCTGTAAACTATTCAGACAATTGACGGCTTGACGAAGTAGGTGCCCCTCGGGAGAATCCCTGCTTCGTTTTCCTGGCGGGTACTCTATGCAAGCATTGCTGGAACATTTCATTACGCAGTCGGTGATGTATTCATTGATTGCGGTCGCGATGGTCGCATTTCTCGAGTCGCTGGCGCTGGTTGGGCTGATCCTGCCAGGCACCATTATGATGTCGGCGCTGGGCGCCCTGATTGGCAGCGGAGAAGTGAATTTCTGGCAGGCGTGGCTGGCGGGAATTATCGGCTGCCTGCTCGGGGACTGGATCTCTTTCTGGCTCGGCTGGCGTTTTAAAAAGCCGCTGCACCGCTGGTCGTTCATGAAAAAGAACAAAGCGCTGCTGGATAAAACCGAGCATGCGCTGCATCAGCACAGCATGATTACCGTGTTGATTGGGCGCTTCATTGGCCCGACACGTCCGCTGGTGCCGATGGTGGCCGGGATGCTCGACCTGCCGGTGTCCAAATTTATCATTCCTAATATCATCGGCTGCCTGTTCTGGCCGCCGGTCTACTTCCTGCCGGGCATCCTTGCCGGGGCGGCCATTGATATTCCTGCTGATGAACAAAGCGGTAGCTTTAAGTGGCTGCTGCTGCTGGCGGCAGGGATGGTGTGGTTAACAGCATGGCTCGGCTGGCGCTTATGGCGCAGCGGTAAATCAGGCAGCGATCGCCTGACGCGCTATTTGCCGCGCGCGCGTCTGCTTTGGCTGACGCCGTTGCTGTCGGTGTTGACCGTCGTGTCGTTGTATATGCTGTTCAAACATCCGCTGATGCCGGTGTATCTGGACATTCTCGGTAACGTTATTGCCCGCTGATACCTAACAGATGCGATGCGCTGGCTTTGCCGCTGAGCAACTCCTCCGTGGCACCGTCCCAGGCAATTCGCCCATCAGCTACCACCAGCGAGCGTGGAGCAATGCTAAGCGCATCCTCCACGCTGTGTGACACCATTAACAGCGTCAACTGCTGGCGGCGGCAGACGTCGCTGACTAACTTCAGCATCTCCTGACGCAGCGCCGGATCGAGTGCTGAAAACGGTTCATCCAGTAACAACACCGGCTGCTCACGCACCAGACAACGGGCCAACGCCGCACGCTGACGTTGCCCGCCTGACAACTCGCCCGGCACCCTTTCCAGCAGTGACTCAATTCCCATCTGATTGGCGATCACGTCCAGTTTAAGCTGCTGCGCGGCGTTCAGTTTCAGCCCCGGATGCATGCCGAGGCCAATGTTCTGCCGCACCGTCAGGTGGCTGAAAAGATTATTCTCCTGAAACAGCATCGACACCGGACGTTTTGCGGGCGGCGTGTCGGTATGCGGCTGATTGCCGATAAAAAGCGTCCCGCTTTCCGGGGTTAGAAAACCGGCGATCAGATTCAGCAGCGTACTTTTACCGGCGCCGCTTGGGCCGAGCACCGCGATGTGCTCCCCCTGTTTTACGGTGAGGGAAAAACGCATCGGCAGATGCTCGTAAAGCCAGGTGACATCATTCAGTTTTAGCATCACGACCCGGAAGTTTTTCAATAACGGTGAATAACAGGAAGCACAGCAGCAGCAGGATAAAGGCGGTTACGGCTCCGTCCTGGCTGCGATAGGCGCCAATCTGCTGATAAAGATAGAACGGTAGGGTGCGGAAATCCTCGTTGCCAAACAGTGCTACTACGCCAAAATCGCCAATCGACAACACGCAGGCAAACGCCAGCGCCTGTGCCATAGGCCGTTTCAGCGCGCGCAACTCCACCACCCGAAAACGGGTAAAGCCTTGCATCCCGAGCGACTGACATAGCAGGCTGTAACGCGCGGTGGCGTCGCGCATCGGGCTTTCCAGCACCTTCAGCGCATAGGGGATAGCCATCAGCGCATTGGTGAAAATCACAATTCCGTCGGCGGTGCTCGGTAAACCAACGCTATTGTTGAGCAGTAAAAAAAAGCCCGTCGCTAGCACGATGCCCGGCATGGCGAGAATTAGCATTCCGCTCAGTTCCAGCGCTTGCCCGGCCAGATTTCGCTTCCTGGCATGCAGTTCGCGACTGCTCCACAGCAGCATCAAGGTCAGCGTAATACATAAAAAACCTGCAGCCACCGCGATGCGTAGTGACGTCCACACCGCCTGCCAGAGTACCGGCTGCGCCAGTACCTGCGGCAGGCTGCGGTTCAGGCCATCGGCAATCACCGCCATCAGCGGCGGCAGCAGCAGCAGCAGGGCGAGGGCGATCAGCGTGATATCAATAACGCGGCTGTGCAGCCTGTCGTCCGGATCGCGCCAGCCGACGTGCTGAGTGTTTCCCGGCATCAGCGATTTGCTCAGGCGTTGGCTGATGAGCATCAACCCCAGACAGCACAGCATCTGGACGATCGCCAGCATCGCCGCGCGGCCCGGGTCATAATCAAAATTGAGCGCCTGATAGATGGCAAGCTCAATGGTGGTGGCCTGCGGACCACCGCCGAGCGACAGCACGGTAGCGAAACTCGCGAAGCACAGCATGAAAATAAGTGCGGCAATCGCCGGAATTTGTCGCCGCATCCACGGCCATTCGACGAAGCGGAAAAAGGTGAAGCCGCGCATCCCTAGCTGCGCCGCCAGTTGGCGCTGCTCGCCAGGAATTTGCTCCAGCGCCTGCAATAGCAAACGCGTCGCCATCGGCATATTAAAGAATACATGCGCCAGCAAAATGCCCTGTAAACCGTAAGGCGAGAATGTCCATTCCCAACCGAATAAGTGCCACAACTGGGCCAGCCAGCCCTGTCGCCCGTAAACGCTGAGAATGCCAAACACCGCCACCAATACCGGCAGAATTAAGGTCATCGCGCACAGGCGAAGCAGGATTTGACGGCCCGGGAATCGGCGTCGATATAGCGAGCGGGCGAGGAAAATGGCCGGAATAACCGACAGCGTGGCGGAGAGAAACGCCTGCCAGAAGGAGAATCTGACCACGTGCCACAGATAGCTGTCGTGCAGAAAACGGCTCCAGCTTGCCGACGGAGCGTTAAACCACAAGGCCAGAAACGCGGCCAGCGCGACGGCCACCATTAAGGTCGCAACCGTCACGCCTGGCAGCAGCCAGCCGGCGATTACTGGCTGACGGCGCGTTGCCATTCGGCAATCCAGTTCTGACGTTCGGAGGCGACCTGCTGCGGCGTGTATTCCAGCGTATTTTTCGGTTTCACCAGGCCGTTAAAAGCGTCTGGCAGCGTGACCTGAGTGACCGGATACATCCAGTTGCCGGTCGGGATCGCCTTCTGGAACGCCGGGCTAACCATGAATTTCAGGAATTTTTCGGCCAGCTCAGGCTGTTTGCTTGAAGCGGTGCGCGCGGCAACTTCCACCTGCAAGTAATGGCCTTCGGCAAAATCGGCGGCGGCGTAGTTATCTTTTTTCTCTTCGATAATGTGATACGCCGGGGAAGTGGTGTAGCTCAGTACCAGATCGCTTTCGCCTTTCAGGAACAGGCCGTAAGCCTCGCTCCAGCCTTTGGTGACGGTGACGGTTTTGGCGGCCAGTTTCTGCCACGCTTCAGGGGTATTGTCGCCGTACACTTTTTGCATCCACAGCAGCAGGCCCAGACCTGGCGTGCTGGTGCGAGGATCTTCATAGATAACGCGCCATTTCTGCGGGCTTTCGACCAGGTCTTTCAGGCTCTTCGGTGGATTCTTCAGCTTGTTCTTGTCATAGACGAACGCAAAGTAGCCGTAGTCGAACGGGACGAAGGTGTCATTTTTCCATCCGCCTGGTACATTAACGCCGGTGGTCGGCACGCCGCTTTTGGCGAACAGCCCGGTTTGCGTGGCGGCGTCGAGCAGATTGTTGTCGAGCCCCAGAACCACGTCGGCTTTGCTGTTTTTGCCTTCCATACGCAGACGGTTGAGTAGCGACACGCCGTCTTCCAGCGCCACGTATTTCAGCTCGCAGTTGCAGTCGGTTTCAAAGGCTTTTTTCACCGCAGGCCCTGGTCCCCAGTCGGCGGAGAAAGAATCATAGGTATAAACGGTGAGAACAGGCTTCGCGAAAACGGGTACGCTCGCCAGGAACAGTAACGGCAGGAATTTTTTAAGCACTTTGCACCTCAAATTAAGGGGTGGCAAAGGATTTTGAGTGAGCCCCAAATCCCTTCGCCGGCGTTATCCGGATCAGGTTCGACGGGTATTATCTCAGCCCATACACTTCATCCTTCAAGCTGCCTCTGCGTTGGCTTCTGCATCTCGAATGATTTTGTATATCAGCACCCCGTTGAGAACGGCGCTATTGTAATGAGTTTGTGACTTTTCAGAAAGCCTTATGGATCCGGCGGGGCAAACCATGCCGATTTAAAGTCAAACCAGCCCAGGGTGTTCATGCGCAGGCCGCGCATACTTCGCTGTCCTTGAATGCGCAGCCAGTGGTGAATCAGTGGCACCACCGAACGTTGGGCTATCAACTGTTGTGACCAGTTGGCCAGATTTATCTCTCCGGACTGCCAGTCGGCGGCGGCCTGCTGCCAGTCCAGCGGAATACAGTGCTGAATTAGCGGCACTTCGAACAGATGGGCAAACAGCGAGAAATCCAGTGGCAGTGTGAAGTTGGCGCTGTTTAACCACATGTCGCTGTGAATATCGCCGAGATGCCACTCGTCGTAGTTTATCTCCCGGATCTCCAGCGTCACCTGATGCTCGGCGAGTAGGCGACTCATGATCAGCCCAATGTTTTTGTGTTCAAGATGTTCCCGATAATAGGTCAGCGTCAGCGTTTCCAGCCCAGCGGGTTTGTCGCCCTTGCCCGGACGCGCATGGTGCCAGCGCGGCAACAGGCCGTAAGCCGGAAACCAGTCACCCTGATACTGCTCGTCGGCGTGGTACAGCAGATTGGCAGGAGAGAGAATTTGGCTGACCCAGCGGCGAACGTCGTCAGACACCCCTTTCTGGCTGCGGGCATCAAACAGCAGGTAATAGCAGCCTTCCTCCAGGCGACTTTCGACCGCTTTTTCGCCTTCGGTCGAGCCTTCCAGCGTCAGGCCGCAGGTCACTTCGTCCCCGATTTCCGGCAGTACCCACACATTCACTTCATCGATCAGCGCGCGATAGCCGAAGAAGTCGTCAAAGGCGTGGATTTTGAGTTGGTTCTGATTATTGCGCGAAACGGCGTAAGGCCCGGTGCCCACCGGCATGCTGGAAAAGTTGTTCATGGTTTCCCATTCGCGCGGCAGGATCATCGCCGGGATATGACCCAGCAGCCACGGTAGCCAGACATCGGGGCGAGAAAGGTGAATATCCAGCGTCCAGGTGGTAGGCGATTCGATGCGGGTAATGTGGGAATACAGCGGTAGGGGATTGATTCGCTGTAAGGAGTGAACCACATCGTCCATCTCCAGTTCACGACCGTGATGAAAATGAATGCCTGGACGAAGATAAAAACGCCAGTGCAAAGGGGAAATTTGCTGCCAGTGATGCGCAATATCCGCTTCCAGTTCCCCATTTTCCTCATTTATACGGGTCAATGCGCTGAAAATTTGCCGCGCAATGTGGGTTTCCGAGCGCCGTAAAGGCGTGCCGGGCAGTAAATTACGCATCGGGCGGTAGTAAAGCACCCGCATAATGTGTCGCCCCTGACGGAAACTGCGGCCCAGATGTGAGACCAGCATTTGCCGCACGGTGGCTTTATCGCCCACCAGTTGCACCAGTTGATCGATTCTGTCTTGCTCAAGTAAGTCTTCCGCCCGCTGCTGCTGGAGCGCCAGCCCGGTATAGAGAAACGTCAGGCGGGACCGCTTGCCACGCCCGGCTTCCGCCTGCCAGGTCAGCCAACCGCGGTCCTCCATGGTGTTCAACAACGTTCGCATATGGCGACGCGAACAGCTGAGCAGTTCGGCCAGCTCGTTGAGCGTGGTGTCATGGGATTTCCCGTCACAGCATTGCCATAAACGGATGAACTGTTGTTGCAGACGACCAGAGGACATAAAAGGGGAACTCCTGACGAAAACCCAGCAATTTATTTATCCTCATATTAAGCCAATAATCAATCTCGATGAAGTGAGGAGATGAATATGAAGAAGCTAACTGCTTGTGAGTTTTATCGACAGTACTTTTCGGCGACGCAGGGAGCGTCATGGCTGGCCCGCCTGGTCGCAGGAACGCGCCTGAAAATGCTGGAAGATTTGATGCAGTGGGACGTTACATGCCCGGCTTCGGATCCTCATTAACTTGACTTGATCATGTGTGACTGAGTATTGGTATCAGGCGATAGCCTTGAAAGACCCGCCAGCAGAATGCTTCTGCTGGCTTTTTTCGTTTCCCTTTTGCGAGTAAGGATTAATCATGCTCTGGCTGATGACGATGGCACGACGACTGAACGGGGTGTACGCCGCGTTCATGTTGGTGGCATTTATGATGGGGATTGCGGGTGCATTACAGATGCCGACGTTGAGCCTGTTTCTCAGCCGCGAAGTGGGCGCGCAGCCGTTCTGGATTGGCCTGTTTTATACCGCCAACGCCATCGTCGGGATTGCCGTGAGTCTGGTGCTGGCGAAGCGCTCGGACAACCAGGGCGACCGCCGCAAGCTGATACTGTTCTGCTGCCTGATGGCGGTGGGCAACGCGCTGCTGTTTGCCTTTAATCGACATTATCTGACGCTTATCACCTGCGGCGTGCTGCTGGCGTCGCTGGCGAATAGCGCCATGCCTCAGCTGTTTGCCCTTGCGCGTGAATACGCCGACAGTTCGGCACGCGAAGTCGTGATGTTCAGTTCGGTGATGCGTGCGCAGCTTTCGCTGGCGTGGGTGATTGGCCCGCCGCTGGCCTTTATGCTGGCGCTTAATTACGGCTTCACCGTGATGTTTTCCGTTGCCGCCGGGATTTTTATCCTGAGTCTGGTCCTGATTGCGTTTGCGCTGCCGTCGGTGGCGCGCGTTGAACAACCCGCCACGGTGGCGTTGACGCAGGTCAGCGGCTGGAGCGATAAAAACGTGCGTATGCTGTTTGTGGCCTCCACCCTGATGTGGACCTGCAATACCATGTACATCATTGATATGCCGCTGTGGATCAGCAGCGATTTAGGCCTGCCGGATAAGCTCGCAGGTTTTTTGATGGGCACCGCTGCGGCACTTGAGATCCCGGCGATGATCCTTGCGGGTTATTACGTTAAACGCTTTGGGAAACGTCGGATGATGGTGACCGCTGTGGCAGCGGGCGTGCTGTTTTATATTGGGCTTATTCTGTTCCATAGCCGCGAGGCGTTGTTGATATTACAGCTGTTTAACGCGGTGTTCATTGGGATAATCGCTGGCATAGGCATGCTGTGGTTCCAGGACTTGATGCCGGGCAGAGCGGGTTCTGCCACAACGCTTTTCACCAACAGCATTTCTACCGGGGTAATCCTCGCAGGGGTGATTCAGGGAATGGTGTCGCAAAGCTGGGGACACCAGTACGTATATTGGGTGATTGCGGCAGTGTCAGTGGTGACGCTGGCGCTGACGTGTCGGGTAAAGGATGTTTGATGTTGATAGTTGCCCGGCAAGCATCGCGCCGCCGGGCACGGCATCACGCCATAAACGCAGGCTGTTTGTTTTCGTACTCTGAAATGGACGCTTCATGCTGGAGCGTCAGTCCGATGCTGTCCAGACCGTTCAGCATGCAATGGCGGCGGAAGGCGTCGAGGGTAAAGCTGTAGGTTTTATCGCCCGCTTTGACCACCAGTGCTTCCAGATCCACTTCAAACGTCATGCCCGGATTGGCCTGAACCTGCTTAAACAAATCATCGACCTGCTCATCGCTCAGGGTCACCGGCAGCAGCTGGTTGTTAAAGCTGTTGCCGTAGAAGATGTCAGCGAAGCTTGGGGCAATCACCACTTTAAAACCGTAATCGGTCAACGCCCACGGCGCGTGTTCACGCGATGAACCGCAGCCGAAGTTTTCACGCGCCAGCAGGATCGATGCGCCTTTAAATTCCGGGAAGTTCAGTACGAATTCCGGGTTTGGCTGTTCGCCTTTATCATCGAGGAAACGCCAGTCGTTAAACAGATGCGCGCCAAAACCGGTGCGGGTGACCTTCTGCAAAAACTGCTTCGGGATGATCGCGTCTGTATCCACGTTAGCCGCATCCAAAGGGACAACCAGGCCGGTGTGTTGGGTAAATTTCTCTGCCATGATGGTGTCCTTATTTCATGCTACGAATGTCGGCGAAATGGCCGGTAACGGCAGCCGCTGCGGCCATTGCCGGGCTAACCAGATGCGTGCGTCCACCGCGGCCCTGACGGCCTTCGAAGTTGCGGTTGCTGGTCGATGCGCAGCGCTCACCTGGCTCCAGGCGGTCGTTGTTCATCGCCAGGCACATGGAGCAGCCCGGCAAACGCCATTCAAAACCGGCTTCAATGAAAATCTTATCCAGACCTTCGGCTTCTGCCTGTGCTTTCACAGGGCCAGAGCCAGGAACAACCAGAGCCTGTACGCCTGGAGCGACTTTACGGCCTTTGGCAATTTCTGCCGCTGCGCGCAAATCTTCGATACGGGAGTTGGTGCAGGAGCCGATAAAGACTTTGTCGATAGCGACGTCGGTCAGCGGCACGCCTGGTTTCAGGCCCATATACGCCAGTGCTTTTTCGGCGCTGGCACGCTCAACCGGATCGGCGAACGATGCGGGATCGGGCACGTTGTCGTTAACGGAAATCACCTGGCCTGGGTTGGTTCCCCAGGTCACCTGCGGTGCAATTTCCTCTGCTTGCAGGATGACGACGGTGTCGAAAGCTGCGCCTTCGTCGGTGTTCAGGGTTTTCCAGTACGCGACAGCGTCTTCAAAATGTTGCTCTTTCGGTGCGTGCAGACGGCCCTTCACGTAATTGAAGGTGGTGTCATCCGGCGCAACCAGGCCCGCTTTGGCACCCATTTCGATGGCCATGTTGCACAGGGTCATGCGGCCTTCCATGGTCAACGCCTGAATGGCATCGCCGCAGAATTCCACCACGTGACCAGTACCGCCTGCGCTTCCTGTTTTACCGATAATCGCCAGCACGATGTCTTTGGCGGTGATGCCCGGTGCAGCTTTGCCTTTGACTTCGATTTTCATGGTTTTCGCGCGGCCCTGTTTCAGGGTCTGCGTCGCCAGCACATGTTCAACTTCTGAGGTGCCGATCCCGAATGCCAGTGCGCCAAATGCGCCGTGGGTCGCGGTGTGGGAATCGCCACAAACGATGGTCATGCCCGGCAGGGTGATACCCTGTTCCGGCCCCATCACATGAACGATGCCCTGATACGGGTGGTTCAGGTCGTACAGCTCAACGCCGAACTCACTACAGTTTTTGATAAGCTCCTGCATCTGGATGCGGGCCATTTCGCCGGACGCGTTGATGTCTTTGGTCTGGGTCGACACATTGTGATCCATGGTCGCGAAGGTTTTACCCGGCTGACGCACTGGACGATGGTGTGCGCGCAGGCCGTCAAACGCCTGCGGGGACGTCACTTCGTGGACCAGATGACGGTCGATGTACAGCAGCGGGGTTTCGTTTGGCGCTTCGTGCACAATGTGCGCATCAAACAATTTTTCATATAACGTCTTCGCCATGATTACACCCCTTCAGCTACATAGCGGGCAATGATATCGCCCATTTCTTCGGTACTGACGGCCGCGTTGCCGCGCGCTAAATCGCCGGTACGCACACCTTGCTCTAACGCGTGGTTGATAGCGCTTTCGATAGCGGTAGCCGCATCGTTTGCATCCAGGCTGTAGCGCAACAGCAGCGCCAGGGACAGGATTTGCGCAATCGGATTCGCGATGTTTTTACCTGCGATATCCGGTGCGGAACCGCCTGCAGGTTCATACAGACCAAAACCTTGTTCGTTGAGGCTGGCAGACGGCAACATGCCCATCGAACCGGTGATCATCGCGCACTCGTCAGAAAGAATGTCGCCGAACAGGTTGGAGCACAGCAGGACGTCGAACTGAGACGGGTCCTTAATCAGCTGCATGGTGGCGTTGTCGATGTACATGTGCGCCAGCTCAACATCCGGATACTCTTTGGCTATTTCGTTAACGATTTCGCGCCATAAAATAGAAGACTGCAGCACGTTCGCTTTATCAATCGAGGTCACTTTGTGACGACGCTTGCGGGCTGATTCAAACGCGATGCGAGCGATACGTTCAATCTCAAAGCGGTGATAAACCTCGGTGTCGAATGCTTTCTCATGCTGGCCGCTGCCTTCGCGACCTTTTGGCTGACCGAAATAGATACCGCCGGTCAGTTCACGCACGCACAAAATGTCGAAGCCGTTAGCGGCGATGTCTGCACGCAGCGGGCAAAATTCTTCCAGGCCCTGATACAGCTTGGCCGGGCGCAGGTTAGAGAACAGCTTAAAGTGCTTACGCAGTGGCAGCAGCGCGCCGCGCTCTGGCTGCTCTGCCGGTGGCAGGTGTTCCCATTTCGGACCACCGACGGAACCGAACAGAATGGCATCAGCCTGCTCGCAGCCTTCAACGGTGGCCTGTGGCAGCGGTTTGCCGTGCTTGTCGATGGCGATACCACCGACATCATAGTGGCTGGTGGTGATGCGCATTTCAAAACGCTGACGAACGGCTTCCAGTACTTTCAGGGCTTGCGCCATCACTTCCGGGCCAATACCGTCACCCTGCAAAACTGCAATATGGTAATTCTTCGACATTACACGGTTTCCTTTTTGTTCTCGTTATTCTGCGCTTTGCGCTGCAACTCTTTTTCGACTTCATTGGCGCGCCAGATGCTGTTCAGCACGTGAACCATGGCTTTTGCGGAGGATTCAACGATATCCGTTGCCAGGCCGACACCGTGGAAACGGCGGCCGTTATAGTTAGCAACGATATCCACCTGACCCAGCGCATCTTTGCCGTGACCTTTGGCAGTCAGACCGTATTTGACCAGTTCGATGTCAAACTGGGTGAGGCGATTTATGGCCTGATAAACCGCATCGACCGGGCCGTTGCCGTTCGCGGCTTCGGCTTTCACTTCATCTCCGCAGGCCAGTTTAACCGAGGCGGTAGCGATGTCGTTGGAACCAGACTGCACGCTGAAATAGTCCAGGCGGAAATGCTCAGGTTCTTCCTGCTGCTTATTAATGAAGGCCAGGGCTTCCAGGTCGTAATCGAAAACCTGCCCTTTTTTGTCGGCCAGTTTCAGGAATGCGTCGTACAAATTGTCCAGGCTGTAATCGGACTCTTTGTAGCCCATTTCGTCCATGCGGTGTTTCACTGCCGCGCGGCCAGAGCGTGAGGTCAGGTTCAGCTGCACCTGATTCAGACCGATGGATTCCGGGGTCATGATTTCGTAATTTTCGCGATTCTTCAGCACGCCGTCCTGGTGGATACCGGAGGAGTGGGCGAAAGCGCCGGTGCCGACAATCGCTTTGTTCGCCGGAATAGGCATGTTGCAAATCTGGCTGACAGTCTGGCTGGTGCGCCAGATTTCGTTATGATTGATTCGGGTCTGCACATTCATGATGTCTTTGCGGACCTTGATAGCCATGATGACTTCTTCCAGCGAGCAGTTACCTGCGCGTTCGCCGATTCCGTTCATGGCCCCTTCAACCTGGCGCGCACCGGCGTGAACCGCAGCGATGGCGTTGCCGACAGCCAGGCCCAGATCGTCATGGGTGTGGACGGAGATAATGGCTTTATCAATGTTCGGCACACGCTCGTACAGGCCGGTAATGATGTTGGCGAACTCGAACGGCATGGTGTAGCCAACGGTGTCCGGGATGTTGATGGTGCGCGCCCCGGCGTTAATCGCGGCTTCTACGACGCGGGACAAATCGTCAATCGGTGTACGGCCTGCATCTTCACATGAGAACTCAACGTCGTCGGTGTAGTTGCGAGCGCGTTTAATCATGTAAATGGAGCGCTCGATGACTTCATCCAGCGTGCTGCGCAGTTTGGTGGCGATGTGCATCGGTGAGGTGGCAATAAAAGTATGAATTCGGAACGCTTCCGCGACTTTCAGGGACTCAGCCGCCACATCAATGTCTTTCTCGACACAGCGCGCTAAACCACACACACGGCTGTTTTTGATGTTGCGCGCGATGGTCTGTACGGATTCGAAGTCGCCCGGGGAAGACACAGGGAAACCGACTTCCATTACGTCTACACCCATGCGCTCAAGGGCCAGAGCGATCTGCAGTTTCTCTTTTACGCTCAGGCTTGCCTGTAACGCCTGTTCACCGTCACGTAAGGTGGTATCGAAGATAACGACTTGTTGGCTCATGTTTTTAGGTCCTTGTCAGTCTTGGGTCGCCTTGTTACGAGCATAAAAAAACCCGCGCTAAGGCGCGGGTTTTTAGTCTTACTGGGAGATGACTTAACGCAAAACGTCGCCCACCAGTCTACCGCGCAGAGTGATTGCGTTTAGTAGTAGTAGACCGGTGAAACGAGAGGTGCGGATCATTGCGTCATGCTCCAGATGAATGCGTTATGCTTTTAGTGGTACTGGATACGCAGATTGATGTCAACCTTTTCTGAGGCGAAAGAGGGGATAAGTGGTCGGAGAATGAGAAAGTTCTTTAGCTAATTGTGCTGGTGCTTCTCTTTTTTATCGAAGATTATCGTTATGTTGTTTCGCGGGTTTAATGCAATGAATCATATGAAAATGTTTATTTTCATCTGGAAATGCTTTTTGGCATCCCATTCATTCCTGTAAACTGATGATATTCGGGCGATTAACGACCGATGTTTTCTGGATTTAAGAATTTTCACAGTTTATTGATGAAGATTTGTTATGTGATCCAGGTTGTTTTAAACCACAAGTTTAAATTTGCTTAAGTAGTCTTGTCTCAAAGTGCTGTTGTCTATTCCCCCTGTTTATGATTAAAATTTGTCTACAAAGCGCCACTTATTGTTTGATGGTTAATTGAACGCAGTTCAGCCGGGTTTAATCCATATCTTACTGGCGTGACTTTATAAATTCCTAAATTTGTCCGTATCTCTTTTTCTGAATTTATATGCATGTTAAATCATATTTTCAGTATTTATTACTTCACCTATGAAAAGGACGTTAAGTGTGACAGTGGAGTCAAGTATGATCGTTGAAAAAGAAATCCCGCCTACAGGTTCTGGTCAGGAGCATGCGCGCGTCCAGCTCCGTTCGGTCGATCTCAATTTATTGACCGTTTTTGATGCGGTCATGCAGGAACAAAATATTACACGTGCCGCCCATCTTTTGGGCATGTCACAGCCCGCTGTCAGTAATGCGGTCTCGCGTCTGAAAGTCATGTTTAACGATGAGTTGTTTGTGCGCT
Source organism: Scandinavium manionii (assembly GCF_024764775.1). Lineage (NCBI taxonomy): Bacteria > Pseudomonadati > Pseudomonadota > Gammaproteobacteria > Enterobacterales > Enterobacteriaceae > Scandinavium > Scandinavium manionii. The sequence continues at coordinate 136,625 of NZ_JALIGC010000038.1, read as the reverse complement.
ATGGCCGTGGCATCCAACCTACCGCCAGGGCCTCTCAGCTGTTCGGTTCTGTTCGACAAGCATTGCAGTTGGTGCAAAACGAGTTGCCAGGCTCAGGGTTCGAACCGATTAGCAGTGAGCGTGTGTTTAATCTCTGTGTGTGCAGCCCACTGGATAATGCGTTGACCTCATTAATTCTTAATAATGTGAATAAGGTCGCACCCAATACGCATTTAGTATTTAAGTCTTGCTTAAATCAAAATACTGAACATCAGTTACGCTACCAGGAACTCGAGTTTGTTATTGGCTATGATGAATTCCGCCGGCCTGAGTTCGCCTGTGTGCCATTATTTCGCGATGAAATGGTGTTAGTAGCGAGTACGGGCCATCCGCGTCTGCTGGGTCCACTGAAAGAAAGTGATATATATCACGAAGAACATGCAGTCGTTTCCCTGGAGCGTTACGCATCATTCAGTCAGCCCTGGTACGATACGGTAGAAAAACAGGCCTGTATCGCTTATCAAGGAATGGCATTAACCAGCGTGCTTAATGTCATCTCACAGACAGAGCTCGTGGCTATTGCGCCACGTTGGTTAGCGGAAGATTTTACGAAGAAATTGAATATTCAAATTCTGCCGCTGCCCATGAAATTAAATAGCCGTACCTGTTTCCTTTCCTGGCATGAAGCTGCGGGCCGCGACAAAGGTCATCAGTGGATGGAAGAGCTGCTGGTATCAGTTTGTCGCCGTTAATCTCCGCGCACGAATAATCTTACCCATAAGCCAGGTGCGAAAGCATCTGGTTTATTCTGTTAATGTCATTAATAGCGGTATATTCCACTAACATCATTTTTTTGATGGCCTGTAGTCGGGTTAAAAATGCATGATTATCTGCTACAGAGCTATTCCTTCGAATTTTTCCCATTATCTTTCCTTATTCCTGAAGTATTTCACCATTTAGCGAAAATCCATCCTCCTTTTCTTCTGTATGGCCCCGTTCTACGGGTCAGGTGGCTGATTGCCTGCCTGATAGGGAGCGGTTATGTTAAGGAAATGCTGTCATTCTAAAATCAACGGGGCGCGATATAACCCTGTTGTATGACGATGCGGAAATGAGTTCTGCCGTCATTAACTAAGCCTGGAGGCAAACCATGGAGATGTTGTCTGGCGCCGAGATGGTCGTTCGATCATTAATCGATCAGGGCGTAAAGCAGGTGTTCGGTTACCCGGGAGGCGCGGTCCTCGATATTTATGATGCATTGCATACTGTGGGGGGAATCGATCATATTCTGGTTCGCCATGAGCAGGCCGCAGTGCATATGGCAGATGGTCTGGCGCGCGCGACAGGTGAAGTGGGCGTGGTGTTGGTGACGTCCGGTCCTGGTGCGACCAATGCGATCACCGGGATTGCGACCGCCTATATGGACTCGATTCCCTTGGTTATCCTCTCGGGGCAGGTGGCGACCTCGCTGATTGGCTATGATGCGTTCCAGGAATGCGACATGGTGGGCGTGTCTCGCCCAGTGGTAAAACACAGCTTCCTGGTGAAGCAAACCGAAGATATACCTGGCGTGTTGAAGAAGGCTTTCTGGCTGGCGGCTAGTGGACGTCCTGGCCCGGTAGTGGTTGATTTGCCGAAAGATATCTTGAGCCCGGCCAACAAACTGCCGTACAGCTGGCCGGATGAAGTTAGCATGCGTTCGTATAATCCAACCACGACCGGACACAAGGGCCAAATTAAGCGCGCGTTACAGACGCTTATCGCCGCCAAAAAACCGGTGGTGTATGTCGGTGGCGGGGCGATTACTTCGTCCAGTGAAGCTGTGCTGCGTACGCTGATTGAAAAACTGAATCTGCCCGTCGCGTCGTCGCTGATGGGATTAGGCGCATTTCCGGCGACGCATCGCCAGGCGCTCGGCATGCTCGGCATGCACGGCACCTATGAGGCCAACATGACCATGCACAACTCCGACGTAATTTTTGCCGTCGGGGTGCGCTTTGACGATCGCACCACCAACAATCTGGCGAAGTACTGCCCGAACGCCACGGTGTTGCATATCGATATCGATCCGACGTCGATTTCCAAAACCGTTTCCGCCGATGTGCCCATTGTGGGTGATGCGCGCCAGGTACTGGAACAAATGCTGGATCTGCTGGATCAAGAGTCCACCACGCAGCCGCTGGATGATATCCGCGACTGGTGGCAGCAAATCGATCAGTGGCGTGCGCGTCAGTGCCTGAAGTACGACACCCAGAGCGAGCACATTAAGCCTCAGGCGGTGATTGAAACGATCTGGCGTCTGACGAAGGGCGAAGCTTATGTGACCTCTGACGTGGGTCAGCATCAGATGTTTGCGGCCCTCTATTACCCGTTCGATAAACCGCGTCACTGGATAAACTCTGGTGGCCTCGGCACGATGGGCTTTGGCCTGCCTGCTGCGTTGGGCGTTAAAATGGCGCTTCCGGCAGAAACGGTTATCTGCGTGACCGGCGATGGCAGTATCCAGATGAACATCCAGGAACTGTCGACCGCATTGCAATACGAGCTGCCCGTGCTGGTGCTGAACCTCAACAACGGCTATCTCGGAATGGTGAAACAATGGCAGGACATGATCTACTCCGGACGCCATTCGCAGTCCTATATGTCTTCGTTACCCGACTTTGTCCGTCTGGCGGAAGCCTATGGTCACGTGGGGATCCGCGTCAGTGAACCTGCTGATCTGGAAGCTCGCCTGAGCGAAGCGCTGGAGCAGGTGCGGAACAATCGCCTGGTATTTGTGGATGTCATCGTTGACGGCACTGAGCATGTCTATCCAATGCACATCCGCGGCGGCGGTATGGATGAAATGTGGTTGAGCAAAACGGAGAGAACCTGATTATGCGCCGGATATTATCAGTCTTACTGGAGAATGAATCGGGTGCTTTATCGCGCGTGATTGGGCTGTTCTCCCAGCGTGGCTACAACATTGAAAGCCTGACCGTGGCGCCGACCGACGATCCGACGCTCTCCCGCATGACGATTCAGACCGTCGGTGACGAGAAGGTCATCGAGCAAATCGAAAAGCAACTGCACAAGCTGGTGGACGTGCTGCGCGTCAGTGAACTCGGCCAGGGCGCGCACGTCGAACGTGAAATTATGTTGGTGAAAGTGCAGGCCAGCGGTTACGGGCGCGAAGAAGTTAAGCGTAATACCGAGATCTTCCGCGGGCAAATCATCGACGTCACGCCGTCTATCTACACCGTTCAACTGGCGGGTACCAGCGATAAGCTCGACGCTTTCCTTGCCTCGCTACGTGATGTGGCGCGCATTGTCGAAGTGGCGCGTTCAGGCGTTGTGGGCCTGTCTCGCGGCGACAAGATAATGCGATAAGCCTGCGTTTCATCTGAAAACCGTAGCCCGACCTTTGATGTCGGGCTTTTTTTTGCGAAATCAGCGGTAAGTGTCAACAAAAGCGGTTGCCGCTGTGCGCATTCTGCGCTTAGATGTTATGGAATTTATTCCATGATTTAACAATGGTTATGGATTGTACATTTTAAGCAAGGGGCAATTGTGAAACTGGATGAAATCGCCAGGCTTGCCGGCGTGTCACGCACCACGGCGAGCTATGTGATCAATGGAAAAGCGAAACAGTATCGCGTCAGCGATAAAACTGTCGACAAGGTCATGGCCGTTGTGCGCGAGCATAACTATCATCCCAACGCCGTCGCCGCCGGTCTGCGCGCGGGCCGTACCCGTTCCATTGGCCTGGTTATCCCCGATCTCGAAAACACCAGTTATACCCGCATTGCGAATTACCTCGAGCGCCAGGCGCGCCAGCGTGGCTATCAGCTGCTGATCGCCTGCTCTGAGGATCAGCCTGACAACGAAATGCGCTGCATTGAGCATCTGCTCCAGCGTCAGGTGGATGCGATCATCGTGTCGACATCATTGCCACCTGAGCATCCGTTTTATCAGCGCTGGGCTAACGATCCCTTCCCGATTGTTGCCCTTGATCGTGCGCTCGATCGCGAGCATTTCACCAGCGTCGTCGGTGCCGATCAGGAAGACGCCGAAGCGCTGGGCGCTGAGCTGCGTAAATTCCCGGCGGACACGGTGCTGTATCTTGGCGCGCTGCCGGAGCTTTCCGTCAGCTTCCTGCGTGAGCAGGGGTTCCGTAGCGCATGGAAAGATGACCCGCGAGAAGTGAATTTCCTTTATGCGAACAGCTATGAGCGTGAAGCCGCCGCTCAGCTGTTTGAAAAATGGCTGGAAACCCATCCGATGCCGCAGGCGCTATTTACGACCTCTTTTGCGCTGCTTCAGGGTGTGATGGACGTTACGCTTCGTCGAGAAGGGAAGCTGCCATCGGAACTGGCTATCGCCACCTTTGGCGATCATGAGCTTCTCGACTTCCTCCAGTGCCCTGTTCTGGCCGTGGCGCAGCGTCATCGTGATGTTGCCGAACGCGTGCTTGAAATCGTGCTGGCAAGCCTGGATGAGCCTCGTAAGCCAAAGCCAGGCCTCAGCCGTATTCGCCGTAATCTGTATCGTCGCGGAAGTCTGAGCCGCCGTTAAGCGATAATGGGAAAGGCAAGTGAATCGAATTGCCTTTCCTAATTTCCTTCCAGAAAAAGATGAAAATACTTATTCAGACAATTCCTTAAGATTCAGCCAATCACTATTATCTTTCTTTTTAACGAAGCCTGGCGGTATTAATTTAGGTTAATGAAAAGTAAAGAACGTTTTCTTTTGTATTGTTTTGTTACATTCTTGCCGCCTTTTGCAGAATTAACAGTCACTTCATTCACGCGCTCACATTTCCTCACGCTTTAAGGGCTCTGGGCTGGTAGAAACAGTTCCAGCAAGGGCTATTAACGCGGAGGAGAATGTCCTAAAATGCCGCGCACGTCGCAAACTGACACTTTATATTTTCACCTTTGTGAAATTGAGTTGTTCAAAATCGTTACGAACCTGTTGGTTTTTTTCTCGCCACTATTCATGACGTTATTTTGCCTCGTTCGCTGGACAGAAATTAATCAAGGCGAATATTGGTGCTTATTATTGAGTTTTCGGACTCATATGGCATCAGTGCTGGCTTGACAAGCTTTTCCTCCGCTCCGTAAACTCCTTGAGGTGGGGATTTGTGGGCGAAAGTGGAGAAAAGGGGTGAGGCTGGCATGTTCCGTGGAGCTACGTTAGTCAATCTCGACAGCAAGGGGCGTTTAGCCGTCCCAACCCGATACCGGGATTTGCTGCTTGAGAACGCTGCTGGTCAATTGGTTTGCACCATTGACATCCATCACCCATGCCTGCTGCTTTACCCGCTGCCCGAATGGGAAATCATCGAGCAAAAATTGTCGCGACTGTCGAGCATGAACCCCGCAGAACGCCGCGTACAGCGTCTGTTGCTGGGGCATGCCAGCGAATGTCAAATGGACAACGCCGGTCGTTTGCTGATTGCGCCGGTTTTACGGCAACACGCCGGACTGACCAAAGAAGTGATGCTGGTCGGACAGTTCAACAAGTTTGAACTGTGGGATGAAACGACCTGGTATCAACGGGTCAAGGAAGATATCGACGCTGAGCAGTCCGCCTCTGGAGAATTGTCGGAGCGGTTGCAGGATTTGTCCTTATAAAATGATGGAAAATTTTAAACATACAACGGTACTGCTGGACGAGGCTGTAAACGGTCTGAACATTCGTCCTGACGGTATCTACATTGACGGCACTTTTGGTCGTGGTGGTCACTCACGCCTGATCCTTTCGCAACTGGGAGCGGAAGGGCAGTTGTTGGCTATCGACAGGGATCCAGAAGCTATCGCTGTGGCGAACGCCATCGATGACTCCCGCTTTTCCATTGTGCATGGACCTTTTTCCGCGCTTGCTGATTACGTTAGCGAGCGCGGCCTTACAGGCAAGATCGACGGCATTCTGCTCGATCTTGGTGTCTCTTCACCACAGCTTGACGACGCTGAACGCGGCTTCTCCTTTATGCGTGACGGCCCGCTGGATATGCGGATGGATCCCTCGCGCGGCCAGTCAGCAGCCGAGTGGCTGCTGAACGCGGAAGAAGCGGATATCGCCTGGGTTATCAAAACCTTTGGTGAAGAGCGCTTTGGCAAACGTATTGCCCGCGCCATCGTTGAGCGTAATCGCATTGAGCCAATGACCCGCACCAAAGAACTGGCGGAAGTCATTGCTGCGGCGATGCCGGTGAAAGACAAATTCAAACATCCTGCGACCCGTACTTTCCAGGCGGTGCGCATCTGGGTGAACAGTGAACTTGAGGAGATAGAGCAGGCGCTAAAAAGCTCGCTCAGCGTGCTTGCCCCGGGTGGGCGGCTCTCCATCATCAGTTTCCACTCGCTGGAAGACCGCATTGTGAAACGCTTTATGCGTGAGCAAAGCCGCGGTCCGCAGGTTCCGGCAGGGTTACCGATGACCGAAGAGCAACTCAGGAAGCTGGGTGGCCGTTATCTGCGAGCACTAGGCAAGTTGATGCCGGGCGAACAAGAAGTGGCAGAGAATCCACGCGCTCGTAGTTCAGTACTGCGTATTGCAGAGAGGACGAACGCATGATCAGCAGAGTGTCAGAAGCCCTAAGCAAAGTGAAAGGGTCGTTAGGAAGCAACGAACGCCATGCCTTGCCTGGCGTGATCGGCGACGACCTTTTGCGGTTTGGGAAGCTGCCACTCTGCCTGTTCATTTGCATTATTTTGTCGGCAATAACGGTGGTCACGACGGCGCACCATACCCGTTTGCTGACCGCACAACGTGAACAGCTGGTTCTGGAACGCGATGCTCTGGATATTGAGTGGCGTAACCTGATCCTTGAAGAGAATGCACTCGGCGACCATAGCCGGGTTGAGCGGATCGCCACGGAGAAGCTGCAAATGCAGCATGTCGATCCTTCCCAGGAAAATATCGTTGTACAAAAATAAGGATTATCACGACGCATGAAAGCAGCGGCAAAGACGCTTAAATCAAAACGTCAGGAAGCACAGGCCAACTTTATCAGTTGGCGTTTTGCGTTGCTTTGCGGCTGTATTTTGCTGGCGATGGCGTTTCTGCTGGGTCGTGTAGCATGGTTGCAGATAATCAACCCTGACATGCTGGTGCGTCAGGGCGATATGCGCTCCCTGCGCGTGCAGGAAGTCACTACCTCGCGCGGCATGATAACCGACCGCTCTGGCCGCCCACTGGCGGTGAGTGTGCCGGTGAAGGCTATCTGGGCCGATCCGAAAGAATTGCATGATGCAGGTGGCGTCAGCATCGATAACCGCTGGAAAGCATTAGCCGACGCGCTGAACATGCCGCTCGACCAGCTGGCTGCACGTATCAATACCAATCCGCGGATGCGCTTTATCTATCTGGCGCGTCAGGTCAACCCTGACATGGCCGACTACATCAAAAAGCTTAAGCTGCCAGGGATTCATTTACGTGAAGAATCTCGTCGTTACTATCCATCCGGAGAAGTAACCGCTCACCTCATCGGTTTTACTAACGTTGATAGCCAGGGGATCGAAGGCGTTGAAAAGAGCTTTGATAAATGGCTGACTGGCCAGTCGGGTGAGCGTATCGTGCGTAAAGACCGTTACGGTCGCGTGATTGAAGATATCTCCTCGACAGACAGTCAGGCCGCACACAACCTGGCGTTGAGCATTGACGAACGGCTGCAGGCTCTGGTTTATCGCGAACTGAATAACGCCGTGGCGTTTAACAAAGCGGAATCCGGTAGCGCGGTGCTGGTGGATGTCACCACGGGTGAAGTGCTGGCGATGGCCAACAGCCCCTCCTACAACCCGAATAATCTGTCCGGTACGCAGAAAGACATTATGCGTAACCGCACCATTACTGACGTCTTCGAACCCGGTTCGACCGTCAAACCGATGGTGGTGATGACCGCGCTGCAACGCGGTATCGTCAATGAAAACACGGTCCTGAACACCATTCCATACCGAATTAACGGCCACGAAATCAAAGACGTGGCGCGATACAGCGAATTAACCCTGACCGGGGTACTACAGAAGTCGAGTAACGTCGGTGTCTCCAAGCTGGCGTTAGCGATGCCGTCCTCAGCGTTAGTAGATACTTACTCACGTTTTGGACTGGGAAAAGCGACCAATTTGGGGTTGGTCGGAGAACGCAGTGGCTTATATCCTCAAAAACAACGGTGGTCTGACATAGAGAGGGCCACCTTCTCTTTCGGCTACGGGCTAATGGTAACGCCGTTACAGTTAGCGCGGGTCTACGCAACGATTGGCAGCTACGGGGTCTATCGCCCGCTGTCGATAACCAAAGTTGATCCCCCGGTTCCCGGTGAGCGTATCTTCCCGGAGCCTATCGTTCGTACCGTGGTTCACATGATGGAAAGCGTGGCGCTGCCTGGCGGCGGCGGCGTGAAGGCGGCCATCAAAGGCTACCGCATCGCGATTAAAACCGGTACGGCGAAGAAAGTGGGTCCAGACGGTAAGTACATCAACAAATACATTGCTTATACCGCGGGCGTTGCGCCAGCCAGCCAGCCGCGTTTCGCGCTGGTGGTGGTCATCAACGATCCGCAGGCAGGGAAATACTACGGCGGCGCCGTTTCCGCGCCGGTGTTCGGTGCCATCATGGGCGGCGTTCTGCGCACCATGAACATTGAACCGGATGCGCTGGCAACGGGCGAAAAAAGTGAATTTGTGACGAATCAAGGCGAGGGAACAGGTGGCAGATCGTAATTTGCGCGACCTTCTTGCTCCGTGGGTGCCGAATGCACCGGAGCGGACACTGCGAGAGATGACACTCGACAGCCGTGTAGCGGCGTCGGGCGATCTTTTCGTGGCTGTTTTAGGTCATCAGGCGGACGGGCGTCGATATATCCCGCAGGCGATAGCGCAAGGTGTAGCTGCCATTATTGCTGAAGCAAAAGATGACGCTGCGGATGGCGAAATCCGCGAAATGCACGGCGTGCCGGTCATCTATCTCAGCCAGCTCAACGAACGTTTGTCCGCCCTGGCGGGACGTTTCTACAACCAGCCTTCAGAACAACTGAGCCTGGTCGGCGTGACCGGGACTAACGGCAAAACCACCACTACCCAGCTTCTGGCGCAATGGGCGCAGCTGCTCGGTGAAACCAGCGCCGTGATGGGCACGGTGGGCAATGGCCTGCTGGATAAAGTCATTCCAACCGAAAATACCACCGGTTCTGCGGTCGACGTACAGCATGTGCTATCTGGCCTGGCAGGGCAGGGCGCCTCGTTTGCGGCGATGGAAGTGTCATCTCACGGCCTGGTTCAGCATCGCGTATCGGCGCTGAAATTTGTCGCTTCGGTGTTTACCAATCTCAGCCGCGATCACCTTGATTACCACGGCGACATGGAACACTACGAAGCGGCGAAGTGGATGCTCTATTCCACGCACCATTTCGGCCAGGCGATTATTAACGCCGATGACGAAGTGGGCCGTCGCTGGCTGGAAAAACTGCCGGACGCCGTCGCGGTGTCGATGGAAGACCACATTAATCCGAACTGTCATGGCCGCTGGCTGAAAGCCACTGCGGTGAACTATCACGACAGCGGGGCGACCATTCACTTCGACTCCAGCTGGGGCGAAGGCGAAATCGAAAGCCGCCTGATGGGGGCGTTTAACGTCAGCAATCTGCTGCTGGCCCTGGCGACGCTGCTGGCGCTGGATTACCCGCTGGCTGACCTGCTGAAATCTGCGGCGCGTTTGCAGCCGGTTTGCGGCCGTATGGAAGTGTTCAGCGCACCAGGAAAACCGACCGTAGTGGTGGATTATGCCCATACGCCGGATGCTCTGGAAAAAGCGCTCGAAGCCGCACGACTGCACTGCACCGGTACGCTGTGGTGCGTATTTGGCTGCGGCGGCGATCGCGACAAAGGCAAGCGTCCACTGATGGGTGCCATTGCTGAACAGTTCGCGGATATCGCCGTGGTGACGGACGACAACCCCCGAACTGAAGAGCCGCGCGCCATCATCAACGATATTCTCACCGGAATGCTCGACGCAGGCCGGGCGAAAGTGATGGAAGGCCGCGCGGAAGCCGTGACTGCCACCATCATGCAGGCGAAAGAGAATGATGTCGTTCTGCTGGCCGGTAAAGGTCACGAAGACTACCAAATCGTTGGCAATCGCCGTCTCGACTATTCCGACCGCGTCACCGCGGCGCGTCTGCTGGGAGTCGTCGTATGATTAGCCTTCCACTGAGCCAAATTGCTGAGATCCTTAACGGCGAGCTGTTGGGCCAGGACACCACGATTGATGCCGTGACCACGGATACTCGCAAAATCACGGCGGGCTGCCTGTTTGTGGCCCTCAAAGGTGAGCGTTTCGACGCCCACGATTTTGCCGAACAGGCCGAAGCCGCTGGCGCAGGCGCACTGCTGGTGAGCCGTAAACTGGACTGTCATTTACCGCAGGTGGTGGTGAAAGACACCCGACTGGCTTTTGGCGAGCTGGCAGCCTGGGTGCGTCAGCAGGTGCCAACGCGCGTTGTCGCATTAACCGGTTCTTCCGGTAAAACTTCGGTGAAAGAGATGGCGGCATCTATTCTCAGCCAGTGTGGCAACACGCTTTACACCGCAGGCAATCTGAATAATGACATCGGCGTGCCCATGACGCTGCTGCGTCTGACCAAAGAACACGAATTTGCGGTGATTGAATTAGGCGCGAACCATCAGGGCGAAATTGCCTGGACCGTCGACCTGACGCGTCCGGAAGCTGCATTGGTGAATAACCTGGCTGCCGCGCATCTGGAAGGCTTCGGCTCTCTGGCGGGTGTTGCCAAAGCGAAAGGTGAAATCTACAGCGGCCTGCCGCTGAACGGCATCGCGATTATGAACGCCGATAATAACGACTGGCTGAACTGGCAGAGCGTGATTGGCTCCCGCAAAGTGTGGCGCTTCTCGCCGAATGCAGCGAACAGTGATTTCACGGCCAACAACATTCACGTCACCAGCCACGGCACCGAATTCACGTTGCAGACTCCGGTCGGCAACGTCGACGTGCCGCTGCCGCTGCCTGGCCGTCACAACATCGCCAATGCGCTGGCCGCAGCGGCGCTGACGATGGCGGTTGGTGCGGATTTAGCGGCAGTGAAAGCGGGTCTCGCCACGCTGAAAGCCGTGCCGGGCCGTCTGTTCCCGATTGAACTGGCCGAAAACCAGCTTCTGCTCGATGACTCCTACAATGCCAACGTGGGTTCAATGACCGCGGCGGCGCAGGTGTTATCTGAAATGCCCGGCTTCCGCGTGATGGTCGTTGGCGACATGGCAGAGCTCGGCGAGGAAAGCGAAGCCTGCCATAACCAGGTGGGTGAAGCGGCGAAAGCGGCGGGCATCGACTGCGTCATCAGCGTCGGCACCCTCAGTAAAACGATTAGCGATGCCAGCGGCGTTGGCGAGTATTTTGCCGACAAGCCAGCAGCGATTTCACGTCTGAAAACGCTTATCGAAGAGCATCAGATTATTACCATTTTAGTGAAAGGTTCACGTAGCGCTGCCATGGAAGAGGTGGTTCGCGCTCTACAGGAGAACGGAACATGTTAGTTTGGCTGGCCGAACATTTGGTCAAATATTACTCAGGCTTTAACGTCTTTTCCTATCTGACGTTTCGTGCCATCGTCAGCCTGCTGACCGCGCTGTTCATCTCCCTGTGGATGGGCCCGCGTATGATTGCCCGTCTGCAAAAATTAGCGTTTGGCCAGGTCGTACGTAACGACGGCCCGGAGTCGCATTTCAGTAAACGCGGCACGCCGACCATGGGCGGGATCATGATCCTGACCGCCATTGTGGTGTCTGTTCTGCTGTGGGCTTACCCATCTAACCCGTATGTCTGGTGCGTGCTAGTGGTGCTGGTGGGTTACGGCATCATCGGCTTCGTCGATGACTACCGCAAAGTGGTGCGTAAAGACACCAAAGGCCTGATTGCCCGCTGGAAATACTTCTGGATGTCGGTGATTGCGCTGGGCGTGGCCTTCGCGCTTTACATGGTCGGAAAAGATACGCCAGCCACCGAGCTGGTTGTGCCGTTCTTTAAAGACGTCATGCCGCAACTCGGCATCTTCTACATCGTGCTGGCCTACTTCGTGATTGTCGGCACCGGCAATGCGGTAAACCTGACGGATGGCCTCGACGGCCTGGCGATTATGCCAACGGTCTTCGTGGCGGCGGGCTTCGCACTGGTGGCATGGGCTACCGGTAACATGAACTTTGCCAACTACCTGCACATTCCATATTTACGCCATGCCGGTGAGCTGGTGATCGTCTGTACGGCGATCGTCGGGGCCGGTTTAGGTTTCTTATGGTTCAACACCTATCCGGCTCAAGTCTTCATGGGCGACGTGGGCTCTCTGGCGCTGGGCGGCGCGCTCGGCATTATCGCCGTGCTGCTGCGTCAGGAGTTCCTGCTGTTGATCATGGGCGGCGTGTTTGTGGTTGAAACCCTGTCGGTCATTTTGCAGGTCGGCTCCTTTAAGCTGCGCGGTCAGCGCATCTTCCGTATGGCGCCAATTCATCACCACTATGAGCTGAAAGGCTGGCCGGAACCGCGCGTGATCGTGCGCTTCTGGATTATCTCGCTGATGCTGGTCCTGATTGGCCTGGCCACGCTGAAGGTGCGTTAATGATGACTGATTACCAGGATAAAAACGTTGTCATCATCGGCCTGGGAATGACCGGGCTTTCTTGTGTCGATTTCTTCCTCGCGCAGGGCGTGACCCCACGTGTGATGGATACCCGCGTAACGCCTCCTGGTCTGGATAAGTTGCCAGAAGACGTCGAGCGTTTTGTCGGTGGCCTGAATGATGATTGGCTGCTTGCGGCGGATTTGATTGTTGCCAGTCCTGGTATGGCCCTGGCTCATCCATCGTTGAGCGCGGCTGCAGATGCGGGTGTCGAAATCGTGGGTGACATCGAACTGTTCTGCCGTGAAGCGCAGGCACCGGTTATTGCCATTACGGGTTCGAACGGTAAAAGCACCGTCACCACGTTGGTGGGTGAAATGGCGAAAGCCGCGGGTGTGAACGTCGGCGTGGGCGGCAACATCGGCCTGCCTGCGTTAATGCTGCTGGACGTCTCGCGCGAACTGTACGTGCTTGAGCTTTCCAGCTTCCAACTGGAAACGACCTCCAGCCTGGAAGCCGTGGCCGCGACGATCCTCAACGTTACCGAAGATCATATGGACAGATATCCGTTTGGTCTGCAGCAGTATCGTGCCGCCAAACTGCGGGTCTATGAAAATGCAAAAACCTGTGTGGTGAACGCTGATGATGCGCTGACCATGCCGGTCCGCGGCGCCGATGCGCGCTGCGTCAGTTTTGGCGTCAATATGGGTGACTATCACCTCAACCGCCAGCAGGGCGAAACCTGGCTGCGCGTAAAAGGCGAGAAAGTCCTGAACGTGCGCGAAATGAAACTGACGGGTCAGCACAACTACAGTAACGCCCTGGCGGCGCTGGCGCTGGCGGATGCCGCTGGCCTACCGCGTGCCAGCAGCCTGAAAGCGCTGACCACGTTTACCGGTCTGGCGCACCGTTTCCAGTTAGCGCTGGAGCATAACGGCGTGCGCTGGATTAACGATTCGAAAGCGACCAACGTTGGCAGCACCGAAGCTGCGCTAAACGGCTTACATGTTGATGGCACGCTGCATCTGCTGCTGGGTGGCGACGGTAAATCGGCCGATTTCTCCCCGCTGAAGACCTGGCTGAAAGGCGACAACGTGCGTCTGTGGTGCTTTGGTCGCGATGGTGATGCGCTGGCGGAACTGCGTCCTGACACTGCCGTTCGTACCGAAACAATGGAAGAAGCAATACGTCTGATTGCTCCGCAACTGAAACACGGCGACATGGTCCTGCTCTCTCCGGCCTGTGCCAGCCTTGATCAGTTTAAGAATTTTGAGCAGCGCGGAGATGTATTTACCCGCCTGGCGAAGGAGCTTGGTTAATGCGTTTATCTTTCCCACGCCTGAGAATGCCCCATATGCCGGGATCCGGAATCCTGGTATGGCTGTTTGCGGCATTAAAAGGTTGGGTGATGGGCTCCCGGCAGCAGGATACCGACAGTCTGGTCATGTACGATCGCATGCTGCTGTGGCTGACACTGGGCCTGGCAGCCGTCGGTTTTATTATGGTGACCTCAGCGTCAATGCCAGTGGGCCAGCGTCTGGCGAACGATCCGTTCCTGTTCGCTAAACGAGATGGTTTGTACATCGTTCTGGCGTTCTGTCTGGGCCTGGTCACGCTGCGTTTGCCGATGGCATTCTGGCAGCGCCACAGCACCGCAATGCTGATAACGGCGATCGCGATGCTGTTGATTGTACTGGTGGTCGGCAGCTCGGTTAACGGTGCATCGCGCTGGATTGCCTTTGGCCCGCTGCGTATTCAGCCGGCGGAATTTACCAAGCTGTCGCTATTCTGCTACATCGCTAACTACCTGGTGCGTAAAGGCGATGAGGTGCGAAACAACCTGCGCGGCTTCTTAAAACCGATGGGCGTGATATTCGTGCTGGCGATCTTACTGCTGGCACAGCCGGACCTCGGTACTGTGGTGGTGCTGTTCGTGACGACCCTGGCGATGTTGTTCCTCGCCGGTGCCAAGCTGTGGCAGTTCATTGCCATCATCGGCATGGGGATCTCTGCGGTAATCCTGCTGATCCTCGCTGAACCCTATCGTATTCGCCGTGTGACGTCCTTCTGGAACCCATGGGAAGATCCGTTTGGCAGCGGCTACCAGCTGACGCAATCCCTGATGGCCTTTGGCCGCGGTGAGATGTGGGGGCAGGGCCTCGGCAACTCGGTACAGAAACTCGAGTATTTACCGGAAGCGCACACCGACTTCATCTTCGCTATCATCGGCGAAGAACTGGGCTATATCGGTGTGGTCCTTGCTCTTTTAATGGTATTCTTCGTCGCTTTCCGCGCCATGTCCATTGGCCGCAAGGCGCTGGAGATGGACCAGCGTTTCTCAGGTTTCCTGGCATGTTCGATTGGTGTGTGGTTCAGCTTCCAGGCGTTAGTTAACGTCGGTGCGGCAGCGGGTATGTTGCCAACCAAAGGTCTGACGCTGCCGCTCATCAGTTACGGTGGTTCCAGTCTGCTGATTATGTCGACGGCCATTATGTTCTTGTTACGCATTGATTATGAAACGCGTCTGGAAAAAGCGCAGGCGTTTACACGGGGTGTTCGATGAGTGGTCAGGCTAAGCGGTTGATGGTGATGGCGGGTGGTACCGGTGGACACGTGTTCCCTGGGCTGGCCGTGGCGCACCATCTGATGGATCAGGGCTGGCAGATTCGCTGGCTCGGTACCGCCGATCGTATGGAAGCGGACTTAGTGCCGAAACACGGGATCGACATTGATTTTATTGAGATCTCCGGTTTGCGTGGAAAAGGTCTCAAGGCAATGCTTTTTGCGCCGATACGTATCTTCAACGCCTGGCGTCAGGCCCGCGCAATTATGCAGCGTTTTCAGCCAGATGTGGTGCTGGGAATGGGCGGATATGTCTCTGGTCCGGGTGGCCTGGCGGCGTGGTCGCTGGGTATTCCCGTGGTACTGCATGAGCAAAATGGTATTGCCGGACTGACCAACAAATGGTTGTCGAAAATTGCCAAAACCGTGATGCAGGCGTTTCCGGGGGCATTCCCGAACGCCGAAGTGGTCGGCAACCCGGTACGCACTGACGTGCTGGCGCTTCCGCTACCTGAACAGCGTTTGGCCGGGCGTGACGGCGAAATTCGCGTACTGGTCGTTGGGGGCTCTCAGGGCGCTCGCGTATTGAATCTGACGATGCCGCAGGTTGCCGAAAAGTTGGGCGATAGCATCACCATCTGGCATCAGAGTGGCAAGGGTGGGCAGCAGACCGTGGAGCAGGCGTACGCCGATGCCGGTCAGTCGCAGCACAAGGTCACTGAATTTATTGACGATATGGCCAAAGCGTACGCCTGGGCCGATGTCGTGGTTTGCCGCTCCGGCGCGCTGACGGTAAGCGAAATTGCCGCCGCCGGGCTGCCCGCGATTTTTGTACCGTTCCAGCATAAAGACCGACAGCAGTACTGGAATGCGCTGCCATTGGAAAAAGCAGGCGCCGCGAAGATTTTTGAGCAGCCGCAATTTACCGCGGATGCCGTTGCCAGCACCCTTGCGGGCTGGGATAGAAAGACATTGCTGGAGATGGCCGAGCGCGCACGTGCCGCCGCCATCCCGGATGCTACCGAGCGTGTAGCGCAAGCAGTCAGCCTGGCAGCTCAGGCTTAATCATCGCAGCGCCTTTTGCGCTGCACGAATTTTTAAGTAGTCGATGGCGTTTAGAGAATGAATACACAACAACTGGCGAAACTGCGTTCCATTGTGCCCGAGATGCGTCGCGTCCGGCACATTCACTTTGTTGGCATCGGCGGTGCTGGCATGGGCGGTATTGCCGAAGTGTTGGCTAACGAAGGGTATCAGATCAGTGGTTCGGACCTCGCGCCGAACCCAGTGACTCAGCAGCTGACGGCGCTGGGTGCCACGATTTATTTCAATCACCGTCCTGAAAACGTGCGCGATGCGAGCGTGGTGGTGGTTTCAACGGCAATTTCTGCGGATAACCCGGAAATCGTTGCGGCGCATGAAGCGCGTATTCCAGTTATTCGTCGCGCAGAGATGCTGGCCGAACTGATGCGTTTTCGCCACGGCATCGCCGTTGCCGGGACGCACGGTAAAACCACGACCACCGCGATGGTGTCGAGCATTTACGCCGAAGCCGGTCTGGATCCGACTTTCGTCAACGGTGGCCTGGTTAAGGCTGCGGGTGTGCATGCGCGCCTGGGCCACAGCCGTTACCTGATCGCGGAAGCGGATGAAAGCGATGCATCGTTCCTGCATTTGCAGCCAATGGTGTCGATTGTCACCAATATCGAAGCCGACCATATGGACACGTACCAGGGCGATTTCGAAAATTTAAAGCAGACGTTTATTAATTTCCTGCATAACCTGCCGTTTTATGGACGTGCGGTGATGTGCGTTGATGACCCGGTTATTCGCGAGCTTCTGCCGCGCGTTGGTCGTCAGATTACAACGTATGGTTTTAGTGACGATGCCGACGTGCGCGTCGAAGATTACAAACAGATTGGCGCGCAGGGACACTTTACTCTGATTCGTCATGATAACGCGCCGCTGCGCGTAACATTGAACGCACCGGGTCGTCACAACGCCCTGAATGCGGCTGCAGCGGTGGCGGTCGCCACAGAAGAAGGCATCGAAGACGAAGCCATTCTGCGCGCGCTGGAAAGCTTCCAGGGGACAGGCCGTCGTTTCGATTTCCTTGGCGAGTATCCGCTTGAAGGCGTTAACGGTAAAAGTGGTACCGCTATGCTGGTGGACGACTACGGTCATCACCCAACGGAAGTGGATGCAACCATTAAAGCGGCTCGCGCGGGCTGGCCGGATAAAAATCTGGTTATGGTGTTCCAGCCACATCGTTATACGCGTACGCGCGATCTGTATGACGATTTTGCCAACGTACTGACGGAAGTTGATGCGTTGCTGATGCTGGAAGTTTACGCGGCGGGCGAAGCGCCGATTCCGGGTGCGGATAGCCGTTCTCTGTGCCGTACCATTCGTGGTCGCGGTAAAGTGGACCCTATTCTGGTGTCAGACCCGGCGAAAGTCGCTGAGATTCTGGCGCCGGTTCTGACCGGTAACGACTTGATTTTGATACAGGGCGCGGGAAATATCGGCAAAATCGCGCGTAACTTAGCTGAAATCAAACTCAAGCCGCAAACTCAGGAGGAAGAGCGCCATGGCTGATAGAATCGCTGTCCTCCTCGGGGGAACCTCCGCTGAGCGTGAGGTTTCACTGAATTCCGGCGCGGCTGTGCTGGCGGGTCTGCGCGAAGCGGGCATTGATGCACACGCGGTCGATCCGCGTGATGCAGATATCACTCAGCTGAAAAACCTGGGTTTTAAGAAAGCGTTTATTGCACTTCACGGGCGCGGTGGGGAAGATGGTACGTTGCAGGGCCTACTGGAGCTGACAGGCCTGTCTTACACCGGCAGTGGCGTGATGGCATCTGCACTTTCAATGGACAAACTGCGCAGTAAATTGCTCTGGCAGGGCGCAGGTCTTCCGGTGGCACCCTGGGTCGCATTGACGCGTACTCAGTTCGCTCAGGGCCTGTCACAGGACGAAAAACACCGCATTGCCGCACTCGGTTTGCCGCTGATTGTGAAGCCAAGCCGGGAAGGTTCCAGCGTCGGAATGTCGAAAGTGGACGAAAGTAGTGCACTTCACGATGCCTTAACGCTGGCTTTTCAGCACGATGAAGAAGTTCTCGTCGAAAAATGGTTAAGCGGGCCGGAATTTACCGTCGCAGTACTCGGTGAAGAAATTTTACCGTCGGTTCGCATCCAACCGGCCGGAGTCTTCTATGATTATGAGGCGAAGTATCTCTCTGACGAGACGCAGTATTTCTGCCCTGGTTGTGAAGATTCGGCGCGTGAGCAAGAAATGCAGGCCCTGGTGCTCAAAGCCTGGAACATTCTCGGGTGTTCAGGTTGGGGACGCATTGATGTAATGCAGGACAGCGATGGTCAGCTTTATCTGTTGGAGGCTAACACCTCCCCAGGCATGACCAGCCACAGTCTGGTGCCGATGGCGGCACGTCAGGCCGGCATGAGCTTCTCGCAGTTGGTGGTACGTATTTTGGACCTGGCGGGTTGATATGTCGCAGGCAGCACTGAACACACGGAACCGTGAAGAAGAAGAGGACGACATCGCTTCTTCACGCAGAAATAATGGAACGCGTCTTGCGGGGATGATGTTCCTGCTCGCGGTATTATTCACCGTGTTGATGAGCGGCTGGATGGTACTGAACTGGATGGAAGATGCGCAGCGTCTGCCGTTATCCAGGCTGGTAGTGACCGGGGAACGTCACTACACGCGTAATGATGATATTCGCCAGGCAATTCTGGCGCTCGGCTCGCCGGGCACGTTTATGACTCAGGACGTGAATATCATTCAGAGTCAGATCGAACGCCTGCCATGGATTAAGCAGGCAAGCGTTCGTAAGCAGTGGCCAGACGAATTGAAGATTCATCTGGTTGAATATGTGCCGATTGCGCGCTGGAATGATCAGCATATGGTGGACAACGACGGTAACGCGTTTAGCGTACCGGCCGAACGCACCAGTAAGCAGAATCTGCCTATGTTGTATGGCCCGGAAGGTAGCGAGAACGAAGTGCTGCAAGGCTATCGCGATATGGGGCAGATGCTGGCGAAAGATAAGTTTACGTTGAAAGTGGCGGCGATGACCGCACGCCGCTCCTGGCAGCTGACGTTGAATAACGACATCAAGCTGGACCTGGGGCGCGGCGATACGATGAAACGGCTTGAGCGCTTTATAGAACTCTATCCTGTTCTTCAGCAGCAGGCGCAAACCGATGGCAAACGGATTAGCTACGTTGATTTGCGTTATGACTCAGGCGCGGCAGTAGGGTGGCAGCCCGCTCCCGTAGAGGATACACATCAACAACAAAATCAGGCACAGGCAGAGCAACAATGATCAAAGCGACGGACAGAAAACTGGTAGTAGGACTGGAAATTGGTACCGCGAAGGTAGCCGCTTTGGTAGGGGAAGTTCTGCCCGACGGAATGGTGAATATCATTGGTGTGGGCAGCTGCCCATCCCGGGGTATGGACAAAGGCGGTGTGAACGACCTGGAATCCGTGGTGAAATGCGTACAGCGCGCCATTGACCAGGCGGAATTAATGGCTGATTGCCAGATTTCTTCAGTGTATCTGGCGCTTTCAGGCAAACATATTAGCTGTCAAAATGAAATCGGGATGGTGCCGATTTCTGAAGAAGAAGTGACGCAGGAAGACGTTGAGAACGTGGTGCATACGGCGAAGTCCGTTCGCGTACGCGATGAGCACCGTGTTCTGCATGTGATTCCGCAAGAGTACGCTATCGACTACCAGGAAGGGATCAAAAACCCGGTAGGTTTGTCCGGCGTGCGGATGCAGGCAAAAGTGCACTTGATCACCTGTCACAACGATATGGCGAAGAACATTGTCAAAGCCGTGGAACGTTGTGGACTGAAAGTTGACCAACTTATTTTTGCCGGGCTGGCATCAAGCTATTCCGTCCTGACGGAAGATGAACGTGAGCTGGGCGTCTGCGTGGTTGATGTCGGTGGTGGTACAATGGATATCGCCGTTTATACCGGCGGTGCGCTGCGTCACACTAAAGTGATCCCGTATGCCGGGAATGTAGTGACCAGTGACATCGCTTACGCCTTCGGGACGCCACCGAGCGATGCCGAAGCGATTAAAGTTCGCCACGGTTGCGCACTGGGCTCTATTGTCGGTAAAGATGAGAGCGTAGAAGTGCCAAGCGTAGGTGGTCGTCCACCGCGTAGCCTGCAGCGCCAGACGCTGGCAGAGGTCATTGAGCCGCGTTATACCGAGCTGCTCAACCTGGTGAACGAAGAGATTTTGCAATTGCAGGAACAGCTGCGCCAACAAGGTGTCAAACACCACTTGGCCGCAGGGATTGTTCTGACCGGTGGTGCGGCGCAAATTGAAGGCCTGGCGGCCTGCGCTCAGCGCGTGTTCCATACGCAGGTGCGCATTGGCGCGCCGCTGAACATTACCGGACTGACGGATTATGCTCAGGAGCCGTACTATTCAACGGCTGTGGGCCTGCTGCACTACGGGAAAGAATCGCATCTGAGTGGTGAAGCGGAAGTGGAAAAACGTGTCGCAGTGAGTTCGTGGATCAAACGAATCAATACCTGGCTGCGAAAAGAGTTTTAATTTTTTAAGAGAGCGCCGAAAATTAGCGCTCTCAGGCGACAGGCACAAAACGGAGAGAAACTATGTTTGAACCTATGGAACTGACCAACGACGCGGTGATTAAAGTCATCGGCGTCGGTGGTGGCGGTGGCAACGCCGTCGAACACATGGTGCGCGAGCGCATTGAGGGTGTTGAATTCTTCGCAGTGAACACTGACGCTCAGGCGTTACGTAAAACGGCTGTCGGCCAGACTATCCAGATTGGTAACGGGATTACCAAAGGTCTGGGTGCTGGCGCAAACCCGGAAGTCGGTCGCAATGCGGCAGACGAAGACCGTGAAGCACTGCGTGCAGCCCTTGATGGCGCTGACATGGTGTTTATCGCAGCTGGCATGGGCGGCGGTACCGGTACTGGTGCTGCACCTGTTGTCGCTGAAGTTGCCAAAGATTTAGGTATTCTGACCGTTGCTGTCGTGACTAAGCCATTCAATTTTGAAGGCAAAAAGCGTATGGCGTTTGCGGAGCAGGGTATCGCCGAGCTGTCCAAGCACGTGGACTCTCTGATTACCATTCCTAACGACAAGCTGCTGAAAGTGCTGGGTCGTGGCATTTCCCTGCTGGACGCATTTGGTGCAGCGAACGACGTGCTGAAAGGCGCTGTTCAGGGTATCGCCGAACTGATTACCCGTCCGGGTCTGATGAACGTCGACTTTGCCGACGTGCGCACCGTCATGTCCGAAATGGGCTATGCAATGATGGGGTCTGGCCTGGCAAGCGGTGAAGACCGTGCGGAAGAAGCGGCTGAAATGGCTATCTCTTCTCCACTGCTGGAAGATATCGACCTGTCTGGTGCGCGCGGCGTGCTGGTTAACATCACCGCTGGCTTCGACCTGCGTCTGGATGAGTTCGAAACCGTGGGTAACACCATCCGTGCGTTTGCATCGGATAACGCGACCGTGGTTATCGGTACTTCCCTGGATCCGGATATGAACGACGAACTGCGCGTGACCGTAGTTGCTACCGGTATCGGTATGGACAAGCGTCCAGAAATTACCCTGGTAACGAACAAACAGCAGCAGCAACAGCCAGTGATGGATCGCTACCAGCAGCACGGCATGTCGCCGCTGACGCAGGAGCAGAAACCGGCTGCTAAAGTGGTTAACGACAATACGCCGCAGACCACCAAAGAACCGGATTACCTGGATATCCCAGCATTCCTGCGCAAGCAAGCTGATTAAGAATTAGCTGGAATTTGGGAATCTGCGCTCTTTGTGCTAAACTGGCCTGCCGAATGTATAGTACACTTCGGTTGGATAAGTAATTTGGCGAGATTATACGATGATCAAACAAAGGACTCTTAAACGTATCGTTCAGGCGACTGGTGTCGGTTTACATACTGGCAAGAAGGTCACACTGACGTTGCGCCCTGCGCCGGCAAATACCGGGGTCATCTATCGTCGCACCGACTTGAATCCACCGGTTGATTTTCCGGCAGATGCCAAATCTGTGCGTGATACCATGCTCTGTACTTGCCTTGTCAACGAGCATGACGTGCGGATTTCAACGGTTGAGCACTTAAATGCTGCCCTGGCGGGTCTGGGTATCGACAACATTATGATTGAAGTCGATGCGCCGGAAATCCCGATTATGGACGGTAGCGCTGCCCCGTTCGTTTATCTGCTGCTTGACGCAGGCATTGATGAACTGAACTGTGCGAAGAAATTTGTGCGCATTAAAGACACGGTTCGCGTAGAAGACGGCGACAAATGGGCTGAATTCAAACCGTTCAATGGTTTCTCGTTGGATTTCACCATCGACTTTAACCATCCAGCGATTGACGGCAGCAACCAGCGTTATGCTATGAACTTCTCTGCGGATGCGTTCATGCGTCAGATTAGCCGAGCACGTACTTTTGGTTTCATGCGTGATATCGAATATCTGCAGTCCCGTGGTTTGTGCCTGGGCGGCAGCTTCGATTGTGCCATCGTTGTTGACGATTATCGCGTACTGAACGAAGACGGTTTGCGCTTTGAAGATGAATTTGTACGCCACAAAATGCTGGATGCTATCGGTGACCTCTTTATGTGTGGTCACAATATCATCGGTGCATTCACCGCGTACAAATCAGGTCACGCACTGAATAATAAACTGCTGCAGGCAGTCCTGGCCAAACAGGAAGCCTGGGAGTTTGTGACCTTCGAAGACGACGCTGAACTGCCACTGGCATTTAAAGCACCGTCATTGGTTCTGGCTTAAGCCTGACACCAAACTGTAAATTCGACTGGTAACCTGGTACTCTCTCCGTCCAGGGAGCCAGTCGTTTTTTCTTTTTAGTTTCTGAAAATCCCTCATTCTCCAATTCTTCTTGTTTCTCACTTGCCCGACGTGTGCGATCGCTGCTTTCCTGAGCATATTTCCGCGTGGATTGCCCTCATTCGTGCTGCTGGCGTGAGCCATTAATGGTACTATCTGAACGCTTAGAAATTTTGAAGGGTTGCCTGGCAATCAAGGTGAAAAGGTAAGTGAACGGAATACTGACGCGCTGGCGACAGTTTGGCAGACGATATTTCTGGCCGCATCTCCTGTTGGGGATGGTCGCGGCAGGATTCGGCCTGCCTGCGATTGCCAATTCCGCAGAATCCACGCCACCGACCAAAACCGCCAGTAGCCACACGGCTACCACCAAAGTCAGTTTCACCCATCTGGCGTTACTGGAAGGCAACCGTCGTCCAACGTTTACCGTCGATTACTGGCATCAGCACGCCATCCGAACGGTCATTCGTCATCTTTCCTTCGCGATGGCGCCACAGGCGCTGCCGGTCGCAGAAGCGTCTGCGCCACTTGAAGTACATCACCTCGCCCTGCTGGATACGCTCAGCGCACTGCTGATGCGCGAAAGCCAGCAGCCGGTTATCGTACGCTCAGTGGCATACAGCGCTGATCCCATTTCACATCAAGCTTTTTCTGTCAGCGCCTGGGTAAGCCAGGTACACGGCATCCGCGCCGGACCTCAACGCCTTAGCTGAAAAAAATAAACTTCAACTAATGACTAAGACTCCGCATGGCGGGGCGATTGAGATTTTAATTATGCTTAATTTATTGACCAAAGTTTTCGGTAGCCGTAACGATCGTACACTGCGTCGTATGCGCAAAACCGTTGTTCAAATCAATGCCATGGAACCTGCGCTGGAAAAGCTCTCTGATGACGAGCTGAAAGCAAAAACCAACGAATTCCGTGAACGTCTGGAAAAAGGCGCAACCGTAGAAAGCCTGATCCCAGAAGCTTTCGCGGTCGTCCGTGAAGCCAGTAAACGTGTCTTCGGCATGCGTCACTTTGACGTACAGCTGCTCGGCGGTATGGTTCTGAATGACCGCTGCATCGCGGAAATGCGTACCGGTGAAGGTAAAACCCTGACCGCAACGCTGCCTGCGTACGTCAATGCCCTGTCAGGTAAAGGTGTTCACGTGGTCACCGTCAACGACTATCTGGCACAGCGTGATGCTGAAAACAACCGTCCGCTGTTTGAGTTCCTGGGGATGAGCGTTGCGGTAAACATGTCCGGTATGCCCGCTCCTGCGAAGCGTGAAGCGTACGCCGCCGACATCACTTACGGTACCAACAACGAATACGGTTTCGACTACCTGCGCGATAACATGGCATTCAGCCCTGATGAACGCGTTCAGCGCAAACTGCATTACGCATTGGTCGATGAAGTGGATTCAATCCTCATCGATGAAGCTCGTACCCCGCTTATCATCTCCGGCCCGGCTGAAGACAGCTCCGAGATGTACAAGCAGGTAAATAAAATTATCCCGCATTTGATCCGTCAGGAAAAAGAAGACTCCGATACCTTCCAGGGTGAAGGCCACTTCTCCGTGGATGAGAAATCGCGTCAGGTAAACATCACCGAACGTGGTCTAGTGCTGGTCGAAGAGCTGCTGGTTCGCGAAGGCATCATGGAAGAAGGTGAGTCCCTGTACTCGCCGACCAACATCATGCTGATGCACCACGTGACCGCCGCGCTGCGTGCCCACGTGCTGTTCACCCGTGATGTCGACTACATCGTGAAAGATGGCGAAGTGATCATCGTCGATGAACACACCGGTCGTACCATGCAGGGTCGTCGCTGGTCTGACGGTCTGCATCAGGCGGTTGAAGCCAAAGAAGGCGTGGATATTCAGAACGAAAACCAGACCCTGGCTTCTATTACCTTCCAGAACTACTTCCGTCTGTATGAAAAACTGGCGGGTATGACAGGTACTGCGGATACCGAAGCGTTCGAGTTCAGCTCCATCTATAAACTCGACACCATCGTGGTGCCAACCAACCGTCCAATGATCCGTAAAGATATGCCGGACCTGGTCTACATGACCGAATTGGACAAAATCGGCGCGATTATCGAAGACATTAAAGAGCGTACCGCTAACGGCCAGCCAGTACTGGTGGGGACCATCTCCATCGAGAAATCCGAAGTGGTTTCAAACGAGCTGACCAAGGCGGGTATCAAGCACAACGTGCTGAACGCCAAATTCCACGCCAACGAAGCAGGTATCGTTGCTCAGGCGGGTTATCCGGCGTCGGTGACTATCGCAACCAACATGGCGGGCCGTGGTACGGATATCGTGTTGGGCGGTAGCTGGCAGGAAGAAGTTGCTGCTCTGGAAGAGCCAACTCCTGAGAAAGTAGCCCAGATTAAAGCGGACTGGCAGGTGCGTCACGATGCTGTTCTGGCATCCGGCGGTCTGCATATCATTGGTACTGAGCGTCACGAATCTCGCCGTATTGATAACCAGCTGCGTGGTCGTGCAGGTCGTCAGGGGGACGCTGGTTCTTCCCGCTTCTACCTGTCGATGGAAGATGCCCTGATGCGTATCTTCGCCTCCGATCGCGTTTCCGGCATGATGCGTAAACTGGGTATGAAGCCTGGCGAAGCGATTGAGCATCCGTGGGTGACCAAAGCGATTGCCAACGCACAGCGTAAAGTGGAAAGCCGTAACTTCGATATTCGTAAGCAGCTGCTGGAATATGATGATGTGGCAAACGATCAGCGTCGCGCGATCTACTCCCAGCGTAACGAACTGCTGGACGTGTCTGATGTGAGCGAAACCATCGCCAGCATTCGTGAAGACGTGTTCAAAACCACCATCGATGCGCACATTCCGCCACAGTCTCTGGAAGAAATGTGGGATGTCGAAGGCCTGCAGGAACGCTTGAAAAACGATTTCGACCTCGACATGCCAATCAAAGAGTGGCTGGATAAAGAACCGGATCTGCACGAAGAAACACTGCGTGAGCGCATTCTGCAGAGTGGAATCGAAGTCTATCAGCGTAAAGAAGAAGTGGTTGGTACCGAAATGATGCGCCACTTCGAGAAAGGTGTAATGCTGCAGACGCTCGACTCCCTCTGGAAAGAGCACCTGGCAGCGATGGACTACCTGCGTCAGGGCATCCATCTGCGCGGCTATGCGCAGAAAGATCCTAAGCAGGAGTACAAGCGCGAATCGTTCTCCATGTTTGCGGCCATGCTCGAAACACTGAAATATGAAGTGATCAGCACCCTGTGTAAAGTGCAGGTGCGTATGCCGGAAGAAGTCGAAGCGATGGAAGAACAGCGTCGTGAAGAAGCTGAGCGTCTGGCACAGATGCAACAGCTTAGCCATGCGGATGACAACACCGCCGTCTCCGAAGAGCTGGCAGCCCAAACCGGCGAGCGTAAAGTCGGTCGCAACGATCCGTGTCCGTGTGGTTCAGGAAAAAAATATAAGCAGTGCCATGGCCGTATCAACTAAGCTCTGCTAAACACTCAGATCTGCGAAACAAAGGCGCTGGTGACAGCGCCTTTTTTATGGAATGAAGACAATGAAAAAACTGCAAATTTCAACCGGGATCCTGCGTAACGCCGCGGGCGAAATTTTTATCACCCAGCGTGCCGCCGATGCGCATATGGCAAACATGTGGGAATTCCCGGGTGGAAAGATTGAAGAAGGTGAAAGCCCGGAGCTGGCACTGGCACGAGAGTTATTCGAAGAAGTGGGGATCTTGCCGGAATCTGCAATGCTGTTTGATAAGCTGGAGTTTGAATTTCCGGACCGGCATATCACGCTGTGGTTCTGGCTGGTGGATAGCTGGCAGGGCGAGCCTTGGGGGAAAGAGGGTCAACCGGGACGTTGGGTCGCACAGAAAGATCTGTTGGCGGAAGAGTTTCCACCTGCCAACGAACCGGTTATTGCCAAACTGATAGCGCAGGCTTAAATCTGCTCTTCGCTCCAGTCGTCGCTCTCAGACAGATCGCCGCTGCTTGGGATCCGCTTCTCTTCGGCGGCCCACTCACCTAAATCAATCAGCTGGCAGCGTTTGCAGCAGAAGGGGCGAAACGGACTCTGTTCGCCCCAGATGATGGTTTTGCCGCAGGTGGGGCAGTTTACGTTAATCACGTCGCTCATGATGATTCCTTAACAACAAGCCAGTTCGAAATCCAGACGCTCTGGCACGGTGCCATTTTCGCTGTCCAGAGGCAGGAAACGGATGGCAAAACGGCTCTTGTGGCCGGAGATTTGTGGATACAGCTGATCGTCAAGCACCAGCTGGAGACGCAGAAGATCGGCATCTTCGCCGTTATCCTGGAAGAAACCATTCAGGCTGGTTTGCTTGCGGAACGCCGCAGAGTTACGGATCAGATCGACGATAAGCGTCAGCGCTTGATTCATCGGCTCAAGGCTTTCCAGCCAATGCGTTACCTGCGCGTCGCGCTTCGACTGTGGGGCATGCAGCCAGATGTGCAGCGTCGGTAAATCAAAGCTACAGCAGCCACCGGGAATGCTCAGACGCTGGCGGACCAGAGCAATCAGTTTGTCTTCGCGCAAAAGCTGACCCACGCGCGGGGCAGTCATAAGAATGCCGCTGCTGTTTTTCAACTGCTGGCGTAGGGATTCAATGCGGCTTTTATCGACGCCAGGGACTTCATCCCACTGCTTCAGTTTGCGCTGCTGGCGCTCCAGCTCTTTCAGTAAATCTGTACGAACCTCACCGCGTTCGAACACATCCAGTAAGTCCCCAATATTTCTAAAAAAATGCAATGCGCTGGCGTGATCGCGTACTGGCAGGTTGCAATTCAGTTGCTGAATCAGGAACTCAATGCGAAGCCAGGTGCGCATTTTCTCATTCAGGGGATGTTCAAAGAGGACGTGGGTGTGCATTACGATTTTTCCTGTGAATCGGCCTGATGCGCCAGCTTCAGATAGCGGGCGTGAAGGCGGGCTACATCCAATGCGATGGCATCTGGTGCGCCGTTGTTATCAATAACGTCGTCCGCCACGGCGAGGCGCTGTTCGCGCGTGACCTGGGCGGCTAGGATCTGTTTTGCATGTGCCTCTGACACATTATCGCGCTGCATCGTGCGCTGGAGCTGCGTTTCCTCAGAAACATCGACCACCAACACCCGGTCAGCTTTTTTCCAGAGCTGATTTTCCACCAACAGTGGAACCACCCACAGAACATAAGGCGAAGTTGCCTGCTGCATCTGACGCTGTGTTTCCTGCTGGATCAGGGGGTGAAGAAGGGCATTAAGCCAGGATTTCTCTGCGGGATTAGCGAAAATACGCTCCCGTAGTTGTCGACGATTCAGGCTGCCATCGGGCAAGCGTAGCGTATCGCCAAAGTGGCTGACAATGGCCTGTAACGCCGGCGTTCCGGGTTCGACAACCTGACGAGCGATGATATCGGCATCAATAACGTTAATACCTAAGTCGGCAAAGGCATTCGCAACGGTACTTTTTCCGCTCCCGATGCCGCCTGTTAACGCGACTGTATACCTCATACCATCCTATCCTGTGAATAATTACCGCTACAAATCAACCGGTTAAATTTAAGCTTTACGGTGACCAAAATGACAAACGTTAAAATCGCTGTTCACCAGGTAAATTTGTACGATTGTAGCGTAAAAAAAGTGAAAATCGCAGTCTTGCGAAGGGATGATTACTGCGTATGATAACGTCACTGGAGTTGTGCTTAGTCCATTTTTGCCTCTAACCCCAGGAATCCGTACATGCGTATCGAAGAAGATCTGAAGTTAGGTTTTAAAGACGTTCTTATCCGCCCTAAACGCTCTACCCTCAAAAGTCGTTCCGAAGTTGAACTGGAACGCGAATACACCTTTAAGCATTCTGGTCAGAAATGGTCTGGCGTTCCAATCATTGCTGCAAATATGGATACAGTTGGCACATTCGCAATGGCGAAAGCCCTGGCATCCTTCGGTATTCTGACCGCCGTGCACAAACACTATTCCGTTGAAGACTGGAAAGTTTTCGCTGGCAGCGTGTCTGAAGATGTGCTGAAACACGTAATGGTTTCTACCGGTACGTCCGACGCGGATTTCGAAAAAACCAAGCAGATTCTCAATCTGCATTCTGCGCTGAACTTCGTCTGCATCGACGTGGCGAACGGTTATTCCGAACACTTCGTTCAGTTCCTGATTAAAGCGCGTGAAGCCTGGCCGACCAAAACCATCTGTGCGGGTAACGTCGTTACCGGTGAGATGTGTGAAGAGCTGATCCTGGCTGGCGCTGACATCGTGAAAGTCGGTATTGGTCCTGGTTCCGTTTGCACCACCCGTGTAAAAACGGGCGTTGGCTACCCGCAGCTGTCTGCTGTTATCGAATGTGCCGATGCGGCACACGGCCTCGGCGGTCAGATCGTCAGTGATGGCGGCTGTACGACTCCGGGCGACGTAGCGAAAGCTTTTGGCGGCGGTGCTGATTTCGTGATGCTGGGCGGTATGCTGGCCGGTCATGAAGAAAGCGGCGGCACTGTAGTTGAAGAGAATGGCGAAAAATTCATGCTGTTCTACGGTATGAGCTCCGAGTCTGCGATGAATCGTCACGTTGGTGGTGTTGCTAAATACCGCGCGGCAGAAGGTAAAACCGTTAAGCTGGCACTGCGTGGCCCGGTAGAAAATACCGCCCGTGATGTCCTCGGTGGCCTGCGCTCTGCATGCACCTACGTCGGTGCATCACGCCTGAAAGAGCTGACCAAACGTACGACCTTTATCCGCGTTCAGGAACAAGAGAACCGCGTGTTCAACAGCTTGTAATGCCGTGAATCGCTGGCGTATCTTGCGCCAGCGATTACCCTCCACTGATAGCATCCCCCAGATGAAATATTGGCAGGTACATTGCCACCACCAGTGTTCCGATAATAATTCCCGTCACCAGTAACATCACTGGTTCGAGTAGCGTTGCCAGATTCTCAGCCTGCTGATGCGTTGTAGCACTGTGATAGTGCGCCAGATTCTCGAGCATTTTATCGAGAGAGCCCGATACCTCGCCGGTTCTGACCAGCTGCTTACACAGCGGCGTAAAGATTTTTTGCTGCTCCATTGCCTGCCAGATGGCACTGCCCTTGGTGATTGATTCGCTGGTCTGATGGATAACATCGCGCCACCACGGGCAGGTCAGGGTCTTTTCCACGCTTTCCAGCCCTTGCAGAAAAGGGATCCCGGCGTTCTGCGTTAAGGCGAGAACGGTATAAATCTGGCTGAGTCTTTGTCCGCGAATCAGTCCGGACACCACCGGAAGCGCTAACAGCAATTGCGGTCGAAGCCGCTGCCAGTGCGGGCTACGTCGCAAAAAAGGGCGCAGTAAAAAAGGCAGCGTTACCAGTAATCCAATCAGCGGTAATCCATTTTGTACTCCGGCTGACATCAACATCACCATCTGAGTCAGCATCGGAAGCGGCGTATTAAAGGTGCGATAAATGGCGGCAAACTCCGGCAATACAAAGGCACTCATTCCAATTACCACCAACAGCGCCAGTAGCAATATGATCAGCGGATAGCGCAGCGCCTTTTTCACCTTTTGGCTCAGCTTATTCTGTTCTTCCTGCTGACGGGCAAGATGGGCGCAGCAATAATCGAGCTTACCGGTCATTTCTCCGGCCTGGATCAGCGTGTGGTACAGCGGTGGAAAAGCCTCTGGCCACTGCTGCATGGCGTCGGAGAGTGACTCACCGTGCGCCAGGCGCTGGGCCAGATCCTGCATCATTGCTTGCCACTGCGCGACAGGGTGCTGCTCTGCCAACAGCATCAAACTTTCTGAAAGCGTAAGCCCTGCCTGCAGCAATGTGGCCAGTTGCTGCATTAGCTCGTTGCTGTATTGCGTCCGCCAGTGTGATTTTCGGGTAGCCCGGCGAGTGAGTGACAATGGCTGGACCCCGTCGCGCCCCGCACTCGCCATCGCGGCCATTTTATTTTCCGCCCAGACGCTACCCTGGCGGATTTCACCGAGCGACGTCACGCCCCGCCAGTGCCAGAGCTGTTTACTCGCCATCGGGGACGCCGATCACACGCAGCAGCTCTTCCACGGTGGTTTGTCCTTGTTCTACGGCTTCGCAGCCATGTTCAAACAGGGTCATCATGCCGGAATCACGCGCCAGACGCTGCACGTCTTCCGGACTGGCACCGCTGACAATAGCCTGTTTCAGAGAAGGCATAATGGTGAGTACTTCAAACAGCGCAATACGCCCGTGATATCCGTGATAACAGCGCTCGCACCCGACGGCTCGCCAGCGTGGCAATGCTTTGGGCCACAGGGAAACCGGGAGTGCGTCATGGTGTCCTTCTTGCTGGCAACAATGCGGGCATAAACGACGTACTAGCCGTTGGGCGATGACCAGCAACAGCGCCGAGGAGATCATCCAGCGGGCGACGCCCATTTGCTGGAGCCTGACCAGCGTTTCGGTGGTGGAGTTGGTGTGTAGCGTCGACAGCACAAGATGCCCGGTCTGTGCGGCGTTGATGGCGATTTCGGCAGTTTCGGTATCGCGGATTTCGCCCACCATCACGACGTCCGGATCCTGGCGCAACAGCGCTCGCAAAACGCTCTGGAAAGTCAGGCCTGCCCGGGTGTTGATCTGCGTCTGATTGATGCCATCGAGCGGGATTTCGACTGGATCTTCGACGCTACACAGATTTATCTCCGGGCGATTACGAGTCTGTAGCGCACTGTACAGCGTGACGGTTTTGCCGCTGCCGGTGGGGCCGGTGACCAGCATCAGACCCTGTGGTTGATGAAGCGCCTGAAGAAAGGCTTCACGCTGGGCGTTGTTCATTCCCAGCGTATTGATATCCAGTGCCAGCTTCACCTGATGCAGCAGTCGGAGAACCACTTTTTCACCGCCGCGACAAGGCAGGGTGGCAATGCGGAAGGAGACGCTGCGCCCTGATATGTCGACGGTAAATTGGCCGTCCTGCGGCAATCGCCGTTCGGCGATATCCAGATTGCCCAATACCTTGAGGCGGGCAATGAGTGGGGCGCTGAGCGTGGGAGAGAAATCCGGCAGGGAATGCAGCACGCCGTCCACCCGCAGCCGAATGCGCATAACGTCTTCCCCTGGCTCGACGTGAATGTCGGATGCACGCTGCTGGAGCGCCTGTTGAAAGGTCTGATTCAGCAATTCGACCACGTTGCTGTTGTCGTCCCTGGCGGCAGGTAAATGTGAATCATGAGCGGTGTGAAGATGCTGATCCATGCGGGGCTGATCCCAGCATTCAATATCGATGCGCTTTTGCGTGGCGAACCGCAGGGCGGCCATTAACTCACCCGGTGGCGTGCCGACCACCGCAATACTCAGAACCTGTTCGCCATTGCTGAGCAGTACCGCCTGGTGCCGCTGGCATAACGTGAGAAGTTTATCGTTTTTCATTTTCGCCTCTCAAGGTGCCGTGAAGCGGAATACGTCTTCACACGCCTGTTGCAGAGCGCCGTCGCTGGCGATGGTGCAGGTGCGCTGCCAGCCGGTTACGCCATTCGCATTGTCCCATGCGGGTTTCAGGGTAACGCTTAAGCCGTTCAGGCTTTCCTGGCCGGTTAATGTCACCGTTCCCTGTAGGACTTCCATGGCAGAGACATAGCGGCTGGTGGTGGGAGAAGGGATCCCGTTTGTGCCTCCATCGCAGGTGGTGGTTCCGCCATGGTCGAGAGCGCAAAGCTCAATGGCGGTGCGGTACGGCATAAACGTTTGTAGCATGTCAGTGAGGGCCGCTTTTCGCAGGTAGTTTTGATAAGCCGGAATGCCGATGGCACTGAGGATGGCAATGATACCGATAACAACCATCAGTTCGATCAGGGTGAATCCTTGCTGCTTGTCCATGTTTCGCTCCTTGTTAAACGGGAGCACTTTGGCAGGGAGAAATGCGGATGGCGAATAGCAAAAATGGGATCAGGAAGGCTGCTTCAAAGGTTTATGGCCGATTGCACGAGCGTTACATTTCGCTGCGAAGGGGCTCGCAAACCCCTTCGCAGAAGATGTTATTTAAAACGCATCGACAGGTCGAGTGCCTGCACGTGTTTGGTGAGTGCGCCAACGGAAATAAAATCCACGCCAGTTTCAGCAAATTCACGAATGGTGTCGAAGGTCACGTTGCCGGAGACTTCAAGTTGAGCCTGACCGTGGGTGATGTTCACCGCTTCGCGCATGTGTTCGATGTCGAAGTTATCCAGCATGATGATATCCGCCCCGGCTTTTAGCGCGGCCTGCAATTCTTCGAGGCTTTCCACTTCGACTTCCACCGGCACATCCGGGTGCAGCCAGAAGGCTTTTTCCACCGCCTGACGTACGGATCCGGAGGCAATGATGTGGTTTTCTTTGATCAAGAATGCATCCGACAGGCCGAGACGGTGATTGGTCCCGCCGCCGCAGAGCACTGCATATTTCAGCGCGGTACGCAGTCCTGGCAGTGTTTTACGGGTGTCGAGCAGTTGCGTTTTGGTGCCTTCGAGTAGATCGACATAGCGGCGGACGTTGCTGGCGACGCCGGAAAGGGTCTGCACAAAATTCAGCGCCGTACGTTCGCCGGTCAGCAGTACGCGCGATGGGCCATTCAGTTCAAACAGTGGCTGATTTTCTTCCAGTAAGTCACCGTCCTCAACGTGCCAGGTGATGCTGACGTCGTCTCCGGCGAGCTGAATAAACACTTCTTCCACCCAGCGTTTACCGCAGAATACGCCCGTTTCACGGGTGATCACGACGGCGTGAGAGCGCGTGTCTTCCGGCAATAACTGCGCGGTAATATCGTTCGCGGCGTTCACTTCGCCACCTAAATCTTCACGGAGAGCATGGGCAACGGCAGCAGGGATATCGAGGTTAATACGTTCCAGCAGTACGTCACGACGATGCTCAGGATTGTAGCGGCGAGGCGGCATGATAAAACTCCAAATGGTAAGGAATCATAAGTTATAAACATGCTACTCTGAACCGGATTTCTGCACCATATATTAAGGAGAGCCCGCATGCAGTTACACGGTGGCTGGCTGGAGAATGCCCGTCGCGTTCCATCGCCGCATCATGATTGCCGCCCGGATGATGAAGCGCCTTCGCTGCTGGTGGTTCATAATATCAGTTTGCCGCCCGGTGAATTTGGTGGCCCGTGGATTGACGCATTATTCACGGGAACTATAGACCCCGAAGCGCATCCTTTTTTCGCCGAAATTGCCCATTTGCGTGTTTCAGCCCATTGTCTGATTCGCCGTGACGGCGAAATCGTGCAGTATGTTCCCTTCGATAAACGCGCCTGGCATGCGGGTGTTTCACGCTACAACGGGCGCGAGAAATGTAACGATTTCTCGATTGGTATCGAGCTGGAAGGCACGGATACTCTGGCGTATACCGACGAACAATATCAGCAACTTGCGGCCCTGACCCAAGTGTTGATGTCGGCTTACCCGGCGATTGCCCGCAATATGACGGGCCACTGTGATATCGCACCTGAACGTAAAACCGATCCTGGCCCGGCGTTTGACTGGCCACGGTTTCGTTCTCTGGTGAGCCACCCGTCAGATAAGGAGATGACATGACGCTGTTTACCACCTTACTGGTGCTGATCGCCGAACGTTTGTTCAAACTGGGCGAGCACTGGCAACTCGATCACCGGCTGGAAGTTCTGTTCCGCCGCATCAAGAACTATTCCTTTACTGTCACCGTGCTGATGACCGTCATCGCGATGGCTATTGTGTATGTGTTGCAGCGCGCGCTGCTCGGGGTGTTGTTTAACGTTCCGCTGTTGGTGATGTGGATCCTGATTGGCCTGCTGTGTATTGGCGCGGGCAAGGTACGTTTGCATTATCACGCCTATCTGAAAGCCGCTTCCCGCAACGATGCCCATGCGCGTGATGCGATGGCCACCGAGTTGACGCTGATTCATGGCGTTCCGCCGGGCTGTGATGAGCGAGAGTTTCTGCGTGAGCTGCAAAATGCGCTGCTGTGGATTAACTATCGTTACTACCTCGCGCCGCTGTTCTGGTTCGTAGTCGGCGGTCCGTTCGGGCCTGCAACGCTGATGGGCTATGCATTCCTGCGTGCGTGGCAAACCTGGCTGGCGCGTTATCAGACGCCGCGGGATCGTCAGCAATCCGCTGTCGATGCCATTTTGCACCTGCTGGACTGGGTGCCGGTTCGGCTGGTGGGCGTTGTGTACGCGCTGATTGGCCATGGTGAAAAAGCGCTGCCTGCATGGTTTGCCTCGCTCGGCGATCGTCATACTTCGCAGTATCAGGTGCTGACACAACTGGCGCAGTTCTCGCTGGAACGTGAGACTCATGTCGATAAAGTAGAAACGCCGAAAGCGGCGGTGTCGATGGCGAAGAAAGCCTCTTATGCGGTGGTGGTTATCATGGCGTTGCTGACGATTTACGGCACGCTGGTTTAATACCCTGCAACTATTTGGGTATAGCAGCGTGCCGTTGTTTTTACAGTGAATCCGCATGCGGGATGCCGAAATCAGGCATCCCGTTTTCTTTCCAGCGGATAAGTTTTAAACGGGTATGACGGTTCGGATCGTACAGCGGGTCACCTTCGATTTCGGTGTAGTTGCGGGCGTGATAAACCAGCACATCGTCACCGTTCGGGGTTTGAGTAAAGCTGTTATGCCCTGGCCCGTACTGTTTGTTTTCATAGCTGGTCGTGAACACCGGATGCGGTGATTTATGCCAGTTGCTGGCCTGCATCGGGTCGGCGTCGAGCGCAATCCACAGCAGCCCCATGCAGTAGTTTTCATCGGTGGCGCTGGCGGAATAGCTAACGAACAGTTTGTCGTTATGAACCAGTACTGCCGGGCCTTCATTAACCAGAAAACCGCGACACTCCCAGTCAAATTCCGGTTTGCTGAGCATTAGCGGTGTGCCCTTAATCGTCCATGGATTTTCCAGTTCGGCCAGGTAGAGGTTGGTATTTCCGTCAATATCCGGATCTTTTTGCGCCCACAGATACCACTGTTTACCCTGATGCTCAAAGGTGGTGGCATCGAGGGAAAAGGTGTCGTATTGCGTCTTTATCTGGCCTTTCTCCCACCACATACCTGTCAGCGGATCGGCGTCGTCACAGGCCAGCGCATACATCCGGTGCTGGAACATGCCCAGCGTATCCAAATCATGGGTGTGGGTGGCGGCAAAATAGATAACCCAGGTGCCGTCGATACAGTGCAGTTCAGGTGCCCAGATAAGCTGGCTCATCGGGCCGGTGTCGGGTTTGCGCCACACCACCACCGGTTCGGCGGTGCGTAATCCGTCGATATCAGCGGCGCGGCGAATTTCCAGCCGGTCATATTCCGGCACCGAAGCAATGAAGTAATACAGGCCGTCATGGCGCAGGATAAAGGGGTCCGCGCGCTGCTCAATAAAGGGGTTGGGCCAGTGGCTCATTGTGGTTTCCTTACGAGTTCAGCCTCGGTCTGATAATCATTCAGTTCACGATAGTTCTGACGACGTTTTTCCAGGTCTGACTGGATCTGCTTCATCATTTCACGGTCCACTTTCAGCAGACGCACTACGCCTGCGGTAATCAAATACCCGACACCAGGGATAACGCTGAACAGCAGGACGATACCGTTGATGGCCTCCGGGCTCTGCGCTTTTGCACCCGCATCGTAACCGTACCAGGAGAGCAGGAAGCCGACCATCGCGCCTGCTACCGCCAGCCCGACTTTCAGGAAGAACAGATTACCCGAGAAGCTGATGCCGGTGATGCGTTTGCCCGTTTTCCATTCGCCGTAGTCATCGACGTCCGCCATCAGCGACCAGTGCAGCGGGGACGGGATCTGATGCAGGATGTTGAGCAGGAAGTAGAGAACCATAATCATCATCGTGGCGTGCGGGTCGAAGAAATAGAAGGCGCAGGAGAAAATCGCCAGCGCGATGTTGGTCCAGAAGAACACCTGCAGCTTGCACCAGCGGTCGGTCAGCACTTTCGCCAGCATACTGCCAATCATCATCCCCACCACGCCGAGGCTGATAAACAGCGTCGCAAAATGGGTACTTTGCTGCATCACCCAGGTAACGTAATACATGGTCGCCGCCATGCGGATAAAACCAGGACAGACGTTGCTCAGGGTCAGCAGCAGAATGCGCACCCACTGATCGTTTTTCCACACGTCTTTCAGGTCTTTCTTCAGTTCGTCGTTGCTTTGTACTGCCGGGCGGATGCGTTCGCGCACCGTAGCAAAACAAAACAGGAACATAAACAATGCGATAATCGCCATCACGCCCATCGACATCTGGTAGCCTTTGGCTTTATCGGCGCCGCCAAACCAGTCCGCCATCGGCAGTAAGGTCGAGGAGAGGATAAGCGTGGCGATACCCACCATAAAGAAGCGGTAAGACTGGCAGGCGACGCGCTCATGAGGATCGGCGGTGATCACTCCGCCGAGAGAGCAATAAGGAATATTGATGGCGGTGTAGGTCAGTGACATCAGGAAGTAGGTCACGAAGGCATAGACAACCTTGCTATGATAACCCCAGTCAGGCGTGGTAAACATCAGCACGCTAAACAGGACGTACGGGACGGAAATCCATAACAGCCAGGGTCTGAAACGGCCCCAGCGCGTGGAAGTTCGGTCGGCAATCGCGCCCATTATGGGGTCGGTCACGGCGTCAATGACGCGCACAGAAAGCAGCAGAATGCCCACCAGTGCCGGAGCCAGCCCGAAGACATCAGTATAAAAATAATTAAGAAACAACATGATGGCACCGCCAATCATGTTGCATCCGGCATCGCCCATGCCGTAGCCGATCTTTTCTCTCACTGACAGTTTAGTGTTGTCCATCAAGCGTTTCTCCCGTAGAGGTATGGGGGGAAGTATTCGCTTGTTCGTCAATAATAGCGTTGCAGAATCTAGGTGAAGAGATGGACAATTATGTCATGCAAAAAAAAGTGTGAGGCAGGTAACATGCTGTTGTAGCGGTTTTCAGCCGCTACAACATGTGGATAATTAGCGTAAATCCGTGGCGGAAACCAGCATACGACTCTTGCCGTACAGAATAGTCAGGATTGCCGGGACGCAGAAGGCCACCACAATCGCAATGACCTCGTAAATCGCTTTCGAATCCGGGCCGCTGAACAAACCGAGCTCAAAGACGTTCAGCACCGGCAGGAAGCTATAGGTTTTAACCCGCAGGAAGCCGGTGATAGCGCCACCCATTGCCGCACCGATACAGCCGAAGATAAACAGCATCCGGTATTTCAGATTTACGCCGTACAGCGCTGGCTCGGTGATGCCGAAGAACGCGGAGATAGATGCGGAAATCGCGAGCTGTCTGTCCTTCAGGTTACGGGCAATAAAGATGGCCCCGAAGGCCGCACCGAACTGGCCCATCACCGCTGACATAAACATCGCCATTACGGTGTCGTAGCCGTTGACCTGCATGTTGATGAGCGCAATCGGGATGATGCCCCAGTGTACGCCGAATACCACGAACAGCTGACCAATCCCCGCCAGTAGCGCGCCGGACAGGACCGGGCTCAGGTTATAAAGCCAGGTGTAACCGTTGGCGATGCCAATCCCCACGTAGTCGGCAATCGGGCCGATCACCGTGAACACCACAAACCCGCACACCAACAGAGACAGACACGGCACGAAAACCAGCGCCGCCACTTCCGGAACCACTTTCTTGAACCAGCGCTCGACGTAACTCAGGAACCACACCGCAAAAATTGCCGGGATCACCGCGCCGCCATAGATTTTTAGCGGGAAGGTGAGGTGGAATATCTCGATGCTGTTTGGCGTGGCGGCGTCCGTTAACGGGAAAATCATCGCCGCGGTCAGCGCCAGTGCGGTAAAGCGGTTAGTTTTGAATTTATCGGACGCGGTAACGGCGATAAACAGCGGCAGCATCACGAACACCCCGCTGGACAGCGCGTTCAGCACCACGAACAGCCAGGATTGGGTGGAAATCAGATCCATCGTTTGCAGTAAAACGACCAATCCTTTGACCACCCCGACGCCCGCCAATACGCCGATGTACGGCGTGAAAATGGCGGAGAGCGTCGCCAGCATTCGGTTGAACAGCGAGCTTTTTTGCGCAGGCTGCTCGGCGGGCGCGTTGCTGTCCGACAGCATTGGGCTCATCGCCGCGAAGACTTTCTCAACTTTAGGGCCGATAACAATCTGGAACTGGCTGCCGTTGTTCACCAGCTTCACCACGTCCTGCAGCATGTACAGCTGCTCTTCATTGATTTTGCTGTCGTCTTTCAGGTTCAGCCGCAGACGGGTGGCGCAATGGGTGGCGTGAACCACGTTTTCCTTACCGCCAACGGCGGCGAGGATCTGCTCTGCTATGGGTAAGTATGAAGTCGCCATGGTGAAGCACCTTATAAGTCAGAGGGTACGATCGGCTAATCAGGCGTAGTCGCCAGGTTTGGTTTTACTTTTTACGGCAATGCCAAAGTCGGTGAAGATACGCTGCGGCAGGTTGTTGCCTTTCCCCTCGGCGATGTGATGGGCGAGGATCTGGAAAGGAATAATCATCAGCAGCGGCAGCACGGTTTCCGGCACATCGACATTCAGAGCCAGCGTATGCGGGTCGTCGCTGCTGCCCGGCGTGACGGTGTAAACGTACTGGGTGTGGCGCTGCTCGTACTGGCGCAGCAGGTTCAGACGCTCACGGGCTACACTCGGCACATCGAGGAAAAACAGTCGGTGCTGCGGGTTAATTTCGAAATACGGGCCGTGCATAAACACTTCCATTTCAATGCCCTGAGACGGCACGCGCACGGTTTCAGTGAATTTGGTCGCCATCTCCATGCACACGCCTACCGCCGGGCCGTAGCCGATGCTGGTGAAGCGTGGGGAGGCGATGAGGCAGTCCTTCCAGCGGCTGAAAAATGATTCGGTGGTGTCGATAATGGCCGGGATTGCGTTCACGGCTTCGCGCAATGTCGCCAGCTCTTGCAGCTCCCGCGCATCATCAATCGCCCCGACGGCATGCGCATGGCGCAGACCCATCAGCATTAGCGTCAGAATGGTGGAGACGTAGCCTTTGGTCACGTAGCCCACGCGCTCTTCACCAATATCCAGCAGCACGAAAGTATCTGCCGTTTTCGCCAGCTCGCTTTGCGGTTTGCTGGTTACACCGACGGTTTTCACCGTGAAGCGCTTTTTCAGCGCTGCCAGGGCGTGCAGAGTCGAGGTGCTTTCCCCGCTTTGCGAAACAGCCACCACCGTACGAATGGCAGGATTATGCTTCTCGAAATGCTGGTAGTGGAATGGCTCAGCGATCGTTACCCGCACGTCAGACAGGCTTTCGATGTAGTACTTGGCGCTGACCGCTGCGTTGACGCTGGAGCCGGTGGCCAGCAGCAGCCACTCATTCTCGTCTTCGATTGCCGGGATTGATGCCGGATAGTTATTCAGAATTTGCGACAGCGTCGCATGCTCTTCGTGGATGTAAGTCATCATGGTCGGTTTCATCTTGCCCTCTCTGCGCTGAAAACCTGAAAACGTTTTCAGTAAAATATGATCAGGGAAAATGATTGGTCAATTTAATGATCTCAGATATGTGATTTGGATCGATTTGTAAGCCCGGTCAGGAGCGGTGCTACCGGGCAAGGTCGAGGGAAGAAATTAAGCAGATTCGCCCGTAATGAGCTGGGGGGTTATGTCGAGGGACTCGGGCAACATGTCCTGCAACAGGGTCATCATCTGGCGAATAACCTGTTGTCCTAACACATTATTCTGATGATCGACGGTGGTCAGGCGCGGAATATAATATTCGCTGCCGGGGAAGTATTCACAGCTGGCGACGGCGATATCGTCCGGCACGTTCAGGCCGTTGTCTTTGAGCGCACGAATGGCACCCATCGCCACACGGTCGTTGATCGCCAGTAACGCCTGGGGTAGGGCGCGCCCGGATTTCAGCAGGCGAGAAATGGCCTCATAACCATGCTGGGAGTAGAAGTTGGTTTCGATGATATGCGCGTTGTCCGCGTCGATCTCAGCCTGTCGCAGGGTGTCGCGGAAGGCGCTGACGCGCTGGCCGGTCATGTAGACGCCCGGCGAACCGCCGATAAACGCGATGTCGCGATGGCCTTTTTCCAGCAGATATTTGGTGACCATCTTCACGCAGTTCACCTGATCGCGCTGCAGGCAGGTGTAGTCGTAATGTGCCAGCTTACGGCCCACGACAATGACCGGCAGGGTGGCGATAAGCTTCTGTAAACCATCGAGATAGCCTTCGGGGATTTTCAGGTAGTCGATATTGCCGCCGAGGATAATTACCCCGTCGAGCTGGCTGTCGATGATGCTGCTGAAAATCTGATCTTCGGCAATCACCTGACTTGAATCAGTGCGCTTGTTGGCGGATTGCGTATCGAACAGCACGATTTTGTAGCCTGCCTGCAAACAGGCTTTTTCAATCTGTTCGACCAGAGTGGCAAAGTATGGGCTGGTGATGTCGGAAACCACAACGGCCAGCGTCATGCTCTTGCGGGAGATCATGCTGCGGGCCATCAGGTTCGGGCTGAAATTGTGATCGTCGATGACCTTCTGCACTTTCTCGCGCGTCTTGTCAGACACCCAGCTGTTGTTGTTCAGCACCCGTGAAACAGTCGCGATGGAGACGTTCGCCAGTTCGGCAATGTCTTTGATCGTCAGGTTCTTTTTCATCGGTCGCACGCATCCTTTTGTCGGCTGTTACCGCTGGATGGTACCTCTTTTTGGACAGGGGAGAAACGCTCTGTACCCGCAATGAGGTACAGAGCGTGAAAGGATTAAGCGCGGACGGCTTTAGCCCCTTTCTGTTTAACCATGTAGCCAATGCCCAGAATCACAATCCACACCGGGATCAGATACACGGAGATGGCCATGCCCGGCGTCATCAGCATGATGACCAGCACCGCAGCAACGGTAAACAGGCAAATCCAGTTCCCCAGCGGATAGAACAGGGCAGGGAAGCGCGTGGTGACGCCCTGCTGTTTCTTCGCGCGGCGGAATTTGATGTGCGCCAGGCTAATCATCGCCCAGTTAATTACCAGAGCAGAAACCACCAGTGCCATCAGCAGGCCAAATGCGGATTCCGGCGCCAGGTAGTTGATCAGCACGCACAGCGCGGTGAACAGTGCAGAAACCAGAATGGTGTTAACCGGCACGCCACGTTTGTCGACTTTAGACAGCGCTTTCGGGGCGTTGCCCTGCTGCGCCAGGCCGAACAGCATACGGCTGTTACAGTATACGCAGCTGTTGTACACCGACAGCGCGGCGGTCAGTACCACCACGTTCAGGGCGTTAGCCACGAAGGTGTCGCCGAGTTCGTGGAAGATAAGCACGAACGGGCTGGTGTCTGAAGTCACACGCGTCCACGGCAGTAGCGACAGCAGAACCGCCAGCGAGCCCACATAGAAAATCAGGATACGGTAGATAACCTGGTTGGTGGCTTTCGGGATGCTTTTCTGCGGATCATCGGCTTCAGCAGCGGTTATGCCGACCAGTTCCAGGCCGCCGAAGGAGAACATGATGATCGCCATCATCATCACCAGCCCGTGTATGCCGTGCGGCAGGAAACCTCCCTGATCCCACAGATTACGTACGGTAGCCTGCGGGCCACCGTTGCCGCTGAACAGCAGCCAGCCGCCGAACAGGATCATCGCCACAACCGCGACGACTTTGATGATGGCAAACCAGAACTCCATCTCACCGAACACTTTAACGTTGGTCAGGTTGACGGCGTTGATCACCACGAAGAACACCGCAGCAGACGCCCAGGTTGGGATTTCAGGCCACCAGAACTGGATGTATTTCCCGACCGCCGTCAGCTCGGCCATTGCGACCAGCACGTACAGCACCCAGTAGTTCCAGCCGGAGGCGAAACCGGCAAAGTTGCCCCAGTACTTATAGGCAAAGTGGCTGAAAGAACCGGCAACCGGCTCTTCTACCACCATTTCACCTAACTGACGCATGATCAGAAAGGCCACAAAACCTGCTATCGCATAGCCGAGAATAATCCCCGGTCCTGCGGATTGAATAACGGAGGCGCTGCCCAGAAACAGGCCCGTTCCGATAGCTCCACCCAGCGCGATCAGCTGAATGTGGCGGTTTTTAAGGCCGCGCTTCAGCTGATCGCCTTGCTGTTGACCTTCCATCATGAAAACCTCGTGTGTGGTTGATTTTTCTACACTTTTATAAGAACTCAGGTTCTAAGCGCGTGTCGTTATGAACTTTCCATATTCTGTACATTATTTTTTACAGGGCAGAGATCTGAAAGTTATTCAGGTGTCTTCCGCAGTTGGGAGAATAGTGGTAAGTGCGACTGAATGCACCTGCTTTATGAAGGGGTGATGACGAGTTGCATAAAAAGAAAGCAAATGTAAATGCGGGAAGGGAGTCGATCGGCCGTTTGATATTCAGAAATTGCCGGGAGAACATGAATTTTCATGCATTTTTTGTGGTGTTGAATCGCTTCAGGCTGCACATTTTTTCGTTTCTGCCTGGTTAAATCTCCTCCTTTATAGGTAAACGCGACATTTTTGCAAAGTTACATTTCTGAAACGTGTCTTCTGTAAGGTTGTTAAAATGTGCCGGGTTTACTGATTTCAATCAAAACCTGTATGGACAGAAGGTGAATACTTTGTTACTTTAGCGTCACGAACTATGAATTGGTAAGACCAATTGACTCCGGGTAAAATGGCTTGAGACAGGGAACCATGGCCTACAGCAAAATCCGCCAACCAAAATTATCCGATGTGATTGAGCAGCAGCTGGAGTTTTTGATTCTTGAGGGGACGCTGCGCCCCGGTGAAAAACTTCCGCCTGAACGCGAACTGGCAAAACAGTTCGACGTGTCCCGTCCCTCTCTGCGTGAGGCGATTCAACGTCTCGAAGCGAAGGGCCTTCTGCTTCGTCGCCAGGGCGGCGGTACCTTTGTTCAAAGTAGCCTTTGGCAGAGCTTCAGCGATCCGCTGGTAGAATTGCTCTCCGACCACCCTGAATCCCAATTTGATCTGCTGGAAACCCGCCACGCACTGGAAGGTATTGCCGCGTACTATGCTGCGTTACGCAGTAACGAAGAAGATCGTACGCGCATCCGCGAGCTGCATCGCGCGATTGAAGTCGCTCAGCAGTCTGGCGATCTTGATGCCGAATCCAGCGCTGTCGTCCAGTATCAAATTGCCGTCACCGAAGCCGCCCATAATGTGGTCTTACTCCATCTGCTACGCTGCATGGAACCAATGCTCGCGCAGAACGTTCGACAGAACTTTGAATTGCTGTATGCCAGCCGGGAAATGCTTCCGCTGGTCAGCAGCCATCGCACTCGTGTTTTCGAGGCGATAATGGCCAGAGAGCCGGAGCAAGCGCGAGAAGCTTCGCACCGTCACCTGGCCTTCATTGAGGAAATCTTGCTGGACCGCAGCCGTGAGCAAAGTCGTCGAGACCGCTCGCTTCGCCGCCTACAGCAACGGAAGGACTAGCAACACCTGATTTTTATGCGCCAGTATTTAGAGCGCGGCAACTAAACGCAGAACCTGTCTTATTGCGCTTTTGCACAGCGAAAACGCAATGGGACAGGTTCCAGACAAATCAACGTTATTAGATAGATAAGGAATACCCCCCATGTCAGACCGTTTGCAAAATGACGTGGATCCGATCGAAACTCGCGACTGGCTACAGGCGATCGAATCGGTCATCCGTGAAGAAGGTGTTGAGCGCGCTCAGTATCTGATTGATCAGCTGCTTTCCGAAGCCCGCAAAGGCGGCGTGAGCGTGGCAGCTGGAGCCGGGGCAAGC
This sequence comes from Scandinavium manionii, assembly GCF_024764775.1. Lineage (NCBI taxonomy): Bacteria > Pseudomonadati > Pseudomonadota > Gammaproteobacteria > Enterobacterales > Enterobacteriaceae > Scandinavium > Scandinavium manionii. Next base: position 91,852 of record NZ_JALIGC010000038.1, on the reverse strand, counting down.
AATTATGTGAATACAATTGCCGTTGAAGATGAGCCGGAATATCCGGGCGATCTGGATCTGGAACGCCGCATTCGTTCAGCTATCCGCTGGAACGCGATCATGACCGTTCTGCGCGCATCCAAAAAAGATCTGGAACTGGGTGGCCACATGTCCTCCTTCCAGTCTTCTGCGACCATTTATGAAGTGTGCTACAACCACTTCTTCCGTGCACGCAACGAGCAAGATGGCGGCGACCTGGTGTACTTCCAGGGCCACATCTCTCCAGGCGTTTACGCACGTGCATTCCTTGAAGGTCGTCTGACCGAAGAGCAGATGAACAACTTCCGTCAGGAAGTTCACGGTAACGGTCTCTCTTCTTACCCGCATCCAAAACTGATGCCAGAATTCTGGCAGTTCCCGACCGTATCCATGGGTCTGGGCCCAATTGGTGCTATCTACCAGGCTAAATTCCTGAAATATCTGGAACACCGTGGCCTGAAAGATACCTCTAAGCAGACCGTTTATGCCTTCCTGGGCGACGGCGAGATGGATGAACCAGAATCCAAGGGTGCTATCACCATTGCAACCCGCGACAAGCTGGACAACCTGTGCTTCATCATCAACTGTAACCTCCAGCGTCTGGATGGCCCGGTCACCGGTAACGGCAAAATCGTTAACGAACTGGAAGGCATCTTCAGCGGTGCTGGCTGGAACGTAGTGAAAGTCATGTGGGGCGGTCGTTGGGATGAGCTGCTGCGTAAAGACACCAGCGGTAAGCTGATTCAGCTGATGAACGAAACCGTTGATGGCGACTACCAGACCTTCAAATCCAAAAACGGCGCTTACGTACGTGAGCACTTCTTCGGTAAATATCCTGAAACTGCCGCACTGGTTGCAGACTGGACTGATGAGCAGATCTGGGCGTTGAACCGTGGTGGTCACGATCCGAAGAAAGTCTACGCTGCACTGAAAAACGCGCAGGACACCAAAGGTAAAGCGACTGTCATCCTTGCACATACCGTTAAAGGTTATGGCATGGGTGAAACTGCCGAAGGCAAAAACATCGCTCACCAGGTGAAGAAAATGAACATGGACGGCGTTCGTTACGTCCGTGACCGTTTCAACGTACCCGTTACCGATGCTGACATCGAAAAACTGCCGTACGTCACCTTCGCTGAAGGTTCTGAAGAACACACCTACCTGCACGCACAGCGTCAGAAGCTGCATGGCTACCTGCCAAGCCGCCAGGTGAACTTCTCCGAGAAACTGGAAATGCCTGCGCTGGCAGACTTCTCTCAGCTGCTGGAAGAGCAGAACAAAGAGATTTCGACCACCATCGCTTTCGTTCGTGCCCTGAACGTGATGTTGAAGAACCCGTCTATCAAAGAGCGTCTGGTTCCGATTCTCGCCGATGAAGCGCGTACCTTCGGTATGGAAGGTCTGTTCCGTCAGATTGGTATCTACAGCTCCAACGGCCAGCAGTACACCCCGCAGGACCGTGAGCAGGTAGCGTATTACAAAGAAGACGAGAAAGGTCAGATCCTGCAGGAAGGTATCAACGAACTGGGTGCAGGCGCATCCTGGCTGGCGGCTGCGACGTCTTACAGCACCAACAATCTGCCAATGATCCCGTTCTACATCTACTACTCCATGTTCGGTTTCCAGCGTATCGGCGACCTGTGCTGGCAGGCAGGCGATCAGCAGGCTCGTGGCTTCCTGGTCGGCGGGACTTCCGGTCGTACCACCCTGAACGGTGAAGGTCTACAGCACGAAGATGGTCACAGCCATATTCAGTCTCTGACTATCCCGAACTGTATCTCTTATGACCCGTCTTACGCGTACGAAGTTGCTGTCATCATGCATGACGGCCTGGTTCGCATGTACGGTGAAGCGCAAGAGAACGTGTTCTATTACATCACCACCCTGAACGAAAACTACCACATGCCGGCGATGCCGGAAGGTGCCGAGGAAGGTATCCGTAAAGGTATCTACAAACTTGAAACCGTTGCGGGTAACAAAGGTAAAGTTCAGCTGCTGGGCTCCGGTTCTATCCTGCGTCACGTTCGTGAAGCAGCGCAGATCCTGGCCAACGACTACGGCGTGGGCTCTGACGTGTACTCCGTCACCTCCTTCACCGAACTGGCCCGTGACGGTCAGGACTGTGAGCGCTGGAACATGCTGCACCCGATGGAAACTCCGCGCGTTCCGTACATCGCTCAGGTGATGAACGACGCACCGGCAGTGGCATCGACTGACTATATGAAACTGTTTGCTGAACAGGTTCGTACTTATGTACCGGCTGATGATTACCGCGTACTGGGTACCGACGGCTTTGGTCGTTCTGACAGCCGTGAAAACCTGCGTCACCACTTTGAAGTTGATGCTTCTTATGTGGTTGTTGCAGCCCTGGGCGAACTGGCCAAACGTGGTGAAATCGACAAGAAAGTGGTAGCGGAAGCGATCACCAAGTTCAACATCGATGCAGATAAAGTTAACCCGCGTCTGGCGTAAGAGGTAAGAAAATAATGGCTATCGAAATCAATGTGCCGGACATCGGGGCTGATGAAGTTGAAATCACCGAGATCCTGGTCAAACCAGGCGACAAAGTTGAAGTTGAACAGTCGCTGATCACCGTGGAAGGCGACAAAGCCTCTATGGAAGTTCCGTCTCCGCAGGCTGGCATCGTCAAAGAGATCAAAGTCTCTGTCGGTGACAAAACCGAGACCGGTAAACTGATCATGATTTTCGATTCCGCCGACGGTGCAGCAGCTGCTGCACCTGCTCAGGCAGAAGAGAATAAAGACGCGGCACCTGCTGCTGCCCCAGCTGCGGCTGCGGCAAAAGACGTTAACGTGCCGGATATCGGCGGCGACGAAGTTGAAGTCACCGAAATCCTGGTCAAAGTGGGCGACACCGTTGCCGCTGAACAGTCCCTGATCACCGTTGAAGGCGACAAAGCCTCAATGGAAGTTCCGGCCCCGTTCGCAGGCACAGTGAAAGAGATCAAAATCAACACCGGCGACAAAGTGTCTACCGGCTCGCTGATTATGGTCTTCGACGTAGCGGGTGAAGCACCTGCTGCCGCTCCGGCACAGTCTGCAGCTCCGGCTGCGGCAGCAGCACCTGCTGCGACTGGCGCAAAAGACGTTAACGTACCGGACATCGGCGGTGACGAAGTTGAAGTGACCGAAGTGATGGTAAAAGTGGGCGATAAAGTTGCCGCTGAACAGTCACTGATCACCGTAGAAGGTGACAAGGCTTCAATGGAAGTTCCGGCCCCATTCGCAGGTACCGTAAAAGAAATCAAAATCAGCACCGGTGACAAAGTGTCTACCGGCTCTCTGATCATGGTCTTCGAAGTGGAAGGCGCTGCACCGGCTGCGGCTCCAGCTTCAGCACCAGCGGCCGCCGCTCCGGCACCCGCTAAAGCAGCACCTGCAGCGGCCCCGGCTACGAAAGCAGAAGGCAAATCAGAGTTCGCTGAGAACGACGCGTACGTTCACGCGACTCCGCTGATCCGCCGTCTGGCACGCGAATTCGGCGTGAACCTGGCGAAAGTGAAAGGCAGCGGTCGTAAAGGTCGTATCCTGCGCGAAGACGTTCAGGCTTACGTGAAAGACGCGGTGAAACGCGCTGAGTCAGCACCTGCTGCCGCAACCGGTGGTGGTCTGCCAGGCATGCTGCCATGGCCGAAAGTGGACTTCAGCAAGTTCGGCGAAATCGAAGAAGTGGAAATGGGCCGCATCCAGAAAATCTCTGGTGCTAACCTGAGCCGTAACTGGGTGATGATCCCGCACGTTACCCACTTCGACAAAACCGATATCACCGATCTGGAAGCGTTCCGTAAACAGCAGAACGAAGAAGCGGCTAAGCGCAAGCTGGACGTGAAGTTCACCCCTGTGGTGTTCATCATGAAAGCGGTTGCGACTGCACTTGAGCAGATGCCACGCTTCAACAGCTCTCTGTCTGAAGACGGCCAGAAACTGACACTGAAGAAATACATCAACGTCGGCGTAGCGGTTGATACCCCGAACGGCCTCGTTGTTCCGGTCTTCAAAGACGTGAACAAGAAGAGCATCACCGAACTGTCTCGCGAACTGATGGCTATCTCCAAGAAAGCCCGTGATGGCAAGTTGACCGCTGGCGAAATGCAGGGCGGTTGTTTCACCATCTCCAGCCTCGGCGGGATCGGGACGACTCACTTCGCGCCAATCGTGAATGCGCCAGAAGTGGCCATCCTCGGTGTCTCCAAGTCGGCGATGGAGCCGGTGTGGAACGGTAAAGAGTTCGTACCGCGTCTGATGATGCCTATGTCTCTTTCCTTCGACCACCGTGTCATCGACGGTGCTGATGGTGCTCGCTTCATTACCATCATCAACAACACCCTGGCTGACATTCGCCGCCTGGTGATGTAAGCGAAAAAGCCGGCCAATCGGCCGGCTTTTTTCTGGTAATCTCATTACGCACCATGAGGTTATCGTCGCAAAAAGACAATTCGTTTGCCGTTTGTTGTTTCAAAATTGTTAACAATTTTGTAAAATACGGGCGGATAGAACATCCCGGTGGCAATGGGCGAAGTAAGACCAGGGATCGTCGGGAATAAATAACAGAGGTCATGATGAGTACTGAAATCAAAACTCAGGTCGTCGTACTTGGGGCAGGCCCGGCAGGTTACTCCGCTGCCTTCCGTTGCGCTGATTTAGGTCTGGAAACCGTCATCGTCGAGCGTTACAGCACCCTCGGTGGTGTTTGTCTGAACGTCGGCTGTATCCCTTCTAAAGCGCTGCTGCACGTCGCGAAAGTTATCGAAGAAGCGAAAGCGCTGGCTGAACACGGTATCGTCTTCGGTGAGCCGAAAACCGATATCGACAAAATTCGTACCTGGAAAGAAAAAGTTATCACTCAACTGACCGGTGGCCTCGCTGGCATGGCCAAAGGCCGTAAAGTGAAAGTGGTAAACGGTCTGGGTAAATTCACCGGTGCGAACACGCTGGAAGTGGAAGGCGAAAACGGCAAAACCGTTATCAACTTCGACAACGCTATCATCGCGGCGGGTTCCCGTCCGATCGAACTGCCGTTCATTCCGCATGAAGATCCGCGCGTGTGGGATTCCACCGACGCCCTGGAACTGAAAACCGTACCAAAACGCCTGCTGGTTATGGGCGGCGGCATCATCGGTCTGGAAATGGGTACGGTGTATCATTCTCTGGGTTCAGAGATTGACGTGGTTGAAATGTTCGACCAGGTTATCCCGGCTGCCGATAAAGATGTTGTTAAAGTCTTCACCAAGCGCATCAGCAAGAAATTCAACCTGATGCTGGAAACCAAAGTGACTGCCGTTGAAGCGAAAGAAGACGGTATTTACGTTTCCATGGAAGGCAAAAAAGCGCCTGCTGAAGCACAGCGTTATGACGCCGTGCTGGTCGCTATCGGCCGTGTGCCGAACGGTAAAAACCTCGACGCGGGCAAAGCTGGCGTGGAAGTGGACGACCGTGGTTTCATCCGTGTCGACAAGCAGCTGCGTACTAACGTCCCTCACATCTTTGCTATCGGCGATATCGTCGGTCAGCCAATGCTGGCACACAAAGGTGTTCACGAAGGCCACGTTGCCGCTGAAGTTATCGCGGGCATGAAGCACTACTTCGATCCGAAAGTGATCCCATCTATCGCCTACACTGAGCCAGAAGTTGCCTGGGTTGGTCTGACTGAGAAAGAAGCGAAAGAGAAAGGCATAAGCTACGAAACGTCCACCTTCCCGTGGGCAGCTTCTGGCCGTGCTATCGCTTCCGATTGCGCAGACGGTATGACCAAACTGATTTTCGACAAAGAAACTCACCGTGTTATCGGTGGTGCGATTGTCGGTACTAACGGCGGCGAGCTGCTGGGTGAAATCGGTCTGGCTATCGAAATGGGCTGTGATGCAGAAGACATCGCTCTGACCATCCACGCTCACCCGACTCTGCACGAGTCCGTTGGTCTGGCGGCAGAAGTGTTCGAAGGTAGCATTACCGACCTGCCGAACCCGAAAGCGAAAAAGAAATAAGATTTCTGAATGTAAGAAGCGGCCTGCGGGCCGCTTTTTTTATTTCTGCGCAAAGCCAGACGGGGCATAGCGAAGCGGTAAGTCATTTATTTATAAACATTTCTGCGTAAATATCTGTGCACATCTGTTCATTACTCTGAAAATAATCACGGTGTAAACTTATAGCGTAAAAACTATAGCGAGGTGCTCCATGAAAACTTTTCTGACTACTGCTGTCTTGGCCACAACTCTGTTTTCTGGTCTGGCGCTGGCTGACGATCCGGTAATCCCGTGGGCGGACAACAGCGGTGGTACTGAAACCACCCATATTGCCAACATGGGTCAAAACCTGAATGCCCAGCATCAGGCTATCTCCAAAACCCAGGAAGGCGTTTGGGCTGCAAACTCCGGCAGCATTAAAGCCGATGAAAATGCGCTGACCAGCACACGTCCTGCCGTGGTCGCACAGCCTGGCCTGATGCCACATCAGGGCTAAATTACTGCTTAGCGGGCGATAAAAAAGCAGAAGGATGTTTTCACATTCTTCTGCTTCAGTGTTCTGATCGACCAGATGTTTTACAACTTCATGTTATCCAGTGCCGCTTGCGCACAGGCTTCGTCCAGATTGCCACCCGGCGCACCGCCGATACCGATAGCGCCAATCACCTCATCGCCGTCTTTGACCGGTAAACCACCGGCCAGCAACAGCAGGCCCGGGATATCCTTTAAGTTCTGCGCGCCCGCATTGCTTTGCGCTGCTTCCATGACTTTGCCGCTGGCTTTTTTCATGGTCAGGGCGGTGAAGGCTTTCATTTCACTGGCCTTCACGGTGTGCGGCCCGGCGTTGTCGGTTCGCTGTACGGCTTTCACCACACCCGCTCTGTCGACCACGGTAACCGTCACCTGATAATTCTTCGCGCTGCAGGCGCTGATGGCTTCCTGCGCCAGGCTGTTGGCCTGCGTCAGGGAGATGTTTTTCTGGCTCAGGGGGGCAGCCTGAGCCGCGGCAGAGACTAAACCGGCCATCAGGGCGGTGGAGATGATGAGTTTTTTCATTGCGGGCTTCCTCTTTGTCGTGTTCAGCCATGCTAACAAGGCAAAGCAGAAAGCGTAATTCGGGGGAATACGGGGCTGTCCTGGTAATTATACGTAGTCCAGTTTGTCGTGTTCGCGAATAGCCTGCACCAGACTGCTGACGCCGAGCTTGCTGAAAATAGCCGCCCGGTGCGCTTCGACTGTGCGGGTTGAGAGCGCCAGGCGCACCGCGACCTCTTTGTTGCTGGCTCCGGTCATCAACTCATGCAACACGTCCGTTTCTCTGGCGGTGAGCAGGGCGAAGAGCGCTTTGGCACGAGTGTGTTCCCGCCATCCGCGTTGGCGTTTTTCGCTTTCGGCAAACGCCAGATGAACCGTCTCGATGAGCAGATCGGCGTCCAGCGGCTTGGTGAAAAACTCAAACACGCCGTGATGAAACGCCCGACGGCAAGCGTCGATTGAGCCGTGGCCAGTCATCATCACCACTGGCAGCAGCGGGTGCGACGCGCTGTGTTTTTCGATCCACGCCAGCCCACTTTGGCCCGGCATCCGCATATCCAGCAGCAGACAGCCGGTTAACATGCTTTCCGGCTTGCAGGCCGCACTAAAGGCGTCAATGGCGTCGAAGCACTGCGTTGACCACTGCAGGGTCGAGAACAGAAAAGAGAGCGATTCGCGAATCGACGCGTCGTCGTCCACCACGTAGATAATGTTTTCCATCGATAGTTACGTCTCTCTGATAAACCACAAACTGATTTCGGCCCCGCCGTCCGGAGTATTCGCCAGCTGAATATTGCCATTCATTCGCGTCATCAGCGATTCTGTGAGCGTCAGTCCCAAACCTAATCCGCCTTCGCGTTCGCTGAACAGCGGCATTAGCGCCAGCTTAAGCGCCTCCGGGCTAAAGCCGGGACCACCGTCGGCGATAGTCACCTTGACCCGATCGCCAACCGCAGCGCTGGCAATATGCACCCAACCACGTCCGCTTGCCATCTGGGCCTGAATGGCGTTGTTGAGCAAATTATGCAGCACCTGTTCCAGCCAAAGACGATCGGCCTGGATTATCCGCGCGCTGAAATCATGGGTGAGGCGAATGTGTTTTGAGCCAGGCTCGTGTTCAAGCAGATTGCCGACTCGCTGCCAGCTGTGCTCCAGGTTGACCCTGGTCATCGCGACCGCTTCCTGGGTCAGATGTGCGCGAAAACGGGTAAGTAACTCGCTTATTCGCTGAGTCTGAGTCAGCGCCGAGCGCATGGCGTGGAGCGCTTCCGCGTTGTGCCCCTGATCCAGCTGGCGCATTCCGCCCTGGATCCACATTTGGGTCGCCGTCAGTGGTTGGTTAATTTCATGCACCACGCCGGCGGCCATTTCACCGAGCGTGTTGAGCCGCGCGTGCTGATAAAAATCTGCGCGCTGGCGATCGGTACGTTGTTGTTCACGGCCCCACAAAAGCAGCATTATCATGCCGATAACCATAGTCCAGGCGGCGACGATCAGGAAATACGGTAAACGCGCCACGCCGAGCCAGTCAGGGTTCGCGCTGGCCTGCAAAATGAACGGCTGAAAGTGCTGCGGGAACTGCCGTGTCCAGTGCCAGCGATATTTCCCTTGGGCTGGCGGGACGCGTAGGCTGAGCTGAATATCGGCAAAGCGTGAGTCGGTTTGCAGCAGCGGCGCGAGATTGATTTGCACCCGAATCTGGCGATAAGGGTTATACAGCCAGTAGCTCATCGGCGAAAGCATTTCGACGCGCAGCGCATTCAACGGGCGCTGAACGGTTTTTTCCAGCACCTGAATTTGCGGGAATTTTTGCTGTAGCAGCGAAAGCGATTCATCATCGTTGAGAATGGGAATGACCGATTCATTTTGCGTGAGGGCGGTACTGATGGTACTGAACAATCCGTTGAATGCGCGATCGCACGCCCAATACTGACGGCGGATCTGCTCTGCATACAGCAGAGCGCTGCTCAGCAGGCAGGCTATGAGCCAGATAAGCACTCCTCGTTGAAGATACGCGCGTTTAGTTGTCATTCTGCATCCGAAAAATCCCGCCACTGATGATGACTAGTATCACAGAGAGCAAGGCGGCTCGTCAGCAGGATAGTGAAATGTGCGCGAGTTCACGCGATTGGGCGGGGGGTAATGAAAAAGGGCCCGCCTGATGCGAGCCCTTCGGTGTTTACTGATTAATTTCCTGCCACGGTTTTTCCGGCGCGAACAGGCTGATCGCCTGCGCTTTGCTGGTTGACTCCTCACCCAGATTGGCCTGCCAGACTTGATCGTTCTGATCTATCATAAAACTCATGATCCCCGTCTCGCCAAAGGCCACCGGCCAGGCAATAAGGGCAAAGCCTTGTTTATCCTTATCGGGGATCATGCGGAAACGATAGCCATGATAGCCTTCACCCGGCACCGCCGGACTGTAGGCCGGGCCTAATGGGCTGGGTTCATCGCCTGGCTGAGTCGGCCAGTACAGCCCATCTTTTTTACCTTCACTGCTGGTAAATTTCTGGGCGTACACCTGGAAGCGCTGATGGTAATCATTTTGCGCATCCACATAGGCATGCATCGCCTGGATCGCCGCCAGCTCGTTGCGACCGATTTCGCGGGTCTGAATTTCGTCTTCCGCCTGCGCCATGTCAAAGTGCCAGCCTTCTGCGGTTTTCAGCATCGGGATGGGCAGTTGCCACTCCTCACGCCCAACGTTCAGATACGCGGTAGCGCCCTGTTCAACAATCTTGTGGCCGACTTTCCAGTCCCGCAGGAAACGCGCGACTGCCTGCGGATCAGCCCCTTCCGGCGGCAGGTATTGCTGCCAGTTTTCACCGAGCAGGTCGTTAAGCGCCGCCTCGTTCTGGTTGGAGATTGCTTCTACCAGCGCTGAGGAGGCTTTGTCCGGCGAGTCAAAATGCTGTTGGGCGAGGGCGGGCAGAGCAAACAGCATCAGCCAGCCAGACATCATCAGTTTTTTCATAGCTGCTCCTTAGCGGTGACGCAATTCGCGATGTTGAGAGACATTATGCTGGACCGCCGAGCGTTGATTGTTGTTCAGATGCGCGGTATTGCGGCTCTGCACTCCCCGTTGACGCTGAGCCTCCCACGATGGGGAACGGCTGTCATTGCCGCTCAGGGCGTTGGAACGGACGTTCTGTGCTCTCTGTTGGCGCTGCTGATGCTGCTCCGGCGTAACAGAGGCGTGGTGCTGCTGAACCTGAGATTTCGCCGCTGCGCGGTGCTGCTGTTGCTGTGCTGTCGGATGCTGGACCCGTGATTTTGCTTCCTGACGGTGCTGCTGCTGTTGCGCCGTCGGGTGCTGTAACTTCTCTTTTGCCGCCGTGCGGTTTTCTGGCGTGTCGTAGCCCCGATAGTTACTGCGCTGGGTGATTTTGTTGAGCTGCTGTGACGCAGCCTTACGTTGAACGTCGCGGTTCCCCACAACAGCTGCCGCGCCGCCTGCTGCCAGCCCGGCTGCGGCACCATTATGGGTACGCTGCTGGAATTGGTTCAGGGCTTCCTGACGCTGGTCGGTTCGGTTTGCAGGCAGGCGTTGCGTTGCGCTCAGGCCGCCGGCAACGTCGGTTTGATGGAAACGCTGCGCCACATTGTTGTTCGGGTAAGGCACGTTATTACGGAATGCCGGGTTGTGCTGCCAGTTCACGTTTTTGCCATCTAAATGCTGGTTGGTGAAGTGGTTGTAGTTATTGACGTTGATGTCGATATTGTTATTACCGCCACCGTGATAGCCGTCGTGATGGTAATAATCGTCATCGTGATGATGATAATCGTCATCCCAGTCGATGCTGCTGAACAGCGCCCAGGTGGTGGCGACGCCGAGGCTGTAACCGAGGCCATTCATGTAACTGTTGGTGAATTGCTGCCCTGGTGTCGGAGGTAGATAAACTGGCGGATAGCTGGTATTCGGCCAAGTACCGTACACGGTGTTCGGGTTGTAGGTCGGGACATACACCACATTCGGATCGGCGGACTCAATCTTGATGATTTGCGTGGTCGGTGCCGGTTCGACAACGGTGGTGCTGCTTCGGGTCGTCGACGTCGTTGATGTCGATGTCGTGTCCGGCGGCGGCGGAGCGATTTGGGTGGTGGTTACTTTCTGCTGCGGGGACGATTTCAGCGTCCCGGTTTGCTGCGCGACGGCACGCAATTTCTGCACCGAATCCATTACGTCCTGCGGCTGGGCCAGAAACGCATTACCCAGATCCTGTACCCACTGTGGGTTTTCGCCCATCAACGACAGTAACGCCGGGAAGGCGGCCAGCGATTTCACGCTCGGGTCCCATGGCTGATTCGCGACGGCCTGCACGGCGGCATCGCCCTGCATGGTGGGGTTATCCTGCGACCATTGTACAGCCTGTAACACGTTGCTGGGGTAGGTCGATGCCATCAGCACCTGTGATAACAGGTTATCCGGATAGAGAGCTACCGGGGCGACCCACTGATCGATTTGCGCAGAGGTGTAGGTGGTGGCTACCGGTTGGGTGGCCGCTGCTGCGACGGGGGTTGCCGGCGCAGGCGCAGGCGTTGCGGGTTGGGCAACGGGGGCGGGAGGCGTCTCGGCGGCACGGCTTTTGATATACAGCGTACCCGAGGCGGCAAGAAGCCCGGCACTGCACACTAGCGCGAGAATATGGGGCTTAAAAGGCAACGTCATTTTTGTCTCCTGGCGCAAAAAATTTGGCCTGTTGCACAGAGTATTACCGAAAATGGCAATGTTAATGGGAGTATAGAGGGACTTATTTTTTGTTTTTGACTTTAGTTGTGTTTTTGCGCAAGAACGGGCGAATCAGGGGAATTATTATGTCCAAAAATAGCATTTCGACCTCTTTTATACTGGCCTTAACGATTCAGCTATTTTTTAATGTTGCTTTTTTGTAAACGGATTAACACCCCCCCTAAATCCTGCTATGCTGCCCGACGCGGTATCGGGCAAAGTACCCTACAAACTGCTGTCTCACAGGAGCGTGAAGAGAACGCCGGCCGCATATGACAATGAGAGTGAGGAGATACCGTCGTGCTAGAAGAATACCGTAAGCACGTAGCTGAGCGTGCCGCCGAGGGGATTGTTGCAAAACCTTTAGATGCAACCCAAATGGCCGCACTCGTCGAGCTGCTGAAAGCACCGCCCGTGGGCGAAGAAGAATTCCTGTTAGATCTGTTGATTAACCGTGTACCGCCTGGCGTTGATGAAGCCGCCTACGTGAAAGCCGGTTTCCTTGCCGCTGTCGCCAAAGGCGAAGCCACCTCCCCCCTGGTGACCCCTGAAAAAGCCATCGAACTGCTGGGTACGATGCAGGGCGGCTACAATATTCACCCCCTGATTGACGCGCTGGACAGCGCCACGCTGGCACCGATTGCCGCTAAAGCCCTGTCTCATACGTTGCTGATGTTCGATAACTTCTATGACGTCGAAGAAAAAGCGAAAGCGGGTAATGCCTACGCCAAACAGGTGATGCAGTCCTGGGCCGACGCCGAATGGTTCCTGAACCGTCCACAGCTGGCTGAAAAACTGACCGTTACCGTGTTTAAAGTGACTGGCGAAACCAACACCGATGACCTGTCTCCGGCGCCGGATGCCTGGTCACGCCCGGATATCCCACTGCACGCCCTGGCGATGCTGAAAAACGCCCGTGAAGGCATCGATCCGGATCAACCGGGTGCCGTCGGCCCGATCAAACAGATCGAAGCGCTGCAGGCAAAAGGCTTCCCGCTGGCCTACGTCGGTGACGTGGTCGGTACCGGTTCTTCCCGTAAATCCGCCACCAACTCGGTGCTGTGGTTTATGGGTGATGACATTCCTAACGTGCCGAACAAGCGCGGCGGCGGTCTGGTTCTGGGCGGTAAAATTGCACCTATCTTCTTCAACACCATGGAAGATGCGGGCGCGCTGCCGGTAGAAGTGGACGTTAACAACCTGAACATGGGCGACGTGATTGACGTTTACCCATTCAAAGGTGAAGTGCGTAACCACGAAACCAATGAACTGCTGGCCAACTTTGAGCTGAAAACCGATGTGCTGGTTGACGAAGTGCGTGCCGGTGGCCGTATCCCGCTGATCATCGGTCGTGGCCTGACCACCAAAGCGCGTGAAGCGCTGGGTCTGCCGCACAGCGACGTATTCCGTCAGGCGAAAGATGTGGCTGAAAGCAGCCGCGGCTATTCGCTGGCGCAGAAAATGGTTGGCCGTGCATGTGGCGTAGAGGGTGTGCGCCCAGGCAGCTATTGCGAACCGAAAATGACCTCTGTAGGCTCTCAGGACACCACCGGCCCAATGACCCGTGATGAACTGAAAGACCTGGCATGTCTGGGCTTCTCTGCGGACCTGGTGATGCAGTCCTTCTGCCACACCGCGGCGTATCCGAAGCCCGTTGACGTGACCACGCACCACACCCTGCCGGACTTCATCATGAACCGCGGTGGTGTATCCCTGCGTCCGGGTGACGGCGTTATCCACTCGTGGCTGAACCGTATGCTGCTGCCGGATACCGTCGGCACCGGTGGTGACTCCCACACCCGTTTCCCAATTGGCATCTCCTTCCCAGCCGGTTCTGGGCTGGTGGCGTTTGCTGCTGCGACCGGCGTAATGCCGCTCGACATGCCGGAATCCGTACTGGTGCGCTTCAAAGGCAAAATGCAGCCGGGTATTACTCTGCGTGATCTGGTCCATGCTATCCCGCTGTATGCCATCAAGCAGGGCCTGCTGACCGTTGAGAAGAAAGGGAAGAAAAACATCTTCTCTGGCCGCATTCTGGAAATTGAAGGACTGCCGGATCTGAAAGTGGAGCAGGCGTTCGAACTGACCGATGCCTCCGCTGAACGTTCTGCTGCGGGCTGTACCATCAAACTGAACCAGGCGCCGATCGAAGAGTACTTAAGCTCTAACATCGTGCTGCTGAAGTGGATGATTGCGGAAGGCTACGGCGATCGTCGTACGCTTGAGCGTCGCGTTCAGGGCATGGAAAAATGGTTGGCGGATCCGCAGTTGATGGAAGCCGATGCTGACGCGGAATACGCGGCGGTTATCGACATCGATCTGGCGGATATCAAAGAGCCAATCCTGTGTGCGCCGAACGATCCGGACGACGCGCGTCTGCTGTCTGACGTGCAGGGCGACAAGATTGACGAAGTGTTCATCGGTTCGTGCATGACCAACATCGGTCACTTCCGTGCGGCAGGTAAACTGCTGGATGCCCATAAAGGCCAGCTGCCAACCCGCCTGTGGGTGGCTCCGCCGACCCGTATGGATGCAGCACAGCTGACGGAAGAAGGCTACTACAGCATCTTCGGTAAGAGCGGTGCGCGTATCGAGATCCCGGGCTGCTCCCTGTGCATGGGCAACCAGGCGCGTGTGGCGGACGGTTCAACGGTAGTTTCCACCTCGACCCGTAACTTCCCGAACCGTCTCGGTACTGGCGCGAACGTCTATCTGGCTTCTGCTGAATTGGCGGCCGTTGCGGCGCTGATCGGCAAACTGCCAACGCCAGAAGAGTACCAGACCTTCGTGTCGCAGGTTGATAAGACCGCGGTGGATACTTATCGCTATCTGAACTTCGATAAGCTGACTCAGTACACCGAGAAAGCCGACGGCGTGATTTTCCAGACCGCAGTGTAAAAGCTTCAACCCTCCTCAAACTAACCCTCTCCCTTTCAGGTAGAGGGTTAGTTTTTTATTTCCATTCCTTACACCCGCCACGCTTTTTTTCTCCTCCCTAACTGCGATAATTAGCACAGGTGCAATGCAGCTGTGGCGCGTTGCCGTTTACGAGGAACATACTATGGAATACGAATTTCTGCGCGATATTACCGGAGGCGTAAAAGTGCGGATGTCGATGGGCCACGAAGTCGTCGGGCACTGGTTCAACGAAGAGGTGAAAGATAACCTCGTACTACTGGATGAAGTTGAACAGGCGGCTGCGACGGTCAAAGGCACTGAGCGTTCCTGGCAGCGAACTGGCCATGAATATACGCTGTGGCTGGACGGTGAAGAAGTGATGGTCCGCGCGAATCTGCTGGAGTTTTCTGGCGATGAGATGGAAGAGGGGATGAGCTACTACGACGAGGAAAGCCTGTCCATGTGTGGCGTGGAAGACTTTCTTCTGGTGATTGCAGCGTATCGCGAGTTCATGAGTCAGAAATAAACGCGATTGCCGGGCGGAGCATCCCTGCTCCGTGCTGCCTTACACGGCCGGAATATTGCGGCCGTAGTAGATTTCGCGCATCTCTTTCCAGAGCAGGGCGGTAATTGCCTGCCGCTCTTCTTCACTTAAGTCTTCCGGTTTGGTGTGGAACATGTAGTGCTTCAGGTCGAACTCTTTGAGTAACATCTTGGTATGGAAGATGTTTTCCTGGTACACGTTCACATCCATCATGTCATACAGCGCCTTCATGTCATCGGACATAAAGTTCTGAATGGAGTTAATTTCGTGATCGATAAAGTGCTTCATGCCGTTCACGTCGCGGGTAAAACCGCGCACGCGATAGTCGATGGTCACGATATCCGACTCCAGCTGATGAATCAGGTAATTCAGTGCATTCAGCGGTGAAATCACCCCGCAGGTCGACACTTCTATATCGGCACGGAACGTACACAGGCCGCCTTCCGGATGGCTTTCCGGGTAGGTGTGCACGCAAATATGGCTTTTATCGAGATGGGCAACCACGGCTTCCGGCAGCGGGCCGGGATGTTCGGTGGTGTCGATAAGCGTCGGGTCAACCGGCTCTTCGCTCACCAGAATGGTGACGCTGGCGCCCTGCGGTTCGTAATCCTGACGGGCGATGTTGAGAATATTGGCGCCGATTATTGCGCAGGTTTCAGACAGGATTTCGGTCAGACGGTTGGCGTTATAGAGTTCGTCGATATAGGCGATATAACCATCGCGCTCTTCTGCCGTTTTCACGTAACAGATATCGTAAATACAAAAACTCAGGCTTTTGGTCAGGTTGTTAAAGCCATGCAGTTTAAGCTTTTTCAATTGGGTTCACCTCCTCAAGGGCAGACAGCGCGTTCTGCAGGTATTGCGGTAGGGCAAAGGCCGCGGTGTGAATCGCCGGATTGTAGTAGCGACAGGTTAAATTAGCCTGATGGAATCGGGCCTGGATAATCTCGGTAGAGAGATGGCGCAGCGCTTCGTTGTCCGTCGCCCAGGCGAAGGTCATGATGCCGCCGTAGTACGTTGGGATGGCCGCCTGGTAGAAGCTGACGTCGCCAAAGTAGCGGCTGAGCTTGCGATGGCTGTCGAGGGCTTCGTCCTGTTGCAGGAAGCACACGCCGTTCTGCGCCACGAAAATCCCGCCCGGATTCAGGCAGCGTTTGCAGCCTTCATAAAATGCCGAGGTAAACAGACTTTCACCGGGACCGATCGGGTCGGTACAGTCGGAAATGATCACGTCAAACGTTTGCGTGGTCTGGTTAACAAAATTGACGCCGTCGTCAATAACCAGGCTGAAGCGCGGATCGTCGTAGCTTCCGGCATTGTGGTTCGGCAGATACTGGCGGCAGAAGGACACCACGCCCGCATCAATCTCGACCATGGTGATGGTTTCGATGTTTTTGTGACGGCTTACTTCACGCAGCATTGCGCCGTCGCCACCGCCGATGATCAGCACATGTTTCGCATGACCGTGGGCCAGCAGAGGAACGTGAGTCATCATTTCATGGTAGATAAACTCGTCGCGCTCGGTGGTTTGCACCACACCGTCCAGCGCCATCACGCGGCCAAAGGCGGCGTTCTCGAAGATAATCAGATCCTGATGATCCGTCTTCTCATGATAGAGCACGTTATCAACGGTAAAGTACTGACCAAACTGGTCGTGCAGCGTTTCATGCCACTGGGAATTGTCGGCCATTGGTGGATACCTCCTTCGTTAACACCCTTTCAAAATAGGCGCAACATCATAGCCAACAATGACCGGTGATGCACGGTCATTATTTCAGCAGAAGGGGTTACTTGACGTAGGCGAGCAGGCTCAGAGAATCGCGAGCCAGCGCTTTGCACTTTTTGGTGGTAGGGATGCGGATGCCGCTGAGATCACGATAGCTGTCTTCACCGAGCGCCTTCATGTTAAAGGTGTCGTAGTTGCTCAGATCCCATTGGTTTTGCTGGGCAAAAAAGACCAAAGCACGGCGAATTTGCTGGTTCGGCAGATTCTGGTAGCCGCAGTCGTTTTTCAGGAACACAAATACCGCCGTGAGATCGGCCATATCTTCGGCCTCGGATTCGCTCAATGCATAGCTGTTAGCAGAGATAGCAAGCAGAGTTCCGAGTACCACAGTTCTAAAAAACGTCTTCATTTTAGTTACCAATGCATCCACGAAATTCAACGTTAGCACACTTCTAAAACCTGCGCAGGGCTTTATTAATGGGATTATGCTTGACCTTCCGCTAAGGGAAAGGTTTAAGCTCAATAAATCGCCTGCAGACGAAAAGGGAGTGAAGATGCAACGTCGTGAATTTATCAAATTAGCCGCCGCAGTAGGGGTCGCCAGCGCATTACCGTTATGGAGTCGAAGCGCACTGGCGGCCGATCGCCCCGCGTTACCGATCCCCAATTTACTCACCACGGATTCCCGCAGTCACATTTCGCTGACGGTGCAAAGTGGCACGTCCCAGTTTGGGCCGCACAACGCGACCACCTGGGGATATAACGGCAATCTGTTGGGCCCGGCGCTGCAATTGCAGCAGGGCAAACCGGTCACCGTGGATATCCATAATCAGCTGGCCGAAGAAACCACCGTGCACTGGCACGGACTGGAAATTCCCGGTGACGTTGACGGTGGCCCGCAGGGCGTTATCAAGCCCGGAGCCACGCGTACCGTCACCTTTACCCCGACGCAACAGGCCGCAACCTGCTGGTTCCATCCGCATCAGCACGGCAAAACCGGGCATCAGGTGGCGATGGGGCTGGCGGGGCTGGTGCTGATTGAAGACCCGCTGATCCATTCGCTGCTACTGCCTAAACAGTGGGGTATTGACGATGTGCCGGTGATTATCCAGGACAAGCGTTTTACCGCCGAGGGGCAGATTGATTACCAACTGGATATCATGAGCGCCGCGGTGGGCTGGTTTGGCGATACGCTGCTGACCAATGGCGCGATTTACCCGCAGCATGCGCCGCCTAAAGGCTGGCTGCGTCTGCGCTTGTTGAACGGTTGTAACGCGCGCTCGCTGAACCTGGCGACCAGCGATAATCGTCCGCTGTACGTGATTGCCAGCGATGGCGGTCTGTTAGCCGAACCGGTAAAAGTGACCGAATTGCCGATGCTGATGGGCGAGCGTTTCGAAGTGCTGGTGGACACCAGCGACGGCAAACCATTTGACCTGGTGATGTTGCCCGTTAATCAAATGGGGATGGCGGTGGCGCCGTTTGATAAGGCTCACCCGGTGATGCGCATTCAGCCGCTGCCGATCCCGGCATCTGCAAATCTGCCGGACACCCTGGCGAAGCTGCCTGCACTACCTTCCCTCGAGGGACTGACGCAGCGTAAATTCCAGCTGTCGATGGACCCAATGCTCGACATGATGGGCATGCAGGCGTTGATGAAAAAGTACGGCAAGCAGGCGATGGGCGGCATGGATCACGGCCAAATGATGGGCCACGGCGATATGAAAATGGAAGGGATGGACCACGGCAACATGGGCCATATGAATCACGGCGCTCAGGGCTTTGATTTCCAGAATGCCAACCGCATTAACGGCCTGGCCTTTGATATGAATAAGCCGATGTTTGCCGCCAGCCGAGGACAGTTTGAGCGTTGGACGATTTCAGGCGAAGGCGACATGATGCTGCACCCGTTCCATATTCACGGAACCCAGTTCCGCATTCTGTCAGAAAATGGCAAACCGCCAGCGGCCCATCGGTCAGGCTGGAAGGATACGGTTCGCGTGGAAGGGGACGTCAGTGAGGTGTTAGTGAAGTTTGACCACGAAGCATCGAAAGAGCATGCCTATATGGCGCATTGTCATTTGTTAGAGCATGAAGATACGGGAATGATGCTTGGGTTTACGGTGTAAAAAATGCCCGGTAGCGCAAGCGTACCGGGCATAGAAAATCCTGTGCTTTAGGCCCGGTAAGCATAGCGCTACCGGGCGTCAGGATGTTACTTCGCGTCGTCCGGAAGAGCGTAGGCCACAATGTAGTCGCCCATCTTCGTACCAAACGAACCGTGACCGCCCGCTGAGATGACAACGTACTGCTTGCCATTCGCTTCATAGGTCATCGGCGTTGCCTGTCCACCCGCTGGCAGACGGCCTTCCCACAGTTTGTCACCGTTGGTCATGTTGTACGCGCGCAGATAGTTATCCGCAGTTGCCGCGACAAACAGGACGTTACCGGCAGTGGAAATTGGGCCACCCAGCATTGGCATCCCCAAATTGAACGGCAGTTTAAACGGCATTGGGAAGCCCAGGCTGTCCTGCGGCGTACCGATACGTTTTTTCCATGCAATCTGGTTAGTTTTCAGATCCAGTGCGGAGATATAACCCCAGCCCGGCTGTTTACACGGCAGGCCAAACGGCGACAGGAACGGGTTCAGCGTCACGCCATACGGCACGCCGTACTGTGGCTGAATACCGGTTTCGGTGCCGGAACCTTTCGCATCTTTAGGCGGCTCAATCGGGTTACCCGGACCGCGCGGCATCAGACGAGAAACGAACGGCAGCGCGATTGGGTTAGCAATAGCCACTTGACGGTTTGGATCGACGGAGATACCACCCCATTCGAACATCCCCAGGTTGCCCGGGAATACCAGCGTGCCCTGCTCAGACGGTGGCGTGAAGATACCGTCGTAGCGCAGTTGGTGGAACATCACGCGGCACACCAGCTGGTCGAACATGGTCGCACCCCACATATCCGCGCCAGAAAGATTTTTCTTCGGACGGAAGGTGAGGTCGGAGAACGGCTGAGTCGGGCTAGTACGATCGCCTTTCGCCGCCCCCTGCGGAACCGGTTTTTCCGGCGCAGGGACAACCAGCTGTCCGTTACGACGGTCGAGTACAAAGATGTTACCGGTTTTCGCCGGAGCGTAGACCACCGGCACGGTTTTGCCGCCCACGGAGATATCTGCAAGGGTAGGCTGCGACGGCTGGTCCATATCCCACAGATCGTGGTGAACGGTCTGGTAGCTCCAGGCGAGCTTACCGGTGGTTGCATTCAGCGCCACGATCGCGCTCGCATAACGTTCCTGATCCGGTGTGCGGTTTCCACCCCAGATGTCCGGAGTCGTCACGCCCATCGGCAGATACACCAGATCCAGCTTCGCGTCATAGGCCGCTGGTGCCCATGAGTTCGGCGAGTTCAGGGTGAAGTGATGTTCGTCATCCGGAATCGCATTTGGATCTTTCGCGCCCGGATCGAAGGCCCACTGCAGTTTACCGGTGTTCACGTCGAAACCACGGATAACACCTGATGCTTCACGGTTCGAGAAGTTATCCGTTACGGAACCGGCGATGACGATAGTGGTATCGGTCACAATCGGTGGCGACGTCGGTTCGTACATCCCCGGCGTGGTCACTGGTTGGTTAGTCTGCAGATTCAGCACGCCTTTGTTGCCGAAGGTTTCGCACAGCTTGCCGGTATCGGCATTCAGCGCGAACAGACGACCGTCGTTCACTGGCAGCAGAATACGACGCGGGCAGTCAGCCACCACGTCAGCCGGCGCGCTGTTGGCTTTGGCTTCGTGATACGACACGCCGCGGCAGGTTACGTGCTGGAAGAAGGTGTTGGTGTTGAGCTGCGGGTCGAAGTGCCATTTCTCTTTACCGGTCGTGGCATCCAGAGCGAATACACGCTGGTGCGCGGAGCAGAGATACAGCATGTCGCCGACTTTAATTGGCGTCACTTCGTTGGTGATTTCACCCGGATCGTTCGGCTGCTTCAGGTCGCCGGTCCGGAAGACCCACGCTTCTTTCAGCTGATGAACGTTGTCGGCGTTGATTTGCTTGAGTGGAGACCAGCGCTGGCCTTCCTGATTACGGCCATACGCAGGCCAGTCCTGATCGGCCACCTGAGAAATCGGGGCCGCTGGCGTTACGTCGGTGCTCAGCGTCCCGTTGATTTCCTGCGGATCGTGGAAGCCCGCCCAGGTCAGAATGCCGGCGGTAATCAGCAGCACCACCACCAGAGCGGCAACCGCTCCGCTGGATGGCACAATCAGGCGACGCCAGACAAATGGCAAAATCAGCCAGATGCCGAAGAACACCAGAATGTCACTGCGCGGCGTCAGTGCCCAGAAGTCGAAACCGACTTCCCAGACGCCCCAGACCATGGTGACGAGCAGCACCAGCGCATACAGCCACAGGGCGGAACGTTTACCCCGCCACAGCATGGCGGTGACGGCGAGCATCACCAGCCCGACGATAGGGTAATACCAGGAGCCGCCCAATGAGACGAGCCAGACTCCGCCGATTAAGAGATACAGCCCGCAAAAGGCTGCAAACAGAGCCGTCAGCTTCACAAGAAGCCCGCTCTGTTGTGGTTTTGTTTCTGCCATAGAAAGCACACCTGTATGTTGTTAATTTTTTAGTAGCAATTAATTATAGGATTTAACAAGTGTGATCGGAATCACAAATTGAACTTTCTTATCTCATACACCCGATAAATGGTTTTACTGGTATACTGCATGGCTTGCCGATCAACGGCGCAGGCACTGGCCCGCGTGGTTGAGAGATTGACCCTGAAATCATATGGTTAGTGTTATGAAACATACTGTTGAAGTGATGATCCCGGAAGCGGAGATCAAAGCGCGTATCGCCGAATTGGGCCGTCAAATTACCGAACATTATCAGGACAGCGGCAGCGAAATGGTGCTGGTTGGCCTGCTTCGCGGCTCATTTATGTTTATGGCGGACCTGTGTCGTGAAGTGCACGTCCCCCACGAAGTCGATTTTATGACGGCTTCCAGCTACGGCAGCGGTATGTCGACCACCCGTGATGTGAAAATCCTTAAAGACCTGGACGAAGATATCCGCGGCAAAGACGTGCTGATTGTTGAGGACATCATCGACTCCGGAAACACGCTTTCCAAAGTCCGTGAGATCCTGAGCCTGCGTGGACCGAAATCCTTAGCGATTTGTACTCTGCTCGATAAACCAGAACGTCGCGAAGTTGAAGTTCCGGTGGAATTCGTGGGTTTCTCAATTCCTGATGAGTTCGTTGTGGGCTATGGCATTGATTACGCGCAGCGTTATCGCCATCTGCCGTACGTCGGGAAAGTGGTACCGCAAGACGAGTAAATAAAAAGCCCGGCTGCGCGAATGCGAACCGGACTTAAAGAATGCTCCGTCGTAGGCCGGGTAAGGCGAAATCGCTACCCGGCTTTTTTACAGGCTTATTTGTGATTGATGTGGCGAGTGTGCAGGTTAGAGATCGCCATGCGATAACCCTGCTCCAGGCTTTCGCGGTTGGTCGCGGTGACGTCGAGGTCACGCAGCAGGCCATCATGAATGCCGTAAGCCCAGCCGTGGATCGTCACTTTCTGCCCACGTTTCCAGGCAGACTGCATGATCGTAGAGTGGCCGAGGTTATACACCTGCTCCATCACGTTCAGTTCGCACAGGGTGTCCATGCGACGTTCCTGCGGCATTTCACCCAGTAATGAACTGTGCTTGAACCAGATATCGCGAATGTGCAGCAACCAGTTGTTGATCAGACCCAATTCAGGGTTCTCAACCGCCGCCTGGACACCGCCGCAGCCGTAGTGACCGCAAATGATGATGTGTTCGACTTCCAGCACATCTACCGCATACTGAACCACGGAAAGACAGTTTAAGTCGGTATGGACAACCAGGTTGGCCACGTTACGGTGAACAAACAGTTCACCCGGCTCCAGACCCGTCAGACGTTCCGCTGGAACGCGACTGTCTGAGCATCCAATCCATAGAAAGCGCGGTTTCTGCGCCTGTGCCAGTTTCTGAAAGAAACCAGGATCCTCTTCATTCAGCATTTTTGACCATAGTGCATTATTGCTGATGAGTGTATCTATGTCGTTCATGGAGGTTAATGACCTGTAACCAAGTAAGTGCGTTGCGCTAATATAGGTCAACTCGGCTTTATTTAAAACCATACATCGATTGCAAGATTTGAATAAGAGACACTGAATGACCATTGCACTTGAATTGAAACAGCTTAAAAAGACTTACCCAGGTGGCGTTCAGGCGCTGCGTGGCATTGACCTGACGGTCGAAGCCGGGGACTTTTATGCTTTGCTAGGCCCAAACGGTGCGGGGAAATCCACGACGATAGGGATTATCAGCTCGCTGGTGAACAAAACCTCCGGTCAGGTAAATGTATTTGGCTACGATCTGGCGAAAGACGTGGTCAACGCCAAGCGCCAGCTCGGACTGGTTCCGCAAGAGTTCAACTTCAACCCGTTCGAGACGGTACAACAGATTGTTGTTAACCAGGCGGGCTACTACGGCGTAGAGCGTAAAGACGCGATTGAACGTAGCGAAAAGTACCTGAAACAGCTCGATCTGTGGGAAAAACGTAACGAACGTGCGCGGATGTTATCCGGCGGTATGAAGCGTCGTCTGATGATTGCCCGTGCGCTGATGCACGAGCCCAAACTGTTGATTCTGGATGAGCCTACCGCGGGCGTCGACATCGAACTGCGTCGTTCAATGTGGGGCTTCCTCAAAGATCTCAACGACAAAGGTACCACCATCATTCTGACCACGCACTATCTGGAAGAAGCTGAAATGCTGTGCCGCAACATTGGCATCATTCAGCACGGCCAGCTGGTGGAAAACACCTCGATGAAAAACCTGTTGTCGAAGCTGAAGTCTGAAACCTTCATTCTCGATCTCGCGGCGAAAAGCCCGCTGCCGCACCTCGAAGGCTATCAGTATCGTCTGGTCGATACCTCAACACTTGAAGTGGAAGTGCTGCGTGAGCAGGGGATCAACAGCGTTTTTGCTCAGCTGAGCGAGCAAGGCGTGCAGGTATTGAGTATGCGTAACAAGGCCAACCGTCTGGAAGAGCTGTTCGTCACGCTGGTTCATAATAAGACAGGAGAACAGGCATGATGCAGCTCTATTGGGTGGCGCTGAAAAGTATCTGGGCCAAAGAAATTAACCGCTTCATGCGCATCTGGATCCAGACTCTGGTACCGCCGGTCATCACCATGACCCTTTATTTCATCATCTTCGGCAACCTGATTGGTTCGCGCATTGGCGAGATGCATGGCTTTACTTACATGCAGTTCATCGTGCCAGGACTGATAATGATGGCGGTAATCACCAACGCCTATGCCAACGTGGCCTCTTCGTTCTTCAGCGCTAAGTTCCAGCGTAACATTGAAGAGCTGCTGGTGGCCCCGGTGCCAACGCACGTGGTTATCGCCGGATACGTCGGCGGTGGCGTGGCGCGCGGGCTGTGCGTCGGCGTGCTGGTGACAGCGATTTCGCTGTTCTTCGTGCCGTTCCAGGTGCATTCCTGGCTGTTCGTTGGTTTGACGCTGCTGCTGACGGCGATCCTGTTCTCACTCGCAGGCCTGCTGAACGCGGTATTCGCCAAAACGTTCGATGATATCAGCCTGATCCCGACCTTCGTGCTGACGCCGCTGACCTATCTTGGCGGGGTGTTCTACTCGCTGACGCTGCTGCCGCCGTTCTGGCAGGCGCTGTCGCATCTGAACCCGATTGTCTACATGATCAGCGGTTTCCGCTTCGGCTTCCTCGGCATTTCCGACGTTCCGCTGTTCACCACCGTCGGTGTGCTGGTCGTGTTTATCGCCGCGTTCTACGCCCTGTGCTGGTACTTGATTCAGAGTGGCCGTGGACTGCGTAGCTAAGTCTGTCTTTAGCCGGGCGGCGTACCGTTGCCCGGCCTCAAACCTTGATCAATCGCACCCCTCCTGAACCTTCACTCCGCTAAACTGCTTGCCTGCAAAGGAGCTGGGCTATGTTGGGTTGGGTGATTACCTGTCATGACGATAGGGCGCAGGTGCTGCTGGATCGTCTGGAAAAGAAATTTGGGCCATTGCCGCAGTGCCGGGTGGTGAGTTTCTGGCGCGGTCTCAGCACCAATATGCTCAGTCGTATGATGTGTGATGCGCTGCATGAAACCGATTCCGGTGATGGCGTTATTTTTCTGACCGACAGTGCGGGGGACGCGCCCTATCGCGTTGCCGCGCTAATGAGCCATAAACACTCCCACTGTGAAGTCATTTCCGGTATCAGCTATTCGCTTATTGAAAGAATGGTACCGTTGCGCGCTACACTGAGTAGCGAGGCATTTCGTAATGCTTTCGTGACCTTAGGCTATCCCGATGCCAGCAGTCTGTGGCATCAACAGCAAAAAAATCCCCCGTTTGTCCTGCTGCATGACCTGTATGCAAATTAACCATTGGTATTGATGGCACTTTTGTTAAACTAACCGCTTCATATCGCACCGGTTAGAGCGCATGCTGATTCGCGTTATTTTCTCTTTTTTAGTCCTTCTTTCTGGCAGTGCCACTGCCAGTTTGTTAAGCCAACATGGGCAGCCCGCCCGCTACATGCAAACCACCGAAGACGCCATAATCTGGGCACAGGTGGGTAATGACGTCGTCACCGTCGGAACCGTAGAAGAGGGGCAAATTCTCGCGGTGGTACCGACTGCGGCCGATTACTACGAATTCAGCTTTGGCTTTGGCACCGGGTTTATCGATAAAGGTCATCTCGAGCCGGTGCAGGGTAAACAGCGGGTGGAAGACAGTCTCGGCGATTTGAACAAACCGCTCAGTAATCAGAATCTCGTTACCTGGCGGGATACAAAGGTGTATAACGCGCCAAATCTGGGCAGTGCGCCGTTTGGCGTGCTGGCAGACAATATCCGCTACCCGATTATTGCCAAACTGAAAGACCGTCTGAATCAGACCTGGTTTCAAATCCGTATTGGTAACCGGCTGGCGTGGGTCAGTAGCCTGGATGCGCAGCAGGATAACGGCATTCCGATCCTGACGTATCACCACATTTTGCGCGACGAAGAAAACACCCGTTTTCGCCATACCTCTACGACGACCTCGGTGCGTGCATTCAGCAACCAAATGACCTGGCTGCGCGATCAGGGCTACACCACGCTGACGATGTACCAGCTCGAAGGTTATGTGCGTAATAAGATGAATTTACCCGCTCGTTCAGTAGTCATTACCTTCGATGATGGTCTGAAATCGGTCAATCGCTACGCCTGGCCGGTGCTAAAAGAGTACGGTTTCAAGGCCACGGCGTTCATCATCTCGTCGCGTATCAAGCGTCATCCGCAGAAGTGGGATCCTAAGTCGCTGCAGTTTATGAGCATTTCAGAGTTGAGGCAGATTCAGGATGTGTTTGACGTTCAGTCGCACACCCACTTTTTGCACCGCGTGGACGCGTACCGTCGGCCTATTTTGCTGAGCCGCAGCTATCACAATATTTTGTTTGATTTCGAACGTTCACGCCGAGCGCTGGGGCAGTTCAACCCGCACGTGCTGTATCTGTCCTATCCGTTTGGTGGCTATAACACCACGGCGGTGCAGGCGGCGAACGACGCCGGTTTTCATATGGCAGTGACGACGGTGAAAGGGAAGGTGAAGCCGGGAGATAATCCGTTCTTACTGAAACGCCTGTACATCTTAAGAACGGATTCGTTAGAGACGATGTCGCGGCTGATAAGCAACCAGCCGCAAGGATAGAACTTACGCGACCTGAACCGGAATGGCTTTCGCCGTGCGCTTCATTTCGTTGTCGCCCTCAAAGTAGGCCACGTTTGGACGCCAGGTACGTGCCTCGGCGTCAGACATGGTCACAAAGCTTGCGATAATCACGATGTCGCCCACGTCAGCATTGTGTGCCGCCGCGCCGTTCACGGAAATGATTTTCGAGCCGCGCTCTGCCGCGATGGCATAGGTTGAGAAACGCTTGCCGTTGTTCACATTCCAGATATCAATGGCTTCGTTTTCAAGGATACCGGCGGCGTCGAGGAAATCCTGGTCGATGGCGCAAGAGCCTTCATAATGCAGGTCCGCATGAGTGACTTTCACGCGATGGAGCTTGCCCTGCAGCATAGTGCGAATCATAACTTTACCTTTGTTGCTGTGTTGCCCCCACTCCGCTTTGGCGAGAGGGCCGGGGATATATTCACCACATCGATAGGCAGTATTGCCCGTTTTTTAACCCCTGTCTACAGAGTTAATTCAACCGTTTTGTTGTCGATAAGACGCGCCTGGCCAAGCCATGCCGCCATCAGGATAACGGCTCGCTGGCTGGAGTCTGAGAGCTCTAAAAGCGTATCTGCATCGCGGATCTGAATGTCGTCGGCGCGGAAGCCTTTCTCGTTTAAATCCTGTTCTGCCAGCGTAATCATCTCTTCCAGACCACGATCGCCTTCGCGTAGTTTATCCGCCATGGCATTCATCACTTTGCTCAGGCCCGGCGCGATTTTACGCTGGTCGCTGGTGAGATAGCCGTTACGGGAACTGAGGGCCAGACCGTCTTTCGCGCGTACCGTTGGCACGCCGATGATGTCGATGTCGTAGCCCATGTCGGCCACCATCTTGCGGATCAGTGCCAGCTGTTGGAAATCTTTCTCGCCAAAGCAGGCGACGTCCGGCTGAACCAGGTTGAACAGCTTACTGACGATGGTGGAGACGCCACGGAAATGGCCTGGACGGCTCGCACCTTCCAGCATGGTAGAAATGCCCGGCACATCGACAAAGGTCTGAGTATCGGTGCCTTGCGGATAAATATCCGCCGGGGCAGGGGAGAACACGAAATCGACTTTACGCTTGTTCAGCTTCTCGCTGTCTTCCTGCAAGGTACGCGGATAGCGGGCCAGGTCGTCGGCTCTGTCGAATTGCATCGGGTTCACAAAGATACTGACCACCACCACATCGGCAGCGGCTTTCGCTTCATCAATCAGCTTCATATGACCGTCGTGCAGGTTGCCCATGGTGGGCACCAGCGCGATGCGTTTGCCTTCCTGACGAAGACGGCGGATGTGCTGGCGCAGCAGCGGCAGGGTTTCGATAATCAACACAACAAACTCCTTAATGGAAACTGTGTTCTTCGCCCGGATAGACTCCGGACTCGACCTCGGCAATATACTGCCGCACCGCGGCGCGCATGTCGCCTGCATCGGTCAGGAAATTTTTCGCAAATTTAGGGATATGGCCGCCGGTAATACCGAACGCGTCGTGCATCACCAGAATTTGCCCGTCGGTGACGTTCCCGGCACCGATACCGATAACCGGAATGGTCAGCGCGTCGGTAATGCGTTTCGCCAGCGCGACCGGTACGCATTCCAGCACCAACAGCTGAATGCCTGCAGCTTCCAGCGCCAGCGCATCGTCAAACAGGGTTTGTGCGGCGTCGCCACGGCCCTGCACTTTATAGCCGCCAAAGACGTTAACCGATTGTGGGGTCAGGCCGAGATGACCGCACACCGGCACGGCGCGTTCTGTCAGCATTTTTACGGTGGCAGCAAGCCAGGCCCCGCCTTCAAGCTTCACCATATTGGCACCGGCGCGCATGACCACGGCAGAATTATCAAACGCCTGTTCCGGCGTGGCGTAAGCCATAAACGGCAGGTCAGCCAGCAGCAGGCAGTTTGGCGCACCACGGCGCACTGCACGGGTGTGATAAGCGATATCGTCGACGGTGACAGGCAACGTCGAGTCGTGGCCCTGAACGGTCATACCCAATGAATCACCAACCAGCATGACGTCGATTCCGGCATCGGCGAACAGTTTCGCGAAGCTGAAATCATAGGCAGTGATGGTGGCGAAGCGTTTCTTTTCCTGTTTGCATTTCTGCAGCAGGGAGATGGTGGTGGGTTTCATAGCGTTTCCTGATAACGAAAGCCGAATCTTGCGGCATTGTATCAGTCACATTGAGGCGGGCAATGGTTTTGCTCTTTACCAGTGAGCAGGTTTTGTACAGTTAAGGCGTTGCAGAAGCGTTGTCAGCGAGGTGCCGTCGGGGAAAGTGAGGTCTGGCGCGATTTCCGCCAGCGGCCACAGCATAAAGCCGCGGTTGTGCATGTCGTAATGCGGCACGGTCAGGCGCCCGGTGTTCAGCGTCAGCTCACCAAACAGCATAATGTCGAGGTCCAGCGTGCGCGGTCCCCAGCGTTCGGCTTTGCGGGTGCGGCCCTGCTCGAGTTCGATGCGTTGGGTGTTATCCAGCAGCGCTTCTGGTTCGAGGTCGGTATCCAGCACCACGGCGGCATTGAGATAGTCAGGCTGATCCTGCGGACCCAGCGGCGGCGTGCGATAAAACGACGAAACCGCCACAACGGCGGTTTGCGGGATTTCGCCCAGGGCCGCAATCGCCGCGTTCACCTGATCGAGCGGTGAAGCCAGATTGCTGCCGACGGCGATATAAACGCGTGTCACGCGGTGCCGCCCTGACGAGGCGCACGCTTGCGTGGACGACGATGACGACGACGCGAAGCCGGTTCTTCATCCAGACCGTTGAGCATATCTTTCTGCGCCGGTGGTGCAGCCACCTGGAATTCTCCCCACCACTGCGTCAGACGTTGCAGTTCATGGTTGTTTTCCGCTTCGGCACGCAGCGCCAGCAGATCGTAGGCTGCGCGGAATTTAGGATGCTCCATCAGTTTCCATGCGCGTTTACCCTGACGACGGGACATACGCAGCTGCAGCTGCCAGATATCACGCACCAGCGCGGTAATACGTTTCGGGATCGCCAGCGAACGGCAGGCTTCGTCCAGCACGTCATTCATTGCCATGGCGAATGCGTCGAAATAGGCCAGACCGCTTTCCTGTGTGATGCGCTGTGCGGTTTCGAGCAGCGGATACCAGAACATTGCGGCAAACAGGAACGCCGGGTTTACGCGCATGTCGTTGTGAATGCGGGTATCGGTGTTTTTAAATACCTGGCTGACGATGCGCTCCATCGGGCTATCACCGTTTTCGGTGAAGTAGCGGGTGATGGTCGGGAACAGCGGCTGGAACAGACTGTATTCGCGCAGCAGTTTATAGGTTTCGTAACCGTAACCGGCCTGCAGCAGCTTCAGAGATTCTTCAAACAGACGCGCCGGTGGCACGTCGTTGATAAGGGTGGCCAGGCGTGGAATCGGCTCGGCGGTGTCCGGGCTGATACGCATATTCAGCTTGGCGGCAAAGCGCACCGCGCGCAGCATCCGCACCGGATCTTCACGGTAGCGGGTTTCTGGATTGCCAATCAGGCGAATGACGCCGTCCTGCAAATCGCGCATCCCGCCGACGTAATCACGGACGGTGAAATCCGCCACGCTGTAGTAAAGGCTGTTGATGGTGAAGTCGCGACGCTGGGCATCTTCTTCGATGGAACCGAAGATGTTGTCACGCAGGAGCATACCGTTCTGGCCGCGCTGCGAGGTGGCGCGATCGTCCGGCGTCCCTTCGTGATGGCCACGGAAGGTTGCCACTTCAATAATTTCCGGGCCAAACATCACGTGGGCCAGACGGAAACGGCGGCCGATCAGACGGCAGTTACGGAACAGTTTACGCACCTGCTCCGGCGTGGCGCTGGTGGTCACATCGAAATCTTTGGGTTTTTTGTCCAGCAGCAAATCACGCACGCCGCCGCCCACGAGGTAAGCCTCGTAGCCCGCTTTGTTCAGACGGTAGAGCACCTTGAGGGCATTTTCACTGATATCTTTGCGGGAAATAGCGTGCTGCTCACGCGGAATAACCGTCATTTCTGGTTTTATCTCGACGGTTTCAGCCCCGGTTTCTTCACGGGTAAGCACCTTACGGCAAAAATTAGCGACTCGGGTAAAAATGTTGCACCTCGGTTTTCAAGTCAGTCGGAAGTCATGAGGACAAAAAAATAGCGGCTAATCATAGCTCAGCAAGAGGCATTTGAGAATGCTCCATTTATGCAACTGATGAAAGGTTCCAGTTTTGCACCGCGTTTTTCAGCAGATCCTCGAGCGTTATGTCCTGCCACTCTTTAACAATAGTCTGGTTAAGAAACTGTAAGGCCCGGATTAATTCCGGGCGCGGGTCGCCGGTAGATAACGCTGGCGCATGATTTTGTTTGGACAGTTTGTTACCGTCGTTATTCAGCGCCAACGGCAGATGAATATAGTCCGGCACCGTCCAGCCGAAATGGCGATACAGCGAAATTTGTCGCACCGTCGGCTCAATTAAATCTGCGCCGCGCACGATTTCCGTCACGCCCTGAAAATGATCGTCGACCACCACGGCAAGATTGTAGGCAAATAAGCCATCGCGGCGGTGAATAATAAAATCTTCTCGCGCCAGCGGCTCATTGGTGACAATTGTGCCGCGCAGTTTATCGTTGAACTGCAATACCGGTTGAGTCTGGCGTAAACGCAGCGCCGCATTCTGCGGGCCGAGATGCAGCGCCCGGCAGTGGCCGTCGTATATGCCACCGACGCTCTGAATTCGCGCCCGGGTGCAGGTGCAGTAATAGCTCAGCCCCTGTTCGCGCAGCCAGGCGAGCCGTTCACGGTAGGTGTCATGGCGTTGAGACTGCCACACAACGTCGCCATCCCAGTGCAGACCATAATGTTCCAGCTGATGCAGAATGGTATTTGCAGCACCGGGAACTTCACGGGGAGGATCAATATCTTCAATACGCACTAACCACTTTCCCTGACGGGCGCGGGCCTGCAAATAGCTGCCAAGCGCGGCAATCAGTGAGCCAAAATGGAGTTCGCCAGAAGGGGAAGGGGCAAAACGCCCTGTATAATCTGAATTTGCCATATGCCAAAAAAGAACAAGGCGGGAGAAAACTCCCGCCATGGTGATGTTATGCGAAACGAATGGCTTAGCCAGCCATCTGCTTTTCGCGGATTTCCGCCAGTGTTTTGCAGTCGATGCACAGATCGGCAGTCGGACGCGCTTCCAGACGACGGATACCGATTTCAACTCCGCAGGACTCGCAGAAGCCGAAATCTTCGTCTTCGACCTTCTTGAGCGTTTTTTCGATCTTTTTGATCAGCTTGCGCTCACGGTCGCGGTTACGCAGTTCGAGGCTGAATTCTTCTTCCTGTGCGGCACGGTCGACCGGGTCCGGGAAGTTAGCTGCTTCGTCTTGCATATGAGTCACGGTACGATCAACTTCATCCCTGAGTTGGTTACGCCACGCTTCAAGAATACGCTTGAAGTGAGACAGCTGGGCTTCGTTCATATACTCTTCACCCGGCTTCTCTTGGTATGGCTCCACCCCAGCGATGGCGAGAATACTCAGGGACGATGTTTTACGGATTTGCCCTTCTTGCATGTTGCTTCTCCTTAACACGCACTATCGATCCCCATGTGGGGGAAAAATCAGGCCGCTATAAATAGCAGATGCTTTTCAGGATAGCAATTGTCTAAACGTTACACTTGACAACCCTGTGAGGAAAAGCGTATTTGCGCACGCGACCAGCACATTTATTACTCAGCCGTTATCACCGGTGTTAACACCACGGGCAACGGCTCTTTCAGAGTCATATTATCGGCAGAAAGTTCCGCTTTATAAGCCAGAATTTCGACCCCCTTTTTTTGTGCCTCATTCAACAACTGCGCGTACGTCGGATCGATATGGCGCGCGGGTGAAAATTGGGTGATGGCAGAGTGAAGTACCGCAAATAATACCACGGCACGGTCACCTGAGGCCGCCACGCCCATCAACTCTCGCAAATGCTTCTGACCACGTTCTGTCACCGCATCGGGGAAATAACCGTACTCTTGTTCCGCTAACGTAACCGATTTCACTTCAATATAGCAGTCAGGACGCTCCTCCGCCTCTAGCTTGAAATCAATCCGGCTGCGCTCTGAACCGTATTTCACTTCGCTTTTCAACACGCTATAACCCTTCAGTTCGGGAATAGCATCGGACTGAATAGCTTCTTTTACCAGCTGATTGGCCCGTAATGTGTTGACACAAATAAATGCACCCGTTTGCGTCTCGGTGATTTCCCAGGTGTGCGGGTATTTGCGCGTTTTACTGTCCGAAATCGAGTACCAAACGGTATCGCCTGGGGTGGCGCAGCCGGTCATCGCACCGGTGTTTGGACAATGCAGGGTTAATTCTTCACCTTCGGGGGTGATAACGTCGGCCAGGAAACGTTTATAGCGCTGAATAAGGCGGGCGTGTTTTAACGGCGGCAGAAACTGCATGACGATTCCTTGTTATTCGGTAAGAGTCCAGTGCGTAAGCCGGGTATAACGGGTGCGTCCGCGAGAATATTCAGAAGAGTACAGCGCAAATTCAGAGATGGGCACCTGCCAGCTAAAACCCGGTGCGGGAATGGGCACGGCGGTCGCCGTATTGCGCAGCAGCGTAATGTGCGGGTGGAACGGCTGCGGGCTTTGATAGCAGCCGCTGCGGGCCGCCTGAGCGCGCAGCATATTCGCCAGCTGTAATAACCCGCGTGGCGGCTGGCGCGTGCCGAGCCACACCACCTGCGAACGCAGCCACTGCCCGGCATCGTTGAGATCTACTGTGAAACCCGGCTGGCGGATGCGCCCGGCCAGCGTCTCTAACGCCCGCTGTTTGTCTGCACTCACTTCGCCAAGGAACGCCAGGGTCAGATGTAAATTCGCGGCAGCCACCGGACGCCCGCTGTCGGCGGGGAAGTTCGCGGCGCGCCAGTGAATAATCTGCTGCTGCACGTCATCGGGAAGCTCAAGGGCGAAAAACAGTCTTTTGGGTTCGGGCATGCCAGGGTCTCGGTAATGATTTAGCGCAATGCTACAATGCCCGACCATTTAAAGTCACCCACTGGAGCCCTTTGTGTCGTCATTGCCGGTCGCCTCTGTCCTTCCCGAACTTCTCCAGGCGCTAAAAACGGCGCCCCAGGTGCTGCTGAACGCGCCCACCGGTGCCGGTAAATCGACCTGGCTGCCGCTGCAAATCCTGCATTCTGGCGGCATTGAAGGCAAAATTATCCTGCTGGAACCGCGCAGACTGGCGGCGCGAAACGTTGCCCAGCGATTAGCGGAACTGCTGAATGAAAAGCCGGGCGACACCGTGGGATATCGAATGCGCGCCGAAACCTGCGTCGGTAAAAACCCCCGCCTCGAAGTGGTGACGGAAGGCATTCTCACCCGCATGATCCAGCGCGACCCAGAACTGAGCGGCGTTGGGCTGGTTATCCTCGATGAATTCCATGAACGCAGCCTGCAGGCCGATTTAGCGCTGGCGCTGTTGCTCGATGTGCAGCAAGGGCTGCGAGACGATTTAAAACTGCTCATCATGTCCGCGACGCTGGATAACGTCCGATTGCAGACGCTTTTGCCCGACGCGCCGGTGATTTCGTCCGAGGGCCGTGCGTTCCCGGTGGAAAGACGCTATCAGGCGCTAGCCACACATCAGCGTTTTGATGAAGCCGTGGCGGCGGCTACGGCGGAACTGCTGCGCAATGAGGCGGGCTCGCTGCTGCTGTTTTTACCGGGAGTGGGTGAAATCCAGCGTGTACAGGATCAGCTCGCGGGGCGGGTCGGCACTGATGTGGTGCTGTGCCCGTTGTACGGGGCGCTGTCGTTAAGCGAACAGCGCAAGGCTATCCTGCCCGTAGAAAAAGGGCTGCGAAAAGTGGTGCTGGCGACCAACATCGCAGAAACCAGTCTGACCATTGAAGGCATTCGTCTGGTCGTCGACTGCGCCCAGGAGCGCGTGGCGCGTTTCGACCCTCGCACCGGATTGACGCGTTTACTTACCCAGCGTGTCAGCCAGGCATCAATGACCCAGCGTGCTGGCCGTGCCGGGCGACTGGAGCCGGGGATTTGTCTGCATCTGCTGGGCAAAGAGCAGGCTGAACGCGCGGCGGCGCAGGGCGAGCCGGAAATCTTACAAAGCGATCTCTGCGGGCTGGAGCTCGAACTGTTGCAGTGGGGCTGTCAGGATCCGGCGCAGCTGAACTGGCTGGATCAACCGCCTGCCACCAATCTGGCGGCTGCGCGAACGTTGTTGTCCCAGCTTGGCGCGTTCGACGGCAAGCAGCTGACGGCGCAGGGGCAGAAAATGGCAACCCTCGGTAATGACCCGCGTCTGGCGGCGATGCTGGTGGCGGCAGCTTCGCCGGACGAGGTGGCGACTGCCGCAAAACTGGCCGCGATTCTGGAAGAGCCACCGCGCGGCGGAAATGCTGATCTCGGAATGGCGTTTTCCCGCAATCAGCCGAACTGGCAGCAGCGCGCCAAAGTACTGAGCCAGCGCATTGATAAGCCATCCGGCCAGCCCGATGCCGGGCGAATAACGGCACTGCTGGCGAAAGGGTTTGCCGATCGCATCGCGCGACGACGCGGTCAGGAAGGGCGCTACCAGCTGGCGAACGGCATGGGTGCGATGCTGGATGCCGACGATGCACTGGGCCGCCATGAATGGCTGATTGCGCCACTTCTATTGCAGGGCAGTCAGTCCCCGGATGCGCGAATTTTACAGGCGCTGGCGCTCGACATCGACACGCTGGTGGCCGAATGCCCTGAACTGCTTTCGCAGTCTGACACCATCGAATGGGATGAAAACCAGGGCACGCTGAAAGCCTGGCGTCGCAGCCGTATCGGACAGCTGACAGTAAAGGTGCAGCCGCTGGCGAAACCTTCCGAAGACGAACTGCATCAGGCAATGCTCAACGGCCTGCGTGATAAAGGCCTGAGTATCCTTAACTGGACGCCGGAAGCAGAGCAGCTACGCTTGCGTATTCAGAGCGCCGCCCGTTGGCTGTGCGAAGATGAATGGCCCGCTGTGGATGATGAAGTATTGTTGGCTGGGCTCGAGTCCTGGCTGCTGCCGCATATGACCGGAGTACATTCGCTGAAAGCTCTGAAGGCGCTAAATATCACCCAGGCATTACAGGGTTTACTGCCCTGGTCATTGCGACAACGTCTGGATAGTGAGCTACCCACGCATTACACTGTGCCGACCGGAAGCCGGATTGCCCTGCGTTATGATGCGGATAACCCACCGGTTTTGTCGGTGCGAATGCAGGAAATGTTTGGCGAGGCGAATACGCCGACTATCGCGCAAGGCCGTGTGGCGCTGGTGCTGGAGCTACTGTCTCCGGCACAGCGACCGTTGCAAATCACACGCGATCTCAGTGCGTTTTGGGCGGGCGCTTACCGCGAAGTGCAGAAAGAGATGAAAGGGCGTTACCCGAAACACGTCTGGCCGGATGACCCGGCGAGCACGGCACCGACGCGACGCACGAAAAAGTATTCGTAAAGTGAGGGGGAGTGCGGTCTGATACCCTCATCCAGCCCTCTTCTACAAGAAGAGGGAGAAAACATTTTGAGAGATTTCTTCTTTCACCACGACGTGAAAGGAAAGAGAATCAGGCGCTTACGCCTGAATTTAGCGGAGAAAAAGTATGGCGGGGAATGACCGCGAGCCGATTGGACGTAAAGGCAAGCCTGCACGTCCGGCTAAGCAGAAGGTTAGCCGTCGTCGTCTCAGGGACGAAGAGTACGACGATGATGATTACGAAGATGAGGATGACGAACCGATGCCGCGTAATGGAAAAGGTAAAGGCAAGAAGCCTCGTCGCAAATACGGTTGGTTCTGGCTGCTGGTCAAATTAGGCATCGTTTTTGCGGTGTTGATGGCCATTTACGGCGTCTATCTGGATCAGAAAATCCGTGCCCGTATCGACGGTAAAGTGTGGCAACTGCCAGCGGCGGTCTATGGCCGTATGGTTAACCTCGAACCGGATATGCCTGTCAGCAAGAATGAGATGGTGCGACTGCTGACGGCCACGCAGTACCGCCAGGTGACGGCGATGACCCGTCCGGGCGAATTTACGGTGCAGTCCAACAGCATCGAGATGATCCGTCGACCGTTTGATTTCCCGGACAGTAAAGAAGGGCAGGTGCGCGCGCGTCTGACCTTTGATGGCGATCATCTGGATTCCATCACTAACATGGATAACAACCGTCAGTTCGGTTTCTTCCGTCTCGATCCGCGCCTGATAACCATGATGTCATCGCCTAACGGCGAGCAGCGCCTGTTTGTGCCGCGCAGTGGTTTCCCGGACTTGCTGATCGACACGCTGATTGCGACCGAAGACCGTCACTTCTACGAGCATGACGGCATTAGCTTCTACTCGATGGGGCGTGCGGTACTGGCGAACCTGACGGCGGGCCGAACGGTGCAGGGCGCAAGTACCCTGACCCAACAGCTGGTGAAAAACCTGTTCCTCTCCAGCGAACGCTCCTACTGGCGTAAAGCCAACGAAGCGTACATGGCGCTGATCATGGATGCCCGTTACAGCAAAGACAGGATCCTTGAGCTGTATATGAACGAGGTGTACCTCGGTCAGAGCGGCGACAACGAAATCCGCGGCTTCCCGCTGGCGAGCCTGTACTACTTTGGCCGCCCGGTGGAAGAACTGAGCCTTGACCAGCAGGCGCTGCTGGTGGGCATGGTGAAAGGGGCGTCGATCTACAACCCGTGGCGTAACCCGAAACTCGCGCTCGAACGTCGTAACCTGGTCCTGCGCCTGCTGCAACAGCAGAAGGTTATCGATCAGGAGCTGTACGACATGCTCAGCGCGCGTCCGTTGGGCGTGCAGCCGCGCGGTGGGGTAATTTCTCCACAGCCTGCGTTTATGCAGATGGTTCGTCAGGAGCTGCAGGCGAAGCTCGGTGACAAGGTGAAAGATCTTTCCGGTGTGAAAATCTTTACCACCTTCGATTCCGTGGCCCAGGATGCGGCAGAAAAAGCGGCGACCGAAGGCATTCCTGTCCTGAAGAAGCAGCGCAAGCTGAGCGACCTCGAAACCGCGATGGTGATTGTCGACCGTATGACTGGCGAAGTCCGGGCGATGGTTGGCGGTGCAGAGCCGCAGTATGCGGGTTATAACCGCGCGATGCAGGCGCGTCGTTCGATTGGTTCTCTGGCAAAACCGGCGACCTATCTGACCGCGCTGAGTCAGGCGAATACCTATCGTCTGAATACCTGGATTGCCGATGCGCCCGTCACGATTCATCTGTCGAACGGCCAGACCTGGTCGCCGCAGAACGATGATAAGCGCTTTAGCGGTCAGGTAATGTTAGTCGACGCGTTGACCCGTTCGATGAACGTGCCGACGGTAAACCTCGGGATGGCGCTTGGCCTGCCAGCGATCACCGATACCTGGCAAAAACTCGGCGTGCCGAAAGATCAGCTGCATCCTGTTCCGGCGATGATTCTTGGGGCACTGAACCTGACGCCAATCGAAGTGGCGCAGGCGTTCCAGACTATCTCCAGCGGCGGTAACCGTGCGACGCTGTCTGCGCTGCGTTCGGTCATTGCGGAAGATGGCACCGTGCTGTACCAGAGCTATCCGCAAGCTGAACGTGCCGTTCCGGCACAGGCGGCTTACATGACGTTGTGGACCATGCAGCAGGTTGTGCAGCGCGGTACCGGTCGTCAGCTTGGCGCGAAGTACCCGAATCTGCATCTGGCGGGTAAAACCGGGACCACGAACAACAACGTCGACACCTGGTTCGCTGGGGTTGACGGACGTGAAGTGGTGATCACCTGGGTTGGCCGCGATAACAACCAGCCAACTAAGCTGTATGGGGCCAGTGGTGCGATGTCCATTTATCAGCGTTATCTGTCCAACGAGTCGCCGATCCCACTGGATCTGACGCCACCGGAAGATATCGTCAATATGAGCGTCGACGACAACGGCAACTTTATCTGTGATGGAGCAGGCATGCGTCAGCTGCCGGTCTGGACGACCAATCCGGATCAGCTGTGTCAGCAGAGCGAGGCGATGCAACAACAGCAGCAGGACGGAAATCCGTTCGGCGGCCAAACGCAGCAGCAGCCACAGCAGCAGCCTCAACAACAACAACAACAGCAACAGCAGCCAGCGAAGCAGGAAAAAAGCGACGGTGTAGCGGGCTGGATTAAAGATATGTTCGGCGGTAACTAAGACCTTACCCCTCACCCTAACCCTCTCCCCCAAGGGGAGAGGGGACAGTCCGGTTTTCTCCCTCGCCCCTTGGGGGAGAGGGCCGGGGGAAGGGGCAATTTTTAACCTTCCTTTAACTCCCTACTTACCATCAGGTTATTTTTTAAACCCTCAATTCTGGTAGGGGCGTATTCCGCTTGCCATGACTTCCGCGTTTCGCCTATTATTCTGCGGGCATAATAATAATTCTCGTTTACGTTATCATTCACTCAATATCATCAGAGAACAATAATGGCGCGTCTCAACACTGCTCAGCCAATGAATACCTCAGTGCGCAAGCTCGCATGGGTAGTAGCCACAGCGGTTAGCGGCATGTCTGTCAACGCACAGGCGGCAACACAACCGAAGGAAGAAACCCTGACTGTGACGGCCGCCCCTGCGGCGCCGCAGGAAAGCGCGTGGGGCCCAGCGGCCACCATCGCCGCCAAACATTCCGCCACCGCCACGAAAACCGACACCCCGATTGAAAAAACCCCGCAGTCTGTCTCGGTGGTCACGCGCGAAGAGATGGATACCCATCAGCCAAAGTCAGTGAAAGAAGCCTTAGGCTATACTCCGGGCGTAATGGTCAACAGTCGTGGTGCATCCAGCACCTATGATTTTGTCATCATTCGTGGTTTCTCTTCCGTCGGGCTCAACCAGAATAACTATCTTGATGGCCTTAAGCTGCAAGGTAACTTCTACAACGATGCGGTTGTTGATCCCTATATGCTGGAGCGCGTTGAACTGATGCGTGGCCCAACCTCGGTGCTTTACGGCAAAAGTAACCCAGGTGGCATTATTTCTATGGTCAGCAAACGCCCGACCACTGACTCTCTGAAAGAAGTTCAGTTTAAGATGGGGACAGACAACCTGTTCCAGACGGGCTTTGACTTCAGTGATGCGATTGATGACGACGGCGTTTACTCCTATCGTCTGACCGGTGTGGCGCGTTCAAATAACGAACAGCAAGTCAATGCGGAGCAGCAGCGTTATGCTATCGCGCCGTCTTTCTCGTGGCGCCCGGACGACAAAACCAACTTCACTTTCCTCTCGTACTTCCAGAACGAACCGGAAACGGGCTATTACGGCTGGTTGCCTAAAGAGGGCACAGTAGAGAAGCTGCCAAACGGGTCTCGCCTGCCGACGAATTTCAATGAAGGCGCCAGTAACAATAGCTATTCCCGCAATGAAAAAATGGTAGGTTACAGCTTTGAACATGGCTTTAACGACACCTTCACCGTGCGTCAGAATCTGCGTTTTGCAGAGCTGAAAACAGCGCAACAGAGCGTATACGGGACCGGTATTGCTGCGGATGGGCACACGCTGAATCGTGGGACCGTGGTGGATAACGAACGCCTGCAAAACTTCAGCGTTGATACACAGCTTGAAAGCAAATTTGCCACTGGCGACATGAGCCACACGTTGTTAACGGGCGTCGACTTTATGCGCATGCGTAACGACATTAATGCTGCTTTCGGTTCCGCTCCACCTATCGATCTGTACAGTGGTTACACGCCGGAACATTATGATTTTGGTGACGCAGAGCCTTACCAGATGAATGAAACCAAACAGACGGGTCTGTATGTTCAGGATCAGGCTGAATGGAATAAATGGGTGTTTACCCTTGGTGGTCGTTACGACTGGTCGCAGCAGGCAACAACGGTTCGCCAGAACTCGACCACGCCACAGGCCGGTTACGTTGAACGTAATGATGAGAAATTTACCTGGCGTGGTGGGGTGAACTATCTGTTCGACAATGGGATCTCCCCGTACTTCAGCTACAGTCAGTCTTTCGAACCAAGCGCATTTGATTTGTGGAGTACACCGCGTGCTTCTTATGCTCCTTCCAAAGGTGAGCAGTATGAAGCGGGGGTAAAATATGTACCGAACGATCGTCCGATTGTGCTCACGGCAGCGGTTTACCAGCTGACCAAAACCAACAACCTGACTGCCGATCCGAATAATCCATTGGGCCAGGTCCCTGCGGGTGAGATTCGCGCACGGGGTGTGGAACTTGAAGCCAAGGCGGCTCTCAATGCCAACATTAATCTGACGGCGTCGTATACCTACACTGATGCAGAGTACACCAAAGACACCAATCTGAAAGGTAACACGCCAGAGCAGGTGCCAGAAAATATGGCTTCGCTCTGGGGGGATTACACGTTCTATGAAGGCGCACTTTCGGGTCTGACTTTAGGAACTGGCGCCCGCTACGTCGGCTCATCCTATGGCGATCCAGCGAACTCGTTCAAGGTGGATAGCGCAACCGTGGTGGATGCTGTTGTGAAATATGACCTGGCACGCTTTGGTATGGCGGGTTCAAGCCTCGCGGTTAACGTGAATAACCTGTTCGATAAAGAATACGTTGCCAGCTGCTTCCAGACCTACGGTTGTTTCTGGGGCGCAGAGCGTCAGGTTGTGGCGACAGCCACCTTCCGTTTCTAATCTCCTCTTTGGGCACGGTTCGCCGTGCCCTTTTAACAAGTTGGCCGCTATGCAGGACACCACAACTCAGACCGACACCACGTTCGCCCTGAACGATGTCACCTTCCGTGTACCAGGCCGTACGCTGCTGCACCCGCTTTCGCTGACCTTTCCACCCGGAAAAGTGACCGGCCTTATCGGCCATAACGGCTCGGGAAAATCCACGCTGTTAAAAATGTTGGGCCGTCACCAGCCGCCGTCAGAAGGCGATGTTCTGCTGGACGGACAACCGCTGGAAAGCTGGAACAGCAAAGCGTTTGCCCGCAAGGTAGCCTATTTGCCGCAGCAGTTGCCGCAGGCTGAAGGGATGACGGTACGTGAGCTGGTGGCGATTGGCCGCTATCCATGGCACGGTGCGTTGGGGCGATTTGGCGCAGCGGACCGCGAGAAAGTGGAAGAAGCGATTTCGTTGGTTGGATTGAAACCGCTGGCCCATCGCCTGGTGGACAGTCTTTCCGGCGGTGAGCGTCAGCGCGCGTGGATTGCGATGCTGGTGGCGCAGGACAGCCGTTGTCTGCTGCTGGATGAACCGACGTCGGCGCTGGATATTGCTCATCAGGTCGACGTCCTGGCGCTGGTGCATCGTCTCAGTCAGCAACGCGGTCTGACGGTGATTGCGGTACTGCATGACATCAACATGGCGGCACGCTACTGCGACTATCTGGTGGCGTTGCGCGGCGGTAAAATGATTGCCCAGGGAACGCCGGAAACGCTGATGCGTGGCGAAACGCTGGAAAAAATTTACGGAATTCCGAT
The DNA here is from genome assembly GCF_024764775.1 of Scandinavium manionii. Lineage (NCBI taxonomy): Bacteria > Pseudomonadati > Pseudomonadota > Gammaproteobacteria > Enterobacterales > Enterobacteriaceae > Scandinavium > Scandinavium manionii. The sequence continues at coordinate 49,707 of NZ_JALIGC010000038.1, read as the reverse complement.
GGGGATCCTGCCGCATCCGGCGGGTGCTGCCCCGGTAAGCTTTGTTTATTGATGAATGATTCCCTCTCGATAAGCCGTCGTCGTTTATTGACGGCTATGGCGCTGTCTCCGCTGCTCTGGCAGATGAAAAGTGCGCACGCCGCGACGGTGGATCCGCACCGCATCGTGGCCCTCGAATGGCTGCCGGTAGAACTGCTGCTGGCGCTGGGCGTAACGCCGTACGGCGTGGCCGATATTCCCAATTATAACCTGTGGGTGAACGAACCGGCGCTGCCTGCGTCGGTGATTGACGTTGGCCTGCGTACCGAACCTAACCTCGAACTGCTGACCGAAATGAAACCGTCGTACATGGTGTGGTCGGCAGGTTATGGTCCGTCGCCAGAAAAACTGGCGCGTATCGCACCAGGGCGCGGGTTCAATTTTAGTGACGGTAAAAATCCGCTGCTCAAGGCCCGTCAGTCGTTGGTGGAAATGGGCCAGTTGCTGGGCATGGAAAACCAGGCTCATGCGCATCTCAACCATTTCGATGAATTTGTGGCGCAGCATAAACCGCGTTTTGCCGTGCGCGACGAACGACCGTTGCTGATGGTAACGCTGCTCGATGCCCGTCATGTACTGGCCTTCGGTCCGAACTGCCTGTTCCAGCAAATCCTTGATGAGTACGGGATAGTGAATGCCTGGCAGGGCGAAACCAACTTCTGGGGCAGTCAGGTGGTCGGCATCGACCGACTGGGCGAGTTTAAAGATGCAGACGTTATCTGTTTCGACCACGGCAACGAAGCCGACATGCAAAAACTGATGGCCACGCCGCTGTGGCAGGCGATGCCGTTTGTGCGTCAGCAGCGCTTCCAGCGTGTGCCAGCCGTGTGGTTCTACGGTGCGACGCTGTCGGTGATGAATTTTATCCGTATTCTCGATAACGCGTTGGGAGGCAAGGCATGAGCCAGCGCATCGCGCGTTTCCCGGCATTCATTCTCTGCGTGCTGTTTATCGCCTCGGCATGGCTGAGCTGGCACAACTTTAACGTGGCGCTGCCTCGCGGGCAGTGGCGGGAAGCGCTGTGGCAGCCGAACGTCGATAGCATCCGTCAGATGCTGTTCCACTACAGTTTGCTGCCGCGTGTGGTTATCTCGTTGCTCGTCGGCGCCGGGCTTGGGCTGGTCGGCGTCCTGTTCCAACAGGTTTTACGTAACCCTCTCGCCGAACCGACGACGCTCGGCGTCGCCACCGGTGCGCAGCTCGGTATCACGATCACCACGCTGTGGGCCGTTCCGGGCGCATTCTCAACGCAGTTTGCGGCTCTGACGGGGGCCTGTGTGGTCGGCGCGTTGGTGTTTGGCGTTTCCTGGGGCAAGCGTTTGTCGCCGGTGACGCTGATCCTCGCCGGGCTGGTGGTGAGCATGTACTGCGGCGCGGTGAATCAGCTTTTGGTGATTTTCCACCACGACCAGCTGCAAAGCATGTTCCTGTGGAGTACCGGCACGCTGACGCAAACCGACTGGAGCGTGGTGCAGCAACTTTGGCCGCAGCTGCTCGGCGGCGTGATGCTCACACTGCTGCTGCTGCGCCCGTTAACCCTGATGGGGCTCGACGACGGCGTAGCGCGCAACCTGGGCCTGGCGCTTTCGCTTGCGCGGCTTGGGGCGTTGACGCTGGCGATCGTTATCAGTGCGCTGCTGGTGAATGCGGTGGGCATTATCGGTTTTATCGGCCTGTTCGCGCCGCTGCTGGCGAAAATGCTCGGCGCGCGACGTTTGCTTTCGCGCCTGATACTGGCCCCGCTGATTGGGGCGTTGATCCTCTGGCTTTCTGACCAGCTGATTTTGTGGCTCTCACAGGTATGGATGGAAGTCTCTACCGGCTCCGTCACCGCGCTGATTGGCGCCCCGTTGCTGCTGTGGTTGCTGCCGCGTCTGCGCAGCATCAGCGCACCGGCGATGGATGCGGGCGATCGCGTCGCGGCTGAACGCCAGCGGGTGCTGGTGTGGGCGCTGGCCGGTTGTGGCGTGCTACTGGTGGGTATGCTGGCTGCGCTGTCGCTCGGGCGTGATGCGCAGGGCTGGCATTGGGCGACGGGCGATTTACTCCATGCGCTGATGGAATGGCGTGCACCGCGAATTCTGGCGGCGCTGATTGCCGGGATAATGCTGGCGGTCGCGGGCTGCATCATTCAACGTCTGACCGGCAACCCGATGGCGAGCCCAGAAGTGCTGGGGATTTCTTCTGGTGCGGCATTTGGCGTGGTGCTGATGCTGTTCTTCGTGCCGGGTAATGCCTTTGGCTGGCTGCTGCCGGCGGGGAGTCTGGGCGCGGCAGTGACGTTGATGATTATCCTGATTGCCTCAGGTCGGGGCGGATTCTCTCCGCACCGAATGCTGCTGGCCGGGATGGCGCTCAGTACCGCGTTTACAATGCTGCTGATGATGCTGCAGGCGAGCGGCGATCCGCGCATGGCGCAGATCCTGACCTGGATTTCCGGTTCCACCTATAACGCCTCTTATCAGCAGGTGCTGCATACCGGGCTGGTGATGGTGGTGCTACTGGCGCTGACGCCGTTGTGTCGGCGCTGGCTGACGATACTGCCTCTCGGTGGCGATACTGCCCGCGCGGTAGGTATGGCGCTGACCCCGGCGCGTGTGGCGCTGCTGCTGTTAGCCGCCAGCCTGACGGCTACGGCGACCATGACCATTGGTCCGCTGAGCTTTATTGGCCTGATGGCGCCGCATATCGCGCGGATGATGGGCTTCCGTCGGACGATGCCGCACATGATTCTTTCTGCGTTGGTGGGGGGAATTATGCTGGTGATCGCTGACTGGTGCGGGCGGATGGTGCTGTTCCCGTACCAAATCCCGGCTGGGCTGTTGTCGACGTTTATCGGCGCGCCGTACTTTATTTATCTGCTGAGGAAGCAGAGCCGGTAAACATGTATTGTGCGGGCTGAAGCCCTCACCCCGACCCTCTCACGGGGAGAGGGAGCAAACACTAAAAACGGCAACCGAGGGCTGCCGTTTTGCGTTACAGTTGTAGGCCGGGCAAGCGTAGCGCCGCCAGGCATCCAGCGTTACAGTTTGGCAAACACCTTACGCGCCGCGTCGATGGTGTTGTTGATATCCTGCTCGGTATGCGCCACGGACATAAAGCCCGCTTCGAACGCTGATGGCGCCAGATAAACGCCTTCTTCCAGCATCAGATGGAAGAATTTCTTGAAGCGTTCCACATCGCATTTCACCACGTCCTGATAGCAGGTTACGGTTTTCGCATCAGTGAAGAAGATGCCGAACATTCCGCCCACATTATTCACCACCAGTGGGATCCCTGTATCACGCGCAGCACGCAGCAGGCCTTCCGCCAGCTGGTTGGTCAGGCTGGTCAGGGTTTCGTGAATACCCGGCTGGGCGACTTCCGTCAGACAGGCGTAGCCGGCAGCCATCGCAATCGGGTTACCGGACAGCGTTCCCGCCTGGTAAACCGGACCGGTTGGCGCCAGCGCGTCCATCACTTCGCGACGGCCACCAAAGGCACCGACTGGCATCCCTCCACCAATGATTTTGCCCAGACAGGTCAGGTCAGGCACCACATCGTAGTAATCCTGAGCGCCAGCCAGTGCAACCCGGAAGCCAGTCATCACTTCATCGATAATGAACAGCGCGCCAAATTCGTCGCACAGGGCGCGCAGGCCCGGCAGGAAGTCAGGCTGCGGTGGAATACAGTTCATGTTGCCCGCAACAGGTTCGACGATGATGCAGGCGATATCCTGTGGATACTGCTCGAACGCTTCACGCACGGACGCCAGATCGTTATAGGTGCAGGTCAGGGTGTGTTTGGCAAAATCCGCCGGAACGCCCGGAGAGTTTGGCTGGCCGAGGGTCAGCGCGCCGGAGCCAGCTTTCACCAGCAGGCAGTCAGCGTGGCCGTGATAGCAGCCTTCGAATTTGATGATTTTGTCACGCCCGGTGAAACCCCGCGCCAGACGGATGGCGCTCATGGTCGCTTCCGTGCCGGAGTTCACCATGCGCACCATGTCCATGGTTGGAACCAGTTCGGTCACCAGCGCAGCCATTTTCACTTCCATTTCGGTCGGCGCGCCGAAGCTCAGACCGCGTGATGCCGCTTCAATCACCGCGTTACGAATGGCCGGGTGGTTGTGGCCGAGTACCATCGGGCCCCAGGAACCGACGTAGTCGATGTAGGCTTTACCATCCACATCGTACAGATACGCGCCGTCGGCACGTTCGACAAACAGTGGGGTACCGCCGACGCCGGTAAAGGCGCGGACCGGCGAGTTGACGCCGCCGGGGATCAGTTCGCGGGCCGCACTGTAGAGATTCTCAGATTTGCTCATTCGAGGTTCCTGGTTCGTAGAAAGCGTGTTAGCGGGCTATTCTAATTTATTCCCGGAAGGTTATGAAAGTTTTGCCCAATTGAAACAATGTAATAATGAAGGAATTTTAACGCGACGTACCGCCATAGGGTGGTTACAATGCAATCTGCAATTTGTCCTGGCAATTAATGATAATGGCATGAAAGCAGAAACTCCCTCTTTTGAATCACAGCAAATCGTTCGATTGCGCCGCGGGGATGCGGTACGCCGTTTAGTTCGCAGGGATAAAACACCGTTAGCCATCCTGTTGATGGCCGCACTGGTTGGCACCTTAGCCGGCCTGGTGGGGGTCGCTTTTGAAAAAGCCGTGAACTGGGTGCAAAACGTGCGCATTGGCACGTTGGCACAGGTGGCGGATCACTGGTTCTTAGTCTGGCCGTTGGCCTTTATTCTTTCCGGGCTGCTGGCGATGGTCGGCTATATCCTGGTGCGTCGTTTCGCGCCGGAAGCGGGCGGGTCAGGCATTCCTGAAATCGAAGGCGCGCTCGAAGAGCTACGCCCGGTTCGCTGGTGGCGCGTCATTCCGGTGAAATTTATTGGCGGCATGGGCACGCTGGGGGCCGGAATGGTGCTCGGTCGTGAAGGCCCGACGGTGCAACTTGGCGGCAATATTGGGCGCATGGTGCTGGATATCTTCCGTTTGCGTACCGCAGAAGCGCGTCACTCGCTGCTGGCAACCGGTGCGGCCGCAGGTCTGGCCGCGGCGTTTAATGCTCCCCTGGCGGGCATTCTTTTTATCATCGAAGAGATGCGCCCGCAGTTCCGCTACAACCTGATTTCGATTAAGGCCGTTTTCATTGGCGTTATCATGTCCAGCGTGGTGTTCCGTATCTTCAACGGTGAAACCGCCGTCATTGAGGTTGGAAAGCTCGCGAATGCGCCAGTAAACACCCTGTGGCTGTATCTGGTGCTGGGGATGATTTTCGGCTGCGTCGGACCGCTGTTTAACAACCTGGTGCTGCGTACACAGGATTTGTTCCAGCGTATTCACGGCGGCGATATCAAGAAATGGGTGCTGATTGGCGGCTTGCTCGGCGGTATCTGTGGCGTGCTCGGCCTGATTGAGCCGGAAGCGGCAGGCGGCGGGTTCAACCTCATTCCTATCGCGGCGGCGGGGCATTACACCGTCGGCCTGCTGATGTTTATCTTTATTGCGCGCGTCGTGACGACGCTGCTGTGTTTCTCGTCGGGCGCGCCTGGCGGCATTTTTGCCCCGATGCTCGCACTCGGCACGCTGCTCGGTACCGCATTCGGCATGGCGGCAACGGCGTGGTTCCCGCATTATCATCTGGAGCCGGGCACCTTTGCCATTGCTGGAATGGGCGCGCTGTTCGCGGCATCTGTGCGTGCGCCGCTGACCGGTATCGTGTTAGTTCTGGAAATGACAGACAACTATCAGCTCATTTTGCCAATGATTATTACCTGTCTTGGCGCAACACTATTAGCCCAGTTCCTGGGCGGGAAACCGCTGTACTCCTCGATTCTGACCCGTACTCTTGCAAAGCAGGAAGCCGAAAAAGCAGAGAAAGAGGAGAAAGAAAAACAGACCGTCGGGGAGAATACTTGAACGATTTAGTCAGGTATTGGATAATGAGCAAAAGACCTGGCGAGACTTTAGCCAGTGCGAATTAACCGGAGTGTGAAATGAGTGATGACGTAGCGCTGCCTCTGCAGTTTACTGATGCGGCCGCCAGCAAAGTAAAAAACCTGATTGCGGATGAAGAGAATCCGAACCTGAAACTGCGCGTCTATATCACCGGCGGTGGTTGCAGCGGGTTCCAGTACGGCTTCACTTTTGACGATCAGATTAACGATGGTGATATGACCATTGAGAAAGAAGGCGTCGGCCTGGTCGTTGACCCGATGAGCCTGCAATATCTGGTGGGCGGTTCAGTGGATTATACCGAAGGTCTGGAAGGTTCACGTTTCATCGTGACCAACCCGAATGCCAAAAGCACTTGCGGGTGTGGTTCCTCCTTCAGCGTTTAAGTTCAGGAATGCTGAAACAAAAAAGCCGTGTCATCGACACGGCTTTTTGCTATCTGGAATTCTCGTCTAAGGCGAAGGTCGGAAGTTTCAGGTGCCAGTGAATCGCCGCCAGGCGAATCACGAGCGTCACCAACATGCCGAGCATGGCCGCGTTCTCCAGCGGTATTCCGAAAGTGAAATACGCGGTAGCGTGCACGATCCCACCCAGAATACAGGCGGTGGCGTAGATTTCGGTCCGCAGGATCATCGGCACTTCGCGTGCCAGAACATCACGGATAATCCCGCCGCCGACGCCCGTTATCACGCCCATGCAGATAGCGACCAGCGGGCCGGTTCCGGCAATAAATGCTTTGTTCACGCCGATACCGACAAACACTGCGAGGCCGACCGCATCCAGCACTGGCAATATCCATTTCGGCAGGCGACGCGGCTGACGCACCAGCAAAATGGTCAACATGCTGGTGACCATCGCCACCACCAAATCGGTGGGATCTTTTACCCAGAATACCGGGCCGTGTGCCAGCGCCATATCGCGGATCGTTCCGCCGCCCACTGCAGTCACCACGCCGAGCACCAGCACGCCAAATGGGTCCATGCGTAGCTTACCAGCCAGCAGAACTCCGGAAATGGCAAATACGGCAGTACCCACGATATCCAGCCAATAGACAAGCATTGATGCGTTTCCCGTTAATTGACCTGCGCCATTGCGGTGCAGAGTTGTTTCGCGGCGAGGATAATACGCGGGGAGGCGCGTTCAAACCAGTCGCTGTTTACGGGAATGACCGGAATTTTGAGCTGACTCCCCCAGTACTGCTGAATTTTTGTCACTTCGGTGTCGCTTCCGGCGGTGATAATCAGCTGAGGCTGCCGGGCGAGAACCTGTTCGCGGCTAACCTGCGGCCACGGAACGCGGCTGGTGGCAAAAATATTTACTCCCCCGCAGGCCTCAATTACTTCGTTCTGTATCGAGCTTTTATTACTGGTAAACAACGGATTAGTGCCAAATTGCAGGAATACCCTTTTTTTCGGGCGGTGAGCATACTCTTGCTTCAGCGCAACAAAATTATGGCGCAACGACTGCGCTGCCTGTTTCGCCTGTTCGGGTACTGGACTCCAGGCCGCCAGCTGCTGCAACGCGTCAGCAATGTGCTCCACACTGCCGGTCTCTACCCACACCACTTTAATGCCCAATGCGCTCAGTTGGTTCACCTGTCGCTCGGCATTGCCGCCACGCCAGGCCAGCACTATATCGGGCTTGAGCGCCACAATGCGTTCCAGATTCATCCCCTGCCAGCTGGCGATTTCTTCGATGTGGCGGGCTTCAGGGGGATAATTAGAGAAGCTGCTCACCCCCACAGGCGTAATGCCTGCGGCAAAGGCCAGTTCAGTATTGGCGGGGGAAAGGGTGATAACCCTCGGCGCGGCTATCAGCCACGCCGGAAAGGTCAACAGCAGGGCGAAAAGGCCCGATGTCAGGCCGTTACGCATTCGCCAGATTCTGGACCAGCGTTTCGACCATCAGGGTCGACTGTTTAGCGGCGACGGCGAGGAACTCATCGAAGCTTAGGTGTGACTGCTGATCGGCGACGTCAGAAATGGCGCGAACAACAACGAACGGCACGCCGAAGTTATGACAGACGTGTGCGATAGCGGTGGCTTCCATTTCCACGGCAACCGCCTGCGGGAAGTTGTGGCGGATTTTCGCCAGGCTGACGGAACCATTAATGAATGCATCGCCGCTGACGATAAGCCCACGTACGGCATTCAGGTTAAGTTGTTTGATGCAATTTTCTGCTGCTTCAATCAGTTTCGCATCAGCCGCGAAGCCTGCCGGGCAGCCCGGTAGCTGGCCGTATTCATAGCCAAATGCGGTGACATCGGCATCGTGATAGCGCGCTTCATCGGAGACGACGATATCGCCCACTTTCAGCGTAGAGGCCAGGCCGCCTGCAGAACCGGTGTTAATGATGACGTCTGGTTTGCAGCGTTCGATCAGTAGGGTGGCACCCATCGCGGCAGCCACTTTGCCGATCCCTGATTTCAGCAGGGCAACGTCAACGCCATTCAGCTGGCCGGTGTAAATTTCGCTCCCGCCGATGGTGATAGTCTGACGGTTCTGGATTTTGTCACGCAGCAGCGTCACTTCTTCTTCCATTGCACCAATAATGCCGATTTTCATAGATTTACTCGCGATGTGATGGGTTTAAAGGCATAGTTTATCATGGAGCACGCATTTCCGGACCGGGAGAGGCTATGGCCACAATTGATTTTCGCACAAAGATAAACTGGCGTCGGCGTTACCGCTCGCCGCAGAACGCCGCGACGGAGCATGAAATCCTGCGGATCTTCGAAAGCGATCGCGGGCGCATCGTCAATTCCCCGGCTATCCGTCGGCTGCAGCAGAAAACCCAGGTCTTCCCGCTGGAACGCAATGCGGCGGTGCGCACGCGGCTGACGCATTCTATGGAAGTTCAGCAGGTCGGGCGTTATATCGCTAAAGAAGTGCTGAGCCGCCTGAAAGAGCGCAAGCTGCTGGAGGCATACGGGCTGGATGAACTGACCGGACCGTTTGAAAGTATCGTCGAGATGGCCTGTTTAATGCACGATATTGGCAATCCGCCGTTTGGGCATTTTGGTGAAGCGGCGATTAACGACTGGTTCCGCCAGCGCCTGTGGCCTGCGGATGCCGCCAGTCAGCCGTTAAGCGACGATCGTTGCCTTGTCGGCACGCTGCGTCTGCGCGACGGGGAAGATACCCTGAACGAACTCCGTCGTCGGGTGCGTCAGGATCTCTGCCAGTTTGAAGGTAACGCCCAGGGTATTCGCCTGGTACATACGTTGATGCGTATGAATCTCACCTGGGCGCAGGTCGGCTGTATTCTGAAGTACACGCGTCCTGCATGGTGGCGAGGCAAGCCGCCAGAAAGTCACAGCTATTTAATGAAGAAGCCAGGCTATTATTTCGCCGAAGAGGCCTATATTGCGAGGTTACGTCAAGAACTCGATTTAGCCCCTTACAGTCGCTTTCCATTGACGTGGATTATGGAAGCTGCCGACGATATTTCTTATTGCGTGGCCGACCTGGAAGACGCCGTTGAGAAACGCATCTTCAGCGTGGAGCAACTTTATCAGCACCTGTACGACGCATGGGGCACGCACGAAAAAGGCTCGTTATTCTCACAGGTTGTCGAAAATGCCTGGGATAAATCTCGGTCTAATACCTTAAGCCGCAGTACAGAAGATCAGTTCTTTATGTATTTGCGGGTGAATACGCTGAATAAGCTGGTGCCTTATGCCGCGCAGCGATTTATCGATAACCTTCCGAAGATATATACCGGGGATTTCAACCACGCCCTGCTAGAAGACGAAAGTGACTACAGCCAGCTGCTTGAATTATATAAAAACGTCGCCATTAAACAGGTATTCAGCCATCCCGATGTTGAGCAGCTAGAATTGCAGGGATACCGCGTGATTAGCGGGCTGCTGGAAATTTACCAGCCGCTGTTGAAATTATCGCTGGCGGACTTTCACGAGCTGGTGGAAAAAGAGCGTTTGCGCCATTTGCCGATTGAAAGCCGTCTGTTTCAGAAACTGTCGACGCGACATCGCCTGGCGTACGTTGAAGCGGTAAATAAAATCCCGCGTGATGCCACCGAGTATCCGTTGATGGAGTACTATTATCGCTGTCGTTTGATTCAGGATTATATCAGCGGCATGACCGATCTCTATGCCTGGGATGAATACCGCCGCTTGATGGCTGTGGAATAACGCGAAAGTTTTGTAAAGGCGGACAATATTTTTTTACTTTTTCCAGAAACTTAAATCCGGAACTTAGCGTTATAAATTGAATCTGACAGTCACATACACAGCAACTTTTGCTTTATCTGACATTTAGAGATTACGAGATATGAAAAAAACAACGTTAGCAATGAGTGCACTGGCTCTGAGTTTAAGTTTGGCCCTTTCCCCGCTGTCTGCATCGGCCGCGGAAACCGCATCCTCCGCCACGACCGCCCAGCAGATGCCAAGCCTGGCACCGATGCTGGAAAAAGTGATGCCTTCCGTTGTGAGCATTAATGTGGAAGGGAGTACCACGGTGAATACCCCGCGTATGGGGCGTAACTTCCAGCAGTTCTTTGGTGATAATTCCCCATTCTGCCAGGACGGTTCGCCTTTCCAGAACTCTCCGTTCTGCCAGGGCGGTGGACAGGGTGGTCCAGGCGCACCAAGGGGTAATGGTGGCTCCCAGCAAGAAAAATTCATGGCGCTGGGTTCTGGCGTAATCATTGATGCGGCGAAAGGCTATGTGGTTACCAACAACCACGTGGTGGATAACGCTACCACAATCAAAATTTCCCTGAGCGATGGCCGTAAATTTGATGCGAAAGTGGTGGGTAAAGACCCTCGCTCTGACATCGCGCTGATTCAAATTCAGAATCCAAAAAATCTGACCGCGATTAAACTCGCCGATTCCGATGCACTGCGCGTCGGCGACTATACCGTCGCTATCGGTAACCCGTTTGGTCTCGGCGAAACCGTGACGTCCGGTATCGTATCGGCACTGGGTCGTAGCGGCCTGAATGTTGAAAACTACGAAAACTTTATCCAGACCGATGCGGCCATTAACCGCGGTAACTCCGGCGGTGCGCTGGTGAACCTCAACGGTGAGCTTATTGGGATTAACACCGCGATCCTTGCCCCGGACGGCGGCAACATCGGTATCGGCTTCGCTATCCCAAGCAATATGGTGAAAAGCCTGACTGAGCAGATGGTCAAATACGGCCAGGTTAAACGTGGCGAGCTGGGCATTATGGGTACCGAATTGAGCTCTGACCTCGCGAAAGCGATGAAAGTTGACGCTCAGCGCGGCGCATTCGTAAGCCAGGTGCTACCGAACTCTTCTGCGGCGAAAGCGGGCATTAAAGCAGGCGACGTGATCACCTCGCTGAACGGCAAACCGATCAGCAGCTTCTCCGCGCTGCGTGCTCAGGTCGGCACCATGCCTGTTGGCAGCAAGATTGAGCTGGGCCTGGTTCGTGATGGTAAGCCGGTCAATGTGTCCCTTGAACTGCAGCAGAGTAGCCAGACTCAGGTTGATTCCAGCAGCATCTTCAACGGTATTGACGGCGCTGAGATGAGCAACAAAGGCGCAGACAAAGGCGTGGTGGTGAGCAGCATCAAATCGGGTACGCAGGCTGCGCAAATTGGCCTGAAAAAAGGTGATGTGATCGTTGGCGCTAACCAGCAGCCGGTGAAAAACATTGCTGACCTGCGTAAGCTGCTTGAAAGCAAACCGAGCGTTCTGGCGTTGAATATTCAGCGTGGCGACAGCACTATCTACCTGCTGATGCAGTAAACTTTCAGGTCCTTCTCCTGACGGGGGAGGGCACAGTAAAAAAACGGTAACCCTTGGGTTACCGTTTTTTTTTACTGTTTGCTGCCGCCGGACATGCCTGCAAGAGTTATTTATTGCGGGTCAATTTTTCAAGGTCAGATTCAATCTCGCTGATCTTATTGGCAACCACGCTTTCGAGATGGCGCAGGTCGTCGAGGATTTTACGCTTCAGATCCACTTCGGTGCGATCGCGTTTGCAAATCTGATCCAGCTCGTCGATCACATAGCGCAGGTTCGGGCTGATTTCCTGCACTTCTTTGTAACCCTGACCTACACCGTCGGCCACTACCGTTTTACGCTGGCGCGGATATTTGAACTTCACGCTTTTCGCGAAAAACTCGCCTTTATCCTTCTGAAAATAGATTTTCAGAATATCGTTGTTGGCTTCCTGCCGGAGGCTGTAACGATCGATTTCATCAGGATTGGTAATGCCCAAACTTTTCAGATTGTCGTACATAGCGGTTCCTTCGGTTAAACATAACCTTTGAATAATTAACGGAAAAATTATTTTCCGCCAGCGTCAGGTATAAAAAAAGCGGGGTTGCCCCCGCTTTTTTTACGACTGATTTAGTCGATGGTGCGCAGCAGTTCGTTAATGCCGACTTTGCCGCGGGTTTTCGCATCCACTTTCTTCACGATAACTGCACAGTACAGGCTGTATTTGCCATCTTTTGACGGCAGGTTGCCGGAAACAACAACCGAGCCTGCCGGTACGCGACCGTAGAACACTTCGCCGGTTTCCCTGTCGTAGATTTTGGTGCTCTGGCCGAGGTAAACACCCATCGAAATCACGGAGCCTTCTTCAACGATAACGCCTTCTACCACTTCAGATCGTGCGCCGATGAAGCAGTTGTCTTCGATGATGGTTGGGTTAGCCTGCAGTGGCTCAAGCACGCCACCGATACCTACGCCACCGGACAGGTGAACGTTTTTACCGATCTGCGCACAGGAACCCACAGTCGCCCAGGTATCAACCATGGAGCCTTCGTCGACGTAAGCGCCGATGTTGACGTAGGACGGCATCAGCACGGTGTTACGTGCAATGTATGCGCCCTGGCGTACGGCTGCCGGTGGCACCACGCGGAAACCTTCTTTCTGGAAACGCGCTTCGTCGTAATCGGCGAATTTCATCGGGACTTTATCGAAGTAGCGGCTTTCCGCTCCGTCGATAACCTGGTTATCGTTGATACGGAAAGAGAGCAGTACCGCTTTCTTCAGCCACTGATGCGTAACCCACTGGCCGTCAATCTTTTCCGCTACGCGCAGCGCGCCGGAATCCAGCAGGGAAATAACCTGGTTAACCGCTTCGCGGGTAACGGTATCTACATTCGCCGGAGTGATGTCGGCGCGGCGCTCAAAAGCGGACTCAATAACGTTCTGTAACTGCTGCATTGTTAAACTCTTTCCATTAAAAAAACACACTACCCTTTATCGTTTGGATTGAGGGCCGCTGTCAACCGCTGTTGTACTTCTTGCTGAAGCACATTATTAAGAGCACGCCGGTCGGCTGTCGCGATTATAAATAAATCTTCTACTCGTTCACCAATTGTCGTAATTCTCGCCCCATGGAGCGAAATGCCGAGGTCCGCGAAGACCTGGCCGACGCACGCGAGTAAACCCGGCTGGTCGAGCGCAATCAGTTCGAGGAACGATTTTCTGTCGGTATGTGTTGGCAGGAAATTGACTTCGGTATCGACGGTAAAATGACGCAATTTTGCCGGCTGACGACGTGGGGCAGGGGCCTGCCACGAATACTGAGTAATGGCCTGCTCAAGGCCGTGACGAATGGCTTCGTGCCTGTCGCCGGACAGTGGACTGCCGTCAGGTTCAAGCACGATAAAGGTGTCCATCGCCATCCCGTCGCGGGTGGTAAAAATCTGTGCGTCGTGCACGCTGAGATTACGCCGGTCCAGTTCAGCGCAAACGGCGGCGAACAGATATGGGCGGTCCGGGCTCCAGATAAATATTTCCGTGCCGCCGCGTGTCGCCTGCGGGCTCAGCAGGATCATCGGATCGTTCAGATCGTGTTGAAGCAGGTGACGGGCATGCCACGCAAGCTGGTTTGGTGTGTGGCGTACAAAGTAGTTGGCCCGACAGCGCGCCCAAATATGATGCAGCGCCTCTTCGTCGATATTGTCCATTCGCAGCAGGGCTAACGCCTGAAGCTGATGATGACGCACGCGTTCGCGCATGTCCGGCGTGTTCTGCATTCCACGGCGCAGCTGTTTTTCGGTGGCGAAATAGAGTTCACGCAACAGGCTCTGCTTCCAGCTATTCCACAGTGTTTCATTGGTGGCGCAGATATCGGCGACGGTCAGGCAGACCAGATACCGCAAGCGGTTTTCGGTCTGCACTTCTTCGGCGAACTGTTTGATAACTTCCGGATCCTGAATATCACGGCGTTGGGCGGTGACGGACATCAGTAGATGATGGCGTACCAGCCATGCAACAAGCTGTGTTTCGCGCGAGTTCAGACCGTGCAGTTCTGCAAATTTGAGGATGTCCTGAGCGCCGAGCACCGAGTGATCGCCGCCGCGGCCTTTGGCGATATCGTGGAACAGAGCGGCAATCAGGATCAGTTCCGGGTGATTAAGGCGCGGCCATAGTTCGACACAGAGCGGATGGCGTGAACGCGTTTCCTCTTTGGCGAAGCTTTCCAGCTTTAGCAGCACGCGAACGGTGTGTTCATCAACGGTGTAGGCGTGGAACAGGTCAAACTGCATCTGGCCGACGATGTGCGACCACTGCGGCATATACGCCCACAGCACGCTGTGACGGTGCATCGGCAGCAGCCCCCGGCTGACGGCGCCCTGGTGACGCAACATGCTCAGGAACAGCTCGCGCGCTTCGGGGATGTAGCACAGCGGCTGTTGCAGATGGCGGCGGGCATGGCGCAGATGACGCAGCGTCGTCGAATAAATACCGGTAATGCTGCTGTTGCGCACCATGATGTGGAACATGCGCAGAATCGCCTGCGGCTCGCGCATGAACAAGGTATCGTCACGCAGGTCGATAAGCGTGCCGCGCAGCTGGAAATCATCGTCAATCGGGCGCGGTTTTTCATCGGCGGTCAGCGCGAGGATCGCCTCATCAAACAGCTGGAGCAGCATCTGGTTGAGCTCGCCCACCCGGCGGGTGACGCGATAGAAATCCTTCATCATTTGCTCAACCGGCTGATTGCCTTCGCCGCTGTAGTTGAGCCGTTGGGCCACGTTCAACTGGCGATCGAACAGCAAACGGTTGTCGTAGCGGTTAATTTCCAGATGCAGCGCAAAACGGATGCGCCATAGCAGGTGTAAACACTCGTTCAGCTCGTTGCGTTCGGCTTCGGTCAGGAAGCCAAAGCCGACCATTTCATCCAGCGAGGTTGCGCCGAAATGACGACGCGCCACCCATTGCAGGGTGTGGATATCACGCAGGCCGCCGGGGCTGCTTTTGATATCAGGCTCGAGGTTGTAGCTGGTGCCGTGATAGCGCTGGTGGCGACCGTTTTGTTCTTCGACTTTAGCGGCAAAGAACTTTTCCGATGGCCAGAAGCCTTCGCTGAAAATATGTTTTTGCAGCTCGAGAAAGAGGGTGACGTCGCCGATCAGCAGGCGTGATTCAATCAGGTTAGTGGCGACAGTGAGATCAGAAAGCCCTTCCAGCAGGCACTCTTCGAGGGTGCGCACGCTGTGGCCGACTTCGAGTTTGAGATCCCACAGCAGTGTCAGCAGCTCGCCAATCTTTTGTGCCAGCTCGTCGGGCAGCTTTTTACGGCTGAGGATGAGCAAGTCGATATCCGAAAGCGGATGCAGTTCGCCGCGGCCATAGCCACCGACGGCAACCAGCGCTGCGTCTTCTACCTCACCAAAACCGTAATGCAACCAAAGACGCTGGAGCATCTGATCGATATATTCCGTACGGGCGGTCATCAGTTGTTCGGCAGAGGTACCGCTGTCGAAAGCGTCACCCAGCCAGCGCTGGAACGCATCGAGACGCGCCTTGATACTGGCGCAGTTCAGCTCCGCGTCTGCCCAACTGACCGGGTTTTCCGGCTGGCCTGGCAGAACAGGTAAGGCTGTGTCAGGTAAGGAATTGCTCATTGCGCCACCCATAAGAAAAAACGATTACCCATAAAAAATCGCCGGGAGCGATTTTTAACGTCGCTTGCGGCGGCCCGGAGGGGGGCGGGCAGGACGCCCGCCATAAAAAAACCGGCTTTCGCCGGCTTCTTATCATTCGTTGTGCGAGATTATCGCCGGGATAGTGTCATCCTTGCGTAACGTCATTATTTCGCAGCCGTTGTCTGTCACCACAATAGTATGCTCGTACTGTGCAGACAAGCTCCGGTCTTTGGTTTTCACCGTCCAGCCATCTTTCATGGTGCGGATACGGTAGTCGCCAGAGTTGACCATCGGCTCGATGGTGAACGTCATCCCGGCCTGAAGTACTACGCCGCCGTCATCAGCATCATAGTGCAGAACCTGCGGTTCTTCATGGAACACGCGGCCAATACCGTGCCCGCAATATTCACGTACCACGGAGAAACCTTCCGCTTCTGCAAATTTCTGAATGGCTGCACCCAGTGTGCGAAGACGGATACCCGGCTTCACCATACGCAGGGCGAGGTACAGGCTTTCCTGCGTCACACGGCACAGACGCTCGCCGAGGATGGTCGGTTTGCCGACGATGAACATTTTGGAGGTGTCGCCGTGGTATTCATCTTTAATGACGGTCACGTCGATGTTAACGATGTCGCCATCTTTCAGCAGCTTTTCGTCATCCGGAATACCGTGGCACACCACTTCATTAATAGAGATGCACACGGATTTCGGGAAGCCGTGATAGCCCAAGCAGGCGGAGACCGCATGCTGAGTATTTACGATGTAATCGTCACAGATACGATCCAGCTCGCCGGTGCTGACACCTGGCTTGATGTACGGTTCGATCATTTCCAGCACTTCGGCAGCCAGACGGCCCGCCACGCGCATTTTTTCAATTTCTTCTGAGGTCTTAATAGAGATAGCCATGAATTCTGTCCATCGAGGCCGATTTATCGGCAATACGAGTGTAAGTGCTGACAATGGTAACAGCCGTCGCTATCGACTGCCAAATTGAGAATCATTACAGCGCTTCGCACCAACATTTATTGGTTTCCGCTCGCAATTTATGGTATAAAGCGCGCCGAACTTCCATTCCGTTTGAAATACACAGAAACGGTCTGGCAGCGACAAATCTCACATTGTGTAATAACACACACGTATCGGCACATACGCCGGGGTGCCCTTAGGGGTCGGTCGTATGGGATACGTGGAGGCATAACCCCAACTTTTATATAGAGGTTTTAAACATGGCAACTGTTTCCATGCGCGACATGCTCAAGGCTGGTGTACACTTCGGTCACCAGACCCGTTACTGGAACCCGAAAATGAAGCCTTTCATCTTCGGCGCGCGTAACAAAGTTCACATCATCAACCTTGAGAAAACTGTACCAATGTTCAACGAAGCTCTGGCTGAACTGAACAAGATCTCCTCTCGCAAAGGTAAGATTCTGATCGTTGGTACCAAGCGCGCAGCAAGCGAAGCGGTAAAAGAAGCTGCTCTGAACTGCGATCAGTTCTTCGTGAACCATCGCTGGTTGGGCGGTATGCTGACTAACTGGAAAACCGTTCGTCAGTCTATCAAGCGTCTGAAAGACCTGGAAACTCAGTCTCAGGACGGCACCTTCGACAAGCTGACCAAGAAAGAAGCGCTGATGCGCACTCGTGAGCTGGGCAAGCTGGAAAACAGCCTGGGCGGCATCAAAGACATGGGCGGCCTGCCGGACGCACTGTTTGTTGTCGATGCAGACCACGAGCACATCGCTATCAAAGAAGCAAACAACCTGGGTATCCCAGTATTTGCTATCGTTGATACCAACTCTGATCCAGATGGCGTTGATTTCGTTATCCCGGGTAACGACGATGCAATCCGTGCAGTTAGCCTGTATCTGAATGCCGTTGCTCAGACCGTACGTGAAGGCCGTTCTCAGGATCTGGCTTCTCAGGCGGAAGAAAGCTTCGTAGAAGCTGAATAATAAGGTTTAAGCCCTTATTAGTACCGAGTATGGATAGGGGCCCTCTTAAGCGGCCCCTTTTTCACTTTTATAACCGTTTGGCCTTACGCCGGGCGGTTTCAATTTCCCGAGGATTTTAGAATGGCTGAAATTACCGCCTCCCTGGTTAAAGAGCTGCGTGAACGTACTGGCGCAGGCATGATGGATTGCAAAAAAGCCCTGACTGAAGCTAATGGCGACATCGAGCTGGCAATCGAAAATATGCGTAAATCTGGTGCTATCAAAGCTGCGAAAAAAGCAGGCAACGTTGCTGCTGACGGCGTGATCATCACTAAGATCAATGGCAACTACGGCATCATTCTGGAAGTTAACTGCCAGACTGATTTCGTTGCTAAAGACGGCGGTTTCCAGGCTTTCGCTAACAAAGTTCTGGATGCAGCAGTTGCTGGCAAAATCACTGACGTTGAAGTTCTGAAAGCACAGTTCGAAGAAGAACGTGTTGCTCTGGTTGCTAAAATCGGTGAGAACATCAACATCCGTCGCGTTTCTGCTCTGGAAGGCGAAGTGCTGGGTAGCTACCTGCACGGTGCTCGCATCGGTGTTCTGGTGTCTGCTAAAGGCGCGAGCGAAGAGTTGGTTAAGCAAGTTGCAATGCATATCGCAGCTAGCAAGCCAGAATTCGTAAACCCAGAAGACGTGTCTGCTGACGTGGTAGAAAAAGAATACCAGGTACAGCTGGATATCGCGATGCAGTCCGGTAAGCCGAAAGAAATCGCAGAGAAAATGGTTGAAGGCCGCATGAAGAAATTCACCGGCGAAGTTTCTCTGACCGGCCAGCCTTTCGTTATGGAACCAAGCAAGACCGTTGGTCAGTTCCTGAAAGAGAACAACGCTACCGTGACTAACTTCATCCGCTTTGAAGTGGGCGAAGGTATCCAGAAAGTTGAGACTGACTTCGCAGCAGAAGTTGCTGCAATGTCCAAGCAGTCTTAATGATCGACAAGGAGCCGCCTGAGGGCGGCTTCTTTTTGAGCCCCATTAAGTAAAAATTAGTCAGGCTCCTATAGGCTTGTACTGATGCGCGACATATCCTTGTCGCCAGAATTTACCCCTTTCAAACGTTGACAGTCCCAGGAAAGAAATATGGCTACCAATGCAAAACCCGTCTACAAACGCATTCTGCTTAAGCTCAGTGGCGAAGCACTGCAGGGAACTGAAGGCTTCGGTATCGATGCCAGCATTCTCGATCGTATGGCGCAGGAAATTAAAGAACTGGTCGAACTGGGGATCCAGGTCGGTGTGGTGATTGGTGGTGGTAACCTTTTCCGTGGTGCGGGTCTGGCAAAAGCGGGTATGAACCGCGTTGTGGGCGACCACATGGGCATGCTGGCAACCGTCATGAATGGCCTGGCTATGCGTGATGCACTCCATCGCGCCTATGTGAACGCCCGCCTGATGTCCGCCATTCCGCTGAATGGTGTGTGTGATAACTACAGCTGGGCAGAGGCTATCAGTCTGCTGCGTAATAACCGCGTCGTTATCCTCTCCGCCGGTACCGGTAACCCGTTCTTCACCACCGATTCCGCAGCTTGCCTGCGGGGCATCGAAATTGAAGCGGACGTGGTATTGAAAGCCACCAAAGTCGACGGCGTATTTACCGCTGACCCGGCAAAAGATCCTTCTGCGACAATGTACGATCAGTTGAGCTACGCTGAAGTACTGGATAAAGAGCTGAAAGTGATGGATCTTGCTGCGTTCACGCTGGCTCGTGACCATAAACTGCCGATTCGTGTCTTCAACATGAACAAAGCAGGCGCGCTGCGTCGCGTGGTGATGGGTGAGAAAGAAGGTACATTAATTACGGAATAATTTCCGTAAACAACAAATAAAGGTAAGATTCCGCTTTAATTTTGCGATGCTTACCAGGCCGCCCTTTTCGGCGCCAGGAATTATACGGGCTATACTTACCACACTCGCAAATCGGCGAGTGTGGCGTATGGTCAGCCTGAGACAAGATTTCAAGGATTCGTAACGTGATTAGCGATATCAGAAAAGATGCCGAAGTGCGCATGGAAAAATGCGTAGAATCATTCAAAAACCAGATCAGCAAAATCCGCACGGGCCGTGCTTCTCCAAGCCTGCTCGATGGCATCGTTGTCGAATACTACGGTACACCGACTCCGCTGCGTCAGCTGGCAAGCGTGACGGTAGAAGATTCCCGTACCCTGAAAATCAACGTATTCGATCGCTCTCTGAGCCCGGCCGTTGAGAAAGCGATTATGGCGTCCGATCTCGGTCTGAACCCGAGCTCTGCGGGCACCGACATTCGCGTTCCGCTGCCTCCGCTGACTGAAGAACGTCGTAAAGATCTGACCAAGATCGTACGCGGTGAAGCAGAACAAGCGCGTGTTTCCGTGCGTAACGTCCGTCGTGATGCGAACGATAAAGTTAAAGCGCTGCTGAAAGACAAAGAGATCAGCGAAGATGATGACCGTCGCTCCCAGGACGATGTGCAGAAAATGACCGACGCCGCTATCAAGAAAGTGGACGCGGCGCTGGCAGAAAAAGAAACGGAACTGATGCAGTTCTGATTTCTGACGTTATCTGATGAACGCCGTTCAGGAAACCTTCGGGTTTTACTGGCGGCGTTTTGCTTTTTAGACTTTCTTCTTCGGATTTTTCATGAAGCATTTAACCGTTCTGGGCTCCACAGGCTCTATCGGCTGTAGCACGCTGGATGTGGTGCGTAATAATCGCGGCCTTTTCTCTGTTACCGCGCTGGTGGCCGGGAAAAACGTCGAGCGTATGGTTGAGCAATGCCTTGAGTTCTCCCCGCAATACGCCGTTATGGACGATGCACAAAGCGCCGCTGCGCTGATTGTTGCTCTGCGTCAGCACGGGAGCCAGACGGAAGTTCTGAGCGGCCAACAGGCTGCCTGCGATGTCGCTGCGCTGGATGATGTCGACCAGGTGATGGCGGCGATTGTCGGTGCCGCAGGATTGATGCCGACGCTGGCGGCTATCCGCGCCGGAAAAACCATTCTGCTTGCCAATAAAGAGTCGCTGGTCACCTGTGGACGTTTGTTTATGGACGCCGTGAAAGAGAGTGGGGCGCGTCTGCTGCCAGTCGACAGCGAGCACAACGCCATTTTTCAGAGTTTACCGGAAACAATTCAAAATCAGCTGGGTTACGCTTCCCTTGAGCAGAATGGCGTTTTGTCTATTCTGCTTACCGGATCTGGTGGCCCGTTCCGTGAAACGCCTTTGTCTGAACTGCGCGATATGACGCCGGATCAGGCCTGTCGTCATCCGAACTGGTCGATGGGACGTAAAATTTCAGTCGATTCTGCCACCATGATGAATAAAGGTCTGGAATACATAGAAGCACGCTGGCTATTTAATGCCTCAGCTCAACAGATGGAAGTCATTATCCATCCGCAGTCTGTGATTCATTCGATGGTGCGCTACCGTGACGGCAGCGTGCTGGCCCAGCTTGGTGAGCCGGATATGCGCACGCCAATTGCCCATACTATGGCCTGGCCGGGGCGCGTTGAGTCTGGCGTTAATCCATTGGATTTCAAAGCATTAAGCGAACTGTCATTTGCAGAGCCTGATTATCAGCGTTACCCGTGCCTGAAGCTGGCAATGGACGCATTTGATCAGGGCCAGGCGGCAACTACCGCGCTGAACGCCGCCAATGAAGTGAGCGTTGAGGCATTTCTGACGTCGAAAATTCACTTCACGGACATTGCTGCCGTGAACCTCGAGGTCCTGTCAATTCTGGATTTGCAAGAGCCAGAAGGTGTGGATGAGGTGATGGAAGTCGACGCGCGTGCAAGAAGTGTCGCAAACCAGCAGGTGATGCGCTTCGCAAGCTGATGATTATCCGTGCAACGGGCACGCAGGCATTTGTTAGCGCTGGGCTTCAGTGTTATAGTCTGCGCCATCCGATAACACTGTAACGGCAAAGTGTTATCGAGGGAGCCGTGGATTTACACGGCTTTTTTGCGCTAAGCGTCTGTATTCCGGTACCGCTAATTCCTTTTCATGGACTAATAACGCGTTATGTTGTCTGCTAACCAACCAATCAGCGAGAACCTGCCATCCCACGGCTGCCATCATGTGGCCATCATTATGGACGGCAATGGTCGCTGGGCGAAGAGACAAGGCAAGATCCGTGCCTTCGGCCATAAAGCCGGAGCAAAATCGGTGCGTCGTGCCGTCTCTTTTGCGGCAAATAACGGTATTGAGGCGTTAACGCTTTATGCCTTTAGCAGTGAGAACTGGAATCGCCCTGAGCAGGAAGTCAGCGCATTGATGGAACTGTTCGTTTGGGCGCTGGATAGTGAAGTAAAAAGCCTGCACAGACACAACGTACGCTTGCGTATTATCGGTGATACTCGCCGCTTTAACGCCCGTTTACAGGAGCGTATTCGCAAAGCAGAAGCGTTGACCGGGAACAACACCGGACTGACACTGAATATTGCTGCGAATTATGGTGGGCGCTGGGACATTATTCAGGGAGTTCAGCATCTTGCTACACAAGTCCAGGAAGGGCTGTTGCGTCCTGACGATATCACCGAAGATTTGCTGGGTCAGCAAATCTGCATGCATGAACTGGCTCCCGTAGATTTAGTAATTAGGACAGGGGGAGAGCATCGCATTAGTAACTTTTTGTTGTGGCAAATTGCCTATGCCGAACTTTACTTTACAGATGTTCTCTGGCCCGATTTCGATGAACAAGACTTTGAAGGGGCGTTGCATGCCTTTGCCAATCGAGAGCGTCGTTTCGGCGGCACAGAGGCTGGTGACGACAAAGCCTGATGGGGGTAGCTCTTGCTGAAGTATCGCCTGATCTCTGCTTTCGTTTTAATACCCGTTGTTATTGCGGCGTTGTTTCTTTTGCCGCCAATAGGTTTCGCTATTGTCACCCTGGTGGTGTGCATGTTGGCGGCCTGGGAATGGGGTCAATTAAGCGGTTTTAAATCTCGTTCACAGCGAGTATGGCTGGCGGTGCTTTGCGGATTAATTCTTTCCGCGATGCTCTTTTGGCTTCCGGAATATCATCACAACGTCCATCAACCGCTGGTTGAAGGCTCCCTTTGGGCCTCGTTGGGCTGGTGGATAGTCGCACTGCTGCTGGTGTTGTTTTATCCGGGTTCTGCTGCGCTGTGGCGTAATTCTAAAACGCTGCGTCTGGTGTTTGGTCTGTTGACCATTATTCCTTTCTTCTGGGGAATGCTGACGCTGCGTGCCTGGCATTATGATGATAACCATTACAGCGGTGCGATTTGGCTGCTCTACATCATGATTCTGGTGTGGGGAGCTGACTCCGGCGCCTACATGTTCGGTAAGCTGTTCGGTAAACATAAACTGGCGCCAAAAGTCTCCCCGGGCAAGACCTGGCAAGGTTTTCTCGGTGGACTGTTCACTGCGGCGGTGATCTCCTGGATTTATGGTCTGTGTGTGAACCTGGACGTTGCGCCGACGACGCTGTTAACGTGTTCTCTGGTTGCCGCGCTGGCATCCGTGCTGGGCGATTTAACAGAAAGTATGTTTAAGCGAGAAGCCGGCATCAAAGACAGTGGGAATTTGATCCCTGGGCACGGTGGCATTCTTGACCGAATTGACAGCCTGACGGCTGCGGTTCCGGTGTTTGCTTGCCTGCTACTTTTAGTCTTCAGGACGATTTGACGGAAGGGTTTATGCTGAGCATTCTCTGGAATCTGGCGGCATTCATTGTTGCACTGGGTGTATTAATCACTGTGCATGAATTTGGTCATTTCTGGGTTGCTCGTCGCTGCGGCGTCCATGTGGAGCGCTTTTCCATTGGTTTTGGTAAAGCGCTCTGGCGTCGAGTTGACCGTCAGGGAACCGAATATGTCATCGCCCTTATCCCTCTGGGCGGTTACGTCAAAATGCTGGATGAGCGCGTCGAACCGGTAACTCCGGAGATGCGTCACCACGCTTTCAACAATAAAACCGTTGGCCAGCGGGCGGCTATTATTGTCGCCGGTCCGGTTGCCAATTTCATCTTTGCCATTTTCGCCTATTGGTTGGTGTTTATCATCGGTGTCCCTGGTGTGCGCCCGGTTATTGGTGAAATAACACCCAATTCGATTGCTGCAGAAGCACAAATTGCACCAGGCACGGAACTTAAAGCCGTTGATGGTATCGAAACGCCTGATTGGGATGCAGTCCGTCTGGCGCTGGTGACAAAAATTGGCGATGAGCAAACGACGCTCACCGTTGCACCTTTTGGAACACAGCAGCGTCAGGATAAAATTCTTAATCTGCGCCACTGGGCATTTGAGCCTGATAAGGAAGATCCCGTCACGTCACTGGGGATTCGACCACGCGGTGCACAAGTCGAGACGGCACTGGCTGAAGTGCAAATTGACTCTGCTGCGCGCAAAGCAGGTTTGCAAGCAGGCGACAGGATCGTTAAAGTCGATGGTCAGCCACTCACACAGTGGATGACATTTGTCACTTTGGTGCGAGACAATCCCGGCAAGCCGCTGCGATTGGAGATAGACAGACAGGGGAGTCCCTTGTCTTTAACGCTGATACCAGATACAAAGCCCGGTAAAGGGAAAGCTGAAGGGTTTGCGGGTGTGGTTCCAAAAATCATCCCGTTACCCGATGAGTACAAGACAGTGCGCCAGTACGGGCCGTTCGCTGCCATCATTCAGGCCACGGATAAAACCTGGCAGTTGATGAAGTTGACGGTTCAGATGCTGGGGAAATTGATAACCGGTGACGTAAAACTGAACAACCTCAGTGGGCCAATTTCGATTGCTCAGGGGGCTGGGATGTCAGCGGAGTTTGGGTTGATTTACTATCTGATGTTTCTTGCGCTCATCAGTGTGAATCTGGGCATTATCAACCTGTTCCCGCTACCCGTTTTAGACGGGGGTCATCTGCTCTTCCTGGCGATTGAAAAGCTGAAGGGCGGACCGGTATCCGAGCGAGTTCAAGACTTTAGTTATCGCATTGGCTCAATATTGCTGGTGCTGTTAATGGGGCTTGCACTTTTCAATGATTTCTCTCGGTTGTAGAGAGAGTGTTAGGAAGAACGCATAATAACGATGGCGATGAAAAAGTTGCTCATAGCGTCGCTGCTGTTCGGCAGCGCGACCGTATACGGTGCTGACGGATTCGTAGTGAAGGATATTCATTTCGAAGGCCTGCAGCGAGTCGCTGTTGGTGCGGCCCTCCTCAGCATGCCAGTTCGTCCTGGCGATACGGTTACTGATGAAGACATCAGTAACACCATCCGTGCGCTGTTTGCCACTGGCAACTTCGAGGATGTTCGTGTTCTGCGTGATGGTGATACGTTGTTGGTGCAGGTCAAAGAGCGCCCAACGATTGCCAGCATCACTTTCTCCGGTAACAAATCGGTGAAAGATGACATGCTCAAACAGAATCTCGAAGCCTCTGGCGTTCGCGTTGGCGAATCTCTCGACCGTACCACTCTCGGTGATATCGAGAAGGGACTGGAAGACTTCTATTACAGCGTCGGTAAGTACAGTGCGAGCGTTAAAGCCGTTGTGACTCCGCTGCCGCGTAACCGTGTTGACCTGAAACTGGTCTTCCAGGAAGGCGTATCGGCCAAAATTCAACAGATCAACATCGTCGGTAACCATGCGTTCAGCACCGATGAGCTGATCTCTAACTTCCAGCTGCGTGACGAAGTGCCGTGGTGGAACGTCGTCGGCGATCGTAAATACCAGAAACAGAAGCTCGCGGGCGACCTTGAAACCCTGCGCAGCTACTATCTGGATCGTGGTTATGCACGTTTCAATATCGATTCCACTCAGGTCAGTCTGACGCCGGATAAAAAAGGTATCTACATCACCGTCAACATTACCGAAGGCGATCAGTATAAGCTGTCGGGCGTTGAGGTCAGTGGAAACCTGGCAGGCCACTCTGCGGAGATTGAAAGCCTGACCAAAGTAGAGCCAGGTGAACTCTACAACGGTGCGAAAGTGACCAAAATGGAAGATAACATCAAGAAACTTCTGGGTCGCTACGGCTACGCCTATCCACGCGTACAGTCACAGCCTGAAATCAACGATGCTGACAAAACCGTCAAGCTGCACGTGAGCGTTGATGCGGGTAACCGTTACTACGTACGTAAGATTCGCTTTGAAGGTAACGATACCTCCAAAGATGCGGTCCTGCGTCGTGAAATGCGTCAGATGGAAGGCTCATGGCTTGGCAGTGACCTCGTTGATTCAGGTAAAGATCGTCTGAACCGTCTGGGTTACTTCGAAACCGTTGACGTGGATACGCAGCGCGTACCAGGCAGCCCGGATCAGGTTGATGTTGTCTACAAGGTGAAAGAACGTAACACCGGTAGTTTCAACTTTGGTGTGGGTTACGGTACCGAAAGCGGCATCAGCTTCCAGGTTGGCGTTCAGCAGGATAACTGGCTGGGTACAGGTTACTCTGTCGGTATCAACGGTACCAAGAACGACTACCAGACCTACTCTGAGTTTTCTGTGACCAACCCGTACTTTACGGTTGATGGCGTGAGTCTCGGCGGTCGTATCTTCTACAATGACTTTAAAGCCGATGATGCGGATCTCTCCTCGTACACCAACAAGAGCTACGGCCTTGATGGTACGTTGGGCTTCCCGATTAACGAATACAACACGCTGCGCGCGGGTCTGGGCTACGTGCATAACGACCTGTCCAACATGCAGCCGCAGGTGGCTATGAACCGCTACCTGGATTCGATCGGTCAGGGTACAAGCACCACCAACGACGATTCGAGTTTCTCTGCGGATGACTTCACTTTCAACTACGGTTGGACGTATAACCATCTTGACCGTGGGTTCTTCCCGACGGAAGGTTCACGCGTTAACCTGAACGGTAAAGTGACTATTCCTGGCTCCGATAACGAGTTCTACAAAGTGACGCTCGATACCGCTTCCTACTTCCCGATCGATAACGATCACAAGTGGGTGCTGTTGGGTCGTACACGTTGGGGCTACGGTGATGGTTTAGGTGGCAAAGAACTGCCATTCTATGAAAACTTCTATGCCGGTGGTTCAAGCACCGTACGTGGTTTCCAGTCGAACAACATCGGTCCTAAAGCGGTTTACTACGGCCCGAATCAGGATAACTGCGATAACGAAACCTTGTGTAAATCTGACGACGCCGTCGGTGGTAACGCAATGGCCGTGGCCAGCGCTGAGCTGATTGTTCCAACGCCGTTTATCAGTGATAAATATGCTAACTCAGTCCGTACGTCATTCTTCTGGGATGCCGGTACCGTCTGGGATACAAACTGGGAAAACACCGCGCAGATGCAAGCCGCAGGGGTGCCTGATTACGGCGACCCGGGCAATATCCGTATGTCTGCAGGTATCGCATTACAATGGATGTCGCCATTGGGGCCGTTGGTCTTCTCCTACGCCCAACCGTTTAAAAAGTACGATGGGGACAAAGCAGAACAGTTCCAGTTTAACATTGGTAAAACCTGGTAATTGTTTTGTGCAAAGGAATGCAAGTAGCAGTAGTAGCGATGACATCTGACGATCACTCGCGTGGTTGCATGACTTCGCAAAAAACGGTGCCTTCGGGCATTCATGGGATGGTAAGGAGTTTTATTGTGAAAAAGTGGTTATTAGCTGCAGGTCTGGGTTTAGCAATGGCAGCGTCTGCGCAAGCAGCAGATACTATTGCAATTGTTAACATGGGTGATTTGTTCCAGCAGGTTGCACAGAAAACAGGTGTTTCTGCGACTCTGGAAAACGAGTTCAAAGGTCGTGCAAGCGAACTGCAGCGTCAAGAATCCGATCTGCAGAGCAAAATGCAGCGTCTTCAGCGTGACGGCTCTACCATGAAAGCGAGCGAACGCAGCAAGATGGAAAAAGACATCATGTCTCAGCGCCAGGCGTTCTCTCAGAAAGCCCAGGCTTTTGAGAAGGATCGTGCACGTCGTTCTAACGAAGAACGTGGCAAACTCGTTACTCGTATCCAGTCTGCAGTGAAGAGCGTAGCGGCTGACCAGAAAATCGATCTGGTTGTTGACGCAAACACCGTTGCTTACAACAGCAGTGACGTTAAAGACATCACCGCTGATGTGCTGAAACAGGTTAAATAAGTAATGCCTTCAATTCGACTGGCTGATTTAGCTCAGCAGTTGGATGCAGAATTACACGGTGATGGCGATATCGTCATCACCGCTGTTGCGTCCATGCAATCCGCTAAAGCAGGCCATATCACATTCATGGTAAATCCTAAATACCGTGAACACCTGGCCTTGTGCCAGGCCTCTGCTGTTGTGATGACGGCGGACGACTTACCTTTTGCCAAAAGCGCGGCGCTGGTAGTGAAGAATCCCTACCTGACTTACGCCCGTATGGCCCAAATTCTCGATTCCACGCCGCAACCGGCGCAGGATATCGCCCCGAGCGCGGTGGTTGATGCGACTGCGAAAGTCGGTCAAAACGTCTCTATCGGGGCAAATGCGGTTATCGAATCCGGGGTTGTTCTCGGCGATAACGTCCGCATTGGTGCGGGTTGTTTCATAGGTAAAGACACGACTATCGGTGCCGGAACGCGCCTGTGGGCGAACGTCTCCGTTTACCATGAAATTGCGATCGGTGAAAATTGCCTGATCCAATCCAGTACTGTTATCGGCTCAGACGGCTTCGGCTATGCCAACGATCGTGGCAACTGGGTGAAGATCCCCCAGTTGGGCCGCGTCATTATTGGCGATCGCGTGGAGATCGGTGCATGCACCACTATCGATCGCGGTGCGCTTGACGATACCGTGATCGGCAATGGCGTTATCATTGATAACCAGTGCCAGATTGCGCACAACGTGGTCATCGGTGACAATACCGCCGTTGCTGGCGGCGTTATCATGGCAGGCAGCCTGAAAATTGGCCGTTACTGCATGATCGGCGGTGCGAGCGTTATCAATGGCCACATGGAAATCTGCGACAAAGTCACAGTGACCGGAATGGGCATGGTTATGCGCCCGATCACTGAGCCTGGTGTATACTCCTCAGGCATTCCGCTGCAGCCGAATAAGGCCTGGCGTAAAACCGCTGCGCTGGTGATGAATATTGATGACATGAGCAAGCGTCTCAAAGCTCTTGAGCGTAAAACTAGTCAACAAGACTAACGACTCACCTTAAGCGCCAACCTTCCCGGCCTGTCTGATTTCTTATAATCCGGCAGGCCGTGTTATTATTGCATTTCAGTATATTTAGACAGGAAGAGTATTTTGACTACTGACACTCATACTCTGCACATTGAAGAGATTCTGGAACTTCTGCCACACCGTTACCCGTTCTTACTGGTCGATCGCGTGCTGGATTTTGAAGAAGGTCGTTTTCTGCGCGCAGTTAAAAATGTCACCGTGAATGAGCCGTTTTTCCAGGGGCATTTTCCGGGCAAACCGATTTTTCCAGGCGTGCTGATTCTGGAAGCCATGGCGCAAGCCACTGGTATTCTGGCATTCAAGAGCGTGGGTAAACTCGAACCAGGTGAACTTTACTACTTCGCAGGTATTGATGAAGCGCGCTTTAAGCGTCCAGTCGTGCCTGGAGATCAGATGATCATGGAAGTCACCTTTGAGAAAACTCGCCGTGGCCTTACCCGCTTTAAAGGCGTGGCGATGGTTGATGGTAAAGTTGTTTGCGAAGCGACGATGATGTGTGCTCGTAGCCGGGAGGCCTGATACGTGATTGATAAAACTGCCTTTATCCATCCTACTGCCATTGTGGAAGAGGGTGCCGTTATCGGTGCCAACGCTCACATTGGTCCGTTTTGTATTGTAGGTCCAGACGTCAGCATTGGCGAAGGGACCGTACTGAAGTCTCATGTTGTGGTTAACGGTCATACGACTATTGGCCGTGACAATGAAATCTATCAGTTTGCTTCCATCGGGGAAGTTAACCAGGATCTTAAATACGCTGGCGAACCGACTCGTGTGGAGATTGGCGATCGCAACCGCATCCGCGAAAGCGTCACCATTCATCGTGGCACAGTACAGGGCGGCGGATTGACGAAGGTAGGCAGCGACAACCTGCTGATGATCAATGCCCACGTGGCGCATGATTGCACAGTCGGCGATCGCTGTATCCTTGCCAACAACGCAACACTGGCAGGTCACGTATCTCTGGACGACTTTGTGATTGTCGGCGGCATGACGGCTGTCCATCAGTTCTGCACCATTGGTGCACACGTGATGGTTGGTGGCTGCTCCGGCGTAGCTCAGGACGTCCCTCCGTACGTTATCGCGCAGGGCAACCACGCCACGCCTTACGGTGTAAACATCGAAGGGCTGAAGCGCCGTGGTTTCAGCAGAGAAGCGATCATTGCGATTCGCAATGCGTATAAAGTGCTGTACCGCAGCGGTAAAACGCTGGAAGAAGCCAAACCAGAAATTGCTGAACTTGCAGAGCAACACCCTGAAGTGAAAGCTTTCTCTGACTTCTTCGAACGCTCTACGCGTGGTTTGATTCGTTAATGTCTGAACGTCCATTAACGATTGCCCTGGTCGCCGGAGAAACCTCCGGCGATATTCTTGGTGCCGGTCTGATTCGCGCACTGAAAGCGCGGGTGCCGAATGCTCGATTCGTCGGTGTCGCCGGGCCATTAATGCAGGCGGAAGGCTGTGAAGCCTGGTACGAAATGGAAGAGCTGGCGGTGATGGGGATTGTCGAAGTCCTCGGTCGTCTGCGTCGTCTGCTGCACATTCGTGCCGATCTCACCCGTCGTTTTACCGAACTTAAGCCGGACGTTTTCGTCGGCATTGATGCGCCTGACTTCAACATCACCCTTGAAGGGAATCTGAAGAAACACGGCATCAAAACGATTCATTACGTCAGCCCGTCCGTCTGGGCCTGGCGCCAAAAACGTGTTTTCAAAATTGGCAGAGCCACCGATCTGGTGCTCGCATTTCTGCCTTTCGAAAAAGCGTTTTATGACCGATTCAATGTTCCCTGCCGCTTTATCGGTCACACCATGGCGGATGCCATGCCGTTGGACCCCGATAAAAACGCCGCCAGAGACACGCTGGGCATTGCCCACGATGTCCATTGTCTGGCACTGCTGCCAGGCAGTCGCGGCGCTGAAGTGGAAATGCTCAGTGCCGATTTCCTGAAAACCGCACAGCTACTGCGCAATCACTATCCCGATCTGGAAGTGGTAGTGCCGCTGGTGAACGCCAAACGCCGCGAGCAGTTTGAGCGTATCAAAGCGGAAGTGGCGCCTGATCTGAACGTTCACATGCTCAACGGTATGGGGCGGGAAGCGATGATTGCCAGCGATGCTGCTCTGTTGGCCTCAGGTACAGCCGCGCTCGAATGCATGCTGGCGAAATGCCCGATGGTGGTTGGCTATCGTATGAAGCCATTTACCTTCTGGCTGGCGAAGCGACTGGTGAAAACCGACTATGTGTCGCTGCCTAATCTGCTGGCAGGCCGGGAACTGGTGAAAGAACTCTTGCAGGATGAGTGTCAGCCGGAGCTGCTCGCAAAAGCGCTACAACCGCTGCTGGCGGATGGCAAAACCCGCCACGCTATGCATGACACCTTCCGTGAACTGCACCAGCAGATTCGCTGCAATGCCGACGAGCAGGCAGCCAACGCGGTGCTGGAGCTGGCACAATGACAGACATCTTTATCTATCCGCATACCCATCTGGTGGCGGGTGTCGACGAAGTGGGGCGCGGTCCGTTAGTGGGCGCGGTGGTTACCGCTGCGGTGATCCTCGATCCGGCGCGGCCGATTATCGGTCTGAATGATTCCAAAAAATTGAGTGAAAAACGCCGCCTGGCGCTGTTCGATGAAATCAAGGAGAAGGCGCTTAGCTGGAGCCTTGGTCGTGCGGAGCCGCACGAAATCGACGAACTCAACATTCTGCATGCCACGATGCTGGCGATGCAGCGCGCCGTAGCAGGCCTGCACATTTCACCGGAATACGTGCTGATTGACGGCAATCGCTGTCCGGCGTTGCCGGTTCCGTCAATGGCGGTAGTTAAAGGCGACAGCCGGGTAGCTGAAATCAGTGCAGCGTCTATTCTGGCGAAAGTGTCCCGCGATGCGGAAATGTCCGCGCTGGACATGACCTTCCCCGAATATGGCTTCGCGCAGCACAAGGGATACCCTACGGCTTTCCATCTGGAAAAGCTGGCTCTACATGGCGCCACCGAACATCACCGGCGCAGCTTCGGGCCTGTTAAACGCGCTCTGGGCATTGCCTGAATAAGTAAAGCGGGATTCTGAAGATGGCTGAACCACGTTTCGTACACCTGCGGGTGCATAGCGACTACTCCATGATTGATGGGCTGGCGAAGACCGGGCCGCTGGTGAAAAAGGCGGCCGCTCTCGGCATGCCTGCGCTGGCGATCACCGACTTCACCAACCTCTGCGGCCTGGTGAAGTTTTACGGCGCGGGTCACGGAGCCGGTCTAAAGCCGATTATCGGTGCGGATTTCCACGTTCAAAGCGAGCTGTTTGCCGATGAACTGACACAGCTGACGGTCATTGCCAGCAATAACGAAGGCTATCAGAACCTGACGTTGCTGATTTCACGCGCCTATCAGCGTGGGTACGGCGCACAAGGGCCGTATATCGACAGAGACTGGCTGGTCGAGCAGAAAGAAGGGCTGATCCTGCTGTCCGGCGCACGAATGGGCGATGTGGGCCGGGCATTGTTGCGCGGCAACATGGCGCTGGCCGAACAGTGTGCGGCGTTTTATCAGGAGCATTTCCCGGATCGCTACTATCTGGAACTGATCCGTACTGGTCGTCAGGACGAAGAAAATTACCTGCACGCGGCGGTAAAACTGGCTGAAGAGCGTGGTTTACCTGTCGTAGCAACCAACGACGTGCGGTTTATCGATGCCAGCGACTTTGACGCGCATGAAATTCGCGTGGCCATTCACGACGGTTTCACGCTCGACGATCCTAAGCGCCCGCGCAACTATTCTGCGCAGCAGTACATGCGTAACGAAGACGAGATGTGCGAGCTGTTTTCCGATATTCCGGAAGCGCTGATCAATACCGTTGAAATCGCTAAACGCTGCAACGTCACCGTCCGTCTCGGTGAATACTTCCTGCCGCAGTTCCCGACCGGGGATATGACCACCGAAGATTTCCTCGTCGTGAAATCGAAAGAAGGTCTGGAAGATCGTCTTGAATTCCTGTTCCCGGACCCGGCCGTACGCGCTGAAAAACGCCCGCCGTACGATGAACGTCTGGACATCGAACTTCAGGTTATCAACCAGATGGGGTTCCCGGGCTACTTCCTTATCGTCATGGAATTTATCCAGTGGTCGAAGGATAACGGCGTGCCGGTAGGCCCGGGACGTGGTTCCGGTGCAGGCTCGCTGGTGGCGTACGCGCTGAAAATTACCGACCTCGATCCGCTGGAATTCGACCTGCTGTTCGAACGTTTCCTTAACCCGGAACGTGTATCCATGCCCGACTTCGACGTTGACTTCTGTATGGAGAAACGCGATCAGGTAATCGAACACGTAGCGGAAATGTACGGTCGTGACGCGGTATCGCAGATTATTACCTTCGGTACGATGGCGGCGAAAGCGGTTATCCGCGACGTGGGCCGCGTGCTCGGCCACCCGTATGGTTTCGTTGACAGAATATCCAAACTGGTGCCGCCCGACCCGGGCATGACGCTTGCCAAAGCCTTTGAAGCTGAACCCCAGTTGCCGGAAATCTACGAGGCAGATGAAGAAGTTCGCGGGCTGATTGATATGGCTCGTCAGCTCGAAGGGGTCACCCGTAACGCCGGTAAGCACGCTGGGGGCGTGGTTATCGCGCCGACTAAAATTACCGACTTTGCCCCGCTGTACTGCGATGAATCCGGGCTTCATCCGGTGACCCAGTTCGATAAAAACGACGTGGAATATGCCGGGCTGGTGAAGTTTGACTTCCTGGGGCTGCGTACGCTGACGATCATCGACTGGGCGTTGAAGATGATCAACCCGCGCCGGGCGAAGCAGGGCTTAGAGCCGATTGATATCGCCGCTATCCCGTTGGAAGATAAGAAAAGCTTCGACATGCTGCAACGCTCGGAAACCACGGCGGTGTTCCAGCTTGAATCTCGCGGCATGAAAGACCTGATCAAGCGTCTGCAGCCTGACTGCTTCGAAGATATGATAGCCCTGGTGGCCCTGTTCCGTCCGGGGCCGCTGCAGTCCGGCATGGTAGATAACTTTATCGACCGTAAGCACGGGCGCGAAGAGATTTCCTATCCTGACGTACAATGGCAGCACGAAAGCCTGAAACCTGTACTGGAGCCAACCTACGGTATCATCCTGTACCAGGAACAGGTGATGCAGATTGCCCAGGTACTGTCAGGTTATACCCTCGGCGGTGCGGATATGCTGCGTCGTGCTATGGGTAAGAAAAAGCCCGAAGAGATGGCCAAGCAGCGTGGCACGTTCGAAGAAGGCGCAATCAATAACGGCGTCGACGGCGAACTGTCGATGAAAATCTTCGACCTGGTGGAAAAATTCGCCGGATACGGTTTTAACAAATCGCACTCCGCGGCCTACGCACTGGTCTCTTACCAGACGCTGTGGCTGAAGGCGCACTATCCGGCTGAGTTTATGGCGGCGGTCATGACCGCGGATATGGATAACACCGAGAAAGTCGTCGGGTTGGTGGATGAATGCTGGCGCATGGGGCTGAAAATTCTGCCGCCGGATATTAACTCCGGGCTGTATCATTTCCACGTCAATGACGAAGGAGAAATCGTGTACGGTATCGGCGCAATTAAAGGCGTCGGCGAAGGCCCGATTGAAGCGATTCTTGAAGCACGTAACGAAGGCGGTTATTTCCGCGAGCTGTTTGACCTCTGCGCCCGTGTAGACACCAAAAAGCTCAACAAACGTGTGCTGGAGAAACTGATCATGTCCGGGGCCTTTGACCGCCTCGGACCGCACCGCGCGGCGTTGGCAAACTCGCTGCCTGACGCATTAAAAGCGGCAGATCAGCATGCCAAAGCCGAAGCCATCGGCCAGGCGGATATGTTCGGCGTTCTGGCCGATGAGCCGGAGCAGGTGGAACAGTCCTACGCCAGCTGCCAGCCGTGGCCGGAACAAATCGTACTGGATGGCGAACGGGAAACGTTGGGCTTATACCTGACCGGCCACCCGATCACCCAGTATCTCAGAGAAATTGAGCGCTATGTCGGCGGCCTGAGGCTTAAAGACATGCATCCGACCGATCGTGGTAAAGTGACCACGGCGGCGGGGCTCGTGATTGCTTCGCGGGTAATGGTCACCAAGCGAGGCAATCGTATCGGCATCTGTACGCTGGATGACCGTTCCGGGCGGCTGGAGGTGATGTTGTTCACCGACGCGCTGGATAAATACCAGCATTTGCTGGAAAAAGACCGCATACTTATCGTCAGCGGACAGGTCAGCTTTGATGACTTCAGCGGGGGGCTTAAAATGACCGCCCGTGAAGTTATGGACATTGACGAAGCCCGGGAAAAATATGCTCGCGGGCTTGCTATCTCGCTGACGGACAGGCAAATTGATGACCAGCTTTTAAACCGTCTCCGTCAGTCTCTGGAACCCCATCGTTCGGGGACAATTCCAGTACATCTCTACTATCAGAGGGCGGATGCACGCGCACGGCTGCGCTTTGGCGCGACCTGGCGTGTTTCTCCGAGCGACCGTTTACTGAACGAGTTGCGTGGCCTCATTGGGTCGGAGCAGGTGGAACTGGAGTTTGACTAATACAGGAATACTATGAGTCTGAATTTCCTTGATTTCGAACAGCCGATTGCAGAGCTGGAAGCGAAAATCGATTCTCTGACCGCCGTGGGCCGTCAGGATGAAAAACTGGATATTAACATCGACGAAGAAGTGCATCGTCTGCGTGAAAAAAGCGTAGAACTGACACGTAAAATTTTCGCCGATCTTGGTGCATGGCAAGTGGCCCAACTGGCACGCCATCCGCAGCGCCCATATACCCTGGATTATCTGCGCCTGGCGTTCGATGAGTTTGACGAGCTGGCGGGCGATCGTGCCTATGCCGACGACAAAGCTATCATCGGCGGTATCGCACGTCTGGAAGGGCGCCCGGTGATGGTCATTGGCCATCAGAAAGGCCGTGAAACCAAAGAGAAAATCCGCCGCAACTTCGGTATGCCGGCTCCGGAAGGTTACCGTAAAGCGCTGCGCCTGATGGAAATGGCTGAACGCTTCAAAATGCCTATCGTGACCTTCATCGACACCCCGGGCGCATACCCTGGCGTGGGCGCGGAAGAGCGCGGTCAGTCTGAAGCGATCGCCCGCAACCTGCGTGAAATGTCTCGCCTGAAGGTGCCGGTAATCTGCACCGTAATTGGTGAAGGCGGCTCCGGTGGTGCACTGGCGATCGGCGTGGGCGATAAAGTGAATATGCTGCAATACAGCACCTATTCCGTTATCTCTCCGGAAGGTTGCGCCTCCATTCTGTGGAAAAGCGCTGACAAAGCGCCACTGGCTGCTGAAGCCATGGGCATCATCGCGCCGCGTCTGAAAGAGCTGAAGCTTATCGATACCGTTATCCCGGAACCACTGGGTGGCGCACATCGTAAGCCGGAAGCGATGGCTGCCAGCCTGAAAGCCCAGCTGTTGGCCGATCTGGAAGATCTGGACGTGCTGAGCACCGAAGACCTGCTCAACCGTCGCTACCAGCGACTGATGAGCTACGGCTACGCGTAAGCGTATAGAGTGCTCCGAAAAAGCCACACACTGTGTGGCTTTTTTTATACCTGCGGTTCAGCTGCGCTATGATTAGCACAGGTTTTTTTCCAGGAGGAATGCGTGAATATCATCGCCATCATGGGGCCGCACGGCGTCTACCATAAAGATCAGCCGGTTAAGGACCTGGAAGCGTCGCTGACGCAGCAGGGATTCAAAATTATCTGGCCGCAAAACAGCGCTGACCTAATCAAGTTCATTGAGCAGAATCCGCGAATCTGCGGGGTTATCTTCGACTGGGATGAATACGGTGAAGAGCTGTGCCGCGATATCAATCAGCTCAACGAATATTTGCCGCTCTATGCATTTATCAACACCCATTCCACGCTGGATGTCAGCGTCAACGATATGCGCATGGCGCTGTGGTTCTTTGAGTACGCGCTGGGTGCGGAAGAAGACATCGCCACGCGTATACGCCAGTACACCACCGAATACCTCGACAATATCACCCCGCCGTTTACCCGGGCGCTGTTTAATTATGTCAAAGAGGGGAAATATACCTTCTGTACGCCAGGACACATGGCGGGCACGGCATATCAAAAAAGCCCGGTAGGCTGCCTGTTTTACGATTTCTTCGGCGGAAATACCCTGAAGGCGGATGTCTCGATATCGGTGACTGAGTTGGGCTCGCTGCTCGATCATACCGGCCCGCATCTGGAAGCGGAAGAGTATATCGCGCGTACGTTTGGTGCCGAGCAGAGCTACATGGTAACCAACGGCACGTCGACGTCGAACAAAATCGTTGGCATGTATGCAGCGCCGACGGGAAGTACGCTGCTGATTGACCGCAACTGTCATAAGTCGCTGGCGCATTTACTGATGATGAGTGACGTAGTGCCGCTGTGGCTGAAGCCAACCCGTAATGCGCTCGGTATTCTGGGCGGGATCCCGAAGCGGGAGTTTACCCGCGACAGCATCAGGCAAAAAGTCAGCGCCACTTTTGGGGCGGAATGGCCAGTTCACGCGGTTATTACCAATTCCACCTATGACGGCCTGCTGTATAACACCACCTGGATTAAAGAGACCCTCGACGTGCCGTCGATTCACTTTGATTCTGCGTGGGTGCCGTACACCAATTTTCATGCGATTTATGACGGCAAAAGCGGGATGAGTGGCGATCGCGTGCCGGGCAAAGTTATCTACGAAACGCAGTCCACGCATAAAATGCTGGCGGCGCTGTCGCAGGCATCGCTTATCCACATCAAAGGCGACTATGATGAAGATACCTTCAATGAAGCCTTCATGATGCACACCTCGACGTCGCCGAGTTACCCGATTGTAGCCTCGATTGAAACCGCCGCGGCGATGCTGCGTGGAAATCCGGGCAAGCGCCTGATTAACCGTTCTGTTGAACGCGCGCTGCATTTCCGTAAAGAGGTGCAACGTCTGCGCGAAGAGTCTGACGGTTGGTTCTTTGACATCTGGCAGCCGGAAAAGGTGGATGAAGCCGAATGCTGGCCGGTATCGCCTGGGGAAGACTGGCACGGATTTGCCGACGCCGATGCGGATCATATGTACCTCGATCCGGTGAAAGTCACGATCCTGACACCGGGGATGGACGAGCAAGGCAACATGAGCGAAGAGGGGATCCCAGCGGCGCTGGTGGCGAAATTCCTCGATGAGCGAGGTGTGGTGGTTGAGAAAACCGGGCCGTATAATTTGCTGTTCCTGTTCAGCATCGGGATCGACAAAACCCGGGCGATGGGCCTGCTGCGTGGCCTGACGGAGTTTAAACGCTCCTACGATCTGAATTTGCGGGTCAAAAACATGCTGCCGGATCTGTATGCTGAAGATCCTGATTTCTATCGCAACATGCGCATTCAGGATCTGGCTCGGGGGATCCACAAGCTTATCTGCCAGCATCAGCTTTCGCATCTGATGCTGCGCGCGTTCGACGTACTGCCGGAAATGAAAATGACGCCGCACAAAGCCTGGCAGCGGCAGATCAAAGGTGAGGTGGAAACAATCCAGATAGAGCAGCTAGTGGGCCGCGTTTCGGCTAACATGATCCTGCCGTATCCGCCGGGTGTTCCGTTGCTAATGCCGGGAGAGGTGATCACCGAGGAAAGCCGGGCGGTGCTCGATTTCCTGCTGATGCTGTGCTCCATTGGACGTCATTATCCTGGCTTTGAAACCGACATCCACGGCGCGAAGCGTGATGAAGAGGGCGTGTACTGGGTACGAGTCTTAAAAGAGGCCTGATGTCTTGCGTCAGGCGGCTCGCCGCAGGTAACGTGCTGCGGATATCAATAAGGAGAAAACATGCTGGGTTTAAAACAGGTTCACCACATCGCCATCATCGCAAGCAACTACGCCAGGAGTAAGGCGTTCTACTGCGATATTTTGGGTTTCACCCTGCAGGGCGAGTTTTATCGTGAAGAGCGCGATTCCTGGAAAGGCGATTTGGCGCTTAACGGCCAGTACACTATCGAGCTATTTTCTTTTCCGTTTCCACCTGCACGTCCTTCACGCCCTGAAGCGTGCGGTCTGCGCCATCTGGCCTTTAGTGTGGATGACCTTGATGCTTCCGTTGCCCATCTCGAAAGCCATGGCGTGAAATGTGAGGCGATTCGTATTGATCCGTTTACCGACCGCCGCTTTACTTTCTTTAGCGATCCGGACGGACTGCCGCTGGAGCTGTATCAGCAATAACTCATGAGCCTGAAATCTGTCATCGATGCGTTACAACCTTATCGACATTTTCTGGTCGCCTTCAGCGGCGGCCTGGATTCGACGGTGCTTTTGCACCAGTTGGCGTGCTGGCGAGAGCAATCACCTGATGTCACGCTACGCGCTATCCACATTCATCATGGGTTGAGTGCGAACGCTGACTCCTGGGTGGCGCATTGTCAGCAGATTTGTACCGGGCTGAAAGTTCCGCTGGACGTGGTAAGGGTAACGCTGGCAGACGAAGGGCTTGGTGTAGAAGCTCACGCCCGTGAAGCGCGCTACGACGCCTTCCGTGCGGCATTGCAGCCGGGCGAAGCGCTGGTCACGGCGCAGCATTTAGACGATCAGTGTGAAACGCTGCTGTTGGCGCTCAAGCGTGGCAGTGGTCCGGCGGGGCTGTCGGGCATGTATGTAGAATCGGCCTTTGCTGGAACGACGCTACTGCGCCCATTGCTCAACCTGCGTAGAGAAGCGCTTGAGCAGTGGGCTGCCAAACACCGGTTACGCTGGATTGAAGATGAAAGTAATGGCGACGACGCTTATGATCGTAACTTCCTGCGCCTGCGGGTAGTGCCGCTCCTGACGGAACGTTGGCCGCATTTTGCCGAAGCGGCGGCACGCAGCGCGGCGTTGTGCGGTGAGCAGGAACACTTACTGGATGAGCTGCTGGCTGAAGAACTGGCCACGCTTACCGGTGCGCAAGGACAGCTTGCAATCGAACCGCTGTTGAAGGTGAGCGATTCCCGCCGCGGGGCGTTGCTTCGTCGCTGGCTGGCGGGGCATCAGGCGATGATGCCTTCGCGTGCGATGCTGGAGCGAATCTGGCGGGAAGTGGCGCTGGCGCGTGATGATGCGAATCCGCTGGTGCGCCTGGGCGATTTCGAGGTTCGACGCTATCAGCAGCAGCTGTGGTGGGTCCCGACGTACGAACGGCAAAATGCCACGCAGCTGGAGTGGGCTGATATTGCTCAACCGCTGCCGCTACCCAATGGTGATACGCTTCGATTCAGTGAGGGAGCTGAGATCCGCGCGCCAAATGTCGATGAGCACGTCAGCGTGCGTTACACCGCGTCCGGCACGTTGCATATTGTTGGGCGCAGCGGGGGGCGTAAGCTCAAAAAAATCTGGCAGGAGCTGGGCGTCGCGCCGTGGTTGAGAGAAACCACACCGCTGCTTTTTTATAATGAGACGTTAATTGCAGCGGCGGGATACTTTGTGACGCTCGACGGGCAGTGCAGGGAAGGGGAAGTTGGTTTGGCAATGATCAGACAAAAAAACGGGCAGTAGCACTGCCCGTCTGCGGATTACTCTTCGCTTACCACCACGGTACCGATATCCGGGTGGCTAAAGCTGGCTATCTTGTCAAGTCGCAGCTCGCGGCTTTCGCCTGAGGTTTCAATGACAAGGTACTCAACGTTTTTGCGTGAGACTAGATCGTTTGCTTTCGCCTTCAGCACTTCGCCATCTTTCAGCTCCAGCGCCAAAACGAGATGGTTCTGACAGGCGAGCTCGAGATTGTCATAGTCATCACAGTTGATGGGTTGATAAGACTCATTCATTGACATAATCGCTCACCAGTAAGTTTGCCGCCGCAAAGGCCGCTTTTTCCCTGACCGACTCTGAAATCGCGTCATCTGACGCCACTTCATTTAATACTTTTAGCACACATCCCAGCGAATCAGGTATATATCCCAGGTCTCCGCTGGCGATTTCCGCATACCGCTTGCGTATTAACTCACAATACTTTTCCACATGCCCTCCTGTCAGCGCTCTGACTTAACTGTGGGATGCAAGTTTAAGCCTACGAAGATAAACTCTGTTTAGCAAGGTGACTATACCATACTCATTTAAGCAATATCAGCAGGATGAGCTGTCTTGCGGTGAATTGGCGACAGCCTTTTGCGGCTGATTTCGGTACAATGGCCGCCAATTTTCAGGAGTAAAATCATGGCGCTGAAAGCGACAATTTATAAAGCGATGGTCAATGTTGCCGACCTCGACCGTAACCAATTTCTCGATGCCAGCCTGACGCTGGCACGGCATCCGTCAGAAACCGAAGAGCGCATGATGCTGCGCCTGCTGGCATGGATCATGTATGCCGACGATCGTCTGCAGTTTACCCGTGGTCTGAGTGCGGATGACGAGCCGGAAGTGTGGCTGCTCAACGACCACTTGGGTATCGACCTGTGGATTGAACTCGGTTTACCCGAAGAACGCCGCATTAAGAAAGCCTGTTCGCGTTCGAAGCAGGTAGCGCTGTTCACCTACAACAGCCGTGCCGCGGAAATCTGGTGGCAGCAAAATCAGTCCGCGCTGGCCGGGTTCAAAAACCTGAGCATCTGGTACTTTGACGATACGCAACTGTCGCAGCTGACGGCGTTTGCGGCGCGCAATATGTCACTCCAGGCTACGCTTCAGGAAGGTACGCTGTGGCTGTCCGACGATCAGAATAATCTGGAAATCGTCCCAACCTGCTGGCAGCAGCCGAAATGATTGTTATCTCCCAGTCGGTGTCTCTGGGCGACGAAGAGGTGGAGATCACCGCGATTCGTGCGCAGGGCAACGGCGGGCAGAACGTGAATAAGACCTCAACGGCAATTCACCTGCGCTTTGACATTCGGGCCTCCAGCCTGCCAGAGTATTACAAAGAGCGACTGTTGGCCGCCAGCCACCACCTGATTACCGCCGATGGCGTGATAATCATTAAGTCGCAGGAATATCGCAGTCAGGAAATGAACCGTGAAGCGGCCGTCGCGCGGCTGGTCTCGGTGATTCAGACCCTGACCGTTGTACAAAAACACCGTCGGGCAACGCGCCCAACGCGGGCATCGAAAGAGCGCCGGCTGGCGTCTAAGTCGCAGAAGTCATCGGTAAAAGCGATGCGCGGCAAAGTCCGGAGTTCCGGGGACTGACCCCAAATTGAGCCACATAAGGAAATTAAGGTGAAGAAGGTACTGGTGACCCTCGCAGCGATTAGCATGCTTTGCGCATTGCCTGGCTGTAATAACCGTTCAGATGAACAGACGTTAAAAACAGCGCAGAACATCGCTCTGCAACCAATGCAGCAAAGCTGGCGTGGCGTTCTGCCATGCGCTGATTGCGAAGGGATTGAAACGTCGCTGTTCCTGGAAAAAGACGGTACTTGGGTGATGAATGAGCGTTATCAGGGCGTTACGCGTGAGCCTTCATCGTTCGGTTCCTACGGTACATGGGCCCGCACGGCTGAAAAGCTGGTGCTGACCGACAGCAAAGGCGAGAAGTCTTACTATCGTGCGAAAGGCGATAAGCTGGAAATGCTGGACAGCGAAGGCAATCCGATTGTCTCGTCGCTGAATTACACGCTGGAGCCGGTGAAATCCAGCCTGCCAATCACGCCAATGGCGATGCGCGGGATGTATATCTACATGGCGGATGCAGCCGTCTTTACCGATTGCGCGACGGGCAAACGTGTGGCGGTGGCGAATAACGCCCAGCTGGAACGTGATTATGCTGCTGCGCGTGGCACGGAAAGCAAGCCTGTGCTTCTGACCGTTGAAGGGCATTTCACGCTGGAAGCGAATCCGGATACTGGCGAACAGGTGAAAACCCTGAAAGCCGATAAAGACGCGAAGTTCATGCCTGGTAAAGCGTGCGGTAACTGAAGCAGAACGTAAACTGCAGATAAAAAAATGCCAGCCGCATAATGGGCTGGCATTTTTTATGCCTGAAGGACGGCAGACTTAGCCTTTAATCGACTGAACCAGGTAGTTGAGGATATCCCCGGTTTTGATCATCTGCTTCTCGCCGTTACGACGGTATTTGTATTCAATTTCGTCGCTGTCGAGGTTACGGTCGCCGATGACCACGGTATGTGGAATACCGATCAGTTCCATATCAGCAAACATCACGCCCGGACGCTCTTTACGATCATCCATCAGCACTTCAATACCCTGAGCGCGTAGCTCGGCGTACAGTTTCTCTGCCAGTTCCTGAACGCGATAGGATTTGTGCATGTTCATTGGCAGGATTGCAACCTGGAACGGAGCAATGTTGTCCGGCCAAACGATACCGCGCTCGTCGTGGTTCTGCTCGATAGCTGCTGCAACCACGCGGGTCACACCGATACCGTAACAGCCCATGGTCAGAGTCTGGTTACGACCGTCTTCACCCTGCACCGAGGCTTTCATCGCTTCGGAATACTTGGTCCCGAGCTGGAAGATGTGACCGACTTCGATCCCGCGTTTGATAAGCAGCGTGCCTTGACCGTCTGGGCTTGGATCGCCTGCCACCACATTACGGATATCAGCCACTTCCGGAGTCGCTACATCGCGGTCCCAGTTGATGCCGAAGTAGTGTTTACCGTCGATGTTTGCGCCAGCGGCGAAATCGCTCATTGCGGCAACGGTACGGTCAATAACCACTGGAATGGTCATGTTGACCGGGCCGAGGGAACCCGGGCCGGCATCGACGATGGCACGAATTTCAGCCTCGGTTGCGAAAGTGAGCGGGCTGGCAACCTGGGCCAGTTTTTCTGCTTTAACTTCGTTCAGTTCATGATCGCCACGCACCAGCAGGGCTACCAGCGGGTACGCGCTGTCTTCAACTGCTTTCACCAGCAGAGTTTTAACGGTTTTCTCAACCGGAAGATTGAACTGCTCAACCAGCTCGGCGATGGTTTTTGCGTTCGGCGTTTCAACCAGCGTCATTTCCTGGGTAGCCGCCGCACGCGGTGCTTTTGGTGCCAGTGCTTCAGCAAACTCAATGTTTGCTGCGAAGTCTGAGGTGTCAGAGAAGATAACGTCATCTTCACCGCTGGACGCCAGTACCTGGAATTCGTGAGATGCGCTACCGCCGATAGAACCGGTATCTGCCTGAACAGCACGGAAATCCAGACCCATACGGCTGAAGATTTTGCTGTAAGCCGCGTACATCGCGTCATACGTTTCCTGCAGGGATTCCTGAGACGTATGGAACGAGT
Organism: Scandinavium manionii; assembly: GCF_024764775.1. Taxonomy (NCBI): domain Bacteria; kingdom Pseudomonadati; phylum Pseudomonadota; class Gammaproteobacteria; order Enterobacterales; family Enterobacteriaceae; genus Scandinavium; species Scandinavium manionii. The sequence continues at coordinate 5,530 of NZ_JALIGC010000038.1, read as the reverse complement.
AGGCGTCTTTCATGATGAATTCACGGGAGCGCATCACACCAAAACGGGGACGAACTTCATCGCGGAATTTGGTCTGGATCTGATAGAAGTTCAGCGGCAGCTGTTTGTAAGAGCTCAGCTCGTTACGAATCAGGTCGGTGATGACTTCTTCATGCGTTGGGCCGAGAACAAATGGACGATCGCCGCGATCGACAAAACGCAGTAGCTCAGGACCGTATTGCTCCCAGCGACCGCTCTCCTGCCACAGGTCAGCAGGCTGAACCACGGGCATGGACACCTCGATTGCACCGGCGTTATCCATTTCTTCACGCACGATGTTTTCGACTTTTTTCAGGACGCGCAGGCCGGTCGGCAGCCAGGTGTACAACCCGGAAGCGAGCTTACGAATCATCCCGGCGCGCAGCATCAGCTGGTGGCTGATAACCTCGGCATCGGCAGGTGTCTCCTTCAGCGTGGAGAGCAAGTATTGACTAGTACGCATGTTATTACGGTTCCATTTGAACGATCGACACTGGCGGGAAAGCCCGCCAGATACAAAAAAAGTGGTTTAGTTTATCAGCCTGGCAGAGTTGTCAAAAGAGAGGAGAAGAAAATTAGCGCGCTTCCAGAGCAAAGACTTCGAACCCGGCGTCGGTGACGCGCCAGCGAACGTTAAAATCATGCAGCCAGACGGCGTAAGTTTTTCCTGTCTCCTCCCCTTTACGGTAGGCCGGACGCGGGTCCTGAGCCAGTACATCCATTATAAAGGCGCGAAGATGAGGATAACGCTTTTCAAGTGACGGAAATGCGCTGTCGAGTTCTGCGCTGAAACTGACGTTCACGCTGGCAACCGGTGCCTGCTGCGCGTAGCTCGCCTGGGCATCCGGTAGCGCTTCAACAAACGGCAGATACGGTTTGATATCCACGACCGGCGTGCCGTCTACTAAGTCCAGACTGCCAAGTTGCAGAATGACCTGATCTTTATGACAGCGAATGTCTTTTAGTTCGACCAGTGACATCCCGACAGGGTTAGGACGGAAAGTGGACCGGGTTGCAAACACGCCCAATCTTGCATTTCCGCCAAGACGGGGAGGGCGAACGGTCGGACGCCAACCGCCTTCCATGGTTTGATGAAACACGAACAGCACCCAGAGGTGGCTGAAGGCTTCAAGACCGCGAACGGCATCTGGCTGATTATAGGGGGGCAGCAAGTGAAGTTCGCCGTTACCGTGTTGCACCAGACCAGGCTGGCGCGGGACGGCAAACTTCTCTTTATACGGCGAGCGGATAACGCCTATCTGCTCAAAGGAAAATGCACTCATTTCGCCGAAACGTTGAGGGCGCTTCCGAGGCAAACGGCCTGGCGATAGCAGCCTGGCGTGCCGCTGGTGATTTCACAGCTATGCAGCAGAACCGCGTTGGCTTTCATTTTGGCCGCGTTAATTTGCAGACGCTTGCGGGCGGTTGGGATATTCGGTGGAGAATCCTGGTTTGATGCCTGGCAGGATTCGCCACTGACTTCGCCGAGATCGCGGAACGGTTTGCCAAGCAGGTCTTCGGCGCTGTTATAGATTTTTACCGGGGCAGGGCGCGGTGCTTTCGGTTTGGCAGTCTCGGTTTTTGGCTGAGTTGCGGTGCTTTGTACAGGTTCTACGGGAGATCTGTTTAACATGGAACAGCCGCTCAGGATGAGCGCTACAAAACAGATCGGTAAAGCACGCATAGTATTTCCTCAATGTATTAAAAAGCCGAACTTATTGAATCAGCTGCCCGCCAAAATGACAAGACGGGCAAAAGCCCGTCCTGAATGATATTACTTTGTGAAAAGATTACCAGCCTTTAACCGCGCCACCGTTGAAGATCTTGTTGGCGGCTTCGTAGACTTCGTCAGACTGATACGCTTCAACGAATTTCTTCACGTTTTCCGCGTCTTTGTTGTCTTCACGGCTCACGATCAGGTTTACGTACGGGGAATCTTTGTCTTCAACAAAGATGCCGTCTTTTGCCGGGGTCAGGCCAATCTGGCTTGCGTAAGTGGTGTTGATAACGGCCAGTGCAATCTGAGCATCGTCGAGGGAGCGCGGCAGCTGCGGGGCTTCCAGCTCAACAATTTTCAGGTTTTTTGGGTTCTCGGTAATGTCCAGAGAGGTTGGCAGCAGACCAACACCTTCTTTCAGTTTGATCAGGCCCACTTTCTGCAGCAGCAGCAAGGAACGACCGAGGTTGGTTGGATCGTTAGGCACGGCAACCTGAGAACCAGGCTGGAGTTCGTCCAGAGATTTGATTTTTTTGGAGTAACCAGCAATTGGGTAAACGAAGGTGCTGCCGACCGGAACCAGTTTGTAGCCGCGATCTTTGATTTGCTGGTCCAGGTATGGTTTGTGCTGGAAGGCGTTGGCGTCGATGTCGCCTTTGCTCAGCGCTTCGTTCGGCAGAACGTAGTCGTTGAAGGTCACGAGTTCAACGTCAAGGCCATACTTCTCTTTTGCTACTTTCTGAGCAACTTCAGCAACCTGCTGCTCTGCACCCACGATCACACCGACTTTAATATGGTTAGGGTCTTTTTGATCCGGACCACAACCCACCAGTGCCAGAGAACCAATCAGGGCACCCACGGCCGCAAAGGTTTTTAACTTGAACGCCATTTTCTTTCCTTAACTCTTAGAGTTGTATGTTGTGTGTAACGTTACTTGTGAGTGACAGCCCGGACGATGCGATCGCCAGAGAATTGAATTAAATAAACCAGAACAACCAGTAATACCAGCACGGTGTTCATTACCGTAGCGTTATAGCCGATGTAACCGTACTGATAGCCAATCTGACCCAGACCACCGGCACCGACGGCACCGCCCATCGCCGAGTAGCCGACCAGAGTGATGAGCGTAATGGTGGCCGCGTTCACCAGACCCGGCAGCGCTTCTGGCAACAGGACTTTGCGAACGATCTGCATGACCGTTGCACCCATTGCGCGGGAAGCTTCAATCAGGCCGGTCGGGATTTCCAGCAGGGCGTTTTCCACCATACGGGCGATAAACGGTGCTGCACCTACGGTCAGCGGAACGATCGCTGCCTGCAGGCCGATAGAGGTCCCGACAATCACGCGGGTAAATGGAATCATCCATACCAGCAGGATAATGAATGGAATCGAACGGAAGATATTCACCATCGCAGAGAGGATGCTGTACAGCTTCACGTTCTCAGCAATCTGGCCAGGACGAGTGACATACAGCAGCACGCCCACAGGCAGACCCAATACGAAACCAAAGAAACCGGAAACAAAGGTCATTGCCAACGTTTCCCAGACGCCACGCGCCAGTAACCACATCATCGGCTCAGACATAACCCAGTACCTCTACTTTCACATGGTGTTCCTGCAGCCAGGCAATGGCGGCTTGTGTATCTTGTTGTGTACCGTGCATTTCAGTCAGCATGATGCCGAACTTCACGCCACCGGCGTAATCCATCTGTGCACTAATAATGTTGTTATTCACATTAAAGCGGCGGGCGGTTTCTGACAGCAGAGGTGCATCAACGGACTGGCCGGTAAATTCCATACGCAGCATTGGCACGCTGTCCGCCAGCTGTTCTGGTTTCAGGCGAGTCAGATAGTCTTCCGGAATGTCCAGGTGCAGCGTGGACTGAATGAATTGTTGCGCCAGTGGCGTTTTCGGATGAGAGAACACTTCACTCACCGTATCCTGCTCAATCAGCTCACCGTTACTGATAACCGCCACGCAGTCACAGATACGCTTAACCACGTCCATTTCGTGCGTGATCAATAGAATGGTCAGGCCGAGACGACGGTTAATGTCTTTCAACAGTTCGAGAATAGAACGGGTAGTAGCCGGATCCAGTGCGCTGGTGGCTTCATCACACAGCAGAACTTTTGGATTGCTTGCCAGCGCACGGGCGATGGCCACACGCTGTTTCTGACCACCGGAAAGGTTTGCCGGGTAGCTGTCATGCTTATCTGACAGACCAACCAGCTCCAGCAGTTCCGTCACGCGACGCTTCACTTCTACTTTAGAGGTGTTGTCCAGCTCAAGCGGCAGGGCAACGTTCCCGAAAACGGTACGTGATGCCAGCAGGTTAAAATGCTGGAAAATCATGCCAATCTGGCGACGTGCTTTGGTTAATTGTGACTCGGAAAGGGCAGTTAAGTCCTGCCCATCAACAAGAACGCTTCCCTGGGTTGGGCGCTCGAGTAAATTGACGCAGCGGATCAGCGTGCTTTTACCTGCACCTGATGCTCCGATGACGCCGTAAATTTGCCCGGCAGGCACATGCAGGCTGACGTTATTCAACGCCTGAATGCTTTTATTGCCTTGCTGGAACACTTTGGTGATACTCGAAAGTTTTATCATTAGCTATTTATTATCGTATGGTGATTTGCCGTGGCATTTTCTGCTGCTGTAGCGTGCAGCGACCGTCAATGAAATGGATGTTAAGGCATCCAGACGTCTAAATCAATCCGGGAGGGTAATAATGAGCACTTTCTTGGCGCAGGAAAAATGAGATACTAGCGGCACAAGCCTTACTCAGGAGCAAACCGGTGGCAAAAACCGTACCCGCTATTTTTTTAGACCGTGATGGCACTATTAATGTCGATCACGGTTACGTCCACGAAATCGACGCATTCGAATTTATCGATGGCGCCATTGACGCTATGCGTGAGCTAAAAGAGATGGGCTATGCGCTGGTGTTGGTGACCAACCAGTCTGGAATTGCGCGTGGCAAATTTACCGAAGCCCAGTTCGAAACATTAACTGAGTGGATGGACTGGTCTCTTGCCGATCGTGGTGTTGACCTGGACGGCATCTATTTCTGTCCGCATCATCCGCAAGGAACAGTAGAAGAGTACCGCCAGGTTTGCGATTGCCGTAAGCCACATCCGGGAATGTTGATTTCTGCCCGTGATTTCCTTCATATCGATATGGACGCCTCCTTTATGGTTGGCGACAAAGTTGAGGATATGCTGGCGGCTGCAGCTGCAGGCGTGGGTACTAAAGTATTAGTGCGTACCGGCAAGCCAGTAACCGAAGAGGCTGAAAATGCAGCAGATTGGGTGCTTGATAGCCTTGCAGCGCTGCCTGCAGCCATCAAAAAGCAGAATAAGTAAGCGTTCAGGTGAAAAGATGAGCGGTTGAAATAAAAATGCATTTTTCCGCTTGTCATTCCTCAGCAGCTCCCTATAATGCGCCTCCATCGACACGGAACATGTGAACAACTTCACAGTGTACCGGCGGCGATGAGAGTTAAAAATCCTGAAATTAAGGGTTGACTCTGAAAGAGGAAAGCGTAATATACGCCACCTCGAGTTAGCAAGCGAAAGCGCGTAACTCACTGCTCTTTAACAATTTATCAGACAATCTGTGTGGGCACTCAAAGTGACATGGATTCTTAAACGTCGAAAGACGCTAAATAGAATACCAAGTCTTATGAGTGAACATACGTAATTCATTACGAAGTTTAATTCATGAGCATCAAACTTAAATTGAAGAGTTTGATCATGGCTCAGATTGAACGCTGGCGGCAGGCCTAACACATGCAA